>NZ_CP197288.1:0-880000 GCF_052084715.1 Tenacibaculum aquaeponti | reverse complement strand
TTATAGCAATGGGGCTCACCTCTTACCATTCCGAACAGAGAAGTTAAGCCCATTAGCGCCGATGGTACTGCCACTGGTGGGAGAGTAGGTCGTCGCCTTTCTTTTAAACAAAAATCCGATTAGTTTTTTACTAATCGGATTTTTTGTTTTTTAATATTTATTATAAATATTAAAATAGATATTATTAAATTTTTCCTAGTTTATAAATATGCTATTAAGCTTATTTATCTGGTCTTTTAAGAAAATATAATAAAGAATTCTTTTTTAATATGTTTTAATATTGATGTTAAAGGTTTAAATTATATTTAAAATTATTTTTTGAATTAAAAAATAATTAAGATTTTTGATCAATGATTGATGCGATAGAGAAAAATCTTCAAAGAGGTATAAAGTTATTAAATTCCATATCTGATAAGCAATATAGTGACTGTTCAGTACCTCCATATTATTCAAGTATAGGAAATAATATGAGACACGTTTTAGATGTTTTTTCATGTATTTTTAAAGGATTAGATAAAGGTAAAATTGATTTTTCTGATAGAGAGAGAAACGAATTAGCTCAATTAAAAACTGAAGCTGGTATATTATATTTTACAGATGTAATTAACGAACTTCGTTCTTTAAATAAAAATGATTTTGATAAAATAGTTCAAGTCACTGATGATTTAGGCAATGGTAAAATCACCACCAATTATACATTATCCAGTGCTTTAGTTCAAGCACATAGCCATGCTATTCATCATTATGCGAGTATTGGTTTCATTATTGAAAAACTAGGTATAGAATTACCAGATAATGATTTTGGTTATAATCCAACAACTCCACGAAGTGAAAAAAAAATTAAGAGTTTTTAGGAGCATTGGTAATATCTATCTGAATTGCTTGTAAAAGTAATTGAAAACCTAAAATTATAGATAAAGTAATAATCATAATAGTTCCGGTAGGTGTAAATGTATTATTAGAACTATGAATAATCCATGTTTTAAGCCCAAATACTATTCCGAAAATAAATAAAGGAACCCCTATTAATAAATAAACTGATCCAATATTAAAATCATATAAAAAATAACGTTTTACTATTCGTTTGAAAAATGTTACAGTTAAATTTTTTGAAAAAATATAAAGCATTTTAAAAACATTCATATTGGATTTTTCATCTCCATATATAGCAGGCATAGCAATATCAATTATTTGGGCATTCTGAAAATAAAATTCTGCTAATAATGAAGTTTCAAAAAAATATCTATTATGAATTTTAAAAAAGTCAACTTCTCTTAAAATACTTGTTTTTATTGCTAAAAAACCATTTGTTGGATCAAAATTATGCCAATAACCTGTAGCAGCTTTTGTTAGAAAAGAAATACCTAAATTTCCAAATTTTCTCACAAAAGGCATAGCTTTTAGAGCTTTTAAATCTTTAAATCTATTTCCTTTCGTTATTACTGATTTGTTTTCTATAAGTGGATTTAATAAATCAGGAAGATAATTTAAATCCATTTGATCATCAGCATCAACCTTAATAACAATATCGAATTCATTCTCTAAGGCGTACTCAAATCCTTTTTTTGTTGCTCCACCAACACCTAAATTAATTTCATTTTTTAGAGAGATGAATTCAATTTTATTAGAAAGAATTGTTGCTATTTCTTTTTCAGGTAAAGGTTCTTTACCACAATCGTCAACAATTATAACAGAATGAATATAGCCTGGAATTTTAGAAACGACCCTAGTGATTTGCTTTGAAGCATTATAATAAGGAATTATTATAGCTATTTTATGATTTGAAAAATTGGAATTCATCTGATAAATTATAGACTAAAATTTAGTAATTTGGATTTATAATAACTAATATAGATTATTTTTATGAATGTTAAGAAAAGAAACATTTTAATATTATCAGGAATTCTGTTTATAGTCTTACTAATTACATATTCTAATCATTTTAAAAATGGATTTCATTTCGATGACAGTCATACGATTGTAAATAATGTAAATATTAGAAGTATTGAGAATATCCCCAAATTTTTTGTTGATACAAAAATGGTAAGTTCTTCTAAAGATCATTGGGGTTTGAGACCAGTAGTGACAACTACATTAGCTATAGATTATTGGATTGCGGGAGGATTAGACCCTTTTTATTTTCATTTATCAACGTTTATTGTATTTATATCACTTTTAGTGTTGATGTTTTTTATGTTTAAAAAAATAACAACTAATGTAATTCAACACAAGTGGATGGAATACATTTGTTTGTTAGCAGTGGGTTGGTTTGGTATACATACAGTAAATGCCGAAACTATTAATTACATTATTTCGAGATCAGATGTTTTATCAACTTTTTTCATTGTAGTTTCTTTTAGTCTATTCATATTAAAACCTAGTACAAGAAAAAATTACTTATATATTATTCCGGCTATGATTGGAGTATTAGCGAAAGAAACAATTATAGTATTACCAATGCTGTTGTTTGTATATATATTCTTTTTTGAAAAAGATAAGTCTGTAATTGATTTTTTCAAGCTTAAGAACGTAAAAACCTCTTTAAATATAGTTTTAGCGTTAATTCCTTTAATTATTGGTATTGTTATAGTTCAATCCTATACATTAATAAAAACTGGGTCTATTGCAGGCTTATCAAATAATTTGGGTCATTATATTCAAACTCAGCCTTTTGTTTGGTTTCATTATTTCGTAAGCTTTTTCTTACCATTTAGTTTAAGTGGAGATACTGATTGGACTGTTATTCCTAATTTTTTTGATGATAGAATTATCGCAGGATTATTGTTTTTAATAGCTTTAATATATATAACCGTTAAAACTTCTTTACAAAAAAGAACACGACCAATTTCTTTTGGATTACTTTGGTTTATGTTTGCTTTATTACCAACTTCACTAGCACCACTTTCCGAAGTTATGAATGATCATAGAATGTTTTTTCCATTTATCGGATTAACTTTTAGTATTACTTATGCAATTGGTTTATATGTTTTAAAGTTTGAAAATGAATTAAACAGGTCTTTATGGAAAATAAATATTGTTAGAGCTGGGATTTTTGTCGTTTTATTTTCTTTTGCTTACGGGACTTACCAAAGAAACAAAGTTTGGTTAAACGATGAAACATTTTGGTATGACGTAACTCAGAAAAGTCCTAAAAACGGACGTGGTTTGATGAATTACGGTCTTACTCAAATGGCAAAAGGAAATTATCCAGAAGCATCAAGTTATTTCAATAGAGCTCTTAAAATCTATCCAAATTATTACACACTTCATATTAATTTAGGAATTCTTAATTCGGCAACAAAAAATTATAAAAAGGCAGAAGAGTTTTTTAACTCAGCTATAGCGTTAAAACCTAATGATGACTTACCTTATTACTATTACGCAAGAGAATTGAGTAAGAAAGGTGATGTAGAGAAAGCGATGGTATATGGAGAAAAAGCAATTCAGTTAAATCCCTACAATTTAGCAAATAGACATTTACTTATTAGAACTTATTATAGCTTAGAGGAATGGACTAAGTTAAATGATTTAGTAAATAAGACACTAACTATTTTACCGAATGACAAAGTAGCTCTTGATCATAAAGACTTAGCGAAAAATAAAAAAGATAAATTAACTGTGATGGCAGAGGAGGCAGAAATAAATCCTACTGCGGGGAAGTATTTAGAATTAAGCTTGTTATATTACAATAGAGGGATGTTTAATGAGTGTATAAAAACCTGTGAAAAGGCACTTGATTTAAAACCTGATTTTTATCAAGCCTATAATAATATTTGTAGTTCGTACTCATCTATGAAACAATACGAGAAAGCAATAGAAGCTTGTGAAAAGGCTATAGAAATAGCTCCAGATTTCGTTTTGGCTAAAAACAACTTAAATTATGCGAAAAACCAATTAAAACTTCAGAAGTAATGAGTAAAAACACAATTGATAAAGATTATACAGAAAGATTAGTGGACAAACAGTTTGTATGGTGGAAAACATTGTTAGATGTTCAAAGGCCATACAGGTATAATATTAATAAATTAGACTTAGGTTTTACCTTAGATATTGGTTGTGGAATTGGAAGAAATTTACTTCATATTAAAGGAAATGGAGTAGGAGTAGATCATAATAAAGATTCGGTAGCTATTTGTAAAGAAAAAGGGCTAACAGCTTTTACAAATGAAGAATTCTTATCTTCAGAGTATTGTAAAGAAAAATCTTATGATTCGATATTGTTGGCTCACGTTGCTGAACATATGACTGAAGAACAAGCTTCAGATTTATTAAAAGAGTATTTACCATTTTTAAAAGATAATGGGAAAATAGTTGTAATTACGCCTCAAGAAGCTGGTTATGCATCAGATCAAACACATGTACAGTTTACAGATTTTGAAGTTATAAAAAGAATATTTTCGACAATAGGAGTGGAGAATAAGAAGTTTTATTCATTCCCTTTTCCGAGATTTGTTGGTAAGTTTTTTAAGTATAATGAGTTTATATCTGTAGCTCAGAAAAACTAAACGATATTATCTTTATGTCCGAAAGAATAAAAACGCATTAATAATTTAGCAAAACCTTTTCCCCAAATATTTTTAAAAACTTCAAACTCTTCTTGTTCTCGAACTCCAGAGTTTAATGAAACAGATGTTTCTGAGCTTTCGTGAATTCTGTGTTGAATTAGTTTTTTATTAATAAAAGTGAAGCTCCCTTTTTCTTTAGCTAGTTCTAACCAGGCTATCCAATCTAAAACACATTTGTGATTGGGAGAAAACAAACTGTCAGGTTCTTTTATGTTTTTTAAATTTAAAGTTACAGAAGGACAACAAATAGCATCACCAAAAATTAGAATACTTTTCTTAAAAAAATGACGGTGATGAGTTTTTTTAATTAAAAAAGGAAGGAGTAGCGTTTTTTTTATAAAATAATTTAGAGAGTTACTTCTAATTTCATTGCCAATCAAATCATTATAATCAGTAAAAAATAATAAAGAATTTTCTTGTTTGCACGAAGCTTTTAAAATATTCTCGGTGTATTTATCCTCGTATATATCGTCTTGATGAGCGATCGTGGCTAATTTAGTCTTAACTTTAGACAACGCAAAATTCCAATCGTTTCCTATACCGAACTTTCCATTGTTATTAACAAAATACGGAATGCTATATTTATGGGCTACACGTCTAGTTTGTTCAGTAGGTGTAGAAGTGGTAATAATAATATTACTTGGTATAGTTTGTTTTTTTAAATTTAAAATGCAAGATTCTAAAAATGGAGATTCTTTATATGTTGGTATGACGAATGTATGATCTATCAAGAAAAAAGTTTATTCAAAAATAATAATTAATAATTAATATAAATCCAACCTTTTCTTGAGTTATTAATACTATCATTACCAAATTCAAGAGTATAAAAATATGTGCCAACGGGTAATTTTTTACTTGCTTTAATAGTTGCTCTACCGTTAGAAATAGCTTCCCAATTATTCTTGTAATTTGTTGCTTTAAATACAATATTTCCCCAACGATTAAATACCGTTAATTTGTTTTTACGATATAATTCAAGACCTTCAAAAACCAAAGCATCATTTACATCATCCTCATTAGGAGATATTAAATAATTATCGCTTCCTAGTTCTATATCAGAGAAAATAGACCCTATTGTAATTATTTCATATTCATTAGGAATAAATTCGTTTGAAGTAATTTTTCCATTATTTAAATCTCCAGAAACATTAGTGTTACCTAAATCTATCCATTTTTGTTCAGATTTACTCCAACCAACTACTCTAAGGAAATTTAAAACAGGCGAGATATTTTCAATTGAACTAAAAGTATCCCAAGTTAAAGTGACAGTAGTTTTATTATCTCCATCTAAATCCCAAAATTCATAAGTACTGATGTTTTTTAAAAAAACTTGTTTTTCTCCTGTCGTAAAAGTTTCTGAAAATGTTGATGGAGAATTAGGGTCTTCAAAAAAGTAAGCACCATTAAAATAAGTTTCAGTGTTTTGATTGGGTGTAATCATTGGTCTGAATCTATTATCATCACCAATAGGAAAAATAAATTCATTATTCCCAGTTATAGATGCATAACCATCTGTATGTCTATCATCATCTTCTCCAACGTAAAAATCGTGTCTAATAAAATCTAAAGAAACAGGTATTGTATTTCTTGGAGTTAGTACTTTTCCATTAACATATTCTAACTCGTTTTTTATACCTAAAGAAGTATTTAATTGTAAATCATTAATAGCGTCAATTTCAACATTATTAAAGACTGGCCTGTTTTTTCCTGATACTATACGAGTTTCATTATCGCTGTAAAAACCTGTAAAACCAAGGTTGTTTTCAAATTGTCCATCATTAATTAAATCTGTATGAAAACCTATTTCAGCTCCATTGTGCATTTGAATATTTCCAAAATTTTTCAGAGCAGTTTGGCCATTAATTACTACTGCCGTTAAAAACAGCATAAGGGAAAGAATTCTCATTATTCCTATTGGGATTTACTTACTACTTACTTACAATCTATTAGTTTTCTTTTGCAAATGATCATTTTTCAAAATCATTATTATAAATTCAACTTAACTCATAATTAATTAAAAACATATTCACATTTATTTCGACGAATAATCTTTAATTAGGGATTAACTGTGAGCTTAGTCTTTTAAAACGTTGCGAACTTACAAAAAAAAAACTAAATATTATTATAAAACGCTGGTTTTTAGTTATAAAGTGCTTTTTTTGTTGTATTGATTGCAAAATTTCACTTCATTTTATCGTTAATCTCGCTTATTAAGACACAATAAGTTTAATTAAGTCACATTCAGGTAGTTATTTAGTTTTTTTAAGCGGGATTATTTATATGCGGTAAAAAAGACAACTAAACTTTCGTCTAAAATATCATTATCTCTATTTGTATTACCAGATACTCCTAAAGAATAATTAACATTGATAGAAAAACCATTATTATTGAATGAGGTAAGAGTTCCGGAAATGATTCCCATATTTACAGCGTTTTGATTTCCATATCTTAAACCAAAGCATTGGCTATTTGATGAATATCTTGAAATTGAATTAATAGAACTACCACTACCTCCTATGTAAATACTTGCTTGAGTTATAGTACCACTATCATTTCTAGCAAAACCGTTTGCTGTACCAAATGCATTTTGAAGTGTTGCTGTATTAAGACCTCCTGAACCAGCAGAATTTACATTTAAGTTTTCTATATTTGAGTGAGCAATAAATGTTATTTGACTTGGTTGAAAAGGAATTCCATTAATTACTTGATTGAAGTTTGTAGCTGTTGTACCCCCTGGTGCGTTTATTATAAAAAAACCAACATATACGCTTGGACCAGATCTTAACGCAATCCAACTTGTTCCATCAAAATAATAGAATATTTTTTCATCTGTACTATATGCAATTACTGCTTCTACTGGACTAGATACACTTGTAATTTGTGCTGTAGTTCCACTAGGAAAACCAGAAACAGGTGTTCCTGGAAATACTTGAGCTTCTAAAAAAACTGAGGAACTAAATAAGAATAACAATAGTAAATATTTCATTTTTTGCATTATTTTATTTCTTTTTATTGCAGTAGTTTTGTTAGTTTTTTATGAGGTTACAAGTTTTAATTTGTTTTTTCGTAAAAGTTAGTAGTTTTATAAATTGTAAAGTTAATTATCTATAAGAAGGTTTATAGAATATTATTAAATAATTTTCTCATTTTATCCTTAGTGATTTGTTATTTAACATATAAATCGAAATATTTAAAGAAGTATTGAATTTTTGAAACCATTTTTATTTGATGATAAATTGATTTGCATTAATTGTACTTCCAACAGTATAGCCATCTGGATTTGCTCCCCAAGTAAATTGCATAAAATCACTTCCAGTATTTTCATAATACCAAAATTCTATTTTATGCTCACCTGCAGCTAAGGTAACTGTTCCAGATCTAGTTGTAGCTCCTTGATCAAACCAATTTTCAACAACTAAAACATTATCAATATATATTCTAGAACCATCGTCTGATCTAGCATTAAAAGTAAAATTACCTGTATTTTGAACATTAATTGTACCTATATAATGAATTATATACCCATCATTATCTGGAGCTAAATTGGCTCTAGAGGTATTGTCTAATAGGGAGGTAGTTTGACCTTGAGTTGTTGATACTCCCAAAGTTCGTTTGTTATTAATATTAGGTTGAGATGTATTAGTTATATTCCAAGTGTAATATTGTAGTCCATTATTATTATTATTAGTTGCTGTACTAGTACTATTGATTTGTTGCCAGTTATTACCATCACTTTGTAGCCATAAGTTAATAGGACCTATAGTTGTTGAATTATTATTTGTTTGATTTAAATAATTAGAAATATTTAATGTACTCCCAGAAATATTTTTGATAACATAAACTCTTCCGTTACATGTGTTTGCTGGAGGAAGTGTTATTAAAGCATTATTATTAACTATTATAGTATGATGATCTTCTGTTAATGTAATATTTCCTGTAACTATTTCAATTGATTTAGAAATAGAACCAGAAACTTGTAAAGTTGAATTAGCAATATTAAATCCAGTTTGTGGATCATTATAATCACTATCTACAGGAATTTCGTTTGTGTTTAAATTTATACCAAAACGAGTTTTAGCATCTGCAGTATTATTACTTCCTTGAACTCTAAATAATTCCTTATGAAACTGTCCTCTTCTATAATCATACCTTTTAAAAATAATAGGTTCTGCACCGTCATCCCCAATTATAAATTCTAAACGCCCGTCATTAGATGGGCCACCTGAACCTATTTCAAATAAATCTGTAACACCAGAGCTACCTTTAAGTCGAAAACTTCCATTAGAAGTTGTGAAAAACATCGGTTTATAAAATGAAGCACCAGATGCAGCAAATTGTAGTGCAGCAATATTTCCATTTCCGTTCAAATGAACTAAAGGTTGATTTATATCAGTATAATCAGGAAAACCTTGAACAAGTCCTAAAGTAGCCCTTCTACCAAATTCTAAAATAGGTAAATTGTTTGAACGTATTTGCATGCGAACATCATCTATAGTACCTAAAAAATTTGTGTTACTTGTACCAGCATTACCATTTAATAACCAGTTACTTCCACTAGTTGAAACCCAATTCGTTCCATCGTAATAATAAATTATTTTTTGATCTGTACTATAAGCCAAAACACCTTCTACAGGGCTTACAGTTGCTAATATTTGCGCTGTTGTTCCACTAGGAAGACCAGAAACAGGCGTTCCTGGAAAAACTTGAGCAGAAATATATATTGGTATAATTATTATTACTAATGATATAAAACTTCTCATATATAATATTTTTTTATTGGCCGAGATAAATGAAAGTATTAACAACAAGATAAGGTTGATATCTTTCAAAAGACTGATTTAAACCACCACTATTTATAGATACTGTATGAGTATGGCTACCTGTTGTGCTTGTATTTGTAGTTCCATTATTTCCAAAGAAAGTTATATTAGAATCCACATTATTAAAAACTCTAAAGGTTCTTGTTCTTCTTGGAATAGTATGGCTATGATTTCCTGCTACATTAGTGCTTCCAGTAAAATTAATATTGGGTAAATTAGCTTGAGTTAGTGTTGTATTAACTTGTCCACCAGTATCTCCAATGTTTTGTCCAATATTAGGATGTTTAAGAACTCTATTAGATGCATTTGGAAGTGTAATAGAAAAGCCTAAATTATTAGCTGAAGTTTGTGCATTTATTGGTAGATCTGAAATATTTCTACCATTTAATAAATACCAACCTGAATGATCTGCTGTTTGTGCACCATATTTAATATCTCCTATAGTATTTGAAGAAATATTAAAAGGAACCCAAGTCGTACCGTTATAATAATAAAATATCTTTTCATTGGTACTATAAGCTATGGTTGCTTCAACAGGATTTGGAATTGCATTTATTTGAGTTGTTGTACCACTAGGAAATCCTGAAATAGGGGTTCCAGAAAATACTTGTCCGTAATTAATTGACGTAAAAAAAAATATAAATAAGAAGGTTATTTTTTTCATTTTTTATTTTTCAATTTTATAAATCTTTTATAGTAAAATACCAGTCACGATCTACATTATACAAGAAAATATTAGAACCATAAAGTTGTACTGTAAATGTAGTGTTTGTTTGTGCTATAACCTGAGCGGTTATTTGCAAACCAGTAGGGCTTAAAACAGTTAATTGAACTATATAATCTGAGTTACCTCTATCAGGTATTGTAACAGTATAATTACCAGTACTATTTCTAGTTACAGATGTCACTCCTTGAGATCTAATTAGAGCTCCGGTAGTTCCATTTACTTTTCCGAATGCTTTTATAAATGAATCTCCTGTAGCACCTGTCTGTCCAGTAGCACCTGTGTTTCCTGTTGCTCCGGTTTGTCCCGTTGCTCCAGTTTGTCCTGTTGCACCTGTGTTTCCTGTAGCTCCAGTTTGTCCAGTAGCACCTGTATTTCCTGTAGCTCCAGTTTGTCCAGTTGCACCTGTATTTCCTGTTGCTCCGGTTTGTCCAGTAGCCCCTGTATTACCTGTTGCTCCAGTTTGTCCTGTAGCACCTGTGTTTCCTGTTGCTCCGGTTTGCCCAGTAGCACCTGTGTTTCCTGTTGCTCCGGTTTGACCAGTAGCACCAGTATTTCCTGTTGCTCCGGTTTGTCCAGTAGCGCCTGTATTACCTGTTGCTCCAGTTTGTCCAGTAGCACCAGTTTGTCCAGTAGCACCAGTTTGTCCTGTTGCTCCGGTTTGTCCAGTAGCACCTGTATTACCTGTAACTCCAGTTTGTCCAGTTGCACCTGTATTTCCTGTTGCTCCGGTTTGTCCAGTAGCCCCTGTATTACCTGTTGCACCAGTTTGTCCTGTAGCTCCAGTTTGTCCTGTTGCTCCGGTTTGTCCAGTAGCACCTGTGTTTCCTGTTGCTCCGGTTTGCCCAGTAGCACCTGTGTTTCCTGTTGCTCCGGTTTGTCCAGTAGCGCCTGTATTACCTGTTGCTCCAGTTTGTCCCGTTGCCCCAGTTTTTCCTGTTGCTCCGGTTTGTCCAGTAGCACCTGTGTTTCCTGTTGCTCCGGTTTGTCCAGTAGCGCCTGTATTACCTGTTGCTCCGGTTTGACCAGTAGCACCAGTATTTCCTGTTGCTCCGGTTTGTCCAGTAGCGCCTGTATTACCTGTTGCTCCAGTTTGTCCAGTAGCACCAGTTTGTCCTGTTGCTCCGGTTTGTCCAGTAGCACCTGTATTACCTGTAACTCCAGTTTGTCCAGTTGCACCTGTATTTCCTGTTGCTCCGGTTTGTCCAGTAGCGCCTGTATTACCTGTTGCTCCAGTTTGTCCCGTTGCCCCAGTTTTTCCTGTTGCTCCGGTTTGTCCTGTAGCTCCAGTTTGTCCTGTTGCTCCGGTTTGTCCTGTTGCACCTGTGTTTCCTGTAGCTCCGGTTTGTCCAGTAGCTCCAGTTTGTCCCGTTGCCCCAGTTTGTCCTGTAGCCCCTGTATTTCCTGTTGCACCAGTTTGTCCAGTAGCTCCAGTTTGTCCTGTTGCTCCGGTTTGTCCAGTAGCCCCTGTATTTCCTGTTGCTCCGGTTTGTCCAGTAGCACCAGTATTTCCCGTTGTCCCAGTTTGTCCTGTAGCCCCTGTATTACCTGTAGCTCCGGTTTGCCCAGTAGCACCAGTATTTCCCGTTGTCCCAGTTTGTCCTGTTGCACCTGTGTTTCCTGTAGCTCCAGTTTGTCCAGTAGCACCTGTATTTCCTGTAGCTCCGGTTTGTCCAGTAGCGCCTGTATTACCTGTTGCTCCAGTTTGACCAGTAGCGCCTGTATTACCTGTTGCACCAGTTTGTCCAGTAGCCCCTGTATTACCTGTAGCTCCAGTTTGTCCAGTAGCACCTGTATTTCCTGTAGCTCCAGTTTGTCCCGTTGCCCCGGTTTGCCCTGTAGCTCCAGTTTGTCCTGTAGCCCCTGTATTTCCTGTTGCACCAGTTTGTCCTGTTGCTCCGGTTTGTCCCGTTGCCCCAGTTTTTCCTGTTGCTCCGGTTTGTCCAGTAGCACCTGTGTTTCCTGTTGCTCCGGTTTGTCCAGTAGCGCCTGTATTTCCCGTTGCCCCGGTTTGTCCTGTAGCTCCAGTTTGTCCTGTTGCTCCAGTTTGTCCAGTAGCACCTGTATTTCCTGTTGCTCCGGTTTGTCCAGTAGCCCCTGTATTACCTGTTGCTCCAGTTTGTCCTGTAGCCCCTGTATTACCTGTTGCACCAGTTTGTCCTGTAGCTCCAGTTTGTCCTGTTGCTCCGGTTTGTCCAGTAGCACCTGTGTTTCCTGTTGCTCCGGTTTGCCCAGTAGCACCTGTGTTTCCTGTTGCTCCGGTTTGACCAGTAGCACCAGTATTTCCTGTTGCTCCGGTTTGTCCAGTAGCGCCTGTATTACCTGTTGCTCCAGTTTGTCCAGTAGCACCAGTTTGTCCTGTTGCTCCGGTTTGTCCAGTAGCACCTGTATTACCTGTAACTCCAGTTTGTCCAGTTGCACCTGTATTTCCTGTTGCTCCGGTTTGTCCAGTAGCGCCTGTATTACCTGTTGCTCCAGTTTGTCCCGTTGCCCCAGTTTGTCCTGTTGCTCCGGTTTGTCCAGTAGCACCTGTGTTTCCTGTTGCTCCGGTTTGTCCCGTTGCTCCAGTTTGTCCTGTTGCACCTGTGTTTCCTGTAGCTCCAGTTTGTCCAGTAGCACCTGTATTTCCTGTAGCTCCAGTTTGTCCAGTTGCACCTGTATTTCCTGTTGCTCCGGTTTGTCCAGTAGCCCCTGTATTACCTGTTGCACCAGTTTGTCCTGTAGCTCCAGTTTGTCCTGTAGCTCCAGTTTGTCCAGTAGCTCCAGTTTGTCCAGTAGCACCTGTGTTTCCTGTTGCTCCGGTTTGCCCAGTAGCACCTGTGTTTCCTGTTGCTCCGGTTTGACCAGTAGCACCAGTATTTCCTGTTGCTCCGGTTTGTCCAGTAGCGCCTGTATTACCTGTTGCTCCAGTTTGTCCAGTAGCACCAGTTTGTCCTGTTGCTCCAGTTTGTCCAGTAGCACCTGTATTACCTGTAACTCCAGTTTGTCCAGTTGCACCTGTATTTCCTGTTGCTCCGGTTTGTCCAGTAGCGCCTGTATTACCTGTTGCTCCAGTTTGTCCAGTAGCACCAGTTTGTCCTGTTGCTCCGGTTTGTCCAGTAGCACCTGTGTTTCCTGTTGCTCCGGTTTGTCCCGTTGCTCCAGTTTGTCCTGTTGCACCTGTGTTTCCTGTAGCTCCGGTTTGTCCAGTAGCTCCGGTTTGTCCAGTAGCTCCAGTTTGTCCCGTTGCCCCGGTTTGCCCTGTAGCTCCAGTTTGTCCCGTTGCCCCAGTTTGTCCAGTAGCTCCAGTTTGTCCTGTTGCTCCGGTTTGTCCAGTAGCACCTGTATTTCCTGTTGACCCAGTTTGTCCAGTAGCTCCAGTTTGTCCCGTTGCTCCAGTTTGTCCTGTTGCACCTGTGTTTCCTGTAGCTCCAGTTTGTCCAGTAGCACCTGTATTTCCTGTAGCTCCAGTTTGTCCAGTAGCACCTGTATTTCCTGTTGCTCCGGTTTGTCCAGTAGCGCCTGTATTACCTGTTGCCCCAGTTTGTCCTGTTGCTCCGGTTTGTCCAGTAGCACCTGTGTTTCCTGTTGCTCCGGTTTGCCCAGTAGCACCTGTGTTTCCTGTTGCTCCGGTTTGACCAGTAGCACCAGTATTTCCTGTTGCTCCGGTTTGTCCAGTAGCGCCTGTATTACCTGTTGCTCCAGTTTGTCCAGTAGCACCAGTTTGTCCTGTTGCTCCGGTTTGTCCAGTAGCACCTGTATTACCTGTAACTCCAGTTTGTCCAGTTGCACCTGTATTTCCTGTTGCTCCGATTTGTCCAGTAGCGCCTGTATTACCTGTTGCTCCAGTTTGTCCCGTTGCCCCAGTTTTTCCTGTTGCTCCGGTTTGTCCAGTAGCACCTGTGTTTCCTGTTGCTCCGGTTTGTCCAGTAGCACCTGTGTTTCCTGTAGCTCCGGTTTGTCCAGTAGCACCTGTAGCTCCAGTTTGCCCAGTAGCACCAGTATTTCCTGTTGCTCCGGTTTGTCCAGTAGCACCAGTTTGTCCTGTTGCTCCGGTTTGTCCAGTAGCACCTGTATTACCTGTAACTCCAGTTTGTCCTGTAGCCCCTGTATTTCCTGTTGCACCAGTTTGTCCAGTAGCTCCAGTTTGTCCTGTTGCTCCGGTTTGTCCAGTAGCACCTGTATTTCCTGTTGACCCAGTTTGTCCAGTAGCTCCAGTTTGTCCCGTTGCTCCAGTTTGTCCTGTTGCACCTGTGTTTCCTGTAGCTCCAGTTTGTCCAGTAGCACCTGTATTTCCTGTAGCTCCAGTTTGTCCAGTAGCACCTGTATTTCCTGTTGCTCCGGTTTGTCCAGTAGCGCCTGTATTACCTGTTGCTCCAGTTTGTCCCGTTGCTCCAGTTTGTCCCGTTGCTCCAGTTTGTCCCGTTGCTCCAGTTTGTCCTGTTGCACCTGTGTTTCCTGTAGCTCCGGTTTGTCCAGTAGCTCCAGTTTGTCCCGTTGCTCCGGTTTGTCCAGTAGCACCTGTATTACCTGTAACTCCAGTTTGTCCAGTTGCACCTGTATTTCCTGTTGCTCCGGTTTGTCCAGTAGCGCCTGTATTACCTGTTGCTCCAGTTTGTCCCGTTGCCCCAGTTTTTCCTGTTGCTCCGGTTTGTCCAGTAGCACCTGTGTTTCCTGTTGCTCCGGTTTGTCCAGTAGCACCTGTAGCTCCAGTTTGCCCAGTAGCACCAGTATTTCCTGTTGCTCCGGTTTGTCCAGTTGCGCCTGTATTACCTGTTGCACCAGTATTTCCAGTAGCTCCAGTTTGTCCTGTTGCACCAGTGTTTCCTGTAGCTCCGATTTGCCCCGTGGCACCAGTGTTTCCTGTAGCTCCGGTTTGCCCAGTAGCACCTGTGTTTCCTGTTGCTCCGGTTTGTCCAGTAGCACCTGTATTTCCTGTTGCTCCGGTTTGTCCAGTAGTACCTGTAGCTCCAGTTTGCCCAGTAGCACCAGTATTTCCCGTTGTCCCAGTTTGTCCTGTAGCACCTGTGTTTCCTGTTGCTCCAGTTTGTCCAGTAGCACCTGTATTTCCTGTTGCTCCAGTTTGTCCTGTAGCCCCTGTATTACCTGTTGCCCCAGTTTGTCCAGTAGTACCTGTATTACCCGTTGCCCCAGTTTGTCCTGTAGCCCCTGTATTACCCGTTGCCCCAGTTTGCCCAGCAGCACCAGTATTTCCCGTAGCCCCGGTTTGTCCAGTAGCCCCTGTATTACCTGTAGCTCCAGTGCTTCCTGTTGCTCCGGTTTGTCCAGTAGCACCTGTATTTCCTGTAGTTCCAGTGTTACCCGTTGCTCCGGTTTGTCCAGTAGCACCTGTGTTTCCTGTAGCTCCAGTTTGCCCAGTGGCACCAGTTTGTCCTGTTGTACCTGTGTTTCCTGTAGCTCCAGTTTGTCCAGTAGCCCCTGTATTACCTGTTGCTCCGGTTTGTCCAGTAGCACCTGTATTTCCTGTTGCTCCAGTTTGCCCAGCAGCACCAGTATTTCCTGTTGCCCCAGTTTGTCCTGTTGCTCCGGTTTGTCCCGTTGCCCCGGTTTGTCCAGTAGCACCTGTATTACCTGTTGCCCCAGTTTGTCCTGTTGCTCCGGTTTGTCCTGTTGCCCCAGTTTGTCCTGTTGCTCCGGTTTGTCCTGTAGCTCCAGTTTGTCCTGTTGCTCCAGTTTGTCCAGTAGCACCAGTTTGTCCTGTTGCTCCGGTTTGTCCAGTAGCACCTGTATTACCTGTAACTCCAGTTTGTCCAGTGGCACCAATTTGTCCTGTTGTACCTGTGTTTCCTGTAGCTCCAGTTTGTCCAGTAGCCCCTGTATTACCTGTTGCTCCAGTTTGTCCCGTTGCCCCGGTTTGCCCTGTAGCTCCAGTTTGTCCTGTTGCCCCGGTTTGTCCTGTTGCACCTGTGTTTCCTATAGCTCCAGTTTGCCCTGTGACACCTGTAGCTCCAGTACTACCATTACATATGTAAGTGGTTCCATCAATTTCAAGAGGATCAAGAACACCGTTTTTATTATCATCAGAACCGTAATCTATTCTTTGCCCTCCTGAAATACAGTTTGTTCCAGCAGGCTCTATAGTTGTATTTATTATAGAATTATTTCCGTTAATTCCATTCGATCCGTTTACTCCTGTAGCTCCAGTTGCACCCGTAGCACCATTACATATGTATTTTGTTCCATCAATTTCAAAACTGTCAAGAATCCCATTGTTATTGTCATCGATACCATATTCTATTTTTTGTCCCCCCGTAGGACAATTAATTCCGATAGGTTCCTGAGTTGTATTTATAATTGAGTTACTTCCATCCAATCCAGGAGCTCCTTGTGCTGCTATATCAGCGATAGACACGGAAAGAGTACCATTACTATCGGTTATTTCTAAATTTCCTCCATTTATTCTAAAAGATATATTTACTTCATTTTTAGGGTCATTGTCATCATCTTTTATTAAAGAAGAAAGATCCACTGAATTACCATCAGAAAGAGTTAAAATGTTAGTGTTAGAATCAAAAAGTAGTTGTCTAGCTCCTCCAGAAGTACACAGGCTAGTCCATTTATCTCCAGTATACTGATATACGCATTTGTCATCAGTGTTATAAACTAGAGCACCTTCTAATGGAGTAATTCTATTCATTTGAAGAGTTGATACTCTTGTAAGCACGAAAACTTTCTCAGAACTTTCTAATTCAAGTAAAGAGTTGATATCTATAGTGTTGGGATTATCACCAACTTTTACTTGTGAATAACTAGAAAATCCTAATATTGCTATTAAAATAGTAATGATTTTCTTCATAATCGGGGTAATTTTTATTGCATAAATGTAATAAAATTGTATTGTATATTTTTAGACACACAAAACGTAAAATAGTCACAAATACTTGATTTGCAGTGTGTATTTGGGTTAGGAAGTTGTTTTTGTTCTTTTATTGGATGATTTTTATCGATGAAATGTAATTTTTAATTGTTTCATACACTTTAGTTTGGATTTTAGTTAGTTTATATTGTTAAATTTAAGATGGAATACATAATGTATTTTGATTTATTGAAATTTTTTAATTGAAGAAATGTAGTTTTTAAGTTCAAACATTTCTAAAATAAATTTTTTTGTGCTTTTGTATGGGACTTTATTTGTTTTATGATTTATAATTGCTATTTGAAATAAGGATTCCCAATGAGTTCTAATAGCTTTCAGTGCCTGAAAGTAAGAAAATTTTTTGGAATCATAAATGTGGGTTGGTTCTGCTATAATCCCATTAATTTCTAAAACTTTAAAATCTGTTCCATTTTCTAAATTTTCAAAAGAATTATATTTTAAATCTACTCTTCCATAATACCATCCATTGATAGAATTACTTAAATGATCAAATGTTTCTTCTAGTTCTTTTGATATTAAGTGGTTTCCATTTATAAATTGAGTTCCTTTAGAGTGATTACCTATAACAGTGAGTTTAATTATTTTTCCAATTTCAGGAATAGTTTTTAAATTTGTGGCATGAATTTTTTCAAGTAAATTTAAATACATAGATGCTCTATCATCGTTTGTGATTAACTCTCTTAGTGTTGATTTTCCATCTCCAGTAACTGTTAAAAATTTTTTAAGAGTAATTGAGCTTATGTAACCTTTATCTTTATTTGGATTTCTGTGATAAAAAATACCACACTCATTTTCATGAAGTAAAAATTCTTGAATAATTATATCAATAGGATAGTTTATTAAATATTGTTCTAATTCACTTTCAGTATTTATTTTCTTAACTAGTAAGCCTCTAAATCCAATATCTGGTTTAGCTATTAGTGGGAAAGTAATTTTTTGAATTTTTAATTCATTAATTACAGTTTTAAATTCACTATTAGGCTTTATTAAAATTGATTTTGGGCGATATTTTTCAGGTACTAATTGGATGGTTTTGAATTTACTTTCTGTACCATTTCCTGAACTCTTTATAGCTGGATTTGCAGCACTGAAAAATGCAGGGTGTTTAGCTCTAATTGCTAAATAAAAAGCATAGGGTAGATTAGGGACATAAAACATTAACGAAGGCCAATATTCCCAGTTTCTTATTTTTTCAAATTTTGTTTTAGTCATTAATCTTCAAATAAAGTATCTAATAAAGATTTAAATGTTTTAAATCCAAAGTAAACCGTATATAATATTAGCAAAATACCTAAAAACAATAAAACATATGCTATAATTATTTTAGGCATCTCTTTAAAAGCTCTTTGAGCTCTAAAAGCCAAGCTTAATATAACAGGAGAAATAACTAATAATGATAATAAAATTAGAAATTTCTTAATTGGTTTTTCATAAGATTTATCTGTCATTTGCATTATATTTACTTATAGCTTCTCTAACATTTCCATATTTGTTTAATAGTTCTTTGGCTGTGCGTTGGTCTATATTTAATTCTGAAACTAACATTTTTTCACCTCTTTCCACTAATTTTTTATTGGATAGTTGCATGTCTACCATTTTATTTCCTTTGACTTTACCTAGTTGTATCATTGAAGTCGTAGAAATCATATTTAAAACTAATTTTTGTGCTGTACCAGCTTTCATACGTGAACTACCAGTTACAAATTCAGGTCCAACAATTACTGTAATAGGAAATTTAGCGGTTAAAGCTAAAGGACTTTTTTCATTACAAGTAATACATCCTGTTACTATATTATTATCATTACATTTTTTTAAAGCATTAACTACATAAGGAGTAGTACCAGATGCTGCTATTCCTATAACAATGTCTTTTTCTGAAACTTTATAATTTACAAGATCTAACCATCCTTGTTCAGTAGAATCTTCTGCAAATTCTACAGCTTTACGAATAGCAGTATCACCACCTGCAATTAAACCAATAACAAGATCATGAGAAACACCAAATGTAGGAGGGCATTCAGAGGCATCTACAACACCTAATCTACCACTAGTACCAGCACCAAGATAAAACAAGCGCCCATTATTTTTTAGTTTGTTAACAGCTACTTCTACCAATTGTTTTATTTGTGGAATTGCTTTTTCCACTGCATTAGGTACAGTTTTATCTTCATTATTAATATTAACTAATAATTCTTCAAGATCCATTTTTTCAAGATCTTCATACTTAGAATCTTGTTCGGTAGTTTTAAAAAATTTCATACACCAAATTTACAATTTATTCTTCTTAAGATGGTGACTAAAATTGATTAGAAGTGTCTAATATTTAAATCAATAAAAAATCAAAATATGGAAACATTAACAAATTCACTTTCAAATTTTTATAATTCAATTGCTTCAGGTTTTGGAGATTGGGGATTGAAATTACTAGGAGCTTTAGCAGCTTTAATTCTAGGTTTATGGGTTATAAGAATGATCATGAAAGGAATTTCAAGAGTATTTGAAACAAAACATGTAGATGAAACTTTGCGTCCGTTTTTAATAACACTAATAGGTTTTGCTTTAAAAGCATTATTATTAATTTCAATTGCAGGAATAGTTGGTGTTCCTACTGCGTCTTTTGCGGCTGTTATAGCAGCGGCAGCTTTTGCAATAGGAAGTGCATTTAATGGATCTCTTGGACATTTGGCATCTGGTGTAATGCTTTTAATTTTTAGACCATTTAAGGTCGGTGATTTAATTAAAACAAATGGAGCTTTTGGTTTTGTGAAAGAGATTTCTGTTTTTGTTACGGTAATAGAAACTTTTCAAAATGAAACTGAAATTATTCCAAATTCAGCAATTACATCAAATAAAATAACAAACTTAACAGCAATAGGTAATTTAAGAGTAGATATGCCTTTTGCTATTAGATATGGATCTGATATAGAAAAAGCAAAGCAAATCGTTCTTGATGTTTTAAGAAATGATGTAAATGTTTTAAGTGGAGAAGGGAAGGAGCCAAGAGTTGCAGTAAATAATTTAGGAGTTAATAGTGTTGAGTTGTTAGCTTTACCTTATGTAGATTGTAATAATTATTGGGATGTATATTGGGATACTCGTCAGAAGATTGTAGAAGCTTTAGGCGCAGCAGGATATGAAGCTCCATTACCGCAAAGAATAGTAACTATGAATAAATAAGTCAAATTTGTGTCAACTTATTTCAGGACGAGACACACAATAATAAAAAAGCCGGTTATATAACCGGCTTTTTTTATATTTTAAAATGTCTCGTCCTGAAATAGCGTTACACAAATTTGTAACCTTATGAACGACAACATTTACCGCAAACGTACTCAGAAAGATTATACGATGAGTTTTAAACTTTCGGTTGTATCGGAAGTAGAAAAAGGCGAATTAACCTACAAACAAGCTCAACTTAAATATGGGATTCAAGGAAGAAGTACTGTTTTAGTATGGTTGAGAAAATATGGTAACTTTGATTGGACTGATCAAACACCATCTAATATGCCAAAATCACCAGAACAAAAATTATTAGAGTTAGAGCAAAAATTACGTCAATTAGAAAAGCAAAACAATCGTTTAAAAGCTCAAGCAGCAGCATCAGAGAAGAAAGCGATACTGTTTGATATGATGATTGATTTAGCTGAGAAAGAGTATAATATTCCTATTAGAAAAAACTCCAAAACCGAGTAATTGATATGTTTGTTTTACAAAAGAAAGAAAGTATTTCTTCTACCTGTAAATTACTTGGGTTTAGCAGACAGGTCTATTATCAAGCTAACTATAGAGTTAAGAAATCTCAATCAATAGCCAATAAGGTTGTTGAATTGGTTAAGCGTGTAAGAATGGAACAACCAAGGATTGGGACAAGAAAACTGTATTATCTTCTTTCGGAGGAATTAAGCAGTTTAGCTGTTGGAAGAGATCGATTATTTGATATTTTACGAGCTAATAAACTATTGATAAAACGACAAAAGAGTTATCACATTACAACCAACTCTCATCATCGTTTTAGAAAACATACTAATCTTATTGAAAATCTGGAAATAAATAGACCAGAACAAGTATGGGTAGCAGATATTACATATTTAGGCAATCGTAAGAACCCTATGTATTTATCATTAATTACAGATGCATATTCTAAGAAAATCATAGGATATCATTTGGATAAAACTTTAGAAGTAAGCTCAACGGTAAAAGCCTTGGAGATAGCTATGAAAAATAGAGTATATCCAGAGAAGGAACTTATCCATCATTCAGATAGAGGATTGCAGTACTGTAGTAACATCTATCAAAATATTTTATCAAAACATAATATTAAATGTAGTATGACAGAATCATACGATCCATATCAAAATGCGATAGCTGAACGGGTTAATGGAATCTTAAAACAAGAGTTCTTTATTGCTACCACAAATCTAGATATTAAGATAATGAAGAAAATAGTAAAGCAATCAATAACTATTTATAACTCTAAAAGACCGCATTGGTCATGTCATTTTAAAACTCCTAACCAGGCACATCAACAAAATAAAATGAAGATAAAATCATATCGAAAAAAAACATCATCTAAAGCTATAGCTTTAGATGATGTTTAATATATTTAATCAATAAATAACTGTAACGGTTATTTAGGACTAGTCAAAAAGTATAAAATTTATACTTCTGTTAATATCGCGTTTAAAGTTTCATTAGGTCTCATGAAACTATCAGCTGAATTATCATTTGGTACATAGTATCCACCTATTTCAATAGCTTTACCTTGTACTTCGTTTAATTCATTTACAATTTTATCTTCGTTAGCTTTCATATTTTCAGCTACAGAAGCGAATTGTGTTTTTAATTCTTCGTTTTTAGATTGATTAGCTAATTCTTCAGCCCAATACATAGCTAAATAGAAATGACTACCTCTGTTATCTAATTCTCCAGCTTTTCTAGAAGGAGATTTTTTATTATCTAATAACTTCTCAATAGCGTCATCTAAAGTTTCAGCTAAAACTAACGCTTTATCGTTATTGTTAGTTTGTCCTAAGTGTTCTAAAGAAACAGCTAAAGCTAAGAATTCACCTAAAGAATCCCAGCGTAAATGATTTTCTCTAACAAATTGTTGTACGTGTTTAGGAGCAGATCCACCAGCACCAGTTTCAAATAAACCACCACCATTCATTAAAGGAACAATAGATAACATTTTAGCAGAAGTACCTAATTCTAAAATAGGGAATAAATCTGTTAAGTAGTCACGTAATACGTTTCCTGTAACAGAAATAGTATCTTCTCCGTTTTTAACTCTTGCTAAAGTATATGAAGTTGCTTCAGAAACAGATTTGATTAAAATTTCTAATCCAGTTGTATCATGTTCTGGTAAGTAAGCTTCTACTTTTTTAATTAATTCAGCATCGTGAGCTCTATTTTTATCTAACCAAAATACTGCAGGAGCTTGCATAGCTTTAGCTCTAGTTACAGCTAGTTTTACCCAATCTTTAACTGGAGCATCTTTAGTCTGACACATTCTCCAGATGTCTCCTTTTTCAACAGTATGCTCAATTAAAGTATTTCCTTCGCTATCGATTACAGAAACTTTTCCATCAGCAGCTATTTCAAAAGTTTTGTCATGAGATCCATATTCTTCTGCTTTCTTTGCCATTAATCCTACATTAGGAACAGTTCCCATTGTTGTTGGATCAAAAGCGCCATTTTCTTTACAGAATTGAATAGTAGCTTGGTATAATGAAGCATAAGAACTATCTGGAATTACAGCTTTAGTATCTTGTTGCTTTCCTTCTTTATTCCACATTTGACCAGAAGTACGAATCATAGCTGGCATAGAAGCATCAATAATAACATCTGAAGGAACATGTAAATTTGTAATTCCTTTATCAGAATCTACCATAGCTAAATCAGGATTGCTAGCGTAAACAGCTTCAATATCAGCTAAAATTTCAGCTTTCTTTTCAGCAGAAACTTCTTCTAAATTGCTTAATAAGTTTCCAAAACCGTTATTAACGTCAACTCCAATTTCTTCAAAAGTTTCACCATGTTTAGCAAAAACGTCTTTAAAGAAAGTTCTTACTGCATGTCCAAAAATAATTGGATCAGAAACCTTCATCATTGTAGCTTTCATGTGTAAAGAAAATAAGATACCTTGATCTTTAGCATCTTTAATTTCTTTATCTAAGAAAGCTAATAAAGCTTTTTTATTCATAACAGAAGCATCAATAATTTCTCCTGCTAATAAAGTAGTGCTAGCTTTTAAAACGGTTTCAGAACCACTAGCATCTGTATGTACTATTTTAACATCTGTAGCATTAGAAACTGTTACAGATTTTTCGTTGTGAGCAAAGTCATTTTCTCCCATTGTAGCTACGTGAGTTTTAGAGTCTGAACTCCAAGCTCCCATAGAATGTGGATTTTTCTTTGCATAATTTTTAACTGCTTTAGGTGCACGACGATCAGAATTTCCTTCACGTAACACAGGATTTACTGCAGAACCTTTTACTTTGTTATATAAAGCTAAAACTTTTTTGTCTTCTTCAGTTTCAACTTCTTCAGGATAATCAGGTAAAGCGTAACCTAAAGCTTGTAGTTCTTTAACAGCTGCTTTTAATTGAGGAACAGAAGCACTAATATTTGGTAACTTTATAATGTTAGCTTCTGGTTTTGTAGCTAATTCTCCTAAAAATGCTAATGCATCTTCTACTTTTTGATCTTCTGTTAAGTATTCAGAAAAGTTTGCTAAAATTCTACCAGCCAAAGAAATATCTTTAGTTTCAATTTCTATGTTAGATGATTTTGTATATGCTTTTACGATAGGCAAAAACGAACGGGTAGCAAGCGCTGGAGCCTCGTCTGTTTTTGTATACATAATTTTTGCAGTTGCGCTCATAAATTATCTAGTTATTTTAATTTGAAGTGATGCAAATTTAAGTATTACAATTGGTTTTTTTAAAGTTAATTTCTTATTAAAAAAAAAGTTAACTCTTATTTGGGATTTGTTATATATGAAACAAAAAAAAAGCAATGCTTTATGCATCGCTTTTTAATATTTTTAAAAGACAGATTAGATTCTTCTTTCTTTGATTCTTGCTTTCTTACCAGTAAGACCTCTGAAGTAGAAAATTCTAGCTCTACGAACTTTACCTCTTTTGTTAATTTCAATCTTTTGAATAGATGGTAAATTAACTGGGAAAATACGCTCAACTCCAACTGTACCAGACATTTTTCTGATTGTAAAAGTTTCAGAAGAACCACTTCCTCTTCTTTGAATTACAACTCCTCTAAAGAACTGAGTACGAGTCTTGTTTCCTTCTTTAATTTCGTAGTATACAGTAATTGTATCTCCTGCTGCGAATTCTGGTAAATCGTTTCTTGTTACGAATTCGTCTTGAACAAATTTAATTAAATCCATTTGTTTAAAATCTTGTAGTTTTAACAAAACAACATTCACGATTCTCGTCAGAGGTTGATTTTGCGAGTGCAAATATAGAACATATTTTTAAGTAATTATGAAAAAAATGAAATTAAATTACTGTAAAAAAAGTTTCTTAATGTATTAATAAACTATTGATTAATAGTTAAAAGAGTTTTTTTTAATGATGATTTTTTAAAACCTTCTTAAATTCTAGTATAAGCTTTAAAAATATATTACAGTGCTTTAAAAACTATTGATGGAAACTGTAATTTATAAAGAAAGACTTTTTAATTCTAGATTAAAAAGATTCTTAAGCTCTTTTATGTCTTTTATTAAAACGATTAGAAAAGAAGTGTCTATTACTTATTTAATATTCTTTTTTGCTTCCGTACTATTAGTTATATTGTATAATAAAGCAGACTTACATTTAAAGTTAAATAAATATCATTCGTCTTTTTTTGATGTGTTTTTTAAATATTCTACTTTTTTAGGAGATGGAGTTATGTTTGCTGTATTGGCGTTTATTTTTTTGTTTGTTAAACGAAAAATGACTTTAGTATTCGTTGTAGGAGGTTTGTTAACATTAGTAATTACTCACTTTTTTAAAAAGATTATTTTTAAAGGAGTACCAAGACCAGCAGAGTTTTTAGGTTTAGAAAATTTACATCTTATTAATGGTGTTAAAATGGCTTTTTGGAATTCATTTCCATCAGGTCATACCATGACAGCTTTTACAATTTTTGCGATACTTTGTTTATACTTTAGAAAGTGTGTTTCACAATATGTTTGGATATTACTTGCTATTATTGCTGGAATTTCAAGAGTATATCTTTCTCAACATTTTTTGATGGATATTTTTGTTGGTTCAATTTTAGGAATTGTAATCGGTTTTGTTAGTATGAGTTTGTTTTTTCCAGAAAGAAAAAGAATTCATTAATGCAAAACGATTATAAAAAGATTACTATAATTACTATTGTAATCAGTACAATTTTAAGGTTCTTTTTAGCAGGAAGTTTGGAGTTTGGAAATGACGAAGTGTATTATTGGTTATATGCAAAATATTCAGATATAAGTCATTTTGATCATCCGCCAATGGTTGGTTTTTTTATACAGTTCTTCACTTTAGATTTATTATTTAGTTCTGAATTAACCATTAGGTTAGCCGCTATTATTCCTACAAGCATAACCATGTATGTTCTTTTTTTAATAGGAAAATACTTAAGAGGAGAAAAAATAGGTTTTATAGCTGTTTTATTATACAATATTCATATTTACGGATTTGTAATCGCTGGAACTTTTATTTTACCAGATTCACCCTTAGTATTTTTTTGGTTGTTGAGTTTTTATTTCTTTATTCAAGTTTTACCGAAAGACCCTGATCAAAAATTATATCTAAAATTAATTCTAGCTTTTGTGTTTGCCGGTTTAGCAATTTATTCTAAATATCAAGCTATTTATTTACTTTTTGGAGTTATTCTATTTGTTGTTGTTAAAAATAATGTATGGCTAAAAAAGCCTATTTTCTATTCTGGTTTTATATTTCCAATTATAGCTGTTGGAATTATTTTTTATTGGAATTATTTAAACGATTTTATCAGTTATAAGTTTCATGGAAATCGAGTTTCATTTTTTAGTTTTAAGTTCAATAAAGATTCATTTTTAAGAGAAATTTTAGGACAGTTTGTTTATAATAATCCTTACATAGTTGTAATGTTAGTTATTATGTTTCTTGCATTAAGAAAGAAGAAGTTTATTATGGATAGTAAAGTTTCTTATTTTTTTATCAGTTGTTCATTACCTTTAATTTTAACTACAGTTTATTTGTCATTTTCAAGAGATACATTACCACATTGGTCTGGAGTTTCATATTTAACTTTATTGCCATTATTAGCAGTTTTTCTTTCAGAAAAGAAGAGAATCATTAAAAAGCTTACCATTGGAATGTCGAGTTTTTTTATGCTATTGATTTTCGCTTCCATTATGATTACTACAGGATTTTTATTATCTGATAATTTATCCAAGACTAAAGAAATTTTAGGTAGAAAAGATGCCGTTTTAGATATGTATGGATGGGAACAAGCTTCAGAAAAGCTGACTTTATTTTTTGAAAAAGAAGAGTTAAGAAGTTTGCCTATTGTATCAAACAGATGGTATCCTGCAGCTCATATTGATTATTACATAGCTCAACCAAATTCAATGAGAGTTTATGGAGTAGGAGAGTTGACAGCTATTCATAAATACTATTGGATTAATAAAACATATCCTAAACTCGGAAATAAAGTTTTATACATTACGGATAGTAGAAATTATAAGGATCCTAGAGAAATTTATAAGAATGAATACTCAACCATAAAAAAACTAAAAGAAATTCCTATTGAAAGAAACGAAGCAGTAGTAAAATACGTTTTTCTTTACATATTAGAAAAATAATTACTCTTCATCTAGTAAATCCGGACGTATAGCTTTAGTTCTTTCGTAAGCTTTTTCTGAACGCCATTCTTCTATTTTAGGAAAATTTCCTGATAATAATACTTCAGGAACTTTCATACCTTCATATTCCGAAGGTCTTGTATAAACTGGTGGTGATAATAAATTATCTTGAAAAGAATCAGTCAAGGCAGAAGTTTCATCTCCTAAAACTCCAGGAATTAAACGAATAATAGCATCGCACAACACAGCGGCAGCTAATTCTCCTCCTGTTAAAACGTAATCTCCAATTGAGATTTCTTTTGTAATGTATTTATCTCTTACACGTTGATCTACACCTTTGTAATGACCAGTAAGAATAATAATATTTTCTTTAAGTGATAATGTATTTGCAGTAGCTTGATTTAAAGTTGGTGCATCTGGAGTCATGTAAATAATTTCATCGTATTTACGTTCAGCTAATAATCCTTCGATACATTTTGCAATAGGTTCAATCATTAATACCATTCCAGCACCACCACCAAATTGATAATCATCTATTTGACGGTAATTTCCAAATCCAAATTCTCTTAAGTTATGAAAATGAACTTCGGCTAATCCTTTATCAATGGCTCTTTTCATCATTGAATTTTGAAAAGGACTTTTAATTAAATCTGGCTCAACTGTAATAATATCTACTCGCATGATGCAAAAGTAGGATTTTATAAACGAACAAGTAAGTTTAGTTTATTTATATTTACAGATGTTATGAAAACAATTATTGATCGTTTACTTTATTACATTGAAAAGTTCTTTTCTTATTTGGATAGAATAGGAGAATTCTTCAAGTTTTATTTGATTGGAACATTAGCAATTTATCTTGTTTTTAAGATGTTAAAAGCAATTTTTTCATTATTGTTCAAGATTTTTTAGAAGTAATTATGATTAAAAAATTGAATAGGTGGTTGAGTTTTTATCAAATGATTATAATTATTACAATTATCATCTTGATGTTTTCTTATGAAGGAGATTGGATTATCAATTTTTACAGATTATTATTAGGGATTTTTCTTTTTCCTTTTGGTGTAGTTTCTATTCTTTCAATATTTAAAAAAGAAAAAAATGTAACTCCTTTTATCTTAATCACAGTAGCAAGTTTATTTATCGCTTCTTGTATTCTTCCTCTTTTTTATGAATTAGCTGGTTTTATTATAGCTTTATTTTTTGCATTATGGTTTGCTGTATTATGGAAGAGTAAAAATAAATTAGATCACCTGTTATTGTCATTTAATATCATCGGCGGAATAGCTTCAACAACTTTACTAATATTATTTTATTAGCATTTATTGTAAATTAAAAACCTCCATATCTAAAAGATACGGAGGTGTAAGATTATTTATGTTTTACTATTTTTAGTATCCTTTAACTTCTCCCATACTTAATTCACCATTTTTTCCAAAACGATGCATTTTAGGTAATAAAGTTCCACTTTCGGTAGTAATCCAATCTTCCCAAGTAGCAGGAACACCTTCCATTTTCATGCTAGGTACATACATTTTATAACTTATAGGAATATAATTTTCATCTAAAGTCCATAAATAAGAATCACCAGGAGTTGTCCCACCAGTTGTATATTTTACAAGTAAAGCTTCTTTTCCATCTACTTCTTTTACAGTACGAATTATTCCAGGCTCAAATAATTTATGAGGAGCAACTAACCAAAAACTATCGTTGTTAAAGTAATCTTCCGCTTTTTTA
Organism: Tenacibaculum aquaeponti; assembly: GCF_052084715.1. GTDB lineage: Bacteria > Bacteroidota > Bacteroidia > Flavobacteriales > Flavobacteriaceae > Polaribacter. The sequence goes on along the minus strand of NZ_CP197288.1, from coordinate 851,442 downwards.
ATGATCGCTTTATCTTTAGAATCAGATAATTTTCCATTAAAATAAATTATACTTTTTTCAATATTATTTGGATGAAGTACCACCATTGTAGAATCCCAAGTAACTTCTGCAATATGTTCTTTTTTGTTCCATTTGTAAGCTCTTCTACCACCAAAACTCCATTCTAAAGTATTTGTTGTTTTGTATGCGTCGTGTTTAATAGCTTTTAAAACCTTATTTGCTAATCCATCAGATTTTGGATTAGAAGCTTTTGGAGTTCCCATGTTGATTTCAAATCCGAATACATCTAACTTATGTTTTGTTGGAAGTTGTAAATCAGATTCGGTAGTAGTCCAATCATTCCAAGAAGCTCCAAGACCACCAATAGGAATAATTTGAGTCCACATTTTAAAGTGCGTAGGAAAACCATAATCATTTAAAATCCATAAATAAGAATCACCAGGAGTAGTTCCACCAGAAGTATAAGTTACAAGTAAAGCATCTTTATCGTTGTGTTTTACAATTCTTCTTTCGACTCCATTATCAAAAACTTTATGTGGAGCAATTAACCAAAAACTATCGTTATTAAAGAAAGCTTCTGCTTTTTTGATTAGTGTTTTATCATCGGATTTTTGTCCGTCCACAAAGATTTCACTTTTGTCAGGATTCTTAGTGTCTAATACTACTTTATTCTTCTCCCAAGAAACTTCAACTTTATCTTCTTGTTTGTACCATTTGTAAAAATGTTTTCCAATAAAAGACCATTCTATAATCTCCGTATTTTCGAAAGCTTCGTGTTGTAAAGCGATTAACATTTTATTGGCTAAGGCATCAGCTTCTTCACCTTGTTTCCCAGTAGGTAAAGCTTCGTTATATTTAAAATATAAAAATGTAAGTACTCCAATAATTAGTAGTAATAGAATTCCTATAAATTTTAAGAGTTTTTTCATTAGTTTGGTGTAATTAATTGTTTGATGGGTTGTGAAAGTTTTACTGCAGCTTCAGGATGATTTCTAAACCAAAGTTCAGGTTCAATCAACTCCAATTCTGCAATAGCTAATTTGTTATCATTATCAGTAAAAATATCTACTCTAGCATATAACGGTAATTCGTTACAAGCTTTAATAGCTTTTTCTGCAAAAGCAATTTCATCAGCAGTAGGAGTGTAATCGTGAACAGTACCTCCAAAATCATCTTGAACTCTAAAATCACCAGGTTTAGCGATTTTTAAAACAGCATGAGTAAATTCTCCATTGATAATAATTAACGAGATTTCTCCTTTCTCAACTATGTTTTTTTGAAAAGGTTGTACAATATAAGCTTCCTCAGCGATTAACTTTTGAAAAGTGTTTTCGTGTTCAGCAATTGTTTCAGAAGTTATTTTGTAAGTATGTCTTCCTCCTCCAGAAATACAAGGTTTTAATACAAAATTTTCTAAATTATGTTTTGTAGCTATTTCTTGTAAACTAGCAGTTTCGCCTTTTTCTATAAAGTAAGATTCACAAATATGAACTCCTTTGTTTTGAAGATCTAAAAGGTAATGTTTGTCTAAGTTCCAACGTATGATAGCTTCTGAGTTAATCAGTTTTGTTTGCTGACTTACCTTTTTTAACCAAGCAGAAAATTCTGGAAATCGATCAAAATAATCCCAAGTTGTACGAAAAAGAATATATTTTGTATCAGACCAATTAAAATCAGGATCGTCCCAAGATAGTCGAGTAACTTTTAGTCCTTCTTTTTCTAATGCTTTTTTTACTAAATCATCCTCAAGTAAAAGGTTTTTTATATAATCATTTACTTTTATAGGATTTACATATCTTTTCTCGGAAAGAATTACAACATCGAATTTTTTCATGCTGCTAATTTCTGAAAAACTATTTACTTATAGTTTGTATAATATGTTAATAATCTAGTTAGGAAAAGTATCATCAAAAATATATTGAAATTTATCAAGATGATCAAAAAGGTAGGGTAGATTAAAGTTTTCTTGTTTTTTATTTAATAGAATCAAATTAATTATAGTATAAGTTCTAAACTTATAGAACAAATTATTCTATACATGCTATTAGAAATAATTTAGATAATTAATTTTTTCATTATAGAGTAAATGTTTTTGTTGAACCTTTAATAACTTAAAAATGAATAGAAAAAAATTTATCAAAAAAGGATTATTAGGAATGGGAACTATTATGACAGTTCCAACATTGATTTCATCTTGTAGCAACGAAAATAACGAAAAAGGAATTACAGATTCAAATTCTTGTATTGTTTCACCAACTGAGACAGCAGGACCATTTCCTAACAAAACACCTGCTGATTTAGTTCGAGAAAATATAGTTGGTAATAGAACAGGGGTTCCTTTATTAATTAATTTTAAAATTCAAAATGCAAATGATAATTGTGCTGTTTTACCTAATGTATTAGTTGATATTTGGCATTGTGATGCTAAAGGAAATTACTCAGAATATAATAATCAATTAGATGGTGATTTTACAAGTGAAAATTTCTTAAGAGGAAGACAAAGAACAGACACTAATGGAAATGTTTCTTTTATAAGTGTTTTTCCAGGTTGGTATCCTGGTCGTACTCCACATATTCATGTTGAAGTAAAATCTAATACAGGATCTTCACTATTAATTACACAAGTTTCTTGGGATATTAACGTTTCTAACGCAGTGTATGCAACAAATGGATATAAAGGAAATGCAGATACTAATAATTCAAATGATGGTATTGTATCTAATGGAAATCTTGCAGATTCATTAACTGGTAATATAACTAGTGGTTATACTTTAACTAAAGTTATTAAGGTAAGAGCTTAAAAATAAATGCTTAACTATTAATTTTAAAAAGGTTAAGCATTTAATTTTATTTATAATTATTGTAATGCGTTGTTATATGTTCTGGAATTGCTATTGTAGAAGGATAACCTTTATCTGCAACAGGTGCTTCTAAAACTTGTTTCACCGGTATAACGCCAGCCCAATATGGTAAATCGTAATCTTCTGGTTCATCGTTAACACCTTCTGCTCTTACTTTAGCTGAAGCTGAAGTAATAGTAAATTCAATAACCATAGTACGATCTAATTCTTTCTGATGCATCGGACGTAATGTGTCCCAGTGATTAGGAATCATTTGATCTACAATATCTTTTATAAATATTGTTTTTAGCTGATCTTCAGTAATTTCTTTTACTTCACCAAAAAGTGTTACAGAACGATAATTTACAGAATGATGCAATCCAGAACGAGCAATTACCAAACCATCTAAATGCATAATATTGATGGATGTTTTCCCCGAATCGAGAATAGCTTTTAACATTCGATTTGCTGTTGATCCGTGTAAATATATTTTATCTTCTTTTCTAGCGTAAGCCATTGGAATACTAATCGGATATCCATCATAAATGTACCCTACATGTCCAATAAATCCTGCATCGATAATTTGATGAATTACTTCAGTATCGTAAATAGCTCTATTCTGACCTCTTTTTACTCTATTAAGTTTCGTTTTTTCAAAAGTTCCCATAGTTTATAATTTTTTTGCTAAAATTGGATTTTCATATCCTTGTTTGTTGATTTTGAAATAAATATTGCCTACTTTTTCAAAGTCGTTTTTTTCATAAAAGTTAATAGCTCTTGTGTTTTTGATATATACCGTAAGCCACATAACGTCAAACTGTAATTCTTTTGCTTTTGCAACAGTTTTCTTAAAAAGTTCTAATCCGAATTTATGAGTGATAAATTCATCTAAAACATAAATACGCTCTAAACGACAACAATTCTGATTTTCTATAAATTCTGAAGGAGCATTTAAAACTAATTTTACATAACCAACAGGCAGTTGATTTCTATATAGTATAAAATATACGTTGTTACTATCTTCTAATTCTTTTTTAGTAGTTTCAATAGAAAAAGCTTTGTCTAAATAAGCATTTAAGTTTGTTTTATCTTCAATGTAATCACCATGAGATTCTCTAAATGTAACTCTACCTAATAAGGCTAAAGTTTCTAAATCTTTTACTGTTCCTTGTTTTATTTCTATTGTATCTGTTTGTGATATTGTCGCATTCATAATGCTAAGCTTCATTAATTATATATTCCATGTACTTTGCCGTTTTTTCTACTGTTTTCTTACCATGAATTTTTTCAACGATATGAAAAGATAAATCAATACCAGCAGAAATTCCACCAGAAGTATATGTTTTTGAATTCGATTGAACATAACGTTTATCTGTAATAGTTTTTCCTGAAGGAACTAATTTTTCCATGTCTTCATAAACTAAATGATGTGTACAATACGGATTGTTGTCTAAAGCTCCAATTTTTGCTAAGAATCGAGAACCAGAGCAAATACTCATTGTAATTTCTGTTTCTTGATCTGTTTTAGCAATCCAATCGATAATTTCTTGATCTTGTATAGCTTGATTAGTTCCGTCTCCACCAGCTAAAATTAGAATGTCAACTTTTGGACAATCATTAAAATCGTATTTTGGATTTACAGATAATCCGTTTATAGCAGAAATAGCTTTTTTGGTTTTCGCTACGGTAAAAACATCAAATAATTCAAAATTATTTAACTCTGAAGTCACTGAAAAAACTTCAAATGGTCCGGCAAAATCTAATACTTCTGCATTATCAAAAATAAATATACCTACTGTTTTTTTCATGTTATAAATATCGTTCTTTAATAATCTCTATATGCCAAATATCATGACCAGGAATTACAAATGCAGCAGCTCTAGCAGACATTTTAGTTCCGTTAGCATTACCTATAAAAGATAAATCTTCGTTGTTTAACGATTTTAATAACTGTATAGAATTGGCACGATTAATTTTAAATTCTTCTAATAAATCACCTATATTTTTATGACTTGCATTTGATGGCGATATGTAAATGTTTTGATCAAATCCAGCTAAAGGAGTAGTGTCTCTTCTAGCAATTCGAAAGCATCTATGTATAAATACACGTTCAGAGTCTATCAAGTGTTGAAAAATCTCTTTAACACTCCATTTTTCTGGTTGATATTTATAATCTAGTTTCTCGTTAGAAATATTCTTAAAGAAATCATAGGTTTTATGAGCGCCTTCAGAAAAGCTATCAATTAAAGTAATATCATCAGAAAGTTTATGAATATATTTTCCGTAATATTCGTCGTATTCATGAGGTAAAACTTCTAATTTTTTCATGGATTGTAACTTATTTTCATTCAAAAATAATACATTTATGGTGTGTTGTATTAGTCCAGAATTAATTTAATTAGTAGTCCAGATGTTTCCTTACAAAACAAGTTTACACATTAATAGAAAAAGCAAAGAACCTTTGTTTTTACAGTTAACGAATCAATTCATTCATTTAATAAAAGAGGGAAAAATTCCGTCTGGAACTAAATTGATAGGAACCAGAAGTCTAGCTGAATTATTGCAAGTACATCGAAAAACTGTTGTAGCCTGTTACGAAGAATTGGCAATGCAAGGTTGGTTGGAAACGATACCTAAAAAGGGAACCTTTGTGCCTGAGAATCTACCACTTTTAAAATCTGAGGATTATAAAGGAAATGAAGTTTCAGATAATATAGATCAAATAGGTTTTTCGTATTATAAGTCTAATTTACCTGGAAAAACAATAGAAAAAGAAGAAGGTTGGTTATATATTAATGATGGTGTTTCAGATGGAAGATTAACACCAACAGAAGATTTAGCTAAGATTTACAGAAGGATTTCAGCTAGAAAAAATATTACTGAACATTTGGGGTATATATCTACTCAAGGAAATGAACAACTTCGAGGTGTTTTAGCGAGTTATTTAAATGAAACTAGAGGTTTAAGTATTACCAAAGATCATATTTTGATTACAAGAGGTAGTCAAATGGGAATATGGTTATCCGCACAATTACTTTTAAAAGAAGAAGATATTATTGTAGTTGGAGAAACAAATTATGCTTCTGCAGATATTACTTTTTTACACCAAGGAGCAAAAGTTTTACGAGTTCCTGTTGATGAAAGTGGGATAGATACGGTTGCTTTAGAAAAAATTTGCGAATCTCAGCAAATAAAAGGAGTGTATGTAACTTCACATCATCATCATCCAACTACGGTAACATTATCTGCTGAGCGTCGCATTTGTTTATTGAATTTGGCAAAGAAGTACCGTTTTGCCATTATAGAAGATGATTACGATTATGATTTTAATTATAATCATGCTCCAATTTTACCATTAGCAAGTCATGATGTACATCACAATGTAATTTATATTGGTTCTGTCTGTAAAACAGTGGCACCAGTTTTTAGAGTTGGTTATTTAATTGCTGATAAAGAATTTGTAAATGAAGCTTCGCAAGTTAGAGGTTTTGTAGACCGACAAGGAGATGCATTACAAGAATTAACTTTTGCGGAATTTATTAAATCTGGAGATTTAGATCGTCATATTCGAAAAGTGCTTAAGGTATATGAAAAGAGACGCGATTTGTTTTGTAATTTATTAAAAGAAGAGTTGAGCGAGTTTTTCAGCTTTAATAAGCCGAAAGGTGGAATGGCAGTTTGGCTAACTTTAAATAAAAAATATACTTGGAATCAAGTATCTGATATAGCAAAAAAATATAAGTTAGCAATAGGAAATGTTTCTCGTTACGATATGGCAAAAACAAATCATAATGCAATACGAATGGGATTTGCTACATTTAATGAAGAAGAACTTTATGAATTAATTAAACGAATGAAGTTTACAATGAAAGATTTAGTAAATCAGGAAAAATCCGTTTAAATTTTTTAGGAAGTTCTTTTTCAAAAAGAACTTTTTGATTGGTAAAAGGGTGTATGAATTCTAATTTTGAAGCATGTAAATACAATCCATTTCCATAAGAAAGTAATGCTTCGATATAATAATCTTTATCGCCTAAAATCGGATTGCCAATAGCATGTAAATGTTTTCGAAGTTGATGTCTTCGTCCTGTTTTTGGATGTAATTCTACAAGGTTTAAAAAGGTGTATTTTTCTGAAGGAATACTCTGTAAAACAGTGAATAATGATTTAGATTCTTTTTCATCTACTGGAATTGTAATTTCTCCTGATGATTTCATGTTATCAATAGTTATAGCATGATATGTTTTTTCGATTTCTTTTTCTTCAAAAAGTTTTGTCAATGCTATAGTTGCAGCATTAGTTTTACTAATAAGTAATAATCCACTTGTTGGATAATCTAAACGGTGTACAGGTCGAGGTATTACAGCATCTTCAAGTGTACTTTTTTTCAAGTTTTGTTCTAAAGCGTTAGCAATAGTTGCAAACGAATTTCCACTAACTAAAACACCAGCAGGCTTAAAAATTACAGCAAGATATTCATCTTCAAAAATAACTTCTAAAGGAAAATTAAATGTTTTTTTATTCGATGCTTCTTGATACAATTCAATTAATTCACCTCCGTTTATAAATAGAGCAGTAGTTGCAGTTTTTCCATTTACAAGAACTAATCCTTTTTTAATGGCTTTTTTAAAACCAGATCTAGTCGGATTCGTATTAAAAATGCCAATTCCATATTCTTGTAAACGTATTGGTTGTTTTAGTTGAGGTACTTTATGTTGCTCTTTTAATTTCAAGTAGAATTAATTTTATGGCAAGATGGTATAAAAAAACGAAGCTGAAAAATAGTTTTTCAACTTCGTTTGTTATATATCCAAGATTTTAATTATACCAATCCGTTGTGCATTTAAATACTTAAACAATTCTAAGATATCAGTTCGAGTGCTTTTGAGGCACGAAAAAGTGTATCGAGAACTATTTTGAAGTTAAAATCCTTATTTTCGATAAAACTTTTCTTCATTTTATATGAAAAATCACTCGAATTGACAGAATTTTATTCTAAATCTATAATAGATTACACCATAGTTTTATTACAGTATGTTGCTTTTTCAAAATCTCTGATATTAATAGAGATAATTGGAACATCTGGAAACATTGATTTTAATGTTGATACAATACTTTCAGAAAGCTTTTTCTTTTGGTCTGCAGTTCTTCCTTCCATAATATTTCCAAATACATGGATAAAATCATCAGAAGTATTTCCAATGGTAAAATATTGAAAAGGATTTATTCTCACTTTAATATCTCCTTTAGCAAACAAACCTGAAGCGTCTGCAGTATTGTAAACTTGTTGTATAATCTCTTGAGGAGATTTCAATTTTATAATATGCTCTGAACAATCAATTACAAAATGTGGCATAATAATATTCTTATATGATTTATTTTTCTTTCTCGTATCCTTTTGGTCGCTTAGAACGAATTGGAGCTTTAGGTTCTGGTTTTAATTGGAATTCGTTTCCTTTTAATAATCGTAAAGCTTCTTGAACTGCTCTTTCTAATTGCGGATCATTTCCTTGTAATACTTTCTTAGGATCTTGAATTACTTCAATATCCGGAGCAACACCTTCGCCTTCTACAGCCCATTTCCCATCAACATCAAAGAATCCTCCACGAGGCGCAACCATTCTACCACCATCAATAAAACGAGGAGTATCCCAAGTTCCAACTAATCCACCCCAAGTTCTAGTTCCTACTAAAGGTCCGATTTTCTTAAATTTAAACATATACGGAAGTAAATCTCCACCAGAACCAGCACGTTCATTAATAATCATAACTTTTGGTCCCCAAATTCCAGCCATTGGAGTAGTCCAAGGTCTACGATCATTAGCTTTACTATTAAAATATCCCATTAAATCACGAGACATAATATCAATCATATAATCAGCTGCAGATCCACCACCATTATTTCTTTCATCGATAACGGCACCTTTTTTGTCTTGTTGAGAAAAGTAATAACGATTAAAAGATGTAAATCCAGGTCCAGAAGTATTTGGAACATAAACGTAAGCAAGTTTTCCGTTCGATAATTGATCTACTTTTCTTCTGTTGCTTTCAACCCAATCGATAGATCTTAAGAAACGTTCACTAAAAGTAGGTTTTACTAAAATAGATTTAGCTCCATCTGAACTTGGTTTAGAATTTACTTTGATATAAATTTCTCGTCCAGCTGTTTGTTCTAATAATTGATAAGGATTCATGTCACTAGTTAATTTTACTCCATTAACCTCGATAAGATAATCTCCTTTATTTACGTTTATTCCAGGTAAACCAAGTGGAGCAGAAACATTTGGATTCCAACGTTCTCCTTTATAAATTTTAGCAAAACGGTATAAACCTTTACTTTGTTCTAAATCTGCGCCTAATAATCCTACAGGAACTCGGTTTACATTTGGTGTATCTCCACCAGAAACATAAGAGTGACCGATAGCAACTTCACCACTCATAATATCTACTACATAATTTAAATCAGTTCTGTGTCTTACATGGTCAATCCATTCAGAATACCATTTATAAACATCGTCCCAAGGAGCACCGTGAACATTATCAACATATAAGAAATCACGCATGTATCTCCATCCTTCTTTAAAGATTTGATGTGCTTCAGCTTTCGGATCTACTTTTATTTTAAGATTTGTTTTTAACCTTCCTTTTGTTCCTTTTACAGGTGCTTTACTACTTACAATACTCCAATTACCACGACTTGATAATAAAACAGAATTTCTATCTTCAGTAGTCACCATTCCAGAAACTCCTTTAGAGAAAACAGTTGCTTTCTCTTTAGTAACATCATAAGAATGCATTGTAATTCCTGGTGTATTTGGAATAGCTTCAGCAATAAAAACTTTATTTTTTGGTCCTTTTGTTAAACCTAAGTAGTTTCTAGCAGGTAGTTTTAATGCAACAGCTCTATTAAAAATACCAGCTTCGTCAATAGTCACTATGACTTTTTCACTGTCTTTTTTACTAGGTTTTTTAGTGTCTTTTTTATTTTTAGAAGCTGTTTCTTCTTTTTTAGCAGCTTCTTCATCTGTTTTCGGAAGATTAGGAGCTTTGTCTTTTGAATTTAAAACAACAGCGTATAAGCTTCTAGATACACTAGGATCGTATGAACTCATATCTAACCAACCAGATTGTAAACCATAATCGGTACTTGCTAGTGTATAAATATATTTTCCAGAAGCATCCCAAACAGGTGAAATAGCATCAGCAATTGGATCTGTAATTTGAACTTTCTTTTTTGTACTTATTTGGTAAGCAAAAATAGATTTGAAATGACTGTCATTTTGTTTTGCATAAGCAATCCAGTCACTATCTGGAGACCAAACAGGATTCATCGATCTGTTAGGATGTGCATAACGATCTGTATCTACTTTAAAAGTCTTTTTTGTGTCTAAATTAATTACCCAAATATTAAAATCGGTATCGGTATAAGCGATGTATTTTCCATCTGGAGACCAATCTGGTCTAAAGTAGAAAGTTGGATTAGGTAATGAAATATACTGTTGGTTTTGTCCATCTTGATCAGCTAAAACTAATTCGTATTCTCCATTTTTATCAGAAAACCAAGCAACTTTATCACCTTTTGGAGACCAAATAGGTGAGCGATCTGCAACACCTGGTGAGTTGGTAAGATTTCTCCAAGTACCATTTTCTTTTGGTACTGTAAAGATTTCTCCACGATACTCAAAAATGGCTCTTTTTCCTTTAGGAGATACATTTGGGTTGGTTAAGTTTCTACCAGAAACATTCATCCAACGTGTTCTTGAATAATTTAAATCACCTTTTACATTAATTTTTATTTGTCTTGTGGTTTTAGTTTCAGGATTTAAAAAGTGAATATATCCACCTTGTTCGTAAACAATTCCATTAGTATTTGCATCTAAACTTTTTACATCAAATTTTTTATGAAATGTAATTTGACGCTCTAGTTTAGTTTTAATATCGTATGACCAAATATTACTTGTATAATCTCTTTCAGATAAATAATATACAATTCCGTTATGCCATACAGGATCTAAATGTCTTTCTTTATCTTTTTGCGGAGTAGTTTGTAAGGCTTTCGTTTTTAAATTTACAATCCAAATAGGCATTGCTTGTCCACCTCGGTAGTTTCTCCATTCTGCATCCCAGCTTGTAATAGGAGTATAAGCAATATATTTCCCATCAGCAGAAATTTCACCATATGCAGCTCTTGGAATTTCAACAGCTGTTGGCATTTCACCTTTAGGGGAAACTGTAAAGAATTTATTGGTTTGAGTAGGTCTTGATTCTCTACCAGAACGGAATAAGATTTTATTATCTGGAGTCCAGCCTTGAACAAAATCACCAGCAGGATGGTAAGTTAATCTTTTAGGTTCTCCACCTTCAGTAGGAATTACATAAACATCAATGTTTCCATCATATTGAGCTGTAAAAGCAATCATTTTTCCATCTTTAGAAAAATGAGGATTAGACTCATATCCTTCATGACTTGTAAGTCTAGCGGCATCGCCTCCATTTAAAGAAGCTTTCCATAAATCGTTTGCATAAACAAAAACTACATCATTTTGCGAAAGTGTAGGTTGTCTTAATAGTCTTGTGCCTTGAGAATTTCCAAAATAGAAAATTGACAAAGCCATAACTATGAGAATTTTTTTCATGATATTTTATTTGGTTAATGAAGTAAATAAAGGTACACAAAAAGGAAAACGGAAAGCGTGAAGAATTTGTTAAAGCGATTTAGATTTATATTAAAGTTTTAAATATTTAAAATGAATAGTGAGAATTGATTTTTCGTTCTAAAAAAATATACTTTCATACCATTTCTGTTTGCGTTAAAGGAAAATCATGTCTGAAAATTATGACTTGCTATTTAATTTAGTGATTAATTACAGTATTGTAATCCAAAAAACTATACTAAACATGGAAATAATGAATTATAGAAACTTAGTAAGTGTATGTGTTTTCTTTTTATTTGGAATTACTTCAATTACAAGTCAAAGTATAACTAGTATGAGTCCGTCTAAAGGTTCTTTAGCAGGAGAAACTTTAGTGACATTAAAAGGAAGTGGATTTGACAAAAATAAATCTGTTGGAGTCTTTTTTAAAAATGCAAAATATCCGAATGGAGTAGGAGTTTCAAGTATCACCTATGTAAATGATTCTACTATAACTTTTAAAACATCAAAACGATCAAATCCTCAGAGTTTTTCTGTGTATTTAGAATTAAAGAAAGATGCTAAAAAGGTTTATGCACCAATCAAATTTGAATACAAATTACCAGAAGTAAATACGATGAGTCCAGATACTACTACGGTAAAAGGAGGAAAAACTATTACTATAAAAGGGAAGTACTTTTCAGGAGCAACTTATGTAAAGTTTGGAAAATCGGGTAATAAACCAATATTTGTAAACGATTCAGTTATTAAAGTTAAAAACCCGCCTCATGTAGCTGGTAATGTAACTGTAGCTGTAGATGTTCAAGCTCAATATGTATCAGTACCTTTTCAATTCAATTATAAGAATAATTCTATAAAAAACACGTATGAATTATCTCTAGAAAATCTTACAGGATTAAGTTCAAATTATAAAGTTTATGTTTTAGGTTATAGTACAACTTCTCAAAAATATCTAGCTCTAAATAAAAACACTAAACAAGGAAATTTTAAAACGTTTTCAAGTAAAAAAGGATATATAGAATCTTATGAATTAGGAAAAGAAATAACAAGTATTACTCTATCGAATAAAAATGAAATTAATGGAGCACGAATTTATTTTTTCGTTAGAGATACAACTAAAAGATATCAAGATAATTCAAGTAAAACAACAAATGGAAATTTAGGATTTAAATTTAATGCATCGGGAGCTAATGTATTTCAGGTAAACAACCCACCTCAAAGTCAGTTTCCTCAATATAGTTATATAGAAGCAACATTTTTAAGAAAACAAAACCTGTATATAGATGCTTCTTTTGTGGATGGTTTTTTCTTTCCGGTTTCTATACTTGCTGAAGATAAATCAGGAAAAGAATTAGATAGAGTAGGGCAAACTGATGGAATTAGCGGAAATGAAGTAATTGAAGCATACCAAACATTCTTAAACCAAAAAGATGTTTCTAAGGGATATAAAGATTTAGTATATACACCTCAAGGAGAATCATCTGTTTTGTTAAACCCAGGTATGTATTTAAATAGTAATACAAATGATTTAGATTTAGTATTCAACGAAGCTATCGATCAATTATTTACAGATGCTAATATGAAAATGAATATTTGGCAAAATGGGAAAGGAAATTTTGCAAGAAACTATGCCGTAAATCCAATAAAAAAAATGGTGTTTCCTGGAACTACAAATACACATTCAGCATTAGAATTTACAAGTTCTAATGCAACAACACTGCACATATTTAATCCAGTTGGTTTTTCGGTAGTTTCTTACAAAGACTCAAAAAGTGGAGATATAAAACCGATTTTTGGAAAAATAAGTAATAATGTATTAACATTTAAAAATCCATTACCATCTGATTGTGGTTTAGTAACAGGAATGTATGTGAGTTCTGGAGGAGGTTCTACAGATGGAACAACGCAAATAACTGCAATTACCAAATTAAATAATACTATTACATCTGTTACTTTAAATTCAAGTACAGATTATTCTAGTTACTTTCAATACAAATTCTCCAAAGCACCAACGAATTATTATTATTCACCTGGACACATGACTTTCGCTGGAATAGGTTTATTTGCGGATGGAGTTTTTAGATATACAGATACTAATGATCAAGTTGTAGTAAAAGGGTTAGAAAACCAAATAAGTACCGCATTAAATAGAGGTGTAGCGCTATTAAGTTTTCCTGATACTACTTCTGCTGGTAGAACAACTAAAAACTGGGGAGATGAAACGAAATGGTATCCAGCAAAACAACCACAAAATATGTTCTCATATTTTATGCATACGGCTAAAGTTGGTACAAAACATATTTTTTCTTTACCTAAAAATGCAGTACAGTCAGCAAGAGGAACATATATGGCGAAAGCATATGGATTTGCATATGATGAAAATCCTATTGGAGGAAATCAAGGAAATCAGCCACAAGTTCCTTCAGAATTTCCAGGGGTTTTCCCCAAGAAAACAGAGAAGCTTAAATTAATTTTAGGTGTTTGGAAGAAAGCAAAATAAACGAATGAACCTTAATTGAAACCAAATATATTATGGAAACTAAAAATCAAACCATTTCAAATATTCCAGCTGGTTGGGTTGGTGGCTTCGCAAATTCTAATCCAGAATTTGCTTATCCAAATCCGAATTTAACTTCGTTGCCAATGCCAGATAATATGTTAAATATTGGAAGATTACAACGTCAGCAAGCAGTAAAATGGCCTGAGTTTAGCTGGGAAACAGAAATGGGAGCTGTAGATCCTAAACGATGTTATCAAATGTTTGCGCCAGATATTTCAAGAATAGGATATACAAATGAAGGTCGAGTATATTCTATTATTTGTCCGCAACAAGGAATTACATCTCCGCTTTTTGGATCATTAAATGTAGAAGTAACTGTTACTGGAACAAGAGGCTGGGTTAATGAAGATAACAGAGAATTAGCAGCAGAGATGGGTGTTGTAGGAAAAATATGGTTTAGTCCACCAAAATCGAAAGAAGGATGGATAGTTTCTGGAATTCAAAAGTTATTATGGGATAAATTACAAGAAGCACGTTTTCCATTTCCTTTTACTAAATCTCAAGCAATTATGGTTACAACTCATAAAAATGGAGCTCCAGATCAGCCAGTATTTCCAGTGAGAAAAGGGTTAAGTACAAGTTTTCCTATTCCTGACTTTGCTAAACATGAAGATGAAGCTTGGACTGTTGGGAATTTAGAAGTTCAAATAGGACCAATTGTTAAAACAGGTTATCCAATAGTTGACGAATTTAATGCATTGGTGATGGATGTTTTTAACTTAGGTTCTGGTAATATGTTACAGGAAAAAAACGTGCTAACATGGAATGTTTGGTTTACAGAGCCAGAACTTGTAAATCAGAATGAATGGGCGAGTCATGCTTGGAGATGGAGACAATCTATAGATGCAGATCATGGTTCTCCAGACGGACCAGGAACTGAAGCTAGGTATTACGATGGAACTCCATTTAGTGTTGATTTTAATTTAATTAAAAGACAAGAAGAATCAAAATTAATGAGCTTTTTAGAGCATTTTGATAGTGAAGAAAAAGATAAGATTCTAAAAGCTTTAGAAAGTATTTAATTACTAATACAGAATATTATTCAAAAATATTGTACGCCATCACTTCTTTCTATTTCTTTAAAAAAGTAAGTGATGGTGTCTGTGTTTTATTTAGCGAAAAGCTGATCTATATCTTTAAAGGCTTTAAATTCTAAAGCATTATTTTCAGGATCATTAAAAAACATAGTTGCTTGTTCACCAACTTTCCCTTTAAAACGAATAGTTGGTTCAATAACAAATTTTATGTTTACACTTTTTAAACGATCTGCTAATTTATGCCAGTCATCCCATGATAATACAACGCCAAAATGCGGAACAGGAACATCATGACCATCAACAGGGTTTGTAATTGATTTTGTTGGAATAAAGTTTTCTTTTTGATGAATTACCAATTGATGTCCAAAGAAATTAAAATCGACCCAATGTTCAGCACTTCTGCCTTCTTCACATTGTAAGATATCTCTGTAGTAAGTACGACATTTTTCTAAATTCTGTACTGGTATAGCTAAATGAAATGGTTGAATCATAAGAAAAAATTAAAAAGACTTTAAATATCAAAAATAATACACTTAAGTATATTATAGATACAGTTATAGCATTCTGTTTAATTTTTTCGATGTTGATTAACTAATTTTAGTACAACAGAAAGTTTTCTTTAGGATTTATATAATTAAAGAAAGTAATTTTCTTAAAAATAAGAATCAGCATAAATTAAAACTAACCTTATATTATGAGTATATATACCCTCGAAATTAACAAAGAAGAAGTTGAAGTGCTAAAAAAAAAATTTCGTAACGATAAAATAACTCCAGTTTTTTACGAACCTAAAGATTCTGGTTCCTATAATTTATTAAGAAAAGTATTTAATAAAAGATTTGATTTTATGCTTTCGCTAATCTTTCATCCATATACAAAAGAATATGTTGCTACTGCTATAGAGTTCTTTTCTTCTAATAATTTTCAATTTACAGTAAAATCAGAAGGACATGATAATGAAAGAAAATATGTGGCAGAGAAAGTAATTCCAACGAGAGAATATGTAAATAGAGCTTTAGATTGGATGGAAGAATGTCGCGATTATCAAATAGATGAAACCGATGGTTCATTTATAAGTTTTAAAGATAACTCTGTACCGACTAAAAATTATTTTTCACAAAACTACGATGCTTTAATTAAAATTAAAGAAACATATAGTGAAGATGAAAAATTTTTATTTAGAAGTAGAAAAACAATTATTTAGTATATCATGTTATTAACTAATTTGATTTTGAGTTATTAATATAGTTATAAAATCAAATTAGTTAATGACTTTTTTTAATCAACCAAAAATTAATTAACCTTTTGAAAACGGATAACTACATAATAGTTGCATCCGATCATAGTGCTACACTTTCTAAAATAGTTAATGAATTAAATAATTTACATGGATATAGTTGTATTACCGTAAACTCTGCCATTTTAGTAACTAGATTATTAGAAACAATTTCACCTAAGCTTATGATTTTGTATTTTAAGAATAATACTATTGAGTTTAATAGATTATTCCGTCAAAATATAAAGTTTGAATTCCCAATTTTATGCTTAATGAATCGTTATGAACTACTGCCAGAAATACCAGAAAAAACTCCTTTATTAATACAACCATTCGAAATTTTAGAAAACAAATACTTGTTAACTAACGTGAAAAGTGTTTTGTCTATGGTAAGATTCAATACATCAATCAAAAAAAATAAAAGAAAAGAAGAAAGTTCACTTTTAGAGAATAAAAATTTAGCTCGTTATGTTTTAGAATTGGATCAAAATAAAATGCTGTTCAAAAAAATAATGAGCAGAATTAAAGAATTAAGTAACGCTACAGATATTGGAACAAGAAATAAATTAAATTCGATTGTAAACAATATAAAACTGAATACAAAAACAGGTCATTGGGAAGATTTTAAAATGTATTTTGAAAGTATCAATCCAAATTTTATTAAGCAATTAACCACAAGATTTCCATGTTTAACCTCTAAAGATATTAAATATTGTTGTTACCTTAAAATGAACATGTCTAATGAAGATATCCGATATATTTTAGGTATAAATAAGGAAAGTGTTAGAACGCACAAATATCGATTAAAGAAAAAAATGACACTCGAGAGAGAGCAAGATTTAAGAACTTATATTAGTTCTATTTAATAAGAAGAGACTGTTTTTAAGCAGTCTCTTTTTTGTTTATAAATATTTTATTTCAGTTTAAAAATTGATAAAAAAAAAGCTGTCTATGTTTTGTGCACGTTTTTTTCAACCGATCTAAAAATGTTCATGATATGTATATCTACATTTTAAAGTTTTTTTCTCTCTAAGATATAAATTTGGAATATCAACCAAATTATACTTTAAAAATTGATTTCTAAAGCAATACAATTTACTGTTAATTCATTAAATCTATATTTAAAAAATAAATTCGGAGTATCCGAAAATATAGTGATTGCAAATAAAATTGTCGATCAAAATGGAGGCGAACCAATAGAAAATCAAAATAAAGTTTTAATTACAGTCGTTCATGTAGAGCAAGAAACTGTGAAATCTTTTTATAATAAGAATAGGAAGTTGAACGATAATAGTTTCGCAAATAAACCTCAAGATGAACGTTACAATGTATTTCTTTTAGTAACTCCAAATTTTGAAGATTATAATGAAACTTTAAAATTTTTGAGTGCTTCATTACAATTCTTTCAAACCTATCCGATTTTAGATGCCAATTATACTTCAAATATACCTAAAGAAATAAACCGATTAGAGTTTCAATTTGAAACAGGTGATGGATATCAACAAATGCACAATTTATGGAGTGCATTAGGAGCAAAATATAAGCCAAGTGTAATTTACCAAATGCGATTAATTACTATTGTTTCTGATGAAGTAAAAGGTTTTGAAACTGCTATTAACACAACTTCAAATACGTTTAAACATGTTGAAAAGTAGTTTCTATAAAATAGTATCATTAACAGTTTTACATAATTATTACACAGGTAATGTTTGTAAAGATTTAAAATATGAACCAGCTAAAGAATCTGGAGACATTATAAATAAATACGGATTTAAAATTATAATAACTGCGGTTGGTTTTGAATTGTATGTAGATAGAAAAGAGAACTTTTCTAATCTGTTGAATTACATTACTTCAACTACAGGAGAAACTACTTTTAAATTTCATGCAAGTACATTAAACCCATTGTTCTATCAATTTACAGAATTACCAATTAATGAGATAGGAATAACGCATTTCAATACAGATAATGCAATTGAAAATGTAGAAACTAATAAATTAATATTAACTCCTAGTTTTAGAAGTACAAATTCCGCTGATTACTTATTTGAATTTACTATTCGATTTGAAGATTTAATCAAATTGAATGATGAAAAAAAAGAAGCAAATTATGAGATTAAATTCGAAGCAAGAGCAACGCAATGGAAATATTATATTGTTAATACTACTGGACAACATTTAGGAAAATTATCAATAAAAGACACATCAGGAATACAATTTTCGGGACCAGAACAAATACTGCTACCCAATGAACAAAAAGCACAACTTTTTTCTTTAGTAGGAGACTTGTTACCATTTTCGGAAAAACCAATTTACACCTTTGATTTAATAAGTAATTCAATAAAAAATGGAGTTGAACGAAGTAAAGTTGTTTTTAAAGGATTACCAAAATCAAATCCAAAAGAAATAGCAATAAATGAGGAGTTATTGTCTTCAAAAATAACCTCCTTAATGTATGTATATATCTAAAAGAATAAAGCAATGCATAATTTAAAAACATGTTTAAATAGACCTCCTATGCCAAAAGGAGCAATAGAACCAAACTCAAAGGCTGTAAATGGAATGTTAGAGTTTGATGGTTATTATTGGTGGACAAATTATCCTTTTGGAATTTCGAATACAGGTTATTGGTTTAATAATCAACAATGGGATCCAAGATGTGCGTTTGTAGATGCTGATGGTTTGCATTTACAGATGAAGCAAACGCTTTTACCGAATGCTCCACATAAACAATGGTCATCTGTAGAGCTTGTACTTTGGGGAGAAACGATTAACAATCCAAACACACCTACTAATATACCAGAAAGAACTTACCCTGGTTATGGAAGATATTTGGTCGCTGCTGAATCAGTTTCAGGAATGTTTAATGATATCGCAAATAACTGCTGTTTTGGAGTATTCACATACCAATTTCAAGCAGACAATTCTATAATTAATAGTCATAGAGAATTAGATATGATTGAATTGAGCCGTTGGGGGAAAATTAATGATCCTACAAATGCTCAATTCACGCTACAACCTTGGGAGGCAACACCACAAAATGTACATAGAGTTGCATTAAATACAGAAAAAAGTAAAATAACAATAGTTATGGATTGGCAGGATGAAAATGCACCAGTTGTATTTTCAATTTATTACGGGGTTTATACATTAAAAACATTACCAACTAAGCCAGATATTACTTGGACAACAACTAGTAATCAGAATAAATTTATTCCAAATGAAGGGTGCCAAACAGTACACTTTAATTTATGGAGGCAACCACCAAATGTGGTTTATCCACAAGAGAATCAAGAAGTAATTATTAAAAAATTCGAATATCAAAAGAAAAATTAACTACAAAATAATCAATATGTTTTATGAACTTATCTACTATTAAATCTCCAGGGGTTTATATCAATGAGATAAATGCTTTTGGAAACTCAGTAGTGCCAGTGGCAACTGCAGTTCCAGCATTTATAGGATATACACCACAGGCAATGTATGATGGAAAATCATACACTAATGTGCCTAAGAAAATCACATCATTTTCAGATTTTCAAGCAATTTTCTGTTTGCCAGATCTGCCACCGCCAGCAGATCCATCACAACAATATACGCCAGAATACTATTTAGTTGCACAAGATAGTCAGCCAACAGAAGGTAATTATATTATGATTGGAACTACTTATTATTCTATTTTACCTGATCCTAACTCAATTTATTATCTGTACAACAGTGTGAAATTGTTTTATGATAATGGAGGAGGAGATGCTTATATTGTTTCTGTAGGTACTTACGGACCACTTTCGGGAGCACCAATGACGTTGGGAGATCAAATTGTAAATCCAAATGTACAATTGGATCAATTGACAAAAGGATTAGAATTGTTAAAGCAAGAGCAAGAACCAACGATGTATATCTGTCCAGAAGCAACATTACTATCTGTAGATAATAATGCATCTTTAACTCAAGCGATGTTATTACAAGCTTCATCAATGCAAACAGCTGTATGTATTTTTGATATTATAGGAGGAAATAATCCAGACCCTATCAATTATACTGAAGATATAGAAACATTTAGAAATGGAACAGGATCAAATGGATTAGATTTCGGAGCAGCATATTATCCTTTTGTAGGAACAACAATAATGCAACCTTCGGATATTAATTATACCAATTTATTTGGAGGAGATGTAAGTAAATTACAACCAATACTTAGTCCACCGGATAATCCAAATCCAACTGTAGATACAATCCTGCAAAATATTCAAAATCCACCTGAAGGAAAAGCCCTAACTGTAAGTCAATATAATAATTCACTTTTAGTTGCAAGTCCAACTTATAATACAATCATAGCTAATGTATTAGAAGATGCAAATATGTTACCCCCAAGTGGAGGTATGGCAGGAGTAATTACTGTTACAGATAATACAGTTGGTCCTTGGCAAGCGCCTGCAAATACATCGATGGTAGATGCTGTGAGTTTACCAATTCGAATTTCTGAAACACAACAAGCTGATTTAAATGTTGATGCAATTTCAGGAAAATCAATTAATGCAATTCGTTTTTTCAACGGTTTAGGAATCCTTATTTGGGGAGCAAGAACTTTAGATGGAAACAGTCAAGATTGGAGATATATTTCGGTAAGAAGAACTATGATTTTCATAGAACAGTCTTGTAAGTTAGCTGCTAATGCTTACGTTTTTGAACCAAATGATAAAAATACTTGGGAATCTGTAAAAGCTATGATTAGTAGTTTCTTAAATGATGTTTGGAAACAAGGAGGGTTACAAGGAGCAAGTGCAGCAGATGCATTTACAGTAGAGTGTGGATTAGGTTCTACAATGACTGGAGAAGATATTTTAAATGGATTTATGAATGTTTCTGTAAAAGTAGCAGTTGTAAGACCAGCAGAATTTATTGTAATTACTTTCCAACAACAAATGGCAACTTCAGCATAGAAGAGAGTAATACATATCATAAGAAATTAATCAAATAATATAAAACTAAAAATAATATTATGGCAACAGATGATGGAAGTGTACAAGGTGCAACCTGGCCCATGCCAAAATTTCGTTTCGAAGTAGATTTAGGTACGGAATTAACAGGAGTTGCATTTCAGGAAGTTTCTGGGATGGATGTTGAAAACCAAATTATTGAGTACAGAAAAAGTAATAGTCCACTATTTTCTGTAGAAAAAATGCCTGGCATTGTAAAATACGGAAATGTAACAATGAAACGAGGTGTTTTTGTAAACGATAATACATTTTGGGATTGGCATGCAGAAATTAAAATGAATACAATAAAACGTAGAACAGTTTTAATTAAACTTTTAGATGAAGCAGGAAATGTTACTATGCAATGGCAATTAAATAATGCTTGGCCAACAAAAATTTCAAGTACAGATTTAAAATCTGATGGTAACGAAGTGGCTGTTGATACATTAGAAATAGCACACGAAGAGTTAATTATTACAAATGGCTAAAAAAAATCAGAAAGCAAAAGAAGAAAGTAAAGTAGGGAAGTTCCCCGTAGGCTTTTACTTTTCTGTTTCGTTTGATGGTGGTAAAGAAATGCCTTTTCAACAAGTATCTGGTTTAAGTAAAGAACAAACCGTAGAAGAAGTAATAGGTGGAGGCGAGAATAGATTTAAGTATCGCCTTCCTTCTATTACTGCGAGTCAAAATTTAGTATTGAAAAGAGCTGTTGTACCAAAAGGAGATGAGCTTACTACTTGGTGTAAAGATTCTATAGATGGAGGTTTAGCTAAGCCGATTAAAACTAAAACAGTATCAATTAATTTATTGAATAATGAAGGCCAGGTTTCTATGAAATGGAACTTTTATAAAGCTTATCCAATTAAATATTCTATTTCTGATTTAAAATCTCAAGAGAGCGAAATCTTAATGGATACCATAGAATTAGCTTACATACATTATACTACTTCTTAAGTACAAAAAGATGTTTTAGAACTAAAAAATAAATAGATGCCTGTAGAAATAAGAGAGCTAATTATTAAAACTGAAATAAAAACAGCAGTAGAGCAATCATCAACAATACAAGATATTGATCTCTCAGTTTTTAAAGAAGAAATAATAGAAATGTGTAAACGCATGCTTTCTGAAGAAGTAAGAAGAACAAGTTATCGAAGATAGTTATGGGATTAGAACACATGAAAATAGCAGGATATTATGATGGTGATTTTACCAATCCTATACCTGGAGATCCTTATAAAGTTATGATTAATCCAAACACAATAAAGTGGAATCGAAAAATCATATATAACAAGCAGCGTCCAATCGATGCAAGTAAAGCTTCTCAGAAATATAAAAACTCAGGAATAGATGATTTGAGTTTTGATATTGTTATTGATTGTACTGGAGTTGTATTTTCTAAACGAGTAGATATGGCTACAGAAATAAAAACTTTAGAAGATATAGTTTACAAATATGATGGAAAAATACACCGACCAAATTTTGTAAAAGTACAATGGGGAAGTAATATTTCTTTTAAAGGAGTTTTAAAAACGTTTAATACAACATACACACTTTTTAAACCAGATGGAAGTCCTTTAAGAGCAAAGGTCTCATTGAGTTTTGAAGAATATGTCTCGCCTAAAAAAAAGTGTAAAGTTGAAAAAAAAGAATCTCCAGATATTACACATTTAGTAGAGGTAGTAGAAGGAGAAAGCCTTCCTCAATTATGTAATAAAGTTTGGAATAATCCACTTTATTATGTGCAAGTAGCGAATTATAATGGATTGAATAAGTTCAGAAATCTTAAAGGTGGGCAAGAATTAATTTTTCCACCAATCATAAAATCATAAGAATGGGATGTAACGGTTCAAATGGAGGCTTAGTCACTTTTGCGATAAAGATTGACGGAACTCAAATTCCTGATGTAATCGAAATTCAAAAAGTAGAAGTTGAGAAATCAGTGAATAAAGTATCAAAAGCTATTATTACTGTTATAGATGGAGATCCAGCTACAGAAAGCTTTGAAGTAAGTTCTTCAAAAACATTTCTTCCAGGAAATAAAGTAATAATAGAAGCAGGTTACGATACTATGAATAAAACTATTTTTAAAGGAATTGTAACTAAGCAAAGTATTGATATTTCAGATGCTGAAGGAGCTACTTTACAAGTTGAATGTAGAGATGAAGCTGTAAAAATGTTAGTAGGTCGTAAGAGCCTTACATTTTCTAAAAAGAAAGATAGCCAAATTATGTCTTCAATTATAGGAAGTTATTCTGGACTCTCAGCTGATGTAACCAATACCACTACAAAATGGCCAGAACAAGTACAATATTTTACTACAGATTGGGATTTTATTATGGCTAGAGCAGAAGTAAATGGAATGGTTGTAACAACATTAGATGGAAAAGTATCTGTATTTCCTCCTGATAAAAATAAAAAACCAGTTTTAGAAATTACTTATGGTGATGATTTAATGGGATTTCATGCAGATTTAGATGCGGTTACTCAATTAGGAAATGTTAAAGCCGAATCTTGGGATTATACAAAACAGAAAATACTATCAGGCTCTTCTAAAAATTCATATTCAGGTCCAGGAAATTTATCTAGTCAAACCTTATCAAAAGTGGTAGGTTTAAAAGATTTTGAAGTTCAAACTACAGCGCCTTTACAAAGCACAGATTTAACCAATTGGACTAAAGCTGTTTTAACTAAAAGTGATTTCTCAAAAATAAGAGGAGAAGTTAAATTCCAAGGAACAAGTAAAGTTAACCCAGGAAATTATATCACATTAGATGGTTTAGGAGATCGATTTAATGGAGATCATTTTGTTTCTAATGTACGTCATGTTATTGCAAAAGGAAATTGGATTACTGAAACTGCGATAGGATTATCGCCAGTTTGGTTTACACAAGAGCCAGATGTTATGGCTCCTCCTGCTTCTGGATTATTACCTGGAGCTCAAGGATTATTTAATGCTACGGTAAAGAAAATTTACGAAGACCCAGATAATCAATTTAGAATTTTAGTAGATATTCCACTTTTCGATGATAAAGGGCAAGGGATTTGGGCTAGGTTATCCAATTTTTATGCAACATCAGGAGCTGGAGCATTTTTTTTACCAGAAATTGGAGATGAGGTTATTGTTGGTTTTTTAAATCAAGATCCACGATTCCCAATTATACTTGGTAGCGTATACAGTAGCAGTAAACATAAACCATACAAAGAATTAAAGCCTAATCAGAAAAATTCAAAGAAAGCAATTGTATCCAAGCAAGGAATTTTTATCGAGTTTGATGATGAGAACAAAGTGTTTACAATAGAAACACCAAGTAAAAATACAGCGATTTTTGATGACAAAAGTAAAAAAGTAACGATTAAAGATCAGAATAATAATAGTATCGTCATGTCTTCTAGTGGTATTGTTATTAAAAGTGCTAAAAGTATTTCTATAGAAGCAAATCAGAAATTAACATTAAAAGGAAAACAAGGAGTTACAATAGATGGTTCACCAGGAGACGTAACTCTTAAAGGAACGAATATTAAAAACTCAGCAAATGTGAAATTTTCAGCAAACGGAAGTGCGCAAGCAGAGTTAAAAGGAGGTGCTCAAACTGTAATTAAAGGAGCAATGGTAATGATTAACTAAATAATTAAAAATAAACAAAATGCCACCAGCAGCAAGATTAACAGATTTTCATCAATGTCCAATGCAAACACCAGCAATTCCAGCACCAATTCCGCATGTTGGTGGACCAATAATTGGCCCAGGACAACCAAATGTATTAATAGGAAAATTACCAGCGGCAAAAGTTGGAGATATGTTGGTATGTGTAGGCCCGCCAGATGTAATTGTGAAAGGATCTGCAACAGTTAAAATAGGAGGAATGCCTGCTGCAAGAATGGGAGATGCAACCGCTCACGGAGGTAAAATAGTTTTAGGAGCTTTTAATGTGATGATTGGTGGATAGCATTGGAATAAAAAGAAAGAAAGAATTTTTAGGTTCAGGTTGGTCTTTTCCAGTAACTTTTTCTGTTGGAAATCATCAATTAATAACTACTCGATTTGAAAATAATATCAAAGATTCTATTGATGTCATTTTGCAAACGAATTTCGAAGAACGACCTATAAATCCTCAATTTGGATCAGGATTACAACAGTTTTTCTTTCAAGAAATGAACGAGACATTAAAAGCTGAAATTAGAGATACAGTAAGAATAAGTTTATTAAATAACGAACCAAGAATAAGTGTGCTAGATGTAGAAGTTACCTATATAGATATTGATAATGGATTGATTGAAATAGATGTTGCATACGAATACAACCAAACAAATACAAGACACAATTATGTATATCCTTTTTATTTAAAAGAAGGTACAAATTTAGGAAAGTAATTAATGAGTTTAATTAATCAAAATAAAGCTTTAAAGTCATTGTCAATGGCACTTGAAAATCAAGTTAATCTAATCGATAGTCGATCGGAAATAGATGATTTGAATTTTCTAGTAAACTTTAGTTCATTGATTAATTTTTATGATGACAAGAATCAAGTAAATGGAAGTTGGACGCCTTTTTTATTGAAAGATCCATCATTTTTAATGGCTTCTATTGCAAAAACTCCTTTTAAAAAAATGTACACGCTTTTTTTACAAACTAGTGTTACTTTAAAAAGAGTTTTAGAGCAAAAAGAATTAGAAAAAAACGAGATAAAAGAGAAGGTGTTAATTGGATTTAAACAATTATTTCATCAATTATTACATGTTTTTCATTTAATAGAAAGATGGATATATTATATGTTACAATACCCGCTAGAATACAAGCTAAAGAGTTATGTAATTAGAGAAGTAAAAACAAAATATAGCCACTTTTTATGGGCTATATTATGGTTAAAAAACCAATTACATCATAATAAAATTGTAGAAAAAACAGAAGATGATAACGACAATATATATCAATCTTATGATAAAAATATTTGGAAATCTGGAGTTAAAACTACACCGTATTGGGAATTATTAGAAATTAATTATTCGATTGAAAATACTAATAAAGGACTATTAAATATATCTGGAACATTAAAAAAAATAGGAGAAATTATGTTCTCATTTTTTAATAGTATTATAGAATATGCGCCAGTAGAGTTTCAAGAACTTGAAAAAGAAAAAGATTTATATCCAGATACATTATTACTTAAAACATTTACTGAATTAATAAAACCGTATAAAAATCAGTTGAATGGATTAACAAAAAAGCATCTTAACTTTTACTATAAAGACATTTTAAAAGAAAGAAAAACATTAGCAAAACCAGATTCGGTTTTTGTGTGTGCAGAACTTCAAGAAAATGTATCAACTTTTGATTTGGCAAAAGGAACACTTTTTAATGGTGGTACTTATCAAGATGATTCAACGATTTTATATGAATCTGTAGAAAATGTATCTATAAATCCAGCCAAAATAGCAGAAGTCTATACTTTATCTAAAGTATCTAATGAAAAGAAAGAAAGTTTTAAACTTTATCTTAAAACACATGAGAATGTAAATGAAGTAAAAACTAGTGAAGAAGGAGAAATTCAGAGTTGGAAAACTTTTGGTTCTTCTACAATTAAAGACGGTAAAAAAGTAAATTTAGGTTTTGCTTTTGCTTCTCCTATGTTATTTTTAAATGGAGGAAAAAGAAAACTTTGTATCACTATAACTTTCAAAGAAGATATTTTAAATCTAGAGTTTTTTACAAAAGGAATTTATCAATTAAGTACAGAAGAAGAATGGTTTATAATTCTAGATTCACAAATAAAAATAACTCAAAATCAAGAAGAATTATCACAGCTTTTTATAGAAATTCAATTAACTGAAGAAGATCCAGCTATCATAGCTTTTTCAGAAGAGAAAGATAATTTTAAAACTTCATGGCCTTTATTTTACATGTCTTTTTCAGAATTCATGGCTGAAGATTATCAGTTAGAAATTAAAACAATTACAATAGATGTTGAGGTTAAAAATTTACAAAATTTTCAGTTGTATAATGATTTTGGAGCGCTAGAAACAGAAAAGCCATTCCAACTATTAGGGCCAACACCTAGTAAAGATCAAAGTTTTATGATTGGTAGTTCAGAGGTGTTTAGTAAGCCTGTTACTGAATTCGATTTTAAATTGAATTGGGATAATTTACCAGATAATTTTATTAAGTATTACGAACAGTATAACAAATACTTAGCAGATTTTTATAAAAATCCGCCAATAAAAGATACAAATTTTGTATTCCAAGATTTATGGAATAAAACAATTGGGAATCTATTTAAAAATAATAAAAAAATAATAAAAAAAGCTTTAGCAGATATAGATAAAGCTATAGAGTCATGGTTTTTAAAAGACGGAAAATTAGTAAATGTACTGATCTCTAAAATTGATAAAAATTTAAATAAAATATTTTCAAGAAATAAGAAGAAATCAGTTTTTGTTTTAAAACAAACAGAAAAAAAAATAAATGTTTTTGTATCTGGATCAGATCAAAATGTAAAAGAACTCAGATCAAAAATAAAAGAACTCATATTAAACACTTTAGTTGAGGTTAATATATATAAAGAACCATTTAATGATAAAGCATTTAAAGTAGATTTTCAGTTGCTTCAAAATAAACAATGGACTGCTGTAGATATGAATTTTACACCTTCTATTTTAAAAGATATTTTTCAATTAAAATCTAATGATTTAACAAGAACTCTCTTTCAAGGTACACCTTTATTTATTGACGAGAAATTTAAAGAATTAAAAATATCAGAATTGATAAAAATCAATAGAAATATAACTGTTGATACATTATTTATTCTTGAAAATATTTTTACTACGGATATTAATTTTCAATTTAAAAACGGAATTCGGTTAGAGGATCAGATTAAAGTAAAAAATGTACTTAAAATCATAAATGATTTAGAAGTTAGTGCGATTTTAAGAATAAAAGAAGAGGTAACGTTAGATAAGGTTTTAAAAGAAGAAAATAGTATAAAACTTACAGATGTTTTTGAAATAAAAGAAAATTTAAAAGCAAGGGAAGTTTTTGTTTTTCAAGAGTTTTTAGAAGTAAATGATACATTTTCTTTTGAAAAAAAATTAAAGAAAATAGGCGTTTTAAAAAATGAAACAACAACGATAGAGCATATTAAGTTTCATATAGAAAAATTGAGAATTATAAATAGATCGCTTTCGTTTAATACCATTATAGAACTGGATGATTCGTTGTTTTTGAAAGATTTTTTAGATGGAAAAACAACTACAATTTTTAAGATAAATAAAGAATTTAAATTCAAAGAATTATTTCATGAAGCTGATTTTAATTTTACAGAAGTTCTTACAAAATCTGTTGAGAGTATAAAAATTGAGTGTAAAAATGAATCACCGATAATTTTAAATTCAACAGGAACACTTTCTTTTAAAGAAACTGTAGAAATATTTAGTTTTTTAAAAATTCAAGATACTTTAAAGTTTACAAATATTTTTCAAACAAAAGGAAAGGAAATCTATGAATTAAAGGAAAATACAACGACTTATAAAGAAATGTTCAATTACAGTGTTTTTGGATCAACTAAAATAACTGAAGTACAAAAAGATATTAATCCTGAAATTCAATATCTTCCATTGGAGTTTGATGAAACATCAACTTCAGGTTTTTTAAGAATGAAATTAACCAATCCGATATACGGATTTGGAGCTATATTATATCCAAAAGTAGTAAGCGCAATTGCAATGTATAATGCCGATTTGTTATCGTTAGCGTTTAACAAACAGGATGTTACTTTTCAAGAAGAAGCAAACGAACCTTATACTCCAATTGTGGGAATATTTACAGGTAATTACAAGAGTAGTTTTACATATGATTTTACAGAAACTGATAAGAAAAATAAATATCCAATTCAATGTTTTTACCAAGATGTTTTTAAAAATTATAAAGTTTACGATAGTAGTTTAAGTACAATTACTAATAAAAAAATCAATGTAAATTTTCCTAGTTTATTACCAAGAATCAAACAAGAAGGAACATTATTTTTAGGGTTACAAGAAGTAATTGCTCCAGCAGAGTTGTCGATTTATTTTCAATTAGTTCAAGATTATGCTACAACTTATACACAAGGAAAATCTGAAATTTCTTATCGATATTTAAGTGAAAATTATTGGAAGAAATTACCAGTTTTAGCAGACGGAACAAATGGTTTTAGTTGTTCTGGCCTTATCGTTTTAAATCTACTATCAGAAAGTGAAAAATTGCATCACACAATGCCAAGCGATAATCTTTGGATTTCAATTTCGGTAGATAATAATACAGATTCTTTTTGTAAAACTTCTTTTTTAAATACAAACGGATTTAAACTAAAAAGAACAGGAAAAAACTTTAGGTTCGATACAGAAAAACCTGAAATAGCTGCAAATACTATTGATAGTCCATATAGCTCAATTCCTCAAATAGCAACAATTATGCAACCTTTTTCATCTTTTGGAGGACAAATGGCGGAAACAGATAGAGGATTTAATAAAAGAGTAAGTGTACGTTTAAAAACAAAAGATAGAGTAATTTCAAACGAAGATTATTACAGAATAATTAAAGAAACATTTGTAGAAGTTTTCTATCCTAAAATAATATTCAATAGAGCTTTAAATAAAACGGAAGTTTTACTAGTAAAAAACATTCAAGATTGGACGGAATCTAATGCTTTTATTCCGTTAGTAAATACATGTTTAATAAACGAAGTTCAAGAATATTTAAAAGGGAGAGCATCTAAATTTGCTAATATTCAAGTAAGAAATTTTGATATTAGGTATTTAAAAATTGAAGGAGAAATAACTGTTACAAATTCTTATGCAGTTGAAGGAGTATCGAAAGAAATTAATAGGAGATTAAATATTTTCTTATCGCCTTGGATTACTACTACACAATCACAAATCACAATAGATTCAGGAATAAGCATAGCTCAGATTTCAGAATTTATTACAAGTTATCCATCTATAAAAAGTGTTCAAAACCTAAAATTATATTTAGGAGAAAGAGAAGAAAAAGGAAAAATAAACTATACAAAAGGACCTTTTCAAATAATAGAAACTAAAACAGTAAGAGGAGAATTACAAGTTGATTTTGAATTAATAACAAAGAAATACACTATAAATTCGAATGTATTAATTGTACCATCATTAAATAATCAAGAATTAATTTATGTGAAATGATGGAAAAGCAAAATTACATAGAAGAAAAAACATTACCGCTAACGATTAATTTTGAGGAGTTAAAAGGTATGGCTCTTGCTTATATTCAAAAGAATAATGATAATACATGGACAAATTTAAATCCAAGTGATCCAGGAGTTACCATATTAGATCAACTATGTTATGCATTTACTGAACTAGGATATTGTAACTATTTTCCAATGAAAGATATTCTTACGAATAAGAATAAAGAGTTAGAAATTAGAAATCAGTTTTACCTACCGGAAGATATTTTAACAACTACACCAGTTACAATTAATGATATTAGAAAATATGTTGTAGATCAGGTGAAAGAAGTAATAAATCTTCAAATTACACCAATAAAAGAAGATTCAAATTACATTGAGGGAAAATATAAAGTAGAGGTTTTAATAGATTCTAGGATAAATAAAAATGAAGAAGCAAAAACTAGTTTAATAAAAGAAGAAAAAGCAGAAGGAAAAATAATAACTAAAGAACAGTTAATTTTAAATCACACTTTTTTTGTTTTAAATACCTGTAGAAATTTAGGAGAATTGTTTTGCTATCCGAAGTCATTGCAATCAAAAAAACAACGAGTTTATGGAACTTTAGAATTAGCAGAAGATCATGATTTAGATACAGTTATTGTAGCTATTGAGTTTGCAATAAATAATTATGTTTTTCCAGAAATTTTAGAAGTAGGTTATGATAAATTAAAGAAAGAAGGAAAAACAACAGATGAAATTTTTAACGGACCTAATTTGAAAAATGGTTGGATAGCAGATGAAACTTTATGTCCTAAAAAAAACAAAATTCAAGCATTTGAGTTAGCTGAAGTAATTCAAAAAGTACCTGGAGTTTTAAGTATTTCAAATGTAGCCTTTAATCGTTTAGGAACAGAGTTAGAAGTTTTTTCTAGACCAGAAGAAATCCTAACTTTTGATTTTATTCAATGTGTAGAAAAAAGTAGTAATTATTTAGATGATGAGCTTGAAGAAAATGCAGAAATAAATTCGTTGTATAATTTTAAAATTTACAGAAAAGATCGACAATTAAATAAAAGTATCAATTCAAATTTACTTCAGGAACTATCCAACTTAAATCAACCGATAGAGCAAATTTCAAAAGTATCTACGATACAAATGTATCCAGAACTACCTAAAGGAAATTATCGTGATATCGAAAGTTATTTTTCAATACAAAATACATTTCCAGAAGTATATGCAGTTGGAGTTGCAGGAGTGAGTGATAATGCTACGGATTTTCAAAAAGCACAATCAAGGCAACTCAAAGGCTATTTAACTTTATTCGATCAAGTATTTACCAACCAATTTATGCAACTTGGGAATTTAGGAAGATTATTTTCTTTTGATAATTCAATAACTGGCGATCCAAAAGATAAAGCTCAATTTTATAGTGTACAAACTTTTAATGAGGAGAAATATCAAAAATACCCAGCGCCATATCTATGCTTTTCTCCAACCTATTTCTATCAATCGTTATATAAAGAAGTTCCGCATATAAAACCTTTATTAAAGAATATTAAAAAGCACGAATTTACTTTTGATGTTTTTGAAACTGAGAAAAAAAAGCAAAACGCTTGGGAAGAATATCAGTACGATCCATACAATTCTTACATCCACGGTTTAATGCTTTTTATGGAAGATGAACATGAAAACATAAAAAGAAGAAACAAGATTTTAAATCATTTATTGGCAAGACATGGAGAATCACCAGAAATTATAGATACAATTATTGAAGGAAATGTGTATTCAGGAAATACACAAAAGGATAAAGTAATTGTAAAAAGTTTATATCTGCAAAATTTAGGATTATTATCTTATTATCAGCCTAAGGCATATAATTATATAGGTTCTAATTTTTTAAGTACAGAGATAATAACAGTACCAGAAAAATTTCAAAAAAAATATAAAAAATTACAAGAAAAGTGGTTACAAGGTAATCAAAAAGATTTCATTTTTAGAACTGTAGAAATCAATAAAACACAGCAAATAAAGAAACCATTTTTTACGAATTATTCTGGTGTAGAATTAAAATTGAATCTTTTATTCTCTTTACCTGTTTTTTATGAAAATTACTTAATTCAAAATGAAGACTCATGTACATATTGGTTATACAAATTTAGGAAAGGATTGTTATGTATTGAAGCCAATTTAATTATTGAATCTTTAACTAATCAACTTGATAAGAATGAAAATCAAATAGATTACTTAGAAAAATATAAATGGGTTATCGATGAGTTTTTAGATAATAGAAATTGCTTATTATTTATTTTTCCTAGTTTTTTTATAGAAGAAAATATAAACTCTACAGAGAAAAATCAATTTAAGATTCCAGATTTTAAAAAACGATTAAGCTATTTTTTAGAAGGGGAATTACCTGTACAAATCATATATCAAATTTTATATGCAAAAGGCAAAGAACTTGAAGCTGTGATTATAGCTTATGCAAATTGGCATAATAGTTTACGCTTCGATGAGCAAACAGGAAAATTACACGGACCTGATTTAGTAGTTCATACGATAGAGTTGATGTTGGCACTTTTAAGTTTAACAAAATCTAAAAAATTATGAGAAACTTAAATCAACATATCGTGGCTCGTTGTAGTTGGAATACTGTTTTTGATGATAAAGAGAAAGGAAGAGAGTTGCAAAATGCAATTAGTAATTGGAGTGAACATTTTATGCCAAGAACATTAAACGATGTTTTTGATACGATTTGTACTCAATATCAAAGTTTTAAAATAAAATCATTAACCATAGATCTTGGAGCAATTCAGTATGAAAACTTAAAAGAACAACTAACACTTAAATTACAGGAAGTATTACAAGAACAATTTCGTGAAATTTTAAACAACCCAAATAAATACAAAAAAAACGTACAAATTTTAAAAGGAGAAGATGTTTGGTTTAATGTAATTACACATTATTTACAGCAAGGAATAATGCCTTGGAATTACACAAAAAGAGGAGAAAATATCAATCAAATTTTTGAAATTCAGTTTCAAGAAAATAAAGAAGCATTAATACAAGCAATTACAGCGATTGCAGAAAAAGAATATGTTCGAAAACGTATAGCATGGCAATTTAAAGAAGCTAATATTCATCATATTATAGCGAGTTTAGAACGAAGTAATCATAATTATATTATAGAGTTTTCAGAAGAGTTTACAAAGCTTCAAACAAAAGAAACATTAGTAAAAGCAGGTATTTATGATTTTAAAAAGAATCTGTGGTTTTGGATTTTAAATTATCTATTTGTTCATAGAGGAACCATGTTTAATAAGGTTGAGTTTGTGAGAAGTAACATTCAACAAATGGCAAATCATTTTAATATGGAATACCATGAACTTTTTGCATTGATAGAAAAAGCAGTTCAAAAACTACACGAGCAATCTTATATTAAAAATGAATTCATTCATATTCTTGAAATTCTTTCACACAAAGAAACAGAGAATTTTCAATACGAAAAAGCTACAATAGCAGAGCAAGAAAAACGCTGGAGTTTACTCTTAAATTATTTACAAAACCCGCAACAACAAAAAACATCATCAGAAAAAGAAGCTTTTAAAGAATTAGTTAATAAACTTTCTCAAATCAATAAAGTTAGATTTCAAAACTTAATTAACAAAATAAATAATACAACAGAAAATTGGCAATTTGTAAGCAAAGATTTACAGCCAGAATTATTTGGAGTTCTCTTAAAATCAATTTCTAATGAAGTCGCAGACAATGTTTTGTTAGAGCTTAAAAATTTACAAAAACTACAAATCCAAAAACATTTTCAATTAAACGAAAATTGGTTGTTTGCTATAAGTTTAAAATTTATAAAAAAATATAAAAGTCAAACTTTTTCAAGAACGAAATATTTGAATTTTATATTTCAAGAAATCAGTACATTAAAGAAGAAGACTAAAACTTCAATTTTAGAAAAACTTCTTAATACAGATGTTCAAGTATATCGAAAAAACGATGTGAATGCTACTATTTTTCATGCGATTAAAGATTTATATACAAATGAAATATTAAATCAAGAAACAAAATTTACAGAAGAGAAATTAGAGATTGTTTTAAAAGCATTAGAAAAGAATTTACAAGAAGGAGGAACTACAATTATCACTGAAAATTATTATGAGATTATTCGTAATTGGATAAAGAAAACACCAAAACAATTATGGAAATCGTTAAAGGTACAGAAAAATAAAAACTTTATTTTAAGAATACTTCCAGAGCTTTTTAATGATGAAGTTCTAAAAACAATAGTATTAGATCAAGTATTATCAAACCAACTAGCATTTATAAAAGACTTAGAAAAGAGTATAAATAAAGTTTTAGAAAAAAATACAGGAGCCAATACCGTTTTACATGAATTTAAAACACAATTATTTTTTAAAGGAATTAAGTTATTAATACTTGAAGAAAATAAAAGTAAAGTTTCATTAGTAACCACTTTATTTAAAGAAATAGTTGTTCAGCAAAGTTATAAAACATCAGTAATAGCAAGAGAAAGTTTGTTAGATGTTTTATTGTATTTTCAAAAAGAACATACCGATTTTTCAATAAATCAAAAGAAAACATTATCGAACTTCATAGAAGAGTTTACACAAACGACTACGTTAGAATTTTTATTAAAGTTTATAGAGTGTACACCAAATAAACAGGAAGAAATTACAGAAATTTTAGAAGAATTAGTTCATCGAAAAGAAATTCATACAGTAGCTTTTAAAAAAGTAGAAAAAAAAATTAGTAATTATTTATTAAAAGATGCAGATGAGGTTTTTAAAAAAACTAAAAATAATTTTAAAAACAGATTAGAAAGTAAGATAGATAATTCTAAAGTGATGCACGAAATTTATTGGCAATGCATAGCGGATTATAAAAAGCATAAAGGTAATCAAACGAAATTTAAAAAGCTCTTAGAAGAAACAATACATTACTTTTTAAATGATAAAATAATACAAAAAGAAGTATTTAAAATTCAATTTTCTTCTCAAATTTTCACTATAAAAAAATTACAAAACCTTCTACAAAAAGCGATAGAAAAAAGAGAATTAACATTAAAAATAAAAACTGAAGAAATAGCAGTTCAATTTGCATTTTTTAAGTTGTTAGAAAGTTCACCTAAAGCGGTAAGAGAAATCATAAGAACTATAAAACTGACAAAGAATCAAATAGAATATTTTGAAGTTTTAATCTCTTTTTCGCAATTTCTAACATTAATAATAAAAGATACTTCTAATAATAAACTAATAGCTTTAATACGTTCAATTCAAGTATTATATACTATTCGGAAAAAAGTTATAGGAACTTCAATAACAAAAGAAAAGGAATTTGCTTTTTGGGAATGTGCACTAAATATATTACAAGAAAAAAAAGAATCAAGTTTAAAAAAAATAGTAAATGATGTTTTCGAAGAATTTTATAAAATCGATACCATTAGTGTAAAATTTATAATTGAAAAAATACTATATGAAAATATTGTTTTACCACCAATTTTAAAAAAGATTTTGGTAAATAAAAATTCAACTTTCAGATTAATAAAAGAAGCAGAAATCATAAGTAATGTTTCAGAAGGTTCACTAAAGAATCAAGTCATAGAATGTTTACCATTATTATCAAAAACACTTTTAGTAGAAAATAAAATTCCGTCGTGGTTTTTACACCAAAATTCAATTACAAAAATTGAATTACTAAAACTTGTACTAAACGAATTTCCCTTAACAATACTAGCAGTTTTACGAAAACATAGTATAGCAAAAAAGAATCTAATATCTAATATCAGTTTTACTGAGATCGTAAATGTATTAAGCAATTTATATCCAGATAAACAAACACTATTAAAATCAGTAGAGAAGTTTTATAAGCTTATAGAATGTAATTCTATAAGTAAAAGTAAAGTGATAAAAATTAGAGAGGTTTTATATGAAAAAGTGTTAAGTGCTTGGATAAAGAATAATTGGAAACCATTAACTACGGCTTCAATTTGGAAGGAACTAATTTGGGAGATTTCTATAAAAAATATCATTAAAGAAAATGATTTTTATAAAGCTTTAGATGAAGTAAAGCTACAGTTACCAAATACGCTACAAGTATCATATGAAGCAACGCGTTCAACTAAAAAAAAGACAATGATTAAAAAAACAATCAAAAAGGAAAATATAAGCGAAACTAAAACAAACACAATTTTTAAAAAGACAAAAATTATGAATGAAAGAATATTAATTCCTAATGCAGGATTAGTATTGTTAAATAGTTATTTTCCAATATTATTTGAGCGACTAAAATTGGTTGAAAACAAGTCTTTTGTTACTAAAGAAGCGCAAATTCAAGCAGTACATTATCTACAGTATGTAGCAACAGGTTTAACACAAACTGAAGAAGAATTTTTGGTTTTAAATAAACTTTTATGCGGATTAAATTTTGAAGAACCTGTAAAAGATAGTTTAGATGTAAGTACAGAAAATAGAGAATTAATAAACGGAATGTTACAATCTGCAATTATGCATTGGAATGCTATTGGAAGTACAACTGTAAACGGATTTCGAGGAAACTGGTTTGTAAGAGATGGAATTCTAAGAGAAAACGAAGATCGATGGGAATTAACAATAGAGAAAAGACCATACGATATTCTATTAAATAAATCACCTTTTTCATTTTCAATTATCAAATTTCCATGGATGCCAAAAGCATTACATGTAAGCTGGCCTTTTTAAAATAAAAATAAACGAAAAGAATATTAACTAAAACAATTTTTTATGAACTCTTATAATGAAAATTTGCAAGCTAGTATATTATCAACACTAAGCGAGCAAGAAACTAAATTACAAAAAACTAAAGCAAATTTAGATGCTTCTATGTTTTCGTTATACTATGCACAAGGAGCTAGAATTACTGCGGCAGAAGAACTACAAAAAGCAAATGTAAACTACAAAGAACAACAAGCCATTTTAGAACAAATGGTTATTGATAGTGATGTTTCTACCAATGTGTTATCTACAACGAATCTAGCGAATACTTTCATTCCAGAAACAGTAAGTAATACAGCAGTTGCAGCAGCAAATGTTCAAATAGCAACAAATGCAATTATAAAGTTAGCGAGTGATGTTGGAAGTATTTTTAGCATTGTAAATGCAGCAGATTATGGAACTGAAATTTACGATCAAAGTAAATATGCTAATGAATTAATGAATGGAAAATGTACAGATAAAAGTAAAGTAGCTAAAGGTGTTGAAGGAACAGCATATTTAGCTGAAAATACTTCAAGATTAAGTATGGAAGCTTCGGCAGAAATAGCCGAAGTACCTATC
The DNA here is from genome assembly GCF_052084715.1 of Tenacibaculum aquaeponti. Taxonomy (GTDB): domain Bacteria; phylum Bacteroidota; class Bacteroidia; order Flavobacteriales; family Flavobacteriaceae; genus Polaribacter. The sequence goes on along the minus strand of NZ_CP197288.1, from coordinate 813,583 downwards.
GCTAATTTAACAGAAATAGTAACTTCAACAGATACAGCTATAAAAGCATTATTAGAAGTTGTTAATACAAATTTTAATACAGCATCAGAAACAATTTTAACAGATACAACAGCATTAACAACATCAAATTCTACAGAGAAAAAAGCCGAAGGATCATTAGAAGATTCAGGTATTGTATATCTATCTACACAGGAAGCTTATGATTTAAGTAATAAACAGTTAAATTTAGATTTAAAAGTAGATTTAGCTGAAGGAGAAGTAAAAGGAAGACCAACATCTTATACTGTAAGTTTTAATAGTTATAAAAGTCCGTTTGCTTATGAGCAAGAAGAAGGAATTACGAGCGGACCAAAAAAGCCAGGTTATCCTGTAAACGATTATTATATCTTTTTAGTAAAAAATAAAGACAAGAATTTTTTTTCAATTTCAGACGCAGAAGGATTAATAACGGAATCAGAAAAGGAACATTTATATATTAAAATTCCGAGTACAATAGAAAAAAAGTATTCTCAAAAGATACAAGTTCTTACCGAAGATCAAAGAAAAGATGATACATCAGACGAAACATATTTAAAAGATGTTAATGGTGAATTTATAAAAATTGGAGAGAATTATGTGGTTTATGTTTTTGCAGTTTTTGACAATGGCTATAAAAAAATAATAAATACATTCGATGATTATTTAACAGCACCATCTGCAACCTTTTCTTTAAAAAATCAATTAGTTGCACCAGATGCAGATAAAATTGAAGTTAATAATAATAAGTTGACTTTTACTTTAGATAAAAAATCTAATTTCGATGTAGAGTATCGTTGTATGTTTTTGTTATACAGTCCAGAATTAACAAAAGGTTTATTAACATTTAACGATCTAATTCAAGTTAAAAACGAAGTAGAAGAACTAGAAAAAGAAAATAAAAGTAAAATAGAAAAGTTAAAATCTCGTATCAAAGATTTAAACGATCAGATTACAAACAAAGGAGCTGAAAATACCGATTTAGATGAGTTAAAAGCGGAATTAGAAAGAGTAAATTCAGAATTAAAAGCCTTAGAAGAGAAAAAAGAAGAATTAACGGAAGAAATTCAAGAGATAGAAGGAGACAAACCAGAATTTTTCTTCAATTACACTATAGCAAAAAGTTTAGAACGAGAAAGTTATCGTTTAGCGAGTTCTAATGGAAAGAAAAAATATTCATTAGAAATAGATATAACTACTACAGATAGTTTTGGAAATAGTTTAATAAACGGGAAACAATACATTCCTGTAGTGTTAGCAATGTCATCTAAAAAAGACGAACGTTTCCGATTTATTGGAGCTCTATCAGATGCTCAGCAAACAGATTTTTTCACTTACACAATAACAAAATAACTTCCTTAAAATAAAATAATATGGCACCAATAACATTAGCTACACCAAAAGTAAAAAAATACGGAATTACAGAGAAAAAGAAAGCAGAGATAGATGCATTAACTAATGAAGTACAAGATGCACAAAACGAAGTTGAACAATTACAAGCAATTGTAGATTCTTTAACGAATAAAACCAATGCATTACAAACAAAATTAGAAACCGATAAAACCAATCAAAAAGCTACCTTAGCCAATAAAGAGTCTTTAGATAAAATTGTAGATGAGGTTATAAATGTTTTAATCAATTCAAAAATTACATTTGTAGGAATAACCAAATCAGATATTAAGATAAAAGAGGTAGCTAATAGTATTGAAGAAGTAATGAATAAACTAATTTATTCTGCTGAAGTAATTAATAAGCTATCAAATTTAGTTATTAGAAAAAAAGCGCAAAATCCATTAATTTCTGATGATTTAGTAACTATGGTTAATACTGCAGGAACAAATGCTAACAATGCAGTATCGCTTACATTAACAGCTTTAAATTCTGTAATCACTTCACAAACTACAAATATCGAGGCAGAAGGAGTAATGTCTTTAGAGTTTTATCAATCAATTAGGTTATATGAATTTATAACTGGAGAAACTGTAAATAATATACTTAAACAAGAAGATATTGATACCTGTATAGATATTTTACAGCAGCAAAAAAATAACTTAGGATCAGAGGAAACTAAAGCTAACGAAAAACCGTCAAAAGATAAAAGTTTAGTTGCTTTAATTAATAAAGCTTATGCAAATGCTACAGTTATATATAACAATACTTTAAGAGCAAATAAAAAAGCGATAGATCAGCTAGGAGAAGCAGAAACAAGACTAAACAAAGCAACAATAAAATTACAATCTTTAGAAGCTGGTTTAGCAGCTGCAAATGCAGCTGCTTTGGCTTCATAAAGTTAATAAACAAGAGATTGTTAAAATAGTATTTAAAACAATCTCTTGTTTTATAAAACTCACCAATGTATAAAACTCCTAACAAAATAAATACAGCACATCAATCAGTAGCAAATACGGGCAAATCGCCTAATAAAAGTAATTATCATTTAGAAGATAATAGAGAACAAATACAGTTAAAAAGTATAATTCAAAGAATAGACAGTGATGATGAAAAAATGATTTCTGAATCAGATGATGAAAGTGATTTTATGCATGAAGAATCAAATAGTGATTATGATTATAATCCGCCATCTGAAGAAGAATTTGATCCTGATGAAATTTATAGAGAATCAGGAAAGTCATACAGAAGCGGACGCTCATTTTACACTGGAAAAACTCAAGACACAAGAAAAAATCTAATAAAACGTCAAACCGATTCAAAAGGGAATTTACGTTCAGGTTTCGCAGGAGATGGACCTATTATTAATTTAGATGCTAAAGGAAGGGAAATAAGAAGCCATAAAAAGAAATCAACAAAAAATAAACAACCCGATATAGATCATATGATTGATTTTTTGGCTATAGATGATGAAATAGATAGATATGATGATAGCGATTTATCTTCAAATGAAATGGAAGAGTTTAAGAACTACTCATACAATGTAGAAAGTAATCTGGAAATTCTATCAAAAAAAATACATAAAGATAAAAAACGATATACAAGAGATAATATACCTCCTAGTTTGCGTAAGAAAGCAAAGGCATTTGTAAAAGCACAAAGAAAAAATTTTAAAGAAGATAAACTCGCTCAAAATAGACTAGAGAAAAGGAGAAAGAAAAATAAAAAATAGCAATAATAAATTAAATATAAGGAGATGATAAATATTACCAAAAAATTTTATGTCGATTTCTATAATAAAACCAATGGTTTTATTCCATCAAAACCTTTGAAACAAAATTTATATCCAGGAGATTTTTTTCAAATTCAAAAAGGAGAAATCATTGTATTGGGAAATATTTTTAGAAAAAATATAGTAGATATAGATGAGGTAATTTTTGAAAACGGAATACCACAAAATGAATTCAATTGGAAGTTTAGCAATGGTGTAACTAAACCATTTGTTGGTAGAGATAGCGGACAAAATCCAATAGAAGGAACTTTTGGATATACCAGACAAGTATTATCCTTTAAAGAATTTGGTAGTTTCTTTTTTACAAGTACAAACCCAGAATCTGTAAAAATAATTAATTGGAATGCTATTGCAGCAGAGCTCATTATAAAACTAACACAAGTACTTTATTCATTTAGAGAAGTATATGTAGTAACAGAAAGTGTAGCGCCTAAAAATTGGACATTAGTTATTTCAGGATCTGATAAAGGAGAATTAGAAATCGCTTCAGAAACCGAAAGTGCTGGACTAATAGAGTTATTTGGAAATGCAAATTCTAAAACTATTCAGGCAAGAGATATAGAATATTATGAAATAGAAAATCATAAACGACCTTCATTTTTTAAAGCAAAAAAGTTGGTAGTACAACCCGAAAAATTAGAAGTTTTTATTAGTGACCTAATAACAGAAAGAACAGGAGTAGCAGATTGGGCATCTAATTTTTTTGATTATGAATTTTATCACGAAAATCTCCATGTTTCTAATAAAACACCAAGAAATCCACAAGCCTCTGTACTAGATATGTTACAAGCTAATCAATTAAATCCAAATACGGCTTTAGAATATTTTAAATGGGAAAATGCAAATCTTGATGATATAGAGCAAATGTTTTTTTCTTATGGATTATAAAATAAACATACAAGCACTATTAAATGAAGTATATTGGTTACAAGAAGTAATTCACAATGTAATAAGTACATACTTAGAGCACGAAGGCGAGCGTCCTTTTTGGATGGATATTCCAATGCCAGATATACAAATACAAGAAAGCGTGTACGCTAATTTTGTAATAACTTATAAGCTTACAATTTTCGAACGCTTGGCTATTGCACTGACTTTAGCACCTCAGCTAAGGCCAGAAGTACTAGATATTTTCTTTGGTAAAAATAAAATTTACGACAGAGGATTTACAGAGTTTGGTGGTGTGATAGATAAAAACCATAGCGGGTTTTTACCAACAGGACAAACCTTATTATTTCTAATCGCAGCCACAAAACCGTCTTTAAGAAAAGATGCTGTAGCTATTTTCAATAAAGATAATATCTTAATAAAAGAGCAAATACTTTCATTAGAAACCACAGAAACATTCATTCCTAAATTCAATGGAATCATAAGCTTAAGCAAACGTTGGTTTCATAACTTCCTGTCAGGAGAAATGCCAAAATTAGAACACAGTAGTACATTTCCTGCACAAAAAATCACAACACATTTAGCATGGGAAGATGTTGTTTTAAACGATTTGGTGATGGATCAAGTATTAGAATTAAAAGCTTGGTTAACTCATGGAAATACTTTACTTAAAGATTGGAAATTATACAAAAAAATAAAACCAGGATATAGAGCTTTATTTTACGGGCCTCCGGGAACAGGAAAAACACTAACAGTTTCATTGTTAGGAAAAGTTTCTAAACGAGATGTATATCGAGTAGATTTATCTATGATTGTATCTAAATATATCGGAGAAACTGAGAAAAATTTATCTAGAGTTTTTGATATCGCTGAACATAAAAATTGGATTCTATTTTTTGATGAAGCCGATGCTTTATTCGGAAAGAGAACAGAAGCCAACAGTTCTAACGATCGACATGCCAATCAGCAAACTTCCTATTTATTGCAACGCATAGAAGATTTTCCAGGCGTTGTCATATTAGCCTCAAATCTAAAAGGAAATATGGATGCCGCATTTACCAGAAGATTTCAAGCTATGATTCTTTTTGATATGCCAGGAGTAAATGAACGTTATCAGTTATGGAAAAATGCATTCTCTGGAACTTGTACACTAGATACTTCAATAGATTTATGGAAAATAGCAGAAGCTTATGAATTAGCTGGTGGAGCAATTATTAACGTATTACGGTTTTGTGCCTTATCAGCCATAAGTAGAGGTGCTACTGTAGTAACTAAAGAAGAACTTTTAGAAGGTATTCGAAAAGAGTTTAAAAAAGAAAATAAAACAATTTCATTAGTGTAAATAGAACCTGTAATGAGTACAATATTAGTAATACAAAACCACAAAGAAAAACATATATATCAATTAATACTCATTATAAAATCTTGGGATAAAAATCTTACAATAACTGATAGAAACATATTACTTGCAGAAGCACTCAATTATTGTGTAGAAAGAAAGGGAATACAAATAAAAGGATATGTAATAGCGAAAAGAAGGTTGTTTTTAATATTGAAAAGCAAGCATCATAACTTAGATAAAATACTGAATTATCTCGCAAAAAAAATAGTAGAATTGATATATGAGTATCAATATATTTTTACTAATGCAGATGAAGAAAGTTTAGGATATGAAAACAGTTATCGAGAACTATTTAAAAAGCAGACTTTATACAATCCATACATTATTAAAATATTAACAGGAAAGAAGATAAAACTCCCATATGAAAATTCACATATAGAAAAACTAAAAGCAATTATTAACACCTATAATTATTGCTCTACTATTGATTATAGCGGAGCTATAGGACCTGTAATTGTTCATACAAAATAAAACAAAACCTCAATTATCATGGAATATAAAAAAACAAACACTGTACAAAGAAAAGAAGCTAGTGCAAATCAAGTAGGTAAAGAAGCAATACAATTGAAGGATAATAGAACTCAACCAATTCAACGTTTTGATATGCCAGGAGGAGGAGATTTAGAGGGGAATTTTAATTCTCAGTTCTTTGGAGGCCTTGGAACTGCTACTGCGAATGTATTAGGGTTTCCAACTCAAAAATTATTACCATTTGCAAGACGTTTTGGAGAGTTACCAAAAGGAAGAGAAGAATTGCAACAAGTTGTAGAACCTTATAGAACGGGAGAAGATACATTAGCAGCTAATATGGCAGAAATGATAACAGGTCAAAATGGAGCACAATCTTTATTAAGGCAGCCAGTAGGTCCTGAAGCTATTCTGGCATTTCAACGACAATTGTCAGCAATGCATGGGGCAGAGGGATTACCTATGTCTAAACAATACGGAGTGGAATTTTCTGGACATATGGATTTAATGAAAGCATTTGGAAAAGACTTATGGAGGAATCCAAGTTCTGGATTTGGTAGTGGTGTTTTACTTCACGGAGTTGGTGCTGGTTTTTCTTTAGCTAAAGGAGTTGGTCATTCTATTAAAGAGAATCCGCAAGAATTTGTTGAACAATATAGTGCAGCTCTCGAAAAACAGTTTGATCCTTCAAGTGGATATTAATAAGGTATGTACGAGAGCTTAAAACATACAAAGTCAAATAGTACGCAAAAAACTAGTGAGTCATCTAGAATTCATAGCCCGTTAAGTATAACAGATAATAGATTAGAGACAACGCAACAATTAAAAATGTGGAATAAAGATCGTTTGCCTGAATCTTTTAAAAATAAGAAATGGTTTATAGATAATTCACCAATACATGGCAAAGGAGTTATGGCAGGTAAAGGTTTGAAAAAAGAAGAAAAATTAGGTAAAGTAGCCTCATTAGATAAAAATATAGGAGTAGATATTACGAGTGATTTTGGGGCTTTAATAAATCATCAATCCAATAAAAATGCAAATGCAAGTATAAAGAAAGAAGGAACTAACTTTTTTCTTAAAACAAATGAAGCCATAAAAGAAGGAGAAGAAATTACCACAGATTATGATACTGCTGGACCGTATTTCGCTAAAAGTAAGTCTTCGTATAAAGATATGTAGATACAACTAGCGAGAAAGAAAATAATGACAGAGAATAATAATTAAAACATTCCTCTTGTGAAAAAACAAGCTCAAATTCAAAGAAAAGAAACCAAAATATCAGTTAGCCAACATATTGGTCAGCGAAAAGAAAATGGTTCTAACGGATGCTCTTTAATCGATAATCGTTCAAGTTCTGTAGTGCAAAAAAAAGAGAATAATACAGGATTGTCAGACAATTTAAAAGCAGGAATAGAGAATCTGTCAGGGTATGCAATGGATGATGTAAAGGTACATTACAATTCCGATAAACCAGCGCAGTTAAATGCACATGCCTACGCACAAGGAACCGATATTCATGTGGCTAGCGGACAAGAAAAACATGTACCACATGAAGCTTGGCATGTAGTACAACAAAAACAAGGTAGAGTACAACCGACCACTGCTGTAAATGGAGCACAAGTTAATGATAATGTAGGTTTAGAAACTGAAGCCGATGTGATGGGAGCAAAAGCATTGAATACAGAAATAAGCAATTCTGTTCAATTAGCTAAAAAAGAGACTACAAGTGGAACTCCTGTTCAGATGTTTAATAAAGGAGTAGCTGCATTTGGAGGGTTAGCCGGTTTCGTTTTAGCAGGAGCAAATCCTCTGTTAGGGCTTGGTATGGCATTATTAGGAGGGGGAATTGGAGGTCTATATGGAGATAATTTATTTAGAGATGAAGAAGAACCAGGATTAGGGGGTAATTTAAACCTACCAATAGTTGATGAATTGGATCAAAGAAACCAGGTTTTACCTCAAGAAAATCCATTACAGATAATTAATGCTCTACAAGGAGATCCACAGCAAAGGAGGGATAATTTAGGGACTCTAATTAATACTCCAACAGGAAGGTTTGTAGAAGATTTAGTTGAGAATCAAGATAACTATCCTGTACTACCAATGAATCCACAGCATTTAGCAATAGGAACAGATAGTGATAGGTATCCGAATATGAATATGCTTAGACCTGTATTAGAGCAAGAACACAATGAAGGTCAAGGTGAATTACCAACTTTTTTAACAGGACATTTATATAACCAAGCAGAAGAATTTAATGAAGAAAGAAATAGACAATTTATCCAAGGATTTATAAATGGAATACCACAAGAAGGAGAAGAAAGAGCAAATTATAGAGTAACCTTAAACCATAATATGGTAAATGCTTGGACTAGACAAAGACAAGAAGGAGAATCATTTAATGATTTTGTACAAAGACGTTACCCTCCTAGAGATGATAGAGAATATGATGGTACAAGGCAAGAGATTAGCGATTTAATAAATGCAGGCTTTACTCCGATTAACACAAACGGAAGCAGAATGACACTTGGTTTAAATTAATGATATATGTATATAAAAACAAATAAACTTAAAGAGAATAAAAGTAATACCGTTGCTAATTCTGTTGCAGGAAAGATTAATAAAGTAAAGCAGTGTGTCAGTTTTTTGGATAATCGATCAGAAACCATTACTCAAAGGAAATTAATGAAGAAACATTCTGTAGATCAACATATAAATAATTCAAATGTAATGCAACTGCGTAAAGTTAAATTAGGAGATGGAAAGGTTGTTGAGACAGATGAACTATCACAAAAACAATTTGAAAGTTTAATAAGAGAACATGCAGAAAGCCATCCTAATATTGCTGCAAAATTAGAGTATCTAATGAACGAGCCACCAACAACTATTATAGACGATGGTGTTGTTAAAATCAATCCAGAGATCATGTACGAAGGACTTCAACCTGAACCTGACTTTTCTCGTAAACCAATAGAAAATGATTTTCATAAAAGTTGGGGGGCAAGAGAACGTGATCCCTATAATAGAGCCAATCCTAATTGGCTACCTCCATTACCTAAAGAACTTAAAGGCAAGGAGAAAAATGATTTTATGAAAAAGCATAATAATAAATACCCAACCGTAAAAATAGCTTCTAAAGATACATTTACTCATTTTACGACTAAAGCAGGTGCAGAAGGAATGAATAATACCGAAATGATGTATCCTTCTGTAGATGCAGGAATTAAAACCACTCATTATGGTAGAGGAGTTTATTTTTCTAGTATAGGAAAGGAAGATTTACAAGACAAAACACATGGAGATATAACAAAAGCAATTTATACACACGATAGTGCAGAAAATAGAGAGCGTAGTGATTATTTAGCAGAAGTAGATATGAGAGATAAATTAGTTTTAGAATATGCTTTAGATGGTAAAGATCCTGTATTTATGCATCCTACTTCAGAGCCTGTAGATGTTCAAGGGAATATAAGTATTAGCAACACAGCCAGCCATGTAATTCAAGATGAAAGACCAAAAGCAAAAGCTATTGATTCGAAACCTAAAGGTCAAGAAAAAAAGAAATTACCTAATCCACCTAAAGCACCAATTGATTATTCATATATCCAAGATTGGGAATACGCACGTAAAGATTATGAAACTGCAAAATCTATAGATCCTGAAACTTATGGAAAAATGTCATTTCCTACATTTTTGGAAGATTACAGCCAAAATATGTAAATTAAATCATTTCTCTTATTAAGAGAACTAACTAAATAGATGAAGAAAATTACATTAATTAATCCTTTTAAAATATAAAAAAACAACCATCAAAAACTCAAATTATAAAACAGAGTTTTTAGTGGTTTTTAATTTACTTTAAGTTCAAGTAGTAAACCTTATAGCTATAAGTATACTTTCTCTAAGTTTATCTAATTGTTCTAGTTCAGTAGTTAATTTACTAGTTAAAGATTTTTATACAATTCCTCTAAAGTATTTAGCTGATTATTTAAATTTTGATAGGCTAAGTATTTCATAAGTACTCAAAAACTAGCTACAAGTTGTAGTAAGGTATCGAGAAGTTCCGATACTTATAAAAACTGATTTAAGAGTATATAGAGAGAAAAGTATATTATAGTTTGAGCATATTACCCGAATACACATAAAAGGTGACTAGTATTAATTCCCCTAAGAATACACCTGTAAACATATATTTAAAAGGCATTTTAATAATTCCGGCAACATAACAAATAATGTCAGTTGGAACTAAAGGAAAAAATGACCAGCCAAACACTAAATATGTAGCTTTTGAACTTTGAAGTTTGCTTTCCCATTTTTTAACTTTCTTAGGATATTTTTTTTCTAAATATTCACTAAAACCTAAGAGATCTGCAAAATAATATAAAGATGTGGCAGATAACATAATTCCGACCATAGATATAATTAATACCAAGAGTAGTTGATCTGGAAATAATAAAACTCCAGTAATTACAAAAGGTGTACTCGGAATTAAGAAAAATCCTCGTATAAGTGATAGTAGAATATATACAGTCATTATTTGTCCCTTATAAGAACTAATGAAGTCTTTGATGTAATCTACAGAGAATATTTCTGGATTTTTTACATAGCGATATAAAAGGTAAATAAGTAATACTCCCCATAGTATATAAAAGATTTTTTTTCCTGTCTTTAACATAGTTTTCTTCAAAAAAGGTTAATAGTGCAATTATTATTCTATTTCTAGAATTTACTTGATAAGACGACCATTTAAAAGAAATGTTACTTCTGTTTTAAAAATAAAGAAATTGTAGTTAAAAAGTGTAAAATGACTTAGTTATCAGTTAAATAATAATTTAGGGGTAAAGAATACCAATAAAATAGAAAGTAGTACTAAATAAAAACCATATAAAACGATTTTACTTTTTATTCCATTTGTAATTACTAAAAACAAAAAAAGTATAACGATTAAAATCAGTCCTAAAGGCGAGTATATAAAAAATAGAAAGAACAAATAAATATCAAACAGAGGTAATAGATTGAGATTGATTAAGATTAACAATATATTATAAAGAATAAAAAAGCCAATAATTAATTTATTAGCTTTTCTTCTTTTGCGTTCGTATCTGGTTGACATTTATATTTTATTTAGGAGAAATTCGTACAGCTGTTCCTGTAATAGAAACAACTAAAACATTAGAACTAGATACAGTTTCAATATCTATTTTAATTCCCACAACAGCATTAGCATTTAGCTTTTCAGCATTGTTTTTTAGTTTTTGAAAAGCTTCTTCTTTAATGCCTTCTAAACCTAATTCATAAGCTTCATAATACTTTTTCATACTAAACATATCTTTAAAAGACATTTTAGTTCCGTTGTAATTGTAAGATGAATTGTAAGAAATACCGGTTACAATTCCTTTATATTCAGTTATTTTGTGCCCTTCAATTGAGTTAGTTGTTGTTAAAATCATAATTAATATTTTGATATTAGTAGTAGAAAAGAATGTGTTGTTACATTCGAATATTTAAAAACCAACAGCTTTATCATCACCTCTATGATCTGCACCACCTTCTAATTTGCCATCAGGAAGTACTAAAATAGCATCGACTTTACCAATTACAGGTGAGTTAGTTTCATCTAGTTTATAGTCTAAAGATTTTAATTTGTTTTTAATTTCTTCGGAAAAGCCGTTGGGCTCCATTTTAATAACATCTGGTAACCATTGATGATGAAAACGAGGTTGGTTTACGGCTTCTTGCATTCCCATTTTATATTCATGAACATTTAAAATTGTTTGTAAAACAGAAGTGATAATTGTAGAACCACCAGGAGTTCCAACTACCATAAATAATTTTCCATTTTTCTCAACAATAGTAGGTGTCATAGAACTTAGCATTCTTTTTTCAGGTTCAATTTTATTAGCTTCTGCGCCAACTAAACCGAACATGTTTGGTATCCCAGGTTTGCTACTAAAATCATCCATTTCATTATTTAAAAAGAAACCTAGTTCGCTACAATATAATTTTGAACCAAAAGCAGCATTAATAGTTGTAGTTACAGAAACTGCATTTCCGAATTGATCTATAATAGAGTAGTGGGTAGTTTCATTACTTTCAGAAAATGTGATATTACCATGAGAAACATCACTAGAAGAAGTAGCTTTATCAAAAGAAAAGTTTTCCATTCTAGAAGTACTATAAGTTTTACTGATTAAAGTTTCTTTTGGAATTTTTACAAAATCAGGATCACCTAAGAAAAAACTTCTGTCAGCATAAGCTCTTCGCTCAGCTTCAGTAATTACTTGAATAGATTTAGCAGAATTATGTCCATATTTATCTAAATCATAAGGTTCAATAGCATTCATAATTTGTGCTAAACAAATTCCTCCACTAGAAGGCGGAGCCATAGAAATAATTTTTAAATCATCGTAATTGAATACAATCGGAGTTCTCCATTTAGCTTCATATTTGGCTAAGTCTTCTTCAGTAATATACCCTCCGTTTTCTTGCATGAATTTAGCTAATATTTTTGCTGTTTCCCCTTTGTAAAATTCATCTCGACCATTTTTTTGGATTCGAGTTAATGTTTCTGCTAGAGAAACATATTTTATAGTATCGCCTTTTTTCCAATTATTATCTAATAAAATAGTTTCAGCATTTGCTTTTCTGAAATCTGGTGTATGCTTTTTTAAACGATTTTCTTGCTTTTGAGTTACAACAACACCTTTTTTGGCCAAATTGATAACCGGTTGTATAATTTCTTCTATAGGAAGCGAACCAAACTTTTTATGTGCAGCAAAAACTCCAGCAACAGTTCCAGGTATACCAACTGCTGTTGCTCCAATTGTACTTTTTCCTTTAATAACATTTCCTAGAGAATCTAAGTACATATCTTTTGTTGAAACTAAAGGAGCTTTTTCTCGATAATCCAAAGCACCAATTTCACCATTATTTTTTCTATAAACCATAAAACCACCGCCACCGATATTTCCTGCATAAGGAAAAGAAACTGCTAAGGCTAGTTCAGTAGCTACCATAGCATCAAAGGCATTACCACCTTTTTTAAGAATATTAGCTCCTATTTTAGAAGCTTCTTCTCTAGCAGAAACAACCATAGCTTTTTCTGTGATTAAGCCAATTTCTGGTTGCTTTTTACAGTTTAAGAATAATGTTATACATAAGAGAAAAGCAAAACTTTGTTTCATTTGATTGAAGGTTTTTTGATTATATAAAAAATTATATTTTGTCGATTTCATTGGTTACAAAATTGATTAATTCAAACATGAAGGCTTGAAAATCATTTTCAAGATCTGTATAATATAATTGAAGATCTTCAATAGCTAAATTCATTTGAGATTTTCCTTTAGTGCGTCTGTTCATTCCATTTAAAACATCTTGAATTCCTTGTATGAATTGATAATTATATAACCAGTTATACTGAATCATATATGGAAGTAGTTCTTGTGTTTTTTCAGGAAGTATTTTTTCGTTATTTAAAAATAATTGATAAATACTATTGGTATAAACATCTAAAGGAATTTGTGAGTAATCACTCCAATTTTTAGCTAAAAAATGATCGTAAAAAATATCTATTATTATCCCGTCATAATGTCCATAACGTTCATGTAATCGACGTTTACTTATACGGACAATTTCGTTTGAATCTGTAAATGTATCAATAGCTCTATGAAGATAAATGCCTCGCTGAATGTCTTCTGGAAAATGCTTGAATTTATTCCCTTTAACATGATCGGCAATAAAATTACCTATCATAATTTCAGTATTGTTTGGGGGAGATAAATAGAGATGAGCCAAAAAATTCATAGGCTAAATGTAAAGAAAAAACCACAAACAAAATTTGTTTGTGGTTTTTTAACATTAATCCTTTTTAGGTATGTTTTTTAGAATTTCTAATAAATACTTCCAAAATTTTTGCATTGATGAAATCTGAGCTCTTTCATCTGGAGAATGTGCTCCTCTGATATTTGGCCCGAAAGAAATCATATCCATTTCAGGATAATTTTGACCTAAAATTCCACACTCTAAACCAGCATGACATGCAGCTACATGTGGTTCAGCATTATTCATTTCTATATATAAATACTTTAGTATTTTTAAAATATCTGAATTTGTATTTGGTAACCAACCAGGATAAGAGCCTGAGAATTCAACATCAAATCCAGCTAATTCGAAAACAGAACGTAATGAATTTGCTAAATCCCACTTGTTTGTTTCAGAAGAAGAACGTGTTAAACATCCAATTTTAATAGCTCCATCTTTAACTATTACACGAGCTACATTATTAGATGTTTCTACTAAATCTTTAATATCTGGACTCATACGGTAAACTCCGTTTAAGGCCCCATAAATAGATTTTATTAAACCGATTTGAACACCTAAGTCCATTACAGTTTCTGGAGTTTCTACTTCTTTAAGTTCAATAGTTAAGTTTTCTTCTAAAGAAGCAAACTCACCTTTTATTTCATTTATTAATTCATTTAATTCAAATAAGAAGGGGTCTTTAGAAACTGTGTCTATAACTATAGTAGAAAAACTTTCTCTTGGAATAGCATTACGTAAACTACCTCCATTAATTTCGGAAATTCGTAAACCATAATTTGTAAACCCGTCAAATAATAAACGATTCATTATTTTATTGGCGTTTCCTAAACCTTTATGAATATCCATTCCTGAATGACCCCCATTTAACCCTGTTACAGAAAGTTCAAAAGCAGTTGTGTTTTCTGGGGTATTTTCTGATTCGTATGTTCTTGTTGCAGTAATATCTACACCACCAGCACAACCAATTCCAATTTCATCATCTTCTTCAGTATCTAAGTTTAAAAGAATATCACCAGTTAAAATTCCGCCTTCAAGTCCCATTGCACCAGTCATGCCAGTTTCTTCATCAATAGTAAATAAAGCTTCGATTGCAGGATGAGTAATATCATTCGAAGATAACACAGCCATAATAGAAGCAACTCCTAATCCGTTATCAGCTCCTAAAGTCGTACCTTCTGCTTTTACCCAATCTCCATCAATAAACATTTTAATTCCTTCTGTGTCAAAATCAAAACTTGTATCTGCATTTTTTTGATGTACCATATCTAAATGGCTTTGCATTACAACTGTTTTCCTATCTTCCATTCCTAAAGTTGCAGGCTTACGAATAATTACATTTCCAACCTTATCAACAAAAGTCTCTAGATTTAATTTTTTACCAAAATCAACCATAAATTGAATTACTCGCTCTTCTTTTTTTGAAGGACGAGGAACTGCATTTAAATCAGCAAAGTGATTCCATACTACTTTAGGTTCAATATTTCTTATTTCTGAACTCATTCTTTTTAGTTTTGTTTGATGAATCAAAGGTACGTTTTTTGGTGTTTTTAAAGAAGTTATTCTAAGGTTTAGATGATTTGTTTTTATGTTGTGTCTTTCTCTTAGATTATTGTAATTTCGCAATATGGATTTTTCATCTAAACTTCTTGAAAATGCTGTTAATGAAGTTAGCAGATTACCTGGTATCGGAAAGCGTACGGCTTTACGTTTAGTTTTACATTTATTAAAACAGCCTTCGGATAATACAAAGTATTTAACAACTGCACTAACACAGTTTAGAACAGAAGTTAAGGAATGTAAAAAGTGTTATAACATTTCCGATACAGAGTTATGTGATATTTGTAGTAATTCTAACAGGAAAGAAGAAATTGTTTGTGTTGTAGAAGATATAAGAGATGTTATGGCAATTGAAAATACTGGACAATTTAGAGGTTTGTATCATGTCTTAGGAGGAAAAATTTCACCAATAGAAGGTATTGGACCACAAAATTTAAATATAGAGCCTTTAGTTGAAAAAGTGAAAAGAGGAGAAGTGAAAGAATTGATTTTTGCTTTAAGTTCTACAATGGAAGGAGACACAACAAATTTTTATATTTATAAGCAAATAGAAGATTTTGCTATTACTACATCAACAATAGCTAGAGGAATTTCAGTAGGAGATGAGTTAGAGTATGCAGATGAAGTTACTCTTGGACGAAGTATTATTAATCGAATACCATTTGAAAATAGTTTAAAACAATAAAAAAACGCCTAATTTTAGGCGTTTTTTATTGGGAGTTATTGTATTGTTATTGTTTTTTCCAAGTAACAGAACCAAAAGTAAATTTAGTATTGTTATCAGTAAAATTAATAGTTATTACATCTGGAGTAGTTCCTCCATCTTCTAAAAACTCATAAACACCACTTCCATTACTTTTCCAAGTACCTTTATCTACTCCATCAGAATTACAATTTGTAGCGTCAGTACCTCCATAAAATTCACTAGTAGTTGTACCGTCACTATTAAAAACTAAGGTAGATTTTTTAGTACACTCATTAGTTTCATCAATAGTTTGACCGTTGTCTTGTGTAACTTGTTTTTCTAATTTCCAAGTTCCAATGATAGGATCAGTTACCGTGTTGTCATCATCTGAACAAGAAACAGCTAATAAAAGAGCTGCTGCGATTGATAATAGTTTTTTCATAATGTATTTAATAATTTATTTAGGAGGGGCAAATCTAATTAAATTTTACCAAAAAAGACAACGTTTTGTCTATGAAACGTAGTATATAAATAAACGCTAACTTTTAGTGTTTAGCACGAGCCGAATTTCTTATTTTACGTTTAATTTATTTTAACAAATATAACTAAATAAAAAATTTGGTATATAATTGCTATGTTTTATACACGTTGTTGGTAGTAGTTATTTACCGCTTCAATTTTACTCTATCACAATTGGAATATCGCTTACTACTTTCCAATTATTATTTTCATCTTGTATTAAAATCAAGTATTTATGCATATTGGATGACTTATCGGACTTGAAAAGAACATCTACAATTGCGGTATGTTCTGTAATACTTATTTTTTTAAATTCTGTTTGATAAGAAGTTCCGCCAATTTTGTTTCCTTTCATCATTTCAAGATACATTTTCTTTGTGATGATTGTTGTAGTTTTTGAACCTTTAAACCTATTAGCAACTACTCGATAATCTTTATGCAAATATTCTTTTATTTTTGAAATATTCCTTTCTGATGTTGCATTTTCTAAATTAAGTACGATATTTTTAATTTCTTTTTCCATAGTTTCGTTTTGGTTTTGTGCCTTGCAATTTGAAAAACAAATTGTGTTTATTAAAGCAAATAATAAGTAGTGTTTCATAATATTAGTTTTTATGTCCTCGACAAAGAAACGATGAATAATTTTCATTTCTTTTGACGTTAGTCACAAAATAATTTATGAAATTCTTTTCCGAATTCTACTTAAAGATTCTCTACTTATTCCCAAGTATGATGCTAAATATTGAAGTGGAATACGCTTAACTAATTCTGGATTGTTTTCAAGAATATATAAATACCTTTCTTTCGGTGAATGGCTAATTTGAAGCGATGAGTATTTTTGTTCGCTAATAATTAGTTTTTCCAATATCATTCTTCCCATTTTTTGGTAAAAGACTGACTTTTCATAAAGTTTTGTCAGTTTGTCTTTATCGATGTAAAAAACTGTACTGTCTTCTATTGCCTGAATATTTTTTACAGAAGGAATATTATTAGTCATACTTTCAATTTCTCGGAGAAAGTCATTTTGTAAATAAAACGAAGTATTAATCTCTTTTCCGTCATTATTTATGTGAAAAGTTCGGATTAAACCTTTGGATAAAAAGAAAATACCCTGACAGATTTGACCTTGCTTTAATAAATATTCCTTTTTCTTTAATTTTTTTGTTTCAAGTATCAATTTAAATATTTCCCAATCTTCGTTAGATATCTTTAAGATTTCCTCAAATGTGTTCTTTAATGATTGATACATCGTTTGTTTTTAATTACTACCAGCGACTACTATGCGTAAAATATTATAATTTTATAAAAAAAGAGAGTGATTTAACACTCTCTTTTTTTATTTATTGTTTTTTGTAAACTGTATTTCCACTGACAATTCTAAAAGTTTTATTCTCGTCAGAAAACTCAATTTTTGATTCTATATTGTTAAAATTGTATAAATCATCACCTTTATTTTCCCATGTGTTTTCACCTCTAATTGAAATACATGTTCCGTTCAAATCTTGAAAAGTTTCAGAAGATGTGGTTTTATTTGAGTTAAAAGTAATAGTTGATTGCTTTTCACAATCTGTAACTTCTGTGCCATCTACTGAGAATAAATTCCATGTTCCAATAATTAGGTCATTAATATTTTCTTCATTAGAATCACCTGAGCACGAACTAAAAAGGGCTAAAAAAAATAAAGCGCAAATAAATTTATTCATTTTTTTAATATTTTATTGTCTCTTATAAGTTTGACGAACTACAATCATAGTTTTACCGTCATCTGAAAATTCGAAGCTAACATCAGGACCAGAAGTATAACCATCTCTTCTTAATTCATAAACATTGTTGTTTTTACTTGTCCATTCACCTGTAACGTTTAAGATTTCATCGCAATTATTGTTTACAGTGTTGAATTCTATTTGATTATACGAATTATCTTCATTAAAAATAAATGTCGTCTTTTTTAAACAATTATCTACTTCTACACCATCTGTACTTAAAAATAAAGACCAAGTACCAATTATAGGATCTTTTGTTTCATTATCACCTCCATTATTGTCTGTTATAACTCCATTTCCGTTATCAGGATCTACCATTTCAGAATCATTAGAAGAACAAGAAATTAGACATAAAAAAGTTAATGAAAGAATAATAATTTTTTTCATAATAAGGGGATTTTTTAAAATTTTCACGAAATATAGGTATTTATTTTTAAACTGTATCTTCTGTTTTTTTATTGTTTTCAATAAGCTCTTTTTCGTATTTATCCCAACTTTTTTTATTCCTGATTCTTTTGTATAATTTTACACTTAGCATTAAAAGTATTGAAACTAATACAATTCCTATAACACCCCAAATCCAATTAATTGCGTTTTTTAATACTACTAAAAATACTACAGCAAAAAGAATTATTGTAGCAACTTCATTCCAAATTCTTAATTTGAATGAATTATATTTTATAATATCTTTTTGAAGTTGTTTAAAAATTACATGACAAGCAGCATGATAAAAATAAAGAGCTAAAACAAATGATAATTTAACATGCATCCACGAAGCGTATAAAAAGCCAGGATTTTCTATTAGCATCCAAAAAGCAAAAACACTAGCTAAAATAGCTGAAGGCCAGGTGATAATATACCAAAGTCTTTTCTCCATTAATTTATATTGATCTTGCAGTATTTTTTTTGCAGGTTCGTCTTTTTTTTCAGCTTCTGAATGATATATAAAAAGACGAACTATATAGAATAGTCCTGCAAACCATGTGACTACAAAAATTATGTGAAGAGATTTTAAATATTCAAAGCTCATAATTTATTTTTTTTCAAATTCATGAATCCATTTTGCTAACGCATCTACCCATTCTTCATTATCATTTAAACAAGGAACAGTGTAGAATTCTTCACCGCCAGCTTCTTCAAATTCTTCTTTACCTTCCATGGCGATTTCTTCCAAAGTTTCTAAACAGTCTGAAACAAAAGCAGGAGTTACAATTGCTAATTTTTTAATACCGTCTTTTTCGGCTTTTTTAATAATTGTTCTATCAGTATAAGGTTGTAACCACGGATCAACTCCTAATCGAGATTGGAAAGTAGTTGTAACATTGTTTTCATCTAAACCTAATTCAGTAATAACATTTTTGGTGGTTTGAAAACATTGATGACGGTAACAATAGTTATGCGCAGCAGATTGTGTATTACAACAACTTCCATCAATTTTACAATGTGATTTAGTAATGTCTGATTTACGAATATGTCTTTCTGGAACTCCATGATAAGAGAACAAAATATGATCGTAATCTTTATCAGATAAATAATCTTTTATACTATTTGATAATGCACTGATGTACTCTTTTTTATTGTAAAAAGAAGGAAGGTTGGTCAATGTCATATTAGGAAAATGTTCTTTTCTTAATTCTTCAGCTAATACCAAAATGGTTTCAGTAGTTGCCATAGCAAATTGTGGATACAGAGGAACTAAAAGTACATCTGTAACTCCTTTATCATGTAATTTTTGTAATCCTTGCTTGATTGAAGGGTTTCCATAACGCATTGCTAAAGCTATAGGAAGATCTGTTTTAGCTTGTACTTTTTCTTGTAAACGTTCAGAAAGTACAATTAAAGGCGAACCTTCTTCCCACCAAATCTTTTTATATGCAGCAGCAGATTTTTTCGGACGCGTATTTAAAATGATTCCTTTAACTAAGAACGAACGAAACCAATACGGAAAATCAATCACACGTTCATCCATTAAAAACTCTCCTAAATATCGTTTTACATCTTTTGGATCTGTACTATCTGGAGATCCTAAGTTTACTAATAATACTCCTTTCATTCTTTATAATTTATCTGAGACAAGGTCCGCTTATTTTGGCCTCATCTAATCCAATTGTATTTTTATTTATTATATATTTTGAAACATCTTTGCTTAACACAAGACATTTAAATATTCTATCATTATACTTTTTATAACAATAAAAATTATGTATCTCGTCCATGTTTACTATAACATAAGTAAAATTGTATTCTAATTGAACATCTAAATCTTCTGGAGATAATTTCTCTGTTTGAAATACATATAATTTTTGGTCGTTTTTCTTTTGATCTTGTAAAGCTTTTTGTCTACCTATAATACATTTTTTAGATAAAGAAATGCGTTTAGGTCTTTTTCTCTTCCTCCAAATATCTTTATAAATATAGGTTTTAAAGACAGTTTCATTAATCTCAAAATTCATAAGATATTCATCTTGTTCCTTTTCTGTTTTGAGTCCAAAAAAACCATTTTGATCTACTAATTTTCGTTGTGTAAAACCTTCTATTGACACATGTACTTTTGGAAAACGATTTTTGAAACTTTCAGAAATAAATAATTGCCCTTTAATTAAATCTTGTGATTGTATTTTTAAAGGAATAAATACTAAAATCAAAATGTAAAAAACTCTTTTTATCATTTTAGTTAATCTACTTTTGAAAACTTCTCTCATTCATTCAATTGATTAGTAACTTCATATAAAGTAATAGCTAAACTATGAATAACATTCATGCTAGAATTTCTTCCAAACATTGGGATAGAGATAGTTGCATCTACCAAATCAATATGTTCTATACCATTTCGTTCGCTACCCAAAAGTAAAACCAATTTTTCATGATTTTTAAAATCAAAATCTTGAATATTTATGCTTTTATCAGTTATTTCGATACCAACAATTGTATTTCCTTCTTTTTTTAATTGTGCGATTAACTCAGAAAAATCTGAATAGGTTTCATTATGAATCTGTTGAATTGTATTTCGTGCTGTTTTTTTTACAATTCTATTGTTTAAAGCTGGTGAACTTTCGTGCAAATAAATTTGTTGTACACCAAAACTTTCTGCGATTCTAAAACACATTCCTATATTTTCTGGTGTTCTAATGGCATCGCAAACTATCGTTATAGGAAACTCTTTTGTTTTATTTTCTATTTCGTAATGTGTCAGTTGTTTCATTTAAATTTCTAAATCTAATAAGAACTCATTCCATAAATTATCTTTAAATTTCGATTTAAAGAATCCAAAGTGTCCAATGTTATCAACGTTATAGTTTTTTGGAGTTAAATGTTTACGGATAATTTCTGCATTAAAGTATTTTTTAGTCATCCAATCAATTGCTTTTTTAGGAGCAAAAGTATCATTGTCTGTACTGTAAGATGTGACTTTACCTTTTATTTGATGATGATATAATTCTTCTTTTTTCTTGTAATGAAATAAATAATCTTTCTTGCGTCCCCAGCTTGCAAATTCTTGTGCCATTGACTTCGGAAGATTTTCCATTCCTGTTATTTTTTTGCTTGGTAAATATCCAAATACAGTCGTAAAAACTGGAAAAATAACATGCCAGTTAAAATACATTTGAAGCCTACCAAAACCTTTCCAATGTTTAAAATAACCAGATTGACTAGCTACTAAAACTACATTATTAATGTATTTGTTAGCCGGAGTTAATCCTAAGATTTGTCCGCCTATACTATGGCAAACACAATCTATCTTAGCTTCTGGATGTTTTTCTTTGATATAATGTAAGACACTATTAATGTCGTTAATCGCCCAATTGGTAAGAGAAATATCAAAAGCTTTTAAGTTGTCTTTTTTAGAAGCTCCAATTCCAGCATAATCGAATGTATATGCAGTAATTCCTTTAGAGCTTAAAAATGAGGCAAATTTCTGATAGTATCCTTGTAAAACTCCAGTTGCAGAACATATCAAAACAACTTTGTTTTTATTCGATTTGCTAGAGAATTCAGTAAGACTTATAGCGTGACCAAGCGGAGTTGTTATTTCAAAAACTTCCATAATTAAGAATTGAGAGATAACACATATTGCTTCGGAGTGGTACCGAATTTCTTCTTAAAAGCAGCAATAAAATGACTTGCGGTGCTATAACCAACTTGTAACCCCACTTCGTTTACATTATAGCGATTACTTTCTAATAGTTTTCTTGCATGTTCCATTTTATAATCGAATAAAAAACTATAAACAGTATCTCCATAAACTTGTTTAAAACCTTCTTTCAATTTTTTAAGATTTAAACCTATTTCATTAGAAAGTTCTTGTAAAGTTGGCGGTTCAGCCATACGAGAGATAATAATATCTTTTGCTTTTCTAATTTTAGAAACGTCTCTTTCATCTACTAAAAACGGACAATATTCTCCTTCGATAGATTCGTCTTTTTGAAAGTGTAAACTTAAAAGTTCATAAATCTTTCCCTTTATATATAAGTTTCGAATAGAACTATTCACATTAGCATTAATCAATTGCTTTAAAACTATAAGTACTGTGGGTTTAATAATTGAATCATCATAATATTTCCTATTCTTATTTTCTTCACTTAAAAAAGGAATATAACCTGCTTCTGTAGAAAATAAAGAATGAAACTTTTCAATTGATACTAATAAAGATACTAAAGCACTTTTAGGTTTAATTTCAAGATTAAGCGGTAATCGTTGTTGCGGGTTATACAATAGAATAGAATGTTCTTCTAAAACATCTAAAGTATAAGTGCCTCCATTAAAGTGAAACTTAGAATTCCCATGAATTGAAAAGTGTAATTGGATAAAAGAATTATCTATATCTCTCTCAAAACGTTGTGTTTCCATAGAATCATTTATGAATTCTAAGAGTAGAAAACCGTTTTCAAGATTGGTTTCATTAAAAGTACTTTCAGCGATATTTTTCAAACGATATTAAGTTTAAGAATAAAACATTTTTATTTAGAATGATTCTATATAAAAAAACTTGTAAACATTGATTTTACTGCAAAAATAAAGAAAATCAGGTGTTTTACGAAAAAAATAACGATAAAGACAAAAATCGACATTTTAAGTTCTTTTGGCGATACTTTTATCTAAAGTAAGTTTCTATTTTTGTCGGGATTTTAGATATTTATTGAATGTTGACGAATACAAAGCACAAAAATTTTTACAATATTGGTGTAAGCTATGTTAAAGCAGATGCAAAAACGAGAGGAAAATTTTCTTTATCAAAAGAAGATCAAATTTCGTTATTAGAAGAGGCAAAATCAATGGGGTTCGATGGAATTTTTGTGTTATCTACTTGTAATAGAACAGAAATTTCTGGATTTGCACCGAGGCCTTGTTTACTTATAGAGTTGTTATGTAAATATTCTCAAGGTACTGTAGAAGAGTTTAGAAGTATTTCTACAATTCAACAAAATCAAGAAGCAGTGAACCATTTATTCAGAATGGGGACTGGTTTAGAAAGTCAGATTTTAGGTGATTACGAAATAGTTGGTCAGTTAAAAATGGCAGTTAAGCAAGCCAAAGAAGTTGGAACTATTAATGCTTACATAGAACGTTTAATTAATTTAGTATTACAATCGAGTAAACGAGTTAAAAACGAAACAAAGTTAAGTTCAGGTACAACATCGGTATCGTATGCAGCAGTTCAATATTTAATCAAAAATCTTCCAGATTATAATTCAAAAAACATTTTGGTTTATGGTTTAGGAAAAATGGGAAAACATACGTGTAAAAATTTAGCGCAGTATACTCAAAACAAACAAGTAACTTTAGTTAATAGAACAGAGGAGAAAGTTGATGAGTTTATTAAAGATTACGACTTTATTAAAAAAGCTAAATTAGATAATTTAACATCTGAAATAGAAAATACAGATATTTTAATTGTTTCTACAGGAGCGTCAATAGCTACAATCACTAAAGAAAATATTACTTCTGGTAAAAATTTATTAGTTTTAGATTTATCTGTACCGGCAAATGTTAGTGAAGAAGTAAAGCAATTAGATAATGTAACATTAATTAATGTCGATGAATTATCTAAAGTTACAGATGAAACTTTAACTGTAAGAAAACAAGAAGTGCCAGTTGCAGAAGCAATTATAAGTGAGCACAAACAAGAGTTTAACGAGTGGTTAAATCACCGTCGTTTTACACCAGCAATTAATGCTTTAAAACAATCTCTAGAAGCAATTCAGCAAGACGAGATAAACTTTCATAAAAAGAAAATATCTAACTTTGATATTGATCAAGCAGAAGCGATCACATCAAGATTTATACAGAAAATTACTACACAATTTGTAAAACACTTAAAAGAAGAGAATACATCTGTTAATCAAAGTATTCAAGTTATGGCAAAAGTGTTTGGCACAAATTTAGAAACAATAGATGCAAAAAATAATTAGAATTGGTACTCGAGATAGTGAATTAGCACTATGGCAAGCTAAAAAAGTTCAAAAATTACTTCACCAAGAAGGTTATCAGTCAGAAATAGTTCCTATTAAATCTACAGGGGACATTATTTTAGATAAACCGTTATACGAATTAGGAATTACAGGAATCTTTACTAAGAATTTAGATATCGCAATGTTGAATTATGAAATTGATATTGCTGTTCACTCTATGAAAGATGTTCCTACAGTTTTACCAGAAGGAATTGTACAAGCTGCGGTTTTAAAAAGAGCAAATCATAACGATATCTTAGTACTAAAAGACAATGAAGAGTTTTTAGCACAACCGAAAGGAGTTATTGCTACTAGTAGCTTAAGAAGAAAAGCTCAATGGTTAGATCGTTATCCAACGCATAGCGTAGAAGATTTAAGAGGTAATGTAAATACACGTTTACAAAAGGTTAAAGATAACGATTGGAACGGAGCTATCTTTGCAGCAGCAGGATTAGAACGTATTGGAAAAAGACCAAAAGGTGCTGTTAATTTATCTTGGATGATCCCTGCTCCAGCTCAAGGAGCAATAATGATTACTGCTTTAGAAGAAAACGAAGATATCAGAGAAGCATGTTCTTATTTAAATCATAAGGATACTGAGATCTGTACAGCTATTGAGCGTGAATTCTTAAATAGATTAGAAGGAGGTTGTACTGCACCAATCGGAGGTTTTGCAAGAATTGATGAGGTAAATAAAGAAATAGAATTCAAAGGAATCTTATTAAGTAGAGACGGAAAGAAAAAAATAGAAGTCCAAAGAACTGTTCCTTTAATCAAAAGAAAATATTTAGCCAAAGATTGTGCAAACTATATTTTAGATAGAGGCGGGAAAGATTTAATGAGTGAAGATGTTGTTGTAAATAAAGATTTTTCAATTTATTCTACAAAGGCACTTTCTGAAGCACAAAAAGATCTTCTTGCAGAATCTATAAAAGTTGAGGATAGCGACTTTATCAAAATTAGATTTAATAGAATTGCTCCTAAATTAGTTAAACAAGAATTAGAACATGTAATTATTACAAGTAAAAATGGAGTAGAAGCGTTACTTCATAATTTTACAAGAGAAGAATTACAGTTTAAAAATATCTACTGTGTAGGTAGAAGAACAAAGAAATTAATAGAGCAGAAAATAGGTAAGGTTAAAAATTCAGAAAGAAATGCTAAAAAATTAGCAGCTTATTTATCTGAAGAATTATCTGGACAAACCGTAACTTATTTCTGTAGCGATTTACGTTTAGATACTTTACCAACAGTTTTATCAGAAAATAATATTACTGTTAATGAAATAGAGGCGTACAAAACAATGTATAGTCCAGCTAAAGTAGATGAAACAGTAAACGGAGTGTTATTTTACAGTCCTTCTACTGTAGAAAGCTACATGCAAGAGAATAAAGGAGATAAAATCGCTTTTTGTATTGGAGAAACTACAGCAAAAGAAGCATCTAAATACTTTGAAGAGGTACAAGTTGCCAAAGTTCCAACAGTAGAAAGTATTTTAGAATTAGTGAATTTACACTTCGTAAAGAGTTAGTATATGTTAAATACAAGAAGACCAAGAAGAAATCGTAAGTCTGCAGCAATAAGAGCTATGGTAGAAGAAACTATCTTATCTGTAAACGACTTTATTTATCCTGTATTTCTTATTGAAGGTTCAGGAAAGAAAGAAGAAATTGTTTCTATGCCTGGTATTTATCGCTATTCGTTGGATTTACTTTTAGGAGAAATTCAAGAGTGTGTAGATTTAGGAATTAAAGGATTCTGTGTATTTCCTTCATTAGGAGATGACAAAAAAGATAAATATGCAACTGAAGGATATAACCCTGAGAGTTTATATAATACGGCATTAAAAGAAATCAAATCTAAGTTTCCTGAAATTGCTTTAATGACGGACATTGCTATGGATCCATATTCAAGTGATGGTCACGATGGAATTGTTGAGGACGGAGAAATTCTTAACGATGAAACTTTAGAGATTTTAGGAAAAATGGCTCTTGCACAAGCAAAAGCTGGTGCAGATATTTTAGGTCCATCTGATATGATGGATGGTCGTATAGGATATATTAGAAATGTTTTAGATGAAGCTGGATATACACAAGTTTCTATAATGTCGTACACAGCAAAATATGCAAGTGCTTTCTACGGTCCGTTTAGAGATGCATTAGATTCGGCTCCAAAGTTCGGAGACAAAAAAACATATCAAATGAATCCTGCTAATACTAGTGAAGCTTTAATAGAAGCAGATTTAGATATTCAAGAAGGAGCAGATATGATTATGGTAAAACCAGCTTTAGCATATTTAGATATTATCAAGTTACTAAAAGATAACTACGATGTGCCAATCACAGCTTACAATGTAAGTGGAGAGTATGCAATGCTTAAAGCAGCAGCAGAAAAAGGTTGGTTAGATGGTGAGAAAGTAATGTTAGAAAGCTTATTAAGTATTAAAAGAGCAGGAGCAGATATTATCTTAACCTATTTTGCTAAAGAAGTTGCTAAAATTCTTTTAGAAAGAAAATAAAATTGAAGATTAAATTAATAACATATCATTTTTTAACATTTATATTGTTATCAATAATTTACATCCTTTTTAGTGAAAGTATTGTAAAATTCTTATTTCCAGGTGTACATGATATCCTGTTATGGTTAAAAGTTTCAGTAATAGGAATTTTATTGTTGATCATTCTTAATGTTATTTCTTACAGATATTTTATAAAAAAACTCAAAGTTTAATGAAATTCAAAAAATCACAAAAACTATATAATAAAGGTTTAGTTAATTTAGTTGGAGCAGTAAATTCACCAGTTAGAGCATTCGCTTCTGTTGGTGGAAATCCACTTTTTATAGATAAAGCTAAAGGAAGTAAAATTATCGATGTAGATGGAAACTCTTACATCGATTATGTGTTGTCTTACGGACCAATGATTTTAGGTCATCGTCATAAGAAAGTACAAAAAGCTGTAACTAAGGCTTTAAAAAACGGATATTCTTTTGGAGCTTCAACAGAAAATGAAATTAAACTAGCTAAAATAGTTTGTGATGCTTTTCCAGGAATGGATAAGGTTCGTTTTGTAAACTCCGGTACAGAAGCTGTTTTAAGTGGAATTCGTTTAGCTAGAGCTTATACAGGAAAAGATAAGATTATTAAGTTTTCTGGTTGTTACCATGGTCACCAAGATTCGTTATTAGTTGCAGCAGGTTCTGGTTTAGCAACTTTAAGTTTACCAGGTAGTAAAGGTGTTCCAGAAGGAGCAGTAAAAAATACTTTAATCGCAAATTATAATGATTTAGAAAGTGTTAAAGCACATTTCGAAAAGCATGATGATATAGCTGGAGTAATTATTGAACCTGTAGGAGGAAATATGGGAGTTGTAATTCCTCAAAATAACTTCTTAAAAGATTTAAAAGAATTAGCTAATAAAAACGGAGCTTTACTTATTGCTGATGAGGTAATGACAGGTTTCCGTTCTACATTTGGTGGAGCTCAAGAAGTTTTAGGAGTAGAAGCAGATATTACGTGTTTAGGTAAAGTTATCGGTGGAGGTTTTCCAGTTGGAGCTTACGGAGCTAGAAACGAGATTATGGAAAATGTAGCTCCATTAGGAGGAATGTATCAAGCAGGAACATTAAGTGGTAATCCAATTGCTATGGTTGGAGGTATTGCTACTTTATCAACATTAAAAAAGCAAAATCCGTACAAGCAATTTGATGCAGTCGGAGCAGAAATAGAAGAAACGATTTTATCATCAGCTCAAAAATATGGAGTAGATGTTACGGTGAATAGATTTGGTTCTATGATGAATCCTTTTTTTACTAATAAAAAAGTTACTAATTTTGAAGAAGCACAAACTTCTGATACTAAAAAGTTTGCTGTATTTTTCTGGGAGATGATAAAAAACGGAATATTTTTACCTCCATCTCAGTTCGAAGCTTGGTTCTTATCTAGTGCTTTAACTGAAAAGAATATTAGTAAAACTAAGAAAGCGTTAGACAACGCATTAAAAGCAGTTTCAGAAATGTAAAAAAACGAATCATGAAATTATTGAGTTTAATATTATCTTTCTTTATATACTTATCTTGTTCTACAAAAGTGAATAATAATATAGAAAAACAACAAGTTATGACAAACCTGTATGAGGGAACTTTAACTGGAGCAGGGAGTGAAGGATTTAAAAAAGAAAACATTGTTATTCAGTCAATTAAAGATTGGGAATCTTTTTTGTTAAAGTTAAACTCAGCAAATAATATTTCAGAAGGATTTGAAACAAATATAGATTTTTCTAGAAAAAATGTAATTGTTGCCATAGATAATGTAAGGAATACTACAGGTTTTACGATTAAAATCAATGAAGTTTTAGAGAAAAATAAAACTTTAGAAATTGTAATTAGTAGTAATGGACCTAAACCAACAGATATGGTAGGTATGGCAATTACACAACCAATACATATAGTTACAATTAATAAAACAGACAAGAATATAATTTTTGTCGAGAAATAATATGATAAAAAACGATTTATTTTTAAGAGCTTTAAAAGGAGAAACAGTAGATAGACCACCAGTTTGGATGATGAGACAAGCAGGTAGATATTTACCAGAGTTTATGGAAATTCGTGAAAAATACGATTTCTTTACACGTTGTAGAACTCCTGAATTAGCTTCAGAAATAACTGTACAGCCAATTCGTAGGTATGGTATGGATGCTGCAATTTTGTTTTCAGATATTCTTGTAGTACCTCAAGCAATGAATGTTGAAGTTGAAATGAAACCTAATTTTGGCCCATATTTACCAAACCCAATTCGTGATAAAAAAAGTTTAGATCAGGTAATTATTCCTGATGTAAATGAGGAACTAGGTTATGTCATGGATGCAATTAAAGCAACTAAAGAAAAGTTAAATAATGAAATTCCATTAATAGGTTTTGCCGGCTCTCCTTGGACAATTTTATGTTATATGGTACAAGGACAAGGGTCTAAAAATTTTGATAAAGCTAAGGAATTTTGTTTCACTCAACCAGTTTTGGCACACGAATTGCTTAGGAAGATAACAGAGACCACAATTGCATATTTAAAAGCAAAGGTAAAGGCAGGTGTAAATGCTGTACAAGTTTTTGATTCTTGGGGAGGAATGTTATCTCCTGTAGATTATCAAGAATTTTCATGGCAATACATTAATGACATAATTGAAGCGTTAAAAGATGAGGTTCCAGTAATTGCATTTGGTAAAGGATGTTGGTTTGCACTTAACGAAATGTCAAAATCAGGAGCTTCTGCATTAGGGATAGATTGGACTTGTTCCGCAAGAAATGCAAGATATTTAACAGGGGGAAATATTACTTTACAAGGTAATTTTGACCCTTCTAGATTACTTTCTCCACCAAATGAAATAAAAAAAATGGTAACAGAAATGATCAACAATTTTGGAAAGGATAAATATATTGTTAACTTAGGGCACGGGATTTTACCTAATATTCCTCTAGAAAACGCAAAAGCATTTGTTGATGCAGTGAAAGAATACAAACCATAATAAAATTAAAATTAATCGAGATTCCCATGAAAAGATTAGTAACTTTAGTATTGATTATAATTACGTCTAGTGTTTTTGCACAAAAAAAATACTACAATCAAGCGGTAAATAGTTGTGCAGATAAATCTTCAGACGAACTAATCAATAAATGTATAAAAGATAGTTATTTGTTAAACTACGACTTTACTACTAACGAAGATAAAGTGATAAGTACAAAAGAAATTAAAAAACCTATAGTACTTATTGCTGCAGCGACATGGTCTGCTCCTTGTTTTGGACAGATTCCAGCTTTAAATCAAATGGTAGAAAAATATAATGATAAAGTTGAATTTCTAATGATTTTTTGGGACAAGAAAGATAAATTAGGAAGAATACAAGAAAAATTAGACAAAAGAATTGTTTTAGTTCCTGCTGGAGATGCTGATAAAGTTGAAAAAGGTAATTTAGATATTAGTGGTTTTATACATAAATTAGATTATCCAACAGCTTATTTAATTGACAAGACTAAAAAATTTATTGATGTTAAAAGAGGAGCCGCAATTCCTACTAAAACTGTAAGTAAAGATGAAGCAACAGCAACAAATGTTTCTGAATTAGAAGCTTTTATTAGTCAAGTACTAAATTAGTAGTTAAATACTCACAATATTTAAAACCTCTTTCTTAATTTTGAAAGAGGTTTTTTAATTTTTTAGCTATGATACAATCAACTATAAACGCTATTAAAGCATATTTCGATGCTCTTGCCATCATCAAAAAATTGAATTTGTGGAAATATTTTCTAATTCCAGTAGTAATTAGTGTTATCACAGCATTAATAATAGGATCTTTTTCTTATTTCTTTTCTGATAATTTAGGATATTATATTGCTAAGTTGTGGCCTTGGGAATTTGGAAAAGAAACTTTTACAACCATAGGGAATTTTTTAAGCGGAATTGCTATAGTTGCGATTGGTTTAATTTTATATAAGCACATTGTTTTAGCGTTATCTTCTCCATTTATGAGTCCAGTTTCTCTCAAAATTGAAGAACATTTTTATGGAAAGAAACATCAACATACAAAAAGCACATTCTCAGAATCATTAGCTAGAGGTATTCGAGTTAGTTTAAGAAATTTAGGAAGAGAGTTATTATTAACACTACTAATTATCATTTTAGGATTTATTCCTTTAATCGGTATTTTTTCTTCTATAGCATTGTTTTTAGTCCAAGCTTATTATGCTGGCTTTGGAAATATGGATTACACATTAGAACGTCATTATAAATACAGAGATAGTATAAAATTTGTAAAAAAGAATAAAGGTACAGCTATTGGAAATGGAATAATCTTTATTTTATTTCTTTTAATTCCAATTATTGGAGTTGTATTAGTATTACCTTTTTCAGTAACAGCTGCAACTACAGAAACCATGAAAAAAATACAGTAATTAATATACTATTATCAGTATTTTTGTCTTTCAATATTTAACAGAATAATGAAAGATCAATTTTACGCATACATTCAAGAATTACAAGATACCATTACTTTAAAATTAGAAACTATAGATGGTAAAGCTAAGTTTCAAGAAGATTTATGGAAGAGAACAGAAGGAGGAGGAGGAAGAACTCGTGTGATTGAAAATGGAAATGTATTTGAAAAAGGAGGCGTAAATATATCTGCTGTACATGGAGAGTTACCAGAAGTATTAAGAAAACAATTTAAAGTTGAAACAGGTAATTTTTTTGCTTGTGGTTTAAGTTTAGTTTTACATCCTATAAATCCTTTTGTACCTACAGTTCATGCAAATTGGCGTTACTTTGAAATGTACAATGAGAAAGGAGAAATAGTTACACAATGGTTTGGTGGTGGGCAAGATTTAACTCCATACTACCTTTTCGAAGTAGATGCAAAACATTTTCATAAAGTTTGTAAAGAAGCTTGTGATAAACATCACATAGATTTTTATCCTAAATTTAAAGAAACTTGCGATAATTACTTTTGGAATGCTCATAGAAATGAAGCTAGAGGAGTAGGTGGATTGTTCTTTGATTATTTGAAAGAAACAGAAGAGTTTTCTATGCAAAATCGTTATGATTTTGTTACTGAAATTGGTAATAGTTTCTTAAATAGTTATGTTCCAATAGTTGAAAATAGAAAAGATACTGAGTATACTCAAGAACACAAAGATTGGCAAGAAGTACGAAGAGGACGTTATGTTGAGTTTAATTTAGTTCACGATCGAGGTACATTATTTGGGTTAAAAACTAATGGAAGAATAGAAAGTATTTTAATGAGTTTACCACCTAAAGTTCAATGGAAATATAACCATGTTCCAGAAGAAGGCACAAAAGAAGCAGATTTATTAAAAGTTTTGGCAAAACCTGTAAATTGGGTTTAACTTTTTAAATATTAATTGAGTACATTTTTTATTCTGAGTTTTTAATTAATACTTTTGCCCGAATTTTAAATTATTAATTATGAAAATAGAAACTTTGAAAAAGAACTTAACTCATTTTTTGAGTTTATTGCTATGTATTACCTTATTAAGTTGTTCTAGTGAAGAAGAAAATGATGGTGTAAATAGTGATAGTTATTTATGGTTTATTTCAGGAGAAATAAATGGAGAGCCTTTTGTTTATGGACAAGAGTTAAGCAATACTACTCAAACTTACGATATTGTAAGAACGAATACATCTTCATCTACGTGTGCTTATTCAGAAGATAATGGGTTTTCTTATGATTTCTCTTTATATCCATTTCATAATGAATCTTTACCAACAGTTGGTTTTGAATTTAATAGAATGCACATTTGTAGAAATACAAATTCTCAAAACGAAATATTTAATTCTCTTTTTCCAAAGAAAGAATACGATTTTGCTGAAGATAATAGAGATGAGGATAAAAATGGAGGAAAAGTAGGTGTTTATTATCTACCTAGCGCAAATTCAGATGCAGCTGTTTATACTACCTACAATAGTGATTTAAGTAACAATTACTTTGAAATTACAAAAAGCGAAGGAATTAATCAGTCGGCAGGTTCATTTGCTGTTGTTAGACAGAATGTTGAAGGTGTTTTTTCTGTAACATTATATAATGAAAATGACCCGAATGATAAAGTTGTAATAACAAATGGAAGATTTAAATTAGTTTTAATTCCATAGTGTATTTAAAATAAGAAACAGTAAAAGGATTACTAGTAAAGTAATCCTTTTTTTTATCCCCAGATGATATTTTTTCTAGTCAGTTTTTTATGTGTTCTCTTTGCTGCTTGAAGTTTTGCTTTTAATAAAGATTTTCTTCCTTTTACATTTCTAGTATATAAAAGTTCAACTTTATTAATATAAGAATTCCATTGCTTTTGAAACTCTAAAGCATTTTCCTTATTCGTTCCAAATATTTCAGGGACTGTAAAAAAATGTTCTTTCTTAAATCGTTTTGAAACCCATGTAGAACGACATATTAAATATTTAGGATTGTTTACAGGAGATAAAACTTCATTTAAAGCATCTATAAATAATTTACTTTCTAATCGGTTTGCTCCATGAATTGTACAAACAACTTGACCATTTTGTTGCATTTTTGTTTTTAATTTCACAACATTTTTAGGACTGCTCATCATTTTTAATTCATAAAGAGTTTTCAATATAACTAAACCTATTTTGTGAATTTTCTTATCTGCAACTCCGAATTTCAAGAAAGATTTTATGATTTTAGTTGAAGTAAAAAATAACCAAATCATAAGACTTACTAATAAGATACTTATAACTTTAAGAACTCTAGAATCATCAATAATAAATAAAACAGGGATAAATATGACAATTAAAAATACAATTAACCATGTTTCTTTTAAGCTATAAAAAATAGCATTTAAATAATCTTCTTCTTTAGGTTTAGTCTTTTTTCTAGGATTTAAAAAAGTTAGTTGTTTGTTTACTTTTTTACCTTTAAAAATCGATTTTTCCCATTTTTGAGATATTTCCTGTCTATTTTCCGATAATTCTAAGGTGATTTTATTTAAACCTTCAACATCATTAGTGAAAATTTTATGAGGAAGATTTAATCTTGTTAATCCCGTTGTTATAATATCATTTTCCTCATTACTAATACCTAAAAAAGAATTGAATCTTCTTTCTAAAACAGTAAAATCTTTACCTCCTTTTTCATTGGTAGGATCTAAACAAGCTAAATGCCATATTAAACCTACTTTATTCGGGTTTGAACTATCAACTCGAATTGCTCTTCCTCGCATTTGATTTGAAGAAACAAAAGACCCAATAACAGAAGCTAAGATTAAACTATTAATGCTTGGAGCATCCCAACCTTCACCTAAAAGAGATTTTGTACCAATAAGTACTTTTATATGACCGTTTTCAAAAAGTTGAGTTATAACTTCAACAATATTTTTTTGAGAAGAGCTTTTAGAGGAAATTAAAACAAAATTTTCATCAGATTCGAGATAAGTAATTGTGTAATTTTCAAGAGTGTCAATTTGTTCTATTTCATGAATAATTTCTTGGTGAATAATAACTACAGAACCTGATAAAACTGCTAGAGATTTTGTGTAAAATATGACATTTTTTATACGTTGAAAAATAGGAATAACTCCCATCTTTTGAATATTTTCATATTCATTATTAGGTAAGTTTAAATATTCTTTTCTAATATAATCGGTAAGAATTACACAACGTAAATCATCTTTTAAATTCTTTTGCTCTTGTCGAACAATTTCAACGATACTCTTTAATTTACTAGGACTATTACTTAATGATTTATATACAAAATCATCTCCTGTAAAATTGACTCTATTTTTACTAAAGATAGAAAGTAAACGAAGCTGTTTTTCAAGCTTATTTAAATATGTTTCATGTTTTATTAGAGTTTCTCTATCTGTGACTAATAAAAATTGAAGTAAGATTTCAATCCAATAATTTGATAACTCAGGAAATTCTATGTTTTCTTCTTTATTAAAGCCTAAAATTTCTAATTTTTCTATTGGAATTTCTTCTTTACAAGCATTTAAAAAAATTAAAATTGAAGAAAAGAAATTCGAATTCTTATAAATTTCTTCAAGTTGACTCTCTGTTCTTTCATAAAAACGATGTTTTTTAATAAAGTTTATAAATGTTGAATCTGAAGTTAAAGAGTTTCTAAAATGATCAACTTTCTCTTTAAATTGCGTGATAAACTTCACTTCTTCATCTTCTGGTTTAGATAAATACACTAAATCTTGATGAGGAGCTAGGTTTTTTTCTTTAACTAAATCCGGAACTACAATTTCATCATCAATTTCATTACAGAGCTTAAAATATTTTTGTATTTCAGAATTTTCACTGTCATAAGGAGGAGTTGCAGTTAGTGCTACAACAGTTTGTAAGTGTTCTTCTTTTAAATCATATAAACATTTCCACCAAGCATTTTTTAAATGATGTGCTTCATCTAATAGTAAAACTTCTATGTTTTCTTTTTTAAAGAAATCAAAGTAGGCTTCATTAGTTTCAAAAGTTTTAAAAAAACTATGTAAAGCTTGGTAAGTAGAGAAAGTTAAAGTAGACGGATTTTTAATATCAAATGAAATATCTTCAAAGTCTTTATTTTCAGTGAAAAAGCTTTGTAATCTATCATTCCATTGATTTCTAATAGTCAATGTTGGAGTTAAAACTAGAGTTTTCTTACCAATTCTTCGAATAACTTCTATACCTAAAATAGTTTTGCCAGATCCAGGTGGAGCCACAATATGAAAATGATTATCAGCAATATGTTTATCAAAATTCTGTAAAACTTTTGCTTGATATGGTCTCCACTGAGATTTAAAGCGCAATTTTTTTAGTGACATATTTATTATATAGATTCAAAATAATAAAACGAAATTATATGTTCTTATTGATAATTAGAAAAATCACACAATTTTTTTAAGTTAATTGAAGGTTAATGGAGGTTGTTAACTTAAAGAATATAGAAACAAATGTTATTTTTGAAGGATGTCTAGAAAAATAATTTTATTGGTTGTAGCTTCTATTGTTGGATTAATAGCTTTATCGCTAATTCAAGCTCGACTAATTCAAAACACCTATGATTTAAGGAAAGAAGCATTAATTGATACTACCAGCGAAATGGTAGGGAAAATTGGAAATTATGGGACATCAATAGATTCAATTAGTGATGCTATTTCTAATACTTTTCTAAAAGATTTAGATGCATATAGTATTCAAATGCTCCCAAAAGAAAAGCTGCTTAATAGATTACGTGAAATAAATGATTCTTTAAATCCAAGATTTATTGTAGAATATGAAAAAGAAATGAAGTCTAAAAATTTAAATTTCGATTTAAAATATCATAAGATTTTAGAGAGTATAATTTTAGTAGATAGTTTAAAAACCGATACTATTTTTTATGATAAAAATTCAAGTAAATTTAAGTTAGTCGGATATGAATTTCAAAATGATCCAGAGTTACGATTAGGTACTTCTACTTGGGAAACGAATAGAACTTTTCAAAGAAAAATTAAAGGAGAATTAAAAAAAGGAAATTATGATGTAGTTTTTAAAACTGTAAATTACATGAATATAGATGAGGCAAATTCAATCATATTAAACGAAATGAGAGGATTACTTATTTCGTCTTGTTGTATTTTCCTTTTTGTGATAGGTCTCTTTTATTATTCAATAAAAAATTTAATAACTCAGAAGAAAATAGCTGATGTAAAAACAGATTTTATTAATAACATCACTCACGAATTAAAAACACCTTTGGCTACTTTATCCTTAGCAACAAAAATGTTGAAAAAACAAGATATTAATGCGCAAAATAATTTTGTTGAATCAACGATAGAAACTATAGAAAGGCAAAATATAAGATTACAAAAACTAGTTGATCAAGTATTAAATAATAGTTTAGGTTATAATGAAATTGAATTACAAAAGGAAACTGTAAATCTGAATGATTTTGTATTAGAGATTGTAGACGATTTTTTAATCTCTAATAAAGACATTACTTTAACTAATGTTATGTGTGATTATGATGTTTTAATTGAAGTCGATAAATTTTACATGAGTACTGTATTGTCTAACATTTTAGAAAATGCTGTAAAGTATGGCGGAACTGAATTAGAAGTTCAACTGAATCATAATAAGGGCGTTGAAGTTATAATTGCAGACAACGGAATTGGAATTTCAAAGAAAGATATTCAACAGATTTTTAATAAATTTTTCAGAGCTGAAAATAAAGATATTCATAATGTGAAAGGTTTGGGTTTAGGATTGTATTATAGCAATCAAATCATAAAAGCACATAACGGAACAATTTCAGTAAAAAGTGAAAAAGGAAAAGGAACTACTTTTAATATTAAATTACCTTTAGATTAATGGCTCAAACAAAAGAACATATTTTATTAGCAGAAGATGATGTAGATTTTGGTAATCTTTTGAAGCAATATCTCGAAATGTCTGGCTACACTGTAGTTTGGACTCAAAATGGTGAAGAAGCTTTAGAGAAATTCAAAGAGAGTAGTTTTCATATTTGTGTTTTAGATGTAATGATGCCAAAAATGGATGGATTTACATTGGCTGAACAAGTAATAGAGGTAAATCCAGAAATTCCTTTTATTTTTTTAACTGCAAGAAAACTAAAAGAAGATCGATTAAAAGGATTAAAGTTAGGCGCAGATGACTATATCGTAAAACCTTTTGATGCAGATGAATTGGTATTAAGAATTAATAATATCATAAAAAGATCGACAAACAGTGTCATTAAAGTTGTTAATGAAGGTGTTATTCAAATAGGAAATTATAGCTTTAACCAAAGACGATTAGAATTAGTTTTCGAAAATGAAATTCAGCAATTAACAGAAAAAGAAGCTAGTTTAATTCAGTTTTTATTCGACCATAAGAATCAAATGTTAAAACGAGAAGAAATATTAAAAGCTGTATGGAAAAACGACGATTACTTTTCTGGAAGAAGTATGGATGTTTTTATCAGCAGACTTCGTAAATATTTCAAAAAAGACTCAGCTATAACTATAGAAAGTTCAAGAGGAATTGGGCTCGAATTTAAGATAAGTTAATACAGTTGTTTAAGTAGGTTAATGCTAGGTTAACAGAGTAAAAAACTCAGGTTTAGTTTTTAATACCAACTAATTTTGGAGTGTAATTAAAAACTAAATATTATGAAATGTATTAAAGCAACCTTAGTAACAATTTTAATATCAATCAGTGCTTGTGCACAAAACACTCCAGAAATTCCAACTCCTCCACAAGCTCCAAGTTCAGGAAATTCACATACAGAAGTAACTACATCATCATCTAGAGTTAGTAGTTCAACAAGTGTTTCAGATTCAAAAAAACAATACAAATTCAGATCTAAGTTTCATTCATCAAAAAAAGATGGAGTTAAAAATATTCTTACCGATGCTTTAGATAATATTAAAGTTAAAAAGAATAGAAGAGAGTTATTGTGGGAAATTGTAGAAAATGGAGAAGTAATTTTTGAATGTACTTTATCAAAAAATAGATTATCAATTTACTTAGATAAAAAAGCAACGAATTCTAGTTTTTATAGAAAAATAAAGTCGATAGGAGAAGATTTACAAGAGTTTATATCATCACACAAAAGACATACATTTGAAAGTAGAAGAGAGAATTCTATAGGAAGAGCAGAAGCAAGATTAGAAAGAGCCAAAAGAGAATTAGAAGCTTCAATTAAAAATCTAAAAGAAATAAAAAGAGAAAAAGAAGAAGAATCAGATGAAAGATATTAATATTTTGAAACTATGGATAGTATTTATGATTCTATCAGGACTATTATCTGTTCATGCACAATGTGAAAAAATTAATATGTTTAAACACTTCACCTTTGTAAGTAATAATGATACGATTAATTATCATGTCTATTCCAAAGGTGAGGTTTCTTCAAAAAAGAACATACTACTGTTTATTCATGGATCAAGTTCAAAACCGTTTTACAGTTTTTTTAAAGAAAATGGAATTCGATATAGAGGAAGTACGATGCCTTTTGATTTGAAAGAGATACCAGATGACTATGCTTTTTTTATCGTTTCAAAAACATATATTCCATTTTGTGTTGATTCAAAAAAAGAGTTTAAAGCACCCGAAGTCTATCACAAAACAATGACTCTAAAACACAGAGCTTATCAAATAGATAAAGTAATAAAAGATATACTTACAAATTACATTCAAAGACCAAAACGGATAGTAGTAATAGGACATTCTGAAGGAAGTGATGTGGTAGCAAAAGTAGGTTCAATTAATAAAGAAATAACACATGTAGGGTTTTGGTCAGGTAGTGGAAATTCTCAATGGTATGATTTTCCTTTATTTATAAGAAAGGATGTTTTAACAGGAAAATTAACCGAAGAAGAAGGTTTAAAACAGATGGATTCTTTATTTGTGAAATATAAAGAGATTGTAAAAAATAAAGATTCAATTCATAAAAAATGGTACGGACATCCTTATAAAAGATGGTATTATTTTTCAGAGCCACCAATTGAAAACTTATTACAAATTAATGTTCCATTGTATGTAGCTATGGGAGCTAAAGATATATCAGTTCCAATAGAATCCACTTATTTAATTCCTGTTGAATTTATAAGAAACAAAAAAGAAAACCTAACATTTAAGGTATATCCAAATTTAGATCATAGCTTTAATGAAAAGTTGCCAAATGGGAAGAAAAAAAGGCATTGGAATACCGTTTTTCTTGACTTTATGAAATGGGTAAAAAATAATTAGTTGATTAAATGTTTGATTTATAAGGTGTAAAGTAAAGTGAAATTCATTAGTGAATTGTTTATTAGTGTTTTAAAAAAAATAATTTTCTTAAATAATACTTAAAAAAAAGGTGGTCAAAATGATGTTTTTTATGGTATTCGTAATAAAAACATTAATTTGCATTGGAATTAATAATAAATAAATAAATTTTATTTCTTATTTTTGCGTAGTAAAAACGATCAATACTATGGCAAAATTCGAACTAAAGCTTCCTAAAATGGGTGAAAGTGTTGCAGAGGCAACGATAACTTCATGGTTAAAAGAAGTTGGAGATACTATTGAAATGGACGACACTATTGTTGAAGTTGCAACAGATAAAGTAGATAGTGAAGTTCCTAGTGAAGTAGATGGAAAATTAGTTGAAATTTTATTTGAAAAAGATGCCGTAGTTCAAGTTGGTCAAACTATAGCTATTATCGAAGTAGAAGGTGAAGATTCAGGAAATGCTGTAGCGCAACCAGAACCAGTAAAGGAAACTACTTCTGAAGCAGTTGCTGAAGTAGAAAAAACTGTAGAAGTTGCTAAAGAAACTGTAACTTCTATAGATACTTCATCTAGTGATCGCTTTTATTCTCCATTAGTAAAAAGCATAGCAGAGAAAGAAGGTATTGCTCTTTCTGAATTAGAAAGAGTTAATGGAACAGGTAAAGATGGTAGAGTTACTAAAAACGATATTCTTGATTATGTTAAGAATAGAGGTAAAGCTCCTGTAAAAACTAACGATGCTATTCAATTTGATATTGAAAAACCTAAAAAGGTTGAGTCTGCTCCAATTACAATGAGTGGAGAGGATGAAATTATTGAAATGAGTAGAATGGGGAAACTGATTTCAAAACACATGGTAGATTCAGTGCAAACTTCTCCACACGTTCAGTCTTTTATAGAGATCGATGTAACAAATATTGTAAACTGGAGAAATAAAGTTAAAAACGCTTTCCAACAAAGAGAAGGAGAGAAGTTAACATTTACTCCAATCTTTATGCAAGCCGTTGCACAAACAATAAAGAAACATCCTATGATCAATATTTCTTTAGATGGAGATAAGATCATCAAGAGAGGAAATATTAATTTAGGTATGGCTGCTGCGCTTCCTGACGGTAATTTAATTGTACCAGTAATTAAAAATGCTGATGAATTAAGTTTAGTAGGAATGACTAAAAAAGTTAACGATTTAGCTACTAGATCAAGAGCTAATAAGTTAAAGCCAGACGATATTCAAGGAGGAACATATACTGTTACCAATATTGGTAGTTTTGGTAGTATTACAGGTACACCTATTATTAACCAGCCACAAGTTGCTATTCTTGCTTTAGGAGCAATTATTAAAAAACCTGCTGTTATCGAAACTCCTCAAGGAGATTTAATTGGTATTCGTCATAAAATGATTGTATCTCATTCTTATGATCATAGAGTTGTAAATGGAGCTTTAGGAGGTATGTTTATCAAAACATTTAAAGATATCATTGAAGCGTGGGATCCTAATCAAGATTTTTAAGCAATATACTTTATATAAAAGCATTTATTTAATGTTTATAGAGGTTGGTTATTACTCATTATTGAGTTATAACCAATTTTTTTTTACGACTTGTAAAATAATTCTTAAAACAAAATTTTATTTGATATGCTTTTTTAACTCTAATTGAACAAGTTTCTTTTTATTACTTTTGGCGATCAAACTAAAATTATTAAATAATGAAAAAAATACTTGTAGCCTTTGTGTTTTTAATTAGTGCTTTAAGTTTTTCACAAGAAAAAGTTTTATTACGTCTAAACTATGAAAAAGGAGATGTTTATCAAGTCGCTTTGAAAATGAATCAAGACATGGGAGAGATGATGAAGTTAGATATTCAAATGCTAATGGAAATGAAAGTAACAGAAGTAAAAGAAAAAAGTTTTATAACTGAAGCTTCTTTTAAAAATGTAAAAATGGATATGAATGCAATGGGGCAGCAAATGAAATACGATTCTAATATGAAAGAATCTGAAATGGATGCTTTTGCTCAAGGTGCACATTCATCAATGAAAGATCTTTTAAGTACGCTTATTGCTTTCGAATATGATAAAAGAGGTAATGTGATAAATACTAAAGTGATTTCAGGTAACGGAAATGTAAAAGATTTCCAAGATAATTTTAGTAGTATGGTTCTTCCTGAAGAAGAGGTTACTGTTGGATCAACTTGGAGTGCAATGAAATCTACAAAAGAAGGTAGTAAAATGGACTATGTGTATGAAGTTACTGCTATTAATTCTGATAATGTTGAAGTTAAGGTTTCTGGATCTATTTCTGGAGAAGAAAATGCTATTTCTGGTAAAGGAACTATTAATAGAGAAACAGGAAACATGAAAGATATGGATATGGACTTAATTATAAAGGTTCAAGGACAAAAAGTGAATTCTAAAATTTTAATGACTACAACCAAAAAGTAGAAATTATAAAAACTGACTAGTCCTAAATAACCGTTACAGTTATTTATTGATTAAATATATTAAACATCATCTAAAGCTATAGCTTTAGATGATGTTTTTTTTCGATATGATTTTATCTTCATTTTATTTTGTTGATGTGCCTGGTTAGGAGTTTTAAAATGACATGACCAATGCGGTCTTTTAGAGTTATAAATAGTTATTGATTGCTTTACTAT
The DNA here is from genome assembly GCF_052084715.1 of Tenacibaculum aquaeponti. GTDB lineage: Bacteria > Bacteroidota > Bacteroidia > Flavobacteriales > Flavobacteriaceae > Polaribacter. The sequence continues at coordinate 770,913 of NZ_CP197288.1, read as the reverse complement.
TTTCTTCATTATCTTAATATCTAGATTTGTGGTAGCAATAAAGAACTCTTGTTTTAAGATTCCATTAACCCGTTCAGCTATCGCATTTTGATATGGATCGTATGATTCTGTCATACTACATTTAATATTATGTTTTGATAAAATATTTTGATAGATGTTACTACAGTACTGCAATCCTCTATCTGAATGATGGATAAGTTCCTTCTCTGGATATACTCTATTTTTCATAGCTATCTCCAAGGCTTTTACCGTTGAGCTTACTTCTAAAGTTTTATCCAAATGATATCCTATGATTTTCTTAGAATATGCATCTGTAATTAATGATAAATACATAGGGTTCTTACGATTGCCTAAATATGTAATATCTGCTACCCATACTTGTTCTGGTCTATTTATTTCCAGATTTTCAATAAGATTAGTATGTTTTCTAAAACGATGATGAGAGTTGGTTGTAATGTGATAACTCTTTTGTCGTTTTATCAATAGTTTATTAGCTCGTAAAATATCAAATAATCGATCTCTTCCAACAGCTAAACTGCTTAATTCCTCCGAAAGAAGATAATACAGTTTTCTTGTCCCAATCCTTGGTTGTTCCATTCTTACACGCTTAACCAATTCAACAACCTTATTGGCTATTGATTGAGATTTCTTAACTCTATAGTTAGCTTGATAATAGACCTGTCTGCTAAACCCAAGTAATTTACAGGTAGAAGAAATACTTTCTTTCTTTTGTAAAACAAACATATCAATTACTCGGTTTTGGAGTTTTTTCTAATAGGAATATTATACTCTTTCTCAGCTAAATCAATCATCATATCAAACAGTATCGCTTTCTTCTCTGATGCTGCTGCTTGAGCTTTTAAACGATTGTTTTGCTTTTCTAATTGACGTAATTTTTGCTCTAACTCTAATAATTTTTGTTCTGGTGATTTTGGCATATTAGATGGTGTTTGATCAGTCCAATCAAAGTTACCATATTTTCTCAACCATACTAAAACAGTACTTCTTCCTTGAATCCCATATTTAAGTTGAGCTTGTTTGTAGGTTAATTCGCCTTTTTCTACTTCCGATACAACCGAAAGTTTAAAACTCATCGTATAATCTTTCTGAGTACGTTTGCGGTAAATGTTGTCGTTCATAAGGTTACAAATTTGTGTAACGCTATTTCAGGACGAGACAAACAATATAAAAAAAGAGCTGTTTATTAAAACAGCTCTTTTTTTTATTGATATATTTCTTCTAAAGCTTTTGTTAGCTCTTTGTATTTAAAAGAAAAATACTTTTTAATTTTTTCTGTAGAAACTCTACTTCCTTGTAATACAATAACAGCCAATTCTCCTACAACTAGTTGCAAAACAAACTTAGGAACATTAAAAGGAGTAACAAATTTCTTTAATACCTTCCCTAAAGTTTTTGTGAATGAACTATTGGTTTGATGCTCTGGTGCTACTGCATTAAAAATCCCATTAAAAGATTGATCTTCCACTGCTTTAACATACATATCACATAAATCTTCAATGTGAATCCAAGGAATATACTGATCTCCTTTTCCTAAAGCGGATAAAAATAGTGGAGTATTCATTTTTTTTAAAGCACCACCATCTTTACTTAAAACGACACCAGTTCTTAAAATAGTAACAGGAATATTATCTTTTGAAAATTGATTAGCTGCATTTTCCCATTCAATACATATTTTGGCGATAAAATCTTTAGCTGGTTGATCTTCTTCTTTGAAAATAGTTTCAGAAGTAATTGCTCCGTAATATCCAATTCCTGAAGAGGAAATAAAACCTTTTAAAGAAGTGTTGTATTCTTTAATCTTTTGATATAATAAGTTTGCAGATAAAACTCTACTGTCTATTAATTCTTGTTTACGTTTATTAGTCCATTTTTTATCAGCTATACCTGCACCGGCAAGATGAATAATAAAATCGGTATTTTCCAGAGCTTTAGGATCAACATAGTTGTTTTTAACATCCCATTTAAAATGATGTTTTTTTTTGGGGTTCCTAGAAAGAATAATTACTTCATGATTGTTCTTTTTTAATTTTTGTTCTAGTAGTGTTCCTACCAGCCCAGTTCCTCCAGTTAATAAGATTTTTGCCATACAGTAAAAATAAAGAAAACCGTAGTTTTTTACTACGGTTTTCTTAAATTATGTTCTTTTAAAATGAAATTATTTTATTTCCTTTAAAGTATTTGTAATTAATAATTTTAACTGGTTTTTATGTGCTTTTGTAGCAATATTTCCAGTACCATTACTTACCCAAGATTTAATGTTTTTTAAATTGTATAAAGCCATTGCTTTAGAAGCATTAGTAAATCTGTTTTTTGCTTTTCCGCTTACCATATTTAATAACATTTTTGTGTATTGTGTTTGTAGATTTTGGCGGAAAGAATTTACAGATCCATAAATGTCATTTTTGAAAATTGAGTTATTTAAATCAGTCATAAATTCTGAAAGACGATATTGATTTCCATATAATTCAGAATCGCTAATACGTTGTAAAGTATTAGGATGTAAAATATGACTTAAAACTCTCATTTGGTAAGATAAAACTTGTGCATGAATTTTTGGATCTTCTGGTCCTCCAAAGAAATTATAACCACGTCTTTGTCTAGCTAAATAGTTATATAACTCTTTTGGAGCTTTAAATGCATTTGGAGCAAAAATGTACGTTTTTAAAGCATTCATAGCTCTTTTTTGATCTGTATAACTTACAGGAGTATATGGTTGAGTTTCTCCTTGTTGTCCGGCCATAGCTCTATCAACATAAACACCACCAATAAATCTAGAAATTACATCTCCAGCTCTAGCTGCTTGTCCGCTTAATACATAATAAGCATTTCTTAATTCTTGATAAGATTTACCAGTTTTAGTTAATTTAGATTTGATGTTTTTCTTAACATTATTAGCTAACTTGATACGATCTATTGAATAAGCAATTTGATTATTAGATAAATCACCAGTCATTACTCTTGGGTCAATTGCTTTACCAGGAGAACGCATATCATCTGCATCATTTCCAAAAATTAATTCAGGTTTTGTAGATTGAGCTAATAAAGCATCCATTTCAGTTTTGTTTCTAAACGGAGTATATCCAAATTGAATTGCCCAAACATCGTAAGGTCCAACAGCAGTATCATAATATTGACCTTGTTTAGCTGGATCTAAAGTTAAGTTAATAGCTGCATAATCCATTACAGAACCAGTTAAGCATTTTCCTTTAATAAATTCAGGGTTAGCTAATTCAGCAGGTGAAAATAATTGACTAGCTTTCATATTGTGGTTTAAACCTAAAGTATGTCCAACTTCATGCATAATCAAAGCAATCATAGCTTCACGCTTCATACCTTCCATTTGCATATCAGTTGCTCCAGTTGCTGCTAACACAGTTTTACCAAACATAGTGTTTTCATGCATAAGATGTCCTGCAGAACATAACATGTGATTATCTTTATTTAAGAATACGTTTTTATGAGTTTCTTCTTCAGAATTAAAAGAAGTAGCAGCATTAAAAATTCGATCTAAACGAACTCGGTTTGTAAAATGAACATATTCTAACATGATATCTGCACCTAAGATTTCTCCAGTTTTTGGATTAACAAAACTAGGTCCGTATCCACCAAAAGGAGGATTAGGAGAAGAAGTCCAACGTAAAACATTGTATCTTACATCACCAGCATCCCAGTCAGCATTATCAGGTTGAACTTTTACAACCATTGCATTTTTAAATCCTGCTTTTTCAAAAGCAACATTCCATGCTAAAACACCTTGTTTAATAGTTTCTCTCCATTCAAGAGGAGTTGAGTTTTCAATCCACCAAGTAATAGGAGTAACAGGTTCAGAAATTGCAGCATTTGGATCTTTTTTTACTAATCTCCATCTATGAACAAAATCTCTATAATTAATAGCATCAGTGCTAGTCATATCGTTTACCTCTGTAGTAAAATAACCAACTCTAGGATCATCAAATCTAGTTTCATACCCGTTGTCAGGCATATTCATAAAAGTATGGAATACCTTAATAGATACATATCTTCCGTCTTTAATAGCAGAGCTTCCTCCATTTAAGACACTTGGGTTATTATATACATATTCTGTTTTAATATTGGTGTTTTCTGGGTAATTCTTTATTGAATTTACTTTAGATTTATTTTTATCAAAACGACCTAGTTTAAATGCAAAAGGAGATCTACCTGGAAAACTAGGAAATTTAACCCTTGTAAGTGCTTCTGATAGGAATAAACTGCTAGCGTCAATTAAGTATTCTCCTTTTTTGTCATCAGAAGCTAAAATTTTTGCGCTTGTAATAATGGCATCACTTGTATTAGCTTCCGCAGATTTAGATATAGCATTATTTTCATCAAAATAAAAAGATGTATTTGGAGCTACAAATTCAATTTTATTAAAGTACTTTTTAATATTGAAAACACTAGATCCTCTATACGATCCTCTAAAAGCATTAGCTTCAGTAACTCCATCAGCAATTTGTGAAAAATAAATATAGTCTTTGTTTAACTGATCTTTTTTAACCAATAACTTAACAGATCCAGTAACTGAATCTTGAAAAATGGTAAATAAACCTTCAATTTTTGAGCTTTTTTTAGTTAAGTCTGCTATTGTTTTTGTTGGTTTTTTCTTAGGCTTTTTAGGCATTTCCAACTTTGCTTTTTCCTTATCTTTTTTCTTTTTTCTTCTTTGTGCATTAATGTCATTAACGCTTAAAAGCAATAATGCCAAGAAGATAGATAATACTAGTCTTGGTTTTTTTGTAAACATTTTACTATATTTTTAAATGATTTATTTAATGGTTTGTAAAAATATTATTAAAATTTTTAAAAAATTGTTAATGATATAATAAATAGTTATCTGATTTTTTTGATGTTTTGTTTACAAAGTGTTACGATTTTTTCAATTCTATTTTTACGAGTAGATTCTCTTTTAGCAAGAAATAACCAGTATAAATAACTTTTTTGATATGAAGGAGCAAAATTTTTATAGTTTGTATAAGCTTCTTTATTTCTCTTAAATGATTTCAGTAAATCTTCTGGAATTATTAAGTTTTCAACATCATCTAAAGCAAACCAACTTCCGTTTTCTTTTGCAATTTTTATTGATTCTAAGCCACTTTTATGTAGTAGTTTTAAAGTAAATAATTCTTCAATATAATTTTTATTTACTTTACTCCATACACTTTTTGGTTTTCTTGGGCAGAAATATTGATGTCGTTTTCCATCACCTAAACTCTTTACAGTAGAATCTATCCAACCAAAGCATAAAGCGACTTTTACAGCTTCTTCCCAACGCATCGATTGAATTTTTGTTTCAATTTTATAAAAAATCAAATACACCCCTTGAGATGTATCATGATTTTTTAATAACCAATTATACCATTCTTTATCTTCTTTAAAGTATAATTGTATTTTTTCAGGCATTAGCGAATTATTTTAGATGGAAAACTAACAATACTTTCATATCCATTTTCACCAACTGCACTAATACCAAAGAAGAAGTTATCTACAACAATTCCTTCAAGTACAAATTCATTCACATTTTCTACATATTTAAAATGATCCCAGGTAGGAGAAGTTGTATCTCTCCAATAAATTTTATAACCTTTTGCTCCTTTTACATGATCCCATTTAAATTTAGCAGCAGCTTCAACAATTCCTCCAATACCTACGTTTTTTGGTGAAGGTGGAGCAGAAGCAACACTAGCTAAGTTTATAGCGTTTACAGCAGTTAATTTTTTGGCATAATCGAAATTTACAAATTTGAATTTATCACCATATTCGATACCATTTTCTGTACGAATATCTTGATGTTGTTGTGTGTAGTTCTCATGAGCTTCCATAATTCTAATTCCAGCAAAACCAACATCGTTAAAAGGTCTATGGTGACCACCACGTCCAAAACGATCTAATCTATAAATCATCTTCGGATTCATTTCAGGCATATAGGTTTTTGTAGTTTTATAAATATATCGAGCTAATTGTCTAGAAATTCCATCAACTTCACCACCGTAAAAACGACGAGCTCTTTTTTGTTGTGCAGTTTCTGTAGGAGGAGTTGGTTCAGAAAAAATTCTAAATGTTCTATTATCAATAACTCCATCTACTCCTTTAATGTTACCAATCATGTCATTATTTATTACCCCAACAATATTCCAACCTTTATTTTTAGCATAATTTGCTAATCCTTTTCCTCCAAATAAACCTTGTTCTTCACCAGATAAACCAACATATATAATACTATTATTAAATTTATATTTACTTAAAACCCTAGCAGCTTCTATTGCACCGGCCATTCCTGTAGCATTATCATTAGCACCAGGAGCATCATCAGTATAATTATTCGGATCAGAAATACGAGAATCTATATCTCCACTCATAACAATGTAATTATTTGGGTTTTTAGTTCCTCTTTGAATAGCTACAACATTTACAACCCAAACGTCTTTTGTAATTCTTTGATTTGTTCCTTTCTTAACTAAATCTTTTTGATAAAAAACATCTAAGCAGTTGTTACATTTTTTAGAAATCTGCTCAAATTCATTTTTAATCCATCTTCGTGCAGCTCCAATTCCTCTTGTATTAGAAACCGTATCACTTAAAGTATGACGAGTACCAAAATCAGCTAATGTTTTAATATCTGCTTTAATTCTATCGGTAGATATAGCGTTTATAATATCATAAATTTTTGTATCAGTCTGACTATAAGAAAATGAGGTTATGAATAGAGTAATTATAGTTAAGTATTTGTTCATTTTGTAATTAAGTTTGTTTTTCTAAAAATACAAAACAAAAAAGAGAGTGTACTTGTAATACACTCTCTTTAACAGATTCTGTTTGTATGTTTAATTTATTCTTTATCTAGTCTCTTTGTTAAATAGAAACCTAAAAGTAAGGCTCCGCCACCACATAAGAAAATAGAAGAAGTATAGAAAACTTGTTCTGTAATTCTAATTTTATCTTCAATTCTTCCATCAATAAAATTTTTAGATGGACTAGCAAAGTAATAACTTAAAATAGATCCTAGTAAAATTCCAACACCAATCCCCATTAACAATAAGGCAAAATTTAAGATGATGATTCTTCCTGTTAAAGTAGATCTTTTTCGTTCTCCTATTGAAAATATTTTTGCTTCTTGGCCTTTTTCAATTAAAGCTAAACGCTCTCTGTTTCTTGTAGAGAAGTATAGATAAAAGATTCCGAAAACTACTGCAAAGAAAAAGATAAATACTAATGCAACTTCCATATGTAATATATTTTAAATGTTTTTTATTGTGTTTGTAATTGAGACTTGAGTGTTTCAAAAAAGGTTACAACTTTTTTCAAAAAAAATATGAAAGTTTTTTGTAACCTTTTTAAATTGTAGCCTGTCTTACGATAAATGACTATTAAAAACGACCAAACTTATATTGATAAAACCTTAACAGGTGACACAAATTCCTTTGCTTTTTTGGTAGAGAAATATAAAGTTATGGTATATAGTTTAGCTTTAAAAATGCTTAAAAATAAAGAAGAAGCAGAAGAAGTTTCTCAAGATACTTTTATCAAAGCATTTAAAAATTTAAGTAAGTTTAAAGGAGAATCTAAATTCTCTACTTGGTTATATAAAATTGCATATAGAAATTGTTTAGATGCAATTAAGAAAAATGAGAAAAAGTATGTTATTGATGTTATTGATGAAATTACGGAAAACAAAGTAAGAAGCACAGATAATGTTTTAGAACAAATAACAAAAAAAGAACGTACTGATTTGTTGAAGAAATGTTTGCATAAACTGCCAGAACAAGAGCGTTCTATTTTATGGATGTTTTATTTTGATGAATTAAATTTAAAAGAGATTAAAGAAGTTACAGAACTTAAAGAATCTAATATTAAAGTTACTTTACATAGAGCAAGAAAAAGATTAGTATCGATTATTAACGAGAATGTTAAATCTGAATTGATTAATTATGGAGCATAATGAAGAGCAAAAATCATTAGAAAGATTTACTGAAAAGTATATTAAAGAAATTCAAGGAGAGGTACCTTCTTTTAATTTTACAAATTCTGTAATGGATACTATTATCCAACAAGAAGCTGAAAGTGCAAAGGTTTTTGAATACACGCCATTAATATCTAGGAAAGTTTGGATGGTGTTATTGGCTTTATTTATTGGATTTTTAGTTTTTTTAATTAGTATTTCAACTAGTATATTTTCAAAAATAAATTTCAGTTTAAGTTTTCCTGAATTTGAATTATTCAATGTTTTTGAATCAGTTTCAATTCCTAAAAATATCATGTATCTAATTACTATTTTAACTTTTTTAGTTTTAGGCCAATTGTATTTCTTTAAGAAACGTTTTGAAAATATATGAAAACTTTAATGTTTGTTTATTAGATGATTAAGTTTTTTTCGTGAGTGTTTTTTGTTTAAGACTGTTAAAAAATGATTATATTCACAACAGTAATTAATAAAGAATAATCCTTATGAAAAAAAACTTTTTAATCGTATTAATGTTCTCTTTTATTGCTTTTGCTTGCGGAGATAAGAAAGCAGAAGAGGAAAAAAAGAAAGCAGTAGAGCTAGAACAACAAATAGAAGCTGTTAGTAAAGAAGTTGACGAAAATGTTGATTCGTTACAAAAAGAAGCTGAAGAGATAGAGAATGAATTAAAAGCATTAGATAACTTATAAAATTTAAAGAATGAAATTTTCAAAATATATATTAGTAGCATTACTTATAAGTTTTGTAAGTACTGTTAACGCACAAAAGAAATCTAAAGAAGAGAAAAAAGCTAAAAAAGAGTTGGTAAAACAAAAGAAAGCAGCTCTCAAAGAAAAGAAAGTTGAAGCTAAAAAAAGAAAGAAGGAGTTAAAAGAGATGAAAAAAGAAATTAAAGCAGAGAAAAAAGAATTAAAAGTTGAAAAGGATAAAATTTTAGGAGATCATAAAGAAAAAATGAAAGATATGTCTAAAGAAGAAAAAAAGGCATATTTAGAAGCAAATCCAGAATTGAAAGAAAAACTTGAAGCTCATAAAGAAATAACAAAAGAAAAACGTAAAGAATTAAAAGCTAAGAAAAAAGTTTTTAAAAATGAAAAAGCTAATGCTGTTCAGCAAAGAATAGAGAATAAGAAAGAAAAGATTGCTTTTTTTGAAGATAAAAATACTAAAGCAAGGACTAAAATTGCTAAAACAAAAGAACGTTTAGAAGCACAAAAGGCATCTGGAGAGATTACTGAAGATCAGTATAAAGAAAAAATGGAAAAGGTTTCCAAAATAGAAGAGAGAATACAAAAGCACGATGAAAAAGTGTTAAAAATGAAATCTAAATTAGTAAAAAGCGAAGAAAAACTAGAAAAACTGAACACCAAGAAAAAAGAAGAATAGAATAAAAATTATTTTCTAAGCTTAAAAAGCCTCCATTTTTGGAGGCTTTTTATTGTCTTAAAAAACGTACAGTAGTTATTTTACCATTATTTACTTCATAAATAGCAACAGTTTTAAAACTCTTACCATTTATAGTAATTTGTTCTTCATCAATTACCTTATTTCCTTTTATAATGCGATTTAAAATTTTACAGTTTAAATCTTTTACACTATTAAACATTGGTCCGTAGACCAATTCCATTTTTTTCTTCCCTTGATAATTTAATTTATCTAAATATGTGTATACTTTTACATCTTCGCTAAAAGTTGCTAAAAAGTTTTTTAAATTTCTATTATTATAAGCTTCTAACTGTTTTTGCACAATATGTCTTGGTGATTCTTCTGCAACAATAGCCAATTGAGTTCCATTTTTATTAACTGTAATTCTAGAAATATTATTAATTTCTTCATTAGTAAATCTATGGAATAAAGACCAACCTTGATCTTTCTTAGGATGATATTTAAAAATTACATTTTTATTGGGAATCAATAAAGTGCCGTCTGGTAACCAACACATATCTTGATTCTCCATAATACTTGTAATAGATTTTTTCTCTAAAGTTTTAGGATTTAACGACCAAACCTGCCATATTTGATCACTTTTTTTTGTAAAACTTATCAAATCTGAATTTGGAATTTTATGAAATGATCTTCCCACATTTTTTATAATTGCTGTGCTTTTTTGAGCTTTTATATCTGTTACATTTAACTCTAAAGAATCATTAACAATTGCAGAAGAAACTAAAGTGTTTTTATCAAACCAAACCGGATAAGCAACTACTAAATCCTTAATAAGCTCTTTGTTTTTACCGGTATTAAAATCATATTCATAAAAACGTTGTTTTCCATCTATATCTAACCTTACAGCAGAAATATTTTTAGAATTAGGTATGCGTTGAGGAGAATATTCGCCTCCTTTTGGTGTGTTATTAATAAAAGTAACTTTTCCTGTTCTAATATTATATTTAGCAATATCTGTTTGTTTATTTCTAGTTGAAGAAAATATAATTGTATTCTCATCGTAGAAATGAGGTTGGTTATCGTATGCTTTATTGTTAGAAATGTTTCGTCCGTTAGAAACTATCCATTCATTTTCTTTTTTTTGAATATCAAATAAATGTACTTCTGTGTTTACTTGAGCAAATGAAAAAAACGGAAGAATACATAAGATTAACTTTTTCATGAGAGTGATTTTAAAGCTTTAAAGGTAATAAAACTCATCTCAATAGAGAAATTACGATGAGATTGTGTAAAATTTAGATTAAAATAGTTCGTTTTAATTTATAAAAACATAATATAATTTAAACATAAATTTAGCTTTTAGAAATGTAAATTTGATAACTGATATAAATATAGGAGTATGAAGTTTTTTAAAGTTGAAATAGTATTGTTTATTTTAAGTTTATCTTTAATTACTTGTAAAACAAATGAGTCGAATCATCATGTTTATGAGATTTCAACAAAAGAAAAAGATAATGTAAGATTAATAACTTCTTTTAAATCATGGAGTAATAATCCAATTCCATTAATTAGTGCACATAGAGGAGGACCTTATCCTGGTTTTCCAGAGAATGCAATTGAAACTTTTGAAAATATAACGAAATACACACCAGTAGTAATAGAATGTGATGTTGCAATGAGTAAAGACAGTGTATTAGTTTTAATGCATGACAAAACTTTAAATAGAACCACTACAGGATATGGAAATGTTCAGGATAAAACTTATGAAGAGCTTAAAAAACTAAATTTAGTAGATAATGAGGGGAAAGAAACTAATTTTAAAATACCTACGTTAGATAAAGTTTTATCGTGGGGAAAAGGAAAAGTATTATTTACTTTAGATATAAAAAGAGGAGTACCTTTTAACAAAGTAGTTGATTTTGTAGAGAAACATAATGCTGTAGATTATGCTGCTATTATTACCTATCGAATTCAAGATGCAAAACTAATTCACCAATTAAATAAGGAAATGATTATTTCTGTTTCTGCTGGTAATAACGGAGCAATAGATCAAATAGAAAAAGCAAATTTACCAGCAGAAAAATTATTAGGTTTTGTAGGAACAAGACAACCAGATCTTTCCCATTACAATAGTTTAAAAGAAAAAGGCATTAAAACAATTTTAGGAACATTAGGGAATTTAGATAAAAGTGCTGTAGCTAAAGGTAACGATGAAGTATACTTAACATACATAAAAAATGGAGCAAATATTATAGCAACAGATCGACCATTAGAAGTAGCTAAAGTTTTTAAAAAAATTAAAAATAAAGATTAGTCTAAGGTTTTTATAAAATTTGAAGGTAAACTTCCTGTTTGTTTTTTAAATGCTTTTCTGAAAGAATCTGAACTCTTATAACCTAATTCTTTAGTTAAACTTTCTATACTATATGATTTATAACGCTTGTCTTGAGAAAGTTTTTCAAGAATATATTCAATCCTTAAAGTATTGATATAGTCATTAAAACTTTTTTTATAATGAGCGTTTATTGCTTTAGATAAATAAGTTGTGTTTGTGTTTATTCTTTTAGCAGTATTGTATGCATTGCAGTTTAAATTCAAATAGAAGTTTTCTTTTTCTAGAAGTTCTAAATTTTCAATAATCTCAATCATAGTTTCTTTTTTTAGTATAGAATTTTTTTTATGATTGGTTATTTTTTTATGTAATACGTTATTTTTTTTCCTTTTGAAAAGGAAAGAGATAGTAATAATGAGACAAAACAGAGAGAAGATTATCTGATAAATAATTTTAGTTGTATTTGTATAACTTGTTTTATTTTGTTTTTCAAATTCAATTTGAAATTTTTCACTTTCACGTTTAGTAACATGGCTCGAGATAGAATCTGTAATAGTATTTAATTGATTAGAAGCTTCGATATGATCTTTATAATATTTGTTAGAAGTTTTATAATTTCCAACTTCACCATAAGCATTTGCTAATAGATTTAATTCAGATTTGGTCCAAGGATTAACTTTTTGATTAGTTTTAAAATAACTGAAACTTTCTAAAACTTTTATAGAACCATTATAATCGCCTAATAGATAGAGTATATCTGCTTCTAACCCTTTGTTATAAAAATCTAAAGGTTGTTGTCTTGCACTATCTAAATATGTTTTCGATTTTTCAAACTTTTTATTTCTTCCAGCGATGTAAGCTTCCATTAAGTACATTTTTACATAAGCTAGTTTGCTTTTACTTTTTTTTATATGTTTTTTATGTAATGTTTGATATTTAGTTAAAGTGTCTAATTCATATTCCTTATTGTGTTTATAAAATCTAAAAATAAGCTCTGTAATTTCTATTTGTACTAAATTAACATCTTTCTCAATGGCATATGGAATGTTTGTAGTATTAAGTCGATCATATAGTTTTTTAATTCTTTTGAAACCTAAAGATTCATAAAGTGTATAACACAAAACATAATCTGCATAAAGTTGAGCTTTAGCTTCAATAATTAAATCGTTTTCCTCTTTTGCTAGCATACTACTAATTTCAAATTTTGTTAAAGCCTTTTTCCAGTTACCTTTATAAAAATGGCAAAAAGCTTCAAGTAGTTCTAACTTGGCTAAATATGGATGATTAATTATGTAGTTTGTAGATGTTATGTAGCTTTTATATGCGTTTACATTTTTTAAATTATCCTTAAAACTCAAGTTTTTCATAACAATAATCGTTTTTAAAAAATGAAAGTCATTTTTTAAAGATTGATTGTTTGTTCTATCAATTTTTTTCCAAAGTTCTTGTAATTCATTATGAACATTAAAATTGTCTCCAGCAAGAATTCTTAGTTTATAAGTATGAATTAATTCATGTAAAGATTTTCCTGTTAAAGATTTAAAAGAGGCATTAGATATTTGAGTAAATCCAAAGTTATAGAATAAAATAAATACAATCGTTGAAACGAAGTTTTTCATAGAATTTTAAAGGTTAATTAGGTGTAAATTACTCAATTTTTGAAATATAAAAACTTTAAAAAATAAAGATTTACCTAAATTTATAAATATAGGTTTTATAAAGAATAGCGATAGAACTATTGTATTTGCTGAGGTTAAGAGATTTAACTTGCCTAAATTTATAAAACTATGCATACACTTTTTGCAAACCTTAAATAGTTGATTTTTCTTTGAATCGAAAAGGAAATTATTGCAAGACATTCCCAACATTATTTTTCGCGAAAAAAGACATTAATAACCTCGTGTCTTTAAAATAAGTGAGGTTCTTATTTTAAACTAAAGATTATAAAAATGAAAAAATCAATATTAAACTTAGGAAAAGCACTAAGCAAAGAAAGTCAACAACAAATAAAAGGAGGAAGATTAAGAAACCCTGATGAAAGTCCTGGAGGAAATCCATGTGGATTTATGACATGTATGAATCAGTTTGGAAGATGTGCTATGTGTTCTTTTGAAGAATGGTATGCTAATGAATGGGGAATGTAATGTATAAATTATAAAAACTTAAATATGAAAAAATCAATATTAACTTTAGGAAAATTAATAAGTAAAGAATCTCAAAAAGAGATAAAAGGAGGAACAAGACCTCCAGTTTGTATACCAGGTACATGCTATTCTTCTAGCCAGTCGAATGTACTTTCAATGGGAAATATAAACGGAACACCATGTGGAGTTTTTTTTGGAACTAAAATTTGTAAAGGAACCATTTTAAATAATCAGTGTTGTTTGAATTAAATTCTACGGTTATACAAGATTTAATTTATTTATATTAAACATAAAAGAGAAGTTATTAAACTTCTCTTTTTCTTTAATTTTTATAAAATCATCTTTATTTTAAAGAGGTAATCCATTTATCAATTTTAGCTTCTAATAAGGCTAATGGGATACATCCAGTTTCTAAAACTTGATTGTGAAATTGTCGAATATCAAATTTATCCCCTAATTCTCTTTTAGCTTTAGCACGTAATTCAAGAATTTTTAGCTGCCCTATTTTATATGATAAAGCTTGGCCTGGATTTGCCATATAGCGCTCAATTTCAGAAATGATACTAGCCTCACTTTCTGCTTCATTATCTAAAGAATATTGAATAGCTCTTTCACGACTCCATCCTTTTGAATGTAACCCAGTATCAACAACTAAACGAATTGCTCTATGCATTTCCATTCCTAACATTCCAAAATATTGATAAGGATCTGTATATAATCCTAATTCTTTACCTAAGTTTTCGGTGTATAAAGCCCAGCCTTCACCATAAGCACTATACCATAGAGTTTTTCTGAAATCTGGCAAATCTTCATTTTCTTGAGTTAAAGAAATTTGATAGTGATGTCCAGGTATTGCTTCATGTAAGAATAAAGCTTCATCAGAAAAAACATTGTATTTAGTTGCATCTGGAATTGGAGTATAAAATACACCAGGACGTGTGCCGTCTAATGAACCAGGGTTATATTCTGCACTTGCAGAAGCTTCTCTAAACTTCTCAGTTTGTTTAACAATAAAACCTGTTTTAGGTTTGTTGTCGAATAACTTTTCTAACTGAGGTTTCATTTTTTTATGAATAGTATTAAAGTTATCAATAATTTGCTGAGGTTCTGAGTAAGGCATTAATTTTTTATTATTTCTTACATAATTGAAAAATGCTTTTAAATCACCTTCAAAACCAACTTCCTTTTTTACTTTTTCCATTTCAGATAAAATTCTAGCAACTTCTTTTAAACCTAACTCATGAATTTCATCAGCAGTCATAGTTGTAGTAGTATAATTTTTTATTGAATGTTTGTAATATTCTTTTCCATTTGGAACAGCATCAATTCCACTAGTATCTAAACCAGCATTTAAATATTGTGTTTTTAAAAAATCATACATTTTTTTAAAAGAAGGAATTAGTTTATCATTTAAAATTATAGAAGCTTGTTTTTTAATTGTTTTAATATCAGTAGCATCTAACTCTTGCGGAATACTTTTAAAAGGAGTATTAAATAAATGCAGATCAATTTTAGTTTCTGCTAAAACTTTAAACTGAGGAATTACTTTTTTTATTAAAGATTTTGGTAATACAAAACCTTCTTTAATTCCTTGTTTCATTCTTTCTTGAGCCGTTTGTAGCCAAGTATGATAACCTTCTAATCGTTTTATCCAATTATAATAATCCTGAGCTGTTTTAAAAGGTTGTGCAGAACTTCCACTAGCTAGTTGACCAACAGTTAGATTGATTGTCCACATTTGATTAATTGGAAGTAACTGATCATTTTTAAAACTCATTTGTTTTAACATCATATCACAATCCCAAGCAAGTACAGCTTTACTCATTTGCTGACTTTCAGTTAAAGAATCTGTAGAGAAATCATTAAGTTTAGTTTTATATGTTGTGAAGAAATCTTTTGCTTTTAAAGCGTATGAATCAGATAAAAAATTAGGGAATTTATCGTTAAAACGATAATCTCCTGCATAAGTTGCGTTTATTGGATTTAATTCTAATTTCCCTTCATTATATTCTTTTAAAAGTTTATTAAAAGCTGTATTGGGAATAGAAGTTTTAATAATTTCTTTTTTAGGTTCAGTTTTACAAGAAACAAGTACTAAAGTAAATGAAACTAGTGAAAAGACTAATTTTCTCATTAAATAATTTATTTGTGATACTTAACAAATATAGGAAAAGTAATAAAGGATGCTTTAAATGTTAACAAAACCTATATTATTTATTCAACATAAACAGAATAAGAAACTAAAATTTCATTATTTATTTTTAAATGAATATCATAACTTCCCTTTTTTTGAAATAAAGCTTCAAATTTTAATGAATCATTTTTTATTCTGACATTTCGTAGTTTAAGTTTTTTTTCGGTATTACTAGCATCATAATAGATTAAAGAAATTTTATTTGTATTAACAGGTTTTATAGTTTTAAATTTAAATTGTAAAGATTTATTTTTTGTTGCTTTTGTATATAGATTTTCTGGAAGAATAGGTGTTATTTTATATTTATAAGCGGAATTATATATAAGTGGAGCAGAAGTAAATTGATCACTAGTTTGTTTAATATTAAGTAACCATTTTTTATCAATAGGATGATGGTTCTTGGCAAATAATAGGGGAGAAGTTAAAAAAAAGCCATCATTGTAATCATTTAAAAATTTAAAATTTTCATCTGCATATCCGCTAGCCCAAGTTGCATCACATAAATACCACTTATTATTTAGTTTAATGGCATTCCATGTGTGATTAGGAATGCCAAGGTTTTCTACATTAGAATTTGTGTTTCTTCCATATCCATCAATCATCTTACATTCCAAGCCAGAAATAAAAGCCATTTGTTGAAGAAGATAAGCGTATCCAGTACAAATTGTTTTTTGTTGTTCTAGTAGTTTTTTAAAAACTTTTTTCTTGTATTTGTTATGCCATTTTTTGTAACTCTTAGGTGAGTTTTTATATTTTTTACGTTTTTTACTTATTATTAGAAAACTATTATGATCATTACTAATGTTATTACATATCCAAAAATAAATCGCTCTAAACTTTTCTACGTCTGTATTTAACTTATTGGTTAGTTTATAAGTTAATAAAGGAAGATTTTTAATACTTTCTCCCTTTAATAATTTTGCTGTATTATCGGCTACGGTAAAATTTATATGATTGAAATCTGAAACTTGCGGATAAAATTTTATAGTAAATAAGAAAATTAAAAGTAGAATATACTGTTTCATTATTCTTTTAATTTTCTTTTCCAGAATTTCTTTTTAGAAGTGAATACTTTTTTAACTGTCACTTCTCCTAGTAATAAACAATTATTTGATTCCATTTTGACATTCAATTCTAAATTAGTCAAATATTTCTGGTTTTCAATAACAATTTTTTTAGAATCCATACCAATAAAGCTAAATATTAAAACATCTCCTTTCTTTAGCTTTTTAGGAAAATCAAAATGTCCTTCAATATTTGTTTCTGTTCCTATAGTAGATCCTTCTAAATAAATAGAAATACCAGGAAGTGGACCAGTTTCATCAGAAACAAATCCTTTTACTTTAAATGTTGGTTGTTTAGTGTTAACCCCTTTAGTTTTAATTTGTATAGGAGTTATTTCTGTAGGAGTTTTAATTTGTTGAGCTTCAATATTATTATAAGTAAATAAAGAAAGTATTGTTAGTCCTAAACTTTTTAAAAAATGATTTGTTTTGTTATTTTGATATTCTATAAATGGAGAAGAAATTTGACGATTTAAAAATTGACCGCATGTTTTTTGATTTGAGTTTTTTTTGAAATATTGAATTATTTCTTTAGAACTCATACCGGTAAAATCTATAACTTCTTTATTACAAGAGTTACAGAAACCACCAGAATTTGTTTTTGTAAATTCACTAAATTTTTGTGAGCAAGGTTTTTTAATTTCTAAGGTAATTTTATTTTTCATAGCGTTATATAATTTAAGTTTAAATCTTTTCAAACTTAAATTATATAACAAAATACCAAAACAACGAATGAGTGATTATGTGTTTTGGTTTAGTAAAAATAAAGTGTTGTTAAATTTAGTTTTTATAATACCAAAAAGGAATATCAATTATATTTTCATTAATTTCAGATTCATCTTTTTTAGAAAAGTTAATTCTTGTAACTCTCAAATTGTGTTTTCCTTCTGGTATATTTTTTAATGGAAGAATGGTTTCAAAACCTAATAAATCGTTCACTTTAGTAGCAATAAAATCAGTTTCAATTTTTGTGTCATCAATCATCAGGCTATATACTTTTTTAAAGGTATTTAAATATTCTGTTTGTAAAGAATTTAAATCTTCCTTGTTTTTAGCTCTTCGAATTGTTATTATCTTACTTTTCATTCCTCTAGAGTCTTTTTCAGGAACTAAAGTTTTATTCTTTTTTAGAATAATATTTTCAATTCTACTATTGTACACAATAAATACTTTTAAGTAAGTATCATTTACAATTCTAGATTGTATGGCAACATCTCTTACAAAGTCATCGTCTTCCAGTAAATTAAGATAGTTGTTTTTGTATGCGTAATTTGTATTAGATCGAGTGTAATTATCAAAAAAATTTGATTGAGTATTTTCAATAGTACTTATAGTAATTATTAGTAAATAAGCTGGAATTAAGAAAAACAAGATGCGTTTTCCGAATTTATTATCTAAAAAATTATAAACTAAATGTCTATATAAAAAAGATAAAGTTATAATACTAAAGAATCTATAAATTGGAAAATATAAAGTTGAAGTCCACTTTTTCTTTTTTAAACCACCCTGAGTTATAAAATCAATGAAAACAATAAGTCCACCTGTTATTATTGTAAATATAATACTACCACCAATTACTTCTTGAGTATATGTTGGTTCACTAGTCGGACTAAATAAAAAACCGATAACTATTCCAGGGATAATTATACATATGAAGAATGCTAAAAAATAGAATAGAACGATAAATGTTAAAGCAAAAATTATACTGCATAAATCTTCCAAGTTAGAAACATATTTGTCGTACGGACCTACTTTTTTTTCTAAATAGTTGGTGAATTTTTTACTGTAGTTTAGTTTGTCGTAATCTATTTCTCCAGAAATATATCGTAAACCAATAGCTCCAATCCAAATACCTCTTAAGATTACATGAATAATAAGGTTTAAAATAAGTATAGAACTGAATATTAATAAAACAAAGTAGAAAAATTCATAAGGACTATCTACAGCACCAGCTTCTCTTAATCTTTTCCTAAGTGGAAAAAAAGCATTGAATAAACCTAATACAGCAAAACCAGAAATTAATAATTCCAATTGCCAACTTTCTTGTTGGAGTTTATCTAACCATTGTTTAAACTTGATACTAGTGTAATTGCTTTTCATAGTTTTTATAGATTAGTATTGGTTTAGGTCGCAATGTTACAAAAAAACTCGTTTCGTAAATAGTCTAATCTTTATAAAGTAATGAGTCTAAATTTTGAATTAAAATATTTTTATGACGATCATATAAAATAGTTCTTTCTTTTAAATTAATACATACTTATCGCAATTCTTTTATCATCTATTAATGTTACATTAAAAGGTTTATAATATTCCTTAATGTTTTGGATTTTTAATTTTTAAGAAATAAAAAAATCTCTTCGTTATTCACAAAGAGATTTTTATAGTTTTATAAAAGTTTTAACCTTATTTAATTAAACTATAAGAACGTTTAATAAAGTTTGTTAATTCTTCACCATGTAATAAGTTCTGAGATAATTTAGCTAAATCAAAAGCTTGAGAAATTAATTCTTTTTGTTTTGATTCATCGGCATTTAAAATATCAGATACTAATTCATGATTTGTATTTACCACAAGGTTATACATTTCTGGCATATTACCCATTCCCATCATTCCGCCACCAGTTGCACTCATTTCTTTCATTCTACGCATAAATTCTGGAACAGTAATTAAGAATGGAGAAGCAGTAGAATCCATAGCTTCTAATTGAACTGTATAACTTGAATTGTTAACAGCACCTTCTATAACTGGTTTTAATTTCTCTTTTTCTTCATCTGAAAGTTTAGAAATTACAGTATCATCTTTCTTAATTAAATTATCTACATGGTCTGCATCTACACGCTTAAATTGTAATTTAGCATCGCCAGAAGATGTTTCTAATTTTTGCATTAAATGCGAAACAATTGGAGAGTCTAATAATAAAACCTCGTATCCTTTTGCTTTAGCGTCTTCAATGTAACTGTGTTGAGCATCTTTATTTGCTGCGTATAAAATGATATGATTTCCATCTTTATCAGTTTGAGAGTTTTTTGTTTTCTCAACTAACTCTTCGTAAGTAAAAAAAGTATCATTTACGGTAGGGTATAAGGCAAACTTCTTAGCTTTATCGAAGAATTTATCTTCAGATAACATACCATATTCTATAATTACCTTAATATCGTTCCATTTTTGTTCGAAATCTTCACGATCTTTTTTGAATAAAGAAGAAAGTTTATCAGCTACTTTTTTAGTAATATAACCAGAAATTTTCTTTACCGCTCCATCTGCTTGTAAATAAGAACGAGAAACGTTTAATGGAATATCTGGAGAATCAATAACTCCTTTTAGCATTTGTAAGAAATCAGGAACAATTCCTTCTACATTATCTGTTACAAATACTTGGTTTTGGTATAATTGAATTTTATCCTTTTGAATATCCATGTTTTGAGATAAACGCGGGAAATATAAAATACCAGTTAAGTTAAATGGATAATCAACATTTAAGTGAATATTGAATAAAGGTTCTTCGAATTGCATTGGATACAATTCTCTGTAGAAGTTTTTATAATCTTGATCTTCTAAATCAGCAGGCTTTTTTGTCCAAGCTGGATTTGTATTGTTGATGATGTTATCAACTTCTTTTGTTTCTGGTTTAGCATCTTCAGCAGCACCTTCAGGTAATGGTAACGTTTCAGTTTTAGTTCCGAATTTAATTGGAATTTGGTTAAAACGGTTGTATTTCGTTAATAATCCAGAGATTTTAGAATCTTCTAAGAAATCTTTTTCATCTTCAGAAATATGAAGAATAATTTCCGTTCCTCTTTCTGTTTTATCATGTGCTTCTAAAGTGTATTCAGGAGAACCATCACAAGTCCAGTGCGCAGCAGTTTCTTCTTTAAAAGACTTTGTAATTATTTCAACTTTATCTGCAACCATAAATGCAGAGTAGAAACCTAATCCGAAGTGACCAATTACACCAGTTTCATTATTAGAGTCTTTATATTTTTCTAAAAACTCTTCAGCACCAGAAAAAGCAATCTGATTGATGTATTTTTCAACTTCTTCTGCTGTCATACCTAAACCTTGATCTATGATATGAAGCGTTTTATTTTCTTTGTCGATTTTAATTTCTATTTGTGGATTGCCATATTCAACTTTAGCTTCTCCAATAGAAATTAAATGTTTTAGTTTAGTTGTTGCATCTGTAGCATTTGAAATTAACTCACGTAAGAAAATTTCATGATCTGAATACAAGAATTTTTTAATTAGCGGGAAAATATTTTCCACCGATACATTAATACTTCCTTTACTCATAATAATATGTGTTTGATTTTTTATTCTAAATTTTCAAGGTTAGCTTTTCAAAAAAAATACCAAATATTAAAAAAATGTCAGGTTGACAGGAATTTATTTTTTGATTTTAAAGAATCGTTAAATAATATAGAAGCAAATAAACCTATTAAAGAGCTAACTAAGAAGAAAATAAATAAGTATTGATAAGCCAAGACACCTCCAACTTCATCCAAATAATAACCTTCAATTGGACCTAAAAAAACATCAGGAGAAAAACCAACAACAGATAAAATACCCACAACTGTACCAGTCATGGTAATAGGAATTCTAGCTTCTTCTAACACAGTAAAATATAAAACTCTTAAAGTGTAAGCTCCAATTAAAGAACTTATTAAAGGAAGTAGTAAAGTGAAATGTGGGATATATATATTAAAAATAAAAAGCAAACTACCTAAAACCATTGTAGAAAAACCAATAACCAACCATTTAGAAGGATTAGAATTTTTGGCAAAGAATATTACAAGTAAACAAATAACAGGTCTTATATACGATATAAAAGTTCCTAATTCAGCAGATTCTTTAGAATTATATCCATAAATTTCACTAGCATATTGTGTGAAAATATCAGCAATTCTAAAGCCTATATATGAAGTTAAAACAATAATCATTAATATCCATATAACAGGATAACGTAAAGCTTTTAATATGTTATATTGATGTTTATTATTTGTTTTTATTTTGGAATGATCACCAAAATTAGGAAGTAATAACATTAAAAAAGCGACTAACATTATTAGTGCAGAAGTTATTAAATAAACTTTATTCATAGCACTTTGTAAAAATAATTTAGAATAACTTTCATCAGTAATAGATGATAAAATAACTACTCCCATTGTGCCTATTAAAGCAGCTACAATTCCTCTACCACCTTCTAATAATCCAAAACCGAGAATTTGATTTTTTTTACCACCCCAAAGACGAGTTGCTTTAACTAATGGAGACCAAAATAGAAGTATTGTTGTAATTCCCCAGTAAATGTATAATATATATAAAGTTGAAAGAAAAGGGTAGTAAACCCAAGCAAACCCACCTAAACCAGTTAAAAATAAAGCAATGCTCATTAAATACTTTAATTGAAATTTATCAGCAATAAGGCCTCCAAAAAAGTAAGAAATCATTGCTGTAATTCCATATAAAGTATAACAAATTCCAATATCTTTATTGGTAATGTTAAAAGCATTTAAAAATGTTGGCCTAAAAATTCTAAGTAAAACAAAAGGCAATGCATAAATAATTTCTGCAGCTAAAATCAAAAAAATAATTTGTATTGCTTTTTTGTAGTTCATTAAACTAGTGTGATAAATTTTTGTTTTTATCTTAAAAATTGAGGCGATAAATAAAGGTAAAAAAAATATAGCAAATAAAAAGTTTTTATTTTCATTCGAGTTTAAGTTCATCGTTATTCTACTGACATGATGGCATTTTATGAATTTTGTCTTTTAACATTTTTGTAGAAAAATGATAAAATTCATACTTTTACAGGCTTTTTATTTGCAAACAACAAAATTATAACTTTACATATGTATAATTCAAAAATTACGGGTTTAGGATATTATGTTCCTGAAAATGTTGTTACTAATGACGATTTAACCCAATGGATGGAGACAAGTGATGAATGGATTCAAGAAAGAACAGGAATTAAAGAACGTCGTTGGATTGACCCTAAAACTGAAGATACTACAGCTGTTATGGGAGCTAAGGCTGCTAGAATAGCTATTGAAAGAGCTGGATTAACTAAAGATGATATTGATTTTATCATTTTTGCTACTTTAAGTCCAGATATGTATTTCCCAGGTGGTGGAGTACAAATTCAAGACATGTTAGATATGCCTACTATTGGCGCATTAGATGTGCGTAACCAATGTTCTGGCTTTATTTATTCTTTATCAGTTGCAGATCAATTTATTAAAACAGGTATGTATAAAAACATTCTTGTAATTGGGTCCGAAAATCATTCAGGAGGTTTAGAAAAATCAACAAGAGGTAGGGGTGTTACTGTAATTTTTGGTGATGGAGCTGGAGCAGCAGTATTATCTAGAACAGAAGAAAAGGGGAAAGGTATTTTATCTTCTCATTTACATTCTGAAGGTAAACATGCAAGAGAGCTAGCTTTAATAGGACCATCAACAAATCGTTGGGTTCCCGAAATAATTGAAGCTAATGATCCAGAAGACACTTCTTATTATCCACATATGAATGGACAGTTTGTATTTAAACATGCTGTAGTTCGTTTCTCTGAAGCTATAATTGAAGGATTAACTGCAAATGGATTAGAGAAAGAAGATATTGATATGTTAATTCCTCATCAAGCTAACTTAAGAATTGCTCAATTTATTCAAAAGAAGTTCGGACTATCTAATGATAAAGTTTATAATAATATTATGCATTATGGTAATACTACTGCAGCTTCTATTATTATTGCTTTAACAGAAGCATGGGAGAATGATAAAATAAAGGAAGATGATTTAGTTGTTTTAGCAGCCTTTGGTAGTGGGTTTACTTGGGGATCAGTTGTGATTCGTTGGTAGATAACAACAAATAATATAAAAAAAGTCAAAGTTTAAATAAACTTTGACTTTTTTTATTCGTTAAAAATGGCAACAGCTCTTACGGGTGAACCAGTACCACCTCTTATTTTTAAAGGTAATGCTATAAAACGGAATCTTCCTCTACCAACAAGCTTATGAAGATTGATCATGTTTTCATAATGAGTAAATCCCATTTTTCCACAGATATAATGTACTTCTTTATTTGAAATTTTTGGAACTCCTGGTGACATAGTTTCTACGCCAAATGCTGAAATTTCCTGACTTCCTAACCATTTTGTACATTCAGCGGTTATTCCAGGTCCGTTTTCCCAATTTTCAGTATTGAAAGCTTTTCTATAATGATCTGTATAAATTAAAACAGTGTCTCCTTTATTTATAGATAAACTTTCTTTCTCTAATGCTTTTTCCAAATCATCTGAAGTAATTAATTCTTTAAACCCTTTGTAAGAAAGATCTAAACATATTCCTTCAGTATAAAACATGGATAAAGGCATAGTATCAATAGATTTTCCGACATGTTCTTTTGCCATGTGATTTATAGCGTCAACATGAGTACCTGTATGCTCTCCAAGTTCTAATTTGTATACAGCAGGAGTTTTGGTTGTAGGATTAATCTCGTTATTCCATTCTTCATGCGTATTATGTACCTGCATTTTTACTTGTGGTAAACTTTTAAATACAGGCATTCCTTCATATATCTCTTGGCTGAGATCTATTATTTCAACCATTTAACTCAATTTTCACGTTATATTTTTTTAAGTCTTTTAAATAATTCTCTGGAATAAAATCATCTCTATCAAATTCATTTTGTCTTATCTTTTTCATTTCTGTGCGTTTTATTGCTTTTAAAAAACGCCTTATTTCCAACTCATTATTTAAAATTAAACCAGGTACAGGTACATTTTTTCCATTATCATCTTTTGCAACCATAGTAAAATATGAAGAATTGCAATGTTTTACATTTCCTGATTGAATATGTTGTGATTCAACTCTAATTCCTACTACCATAGAAGTTTTTCCTACATAGTTAATAGAGGCTTTCATGGTTACTAGCTCACCAACTTCAATAGGATTTAAAAAATCTACAGTATCTACAGAAGCAGTAACACAGTATGTTGAAGAATATTTAGATGCACAAGCAAAAGCAATTTGATCCATTAAGTTTAAAATATAACCTCCATGAATTTTTCCACTAAAGTTAGCATGAGAGGGTAACATTAATTCAGAGATTGTAATTCTCGTATCTTCTACGTGTTTGTATGTTTTATTCATCTTTCTTAGATCTTAAACCACTAAAGTGAGGAGAGTTTTCTTCTTCTACTTTAGTTATAAAATATTTAGTATCACCAAGCCAAAAAAACTTTCCAAATCTTTCTTTATAGGTTAGTTTTACATATCGACCTTGATATTTTTGAAGATTTTTGATAGCTTCTTTTTCTTTATCTTCAACTGAAAAACTGAAAATTTGAGCTCCAGAGATACCTTGACTAATTTCTCCTTCCCATGTTTTAATAGTAATTCCTTTTCTGCTAAATTTTATTAACTCTCCAGAACGAACACCTTCACTGTATGGAACGTAATAAATAAAAGTGTAATAAGCCACAGCTATTAATAAAATAATTGAAAGAATTGTAAATAGAGTTTTTTTCATAAGACAAAATTATGATTAAAAATATTCCTATTTGGAGAGACGACAAAATAAAAAATTAATTAACCAATATTTAACGTAATTTTCAAAGCTGTTTTTTCCTTTTTAACCTTGTTTTTTTCTTCTTAAACAGATTTAATTTAATTAAAATCAGGTTTTTATTTATTTTCATTCCTGATGTTTAATTTAATAAAAACTATTACCAATTTATAAGAAATGAAAAACTATAGAATATTACAATTTACTCTTTTTTTATTATTAAGTATAAGTTCATATTCACAGGAAGAAAATAAAGATGTTTTTTCTGTAGCTAGATCTGGGAGTTTAGTAGAAATGAAAAAAATTTTAAAAGAAAAACCTGAATTAATTGATAAAAAAAATATGGCGGGTTATACACCGCTCATTTTGGCATGTTACAGTGGAAATAATGATGTAGCTAAATATATAGTAGATAAATCCAGTAATATTAATTTGAATAATGGTTATGGAACAGCGTTAATGGCTTCAGTTGTAAAAAAGAATGAAGAATTAGTAACATATTTATTATCTCACGAAGCAGATGTTAATATTTCAGATTCTAATGGAACTACTGCTTTACATTATGCTGTAATTTTTAATCTTAACCAAATTGCTGAAAAATTGATTAAATCTGGTGCTAAATACGATATAAAAGATAATCGAGGTAATACAGCTAAAGATTATGCAACTTTAAAAAACAATCAAAAATTATTAACTCTATTTAAAAGCTAAATTATGGTAAGAAAATTACTCGTCATCATTATATTAATTTCTAATATAACATTTGCTCAAACTTTTTCTACAGGAACTCAAGTTTTAAAAGATGATTTAAGTGTAAATATTGAAACGGATGCTACAACAACAACTTTAATTTTAACAGGACCTTCTAATGCTTGGTTTGCAGTTGGATTTGATAATAATGCTACTAATATGTTTAGTAGTACAGATGTATTCAGAACAGATGGAACAACAATCACAGATGCTAAAACTGTAGGTAATCAATTGCCTCCAGCTGATGCAAGTCAAGATTGGAACTTAGTTTCTAATACCGTCTCGGGAGGTATTAGAACAATAACAGCAACAAGAGCAAATAATACTGGTGATTCTAATGACTTTATTTTTAGTAATAATGTAGGAAGTATAGATATTATTTGGGCATTTGGAACATCAACGACATATGGTTATCATGGAGGTTCAAACAGAGGAGCAACTACTTTAGGTGTTACTTTAGGAAAAGAAGAATTTGAAACTTTAATTTTTGAAGCGTTTCCAAATCCAGTATCAAATAATATACAAATTAAATTACCTTTCGATGTAAATTCTGCTAAAATTAAAGTTTACGATTTCTCAGGTAGAATAATTAAATCAGGAAAAATTTCTCAGTTAGATAAAGAAATAGATTTTTCAGAAATAGGAGCAGGTTTTTATACACTTATTTTAGAATCTGAAGATAAATTAGGAATGAAAAAGATTTTAAAAAAGTAATATGAATTTATATAATTATATAAAAACCGATTGTAAATAACAATCGGTTTTTTATTGTAAGTTTGTGCTACTTCAAAAAAATAATTAAAATGAATTATATCTTATTTGATGGAGATGTGAGAACTTCTCTTTTACCTTTTACTTATACAAGACCAGTTGCAGATATAAGAGTAGGTATTTTAACGATTAGAGAAAAATGGGAAAAGTATTTAGGATTAACAACAACTACAATAACAGAAGAATATTTAGAAGATAAATATCCTATGGTAGAAATGGAAGAGAATATTATGTTAAACGCTTCTTTTTTGCCAACTTCTGAATTAGTAGATATGGTAAAAAAATTAAAGAAGAATGAAGCTATTTTTAAAGGAGAAGATGTTATTGCTTTTTATAGTGTAATAGAACAAGAAGAAGTTGATTTTAATAATTATACACAAATAGAGTTTGAAGAGAATATTATAAAAATTAATAATACCTGGGATATTTTCTCTAATAATGATGTAGCTATTCGTCAAGACTTCGAATTATTAACAGAAGGAAGAGAATCTCAACCTATTCCAGATACAGTTCAATGTATTGGAAAAGAAAATATTTTTATAGAGGAAGGAGCTAAATTAACTTTTGCAACTTTAAATGCTACCACAGGACCAATTTATATTGGGAAAAATGCTGAAATTATGGAGGGTGTTATGGTTCGAGGCGCTTTAGCAATGTGTGAGAACTCAGTCTTAAAGCTAGGAGCTAAAATATACGGAGCTACTACTTTAGGACCGTCTTGTAAAGTAGGAGGAGAGGTAAATAATTCAGTGTTTTTTGGTAATTCTAACAAAGGTCATGATGGTTATTTAGGAAATTCTGTGTTAGGAGAATGGTGTAATTTAGGGGCAGATACAAATAATTCTAACTTGAAAAATAATTATGCAGAAGTTAGATTATGGAATTATGAAACAGGTAGATTTGCTAAAACAGGATTGCAGTTTTGTGGTTTAATTATGGGAGATCACTCTAAATGTGGGATTAATACAATGTTTAATACAGGGACAGTTGTAGGAGTTTCTGCTAATATTTTTGGGAGCGGATTTCCTAGAAACTTTATACCATCATTTAGTTGGGGAGGTGCTTCTGGTTTTACTGAGTACAAAATGAGTAAGGTAAGTGAAGTTGCAGAAGTGGTTATGAAAAGAAGAAATGTTGTTTATGATGAACAAGAGCATAAAATTCTTTCAACTGTTTTTGAACAATCAAAACAATATAGAAATTATTAAGAGGACATTTTTTTGGGGATTTAAGTTATAATGAACAAGGAATATATAATAAAAGATATTTTAAATTTTATTTTAATAGATGGAAAAATTAATCAAGATGCATTAAGTTCTGATTTAATAAAAAATAAAGATAAAATTTTAAAATACCTGAATAATGGCTATAAAGTTTCTACAGTTTCAACTATTCAACAATGTGAAATTTGTAATAAACCCGCTGGTCCAATCAATTATTTTTCAGATGGATATTGGATTTGGCCAAAATGGTTAAATCACTATTTGACTGAACACAATATTAAATTTCCGAAAAAATTCCTAGAAAGAATGGAGTTGAATAATTACAATATTGATAAAAACTTTGTAAGACAAGTATTAGAAGATGATAATACAATCCTTGAATAATAAAAGTGATTAAAATCTTAGTATATTATTAAATAATGTTTTTTATTGATTTTAAAGCTGTTAGGTTTTAGGACGTAAGAGAAAATACAAATAAAATAAAGCTTGTTAACTTTAAGAATATGTGAAATTTAATTTTTTGGCACACTACTTGGTATTATGTAAGTGTATATCAAAATAATGATATGCATTTAAAATCAAATAGTATGAAGAAATTTGTTTTACTAGTTACGGGAATTTTATTAGCAATATTTTCAGCTAATGCGTCAGAAACGAGTGCAAATACAACAGCACGTTATTATAATTACGGTAAATCATTCATCTTTAACGAAGGAGGAGTAGAGTTTGCTGTATATCCAGACGGACAATTCGATTTTTATTTAAATAATTCAAGAGGAGGCGTAAACATAAACGTTAATGGACCAGGAGTTAATATTAGCTTTAATTCAGGTTACAATTACGATCCATTCGTACAATATGATGATTATGGAGCAGTAGTACAAATTGAAGATATTCCAATTTTTTATGACCACTACGGAAGAATTGCTCAAGCAGGAGATGTTTTCATACGTTACAATCGTTGGGGACGAGTATCTAGAGTTGGAGGATTATTTGTAAACTATAATACTTATGGAGATTTTTTAAACTGTTCAGGTTATATTAATAATTATAACAGATATTATGTATACAGGCCTTATCACAGATATTTTTCTGTACCAGTAGTAGATAGATGTGTAGTTTGGGATCGTCCTTATAGAAGATTTTATTCACCATACAGATTTTCTTATTCAGTATATAGAAACAATTATTACAATGGCTATTATGCAAGATCTTACAGAAATAGAGCTTACTGTAGACCAGGCGCAACGGTAACAAACTTCAATAGAGGTAGAAGGGTAGCTAATGCTAGAAATGTAAGATATAGATCTAGAGATAATAGAAGAACTATGTATCAAAGAAATGATCGTAATTACAGTAGAATTAACAGAAACAGCTCTAGAGTAGCTAGAAATACGAATAGAAGTATTGATAGATCTCGTACTATTACTAGAAACACAAGAATAGTTTCTAGAGATAGAGGAACAACTAGAAACATTTCTAGAAATAGAGCTCAAGTTAATACAAGAAATAGAAATTCTGTAGCGAACAAATCTAATTCTAAGAGTAGAACATACAAAAGCGTTACAAGAAAAGTTCAACCTAAAAAGACAAGAGGTTACTCTGAAACAAGAACAGCAAGTACAGTAAAAAGGGCTCAAAATACGAGATATAATAATAGAGGAAACTCTACAAGAACAAAAACTAAAGTTACTAGAAATGTAAGTTCTAATAGATTAAAAGGAAATACTTCAAGATCTAGAGTAGTAAGAAGTAGAAGATAGAAATAAGATCGTTATTTGAAGATTACTAAAAGGCCGCATTGTTATAATGTGGTTTTTTTATTTTTAAATTTTTATCATTAAAAAACCGAAACATATTTAGTGTTTCGGTTTTTAATTTTCTTAATCTTTTTCTTAACTGTTCATAGCAATATCCCCCTCCAGATTAATAGTAGTTGATACCTCCATTGTAATAGTTTTTAGTTAAATATATGTTAACAATAATGATGCCGAAATACACTTGTGCTCTTTTTTTTATCGTTTAAACACAAAAAAAATACATATATCACCTTTTTTTTCTAAAAACTTTGCAAAAAGCTCAATTTTGTAATGTGCAATATTATAGAGAGTTAAGCTCTGTAAAACTCGAAGTAGCTACTCGATAATTATTAATTAACCTACAAATAAAAAAAATGAATTCTCAAATTTTATACCCAGAATCTGTGTATGCATACAGAATTGGAAATGATAATAAAGTTACTATAGTAGCTAAAGGACATGAAGAAGGTTATTGTAATATAGAAATTACTCCATCTATGGCTACAATTTACCCACCTATATATATGGTTGTAGGGAGTCCATGTGCTGCAATTGGATATTTCCCTTATACAGTTCAGAAAACTGTTCCTTATTCAACAGATTTAGATTATATTCAATTTCAAACAGCTAATGGAACAGAAAGAATAGCAATTCATGATGTAATGGAGACTTTAGATAAAACTCCAAACATAGAATTATTAGCAAAAGCAGCTACAAATGATAATCAAGTTACTGGTTATGCTTATAATTCTTCAGATATTAATAAAGCAATAGATGATGCAATAGCTAAGTTAAGAAAGAAATTTCCTAGAGGAATTTCAGCAGAGTTAGTTTCATCAGGATTCGTTGCGGCTGGTTCTCCAGTAGGTATAGCTTTTTACTATGCTGTAATGGAGCAAAAATCATAAAACAGAATTTTTAGATTTGTTTAAACTCAACTTGTTTTAAAAGAGGTAATATGTGAGGTTTATTGCCTCTTTTTATAGTATAAACTTGTTGATACTATCGAAGAATTGCTTTTTATAAGTATCTCCAATAGGAAGGTTATTTCCGTTAGATAAATAAACAGTTAAAGAATCAGTTTTAATTACATGTTCTAAAGCTACAATATATGATTTATGAATTTTTACAAATTGTTTTGAAGAAAGCTCATTTTCAAAATGTTTTAAAGTATTGTAAGTAATAATTTGGTTTTCTTTAGTATGAATAGAAACGTAATTTTTTAAGCTTTCAACATAAATAATATCTTTGGTATAAATTCGCTCAAAATTATTTTTTCCATCAGTTTTTATAAAGGTAAACTGACCACTGTTTGTTGTTGTATTTTGAATTTCATTAGGTTTCACTTTTAAAATAGCGCTATAAAAACGTTCAAACTCAAAAGGTTTTAAAAGATAATCAACTGCATTTAACTCGTAACTTTCTATAGCAAATTGCGGATAAGCAGTTGTGAAGATCACATTAATTTTATCTTTTATGATTTTAGATAATTGTATTCCTGTTATGGTGGGCATTTGAATATCAAGAAATATTACATCTAACTCTTCTTTTTCAATAATGCCTAAAGCTTCTATTGGGTTTGTAGTAGCGGCAATTAATTCTAAAAAAGGAACTTTTTTTACATACGATTCTAATAATCGAATTGCAGGAGCTTCATCATCAACTAATAAACATCTTAACTTTTGCATCGCATTTATTTTTTTAAAGGGATTTGTAAATGAGTACTGTATTCTACATCATTTTCAGTAAAATCAAAAATATAATTATTATCAAATAAAAGAGATAAACGCTTTTTTAAATTTTCTCTACCAATTCCTTTAGAACTATAATGTTTAACGAAAGCAATTTTATTTTTAGTTTTTAATTCCAAATGATTTTCTGTTACTTCAATGTTTATTTCTGCAGGAAAACTCGGATCATTAACTATTCCGTGTTTGAAAATATTTTCAATAAAATGAATAAGCATTAACGAAGGGATTTCTTGGTTACCAATTTCTCCTTTAATAGATAAGTTTACAAATAAATTATCTTCAAAACGTTTTTCATAGAAATACATATAATCTTTAATAAACTTAATCTCATTATGTAAAGGCATATAGTCCTTTTGCGCTTCGTAAGTTAAATAGCGTAACAATTCTGACAATTTATGAATTCCTTTAGCTGTTTTTGGTTGTGTATCTGCTAATTCAGAATAAAAAACATTAAGTGTATTGAATAAAAAGTGAGGTTCTAATTGGTTTTTTAAAGCACCTAATTCTGCTTTTTGTTGTTCTAATTCTAACAAGTAAATTTTATCCTTATTTTTTAAAAACACAAAAAGTAAATAGATAAACGTACTAAAAAGAATAACTTTTAAACTATAGTATGAATTATCGAAAATATAATACCAAAAAGTACGACTTTGCTCAGAATAGTTGTGAAATCCTGTTATTGAGTATAAAATGATTTCTTCTAAAAAATAACGAATTATTGGAAAAATAAAGAATAAAGAAATTTGTCCTATAAAGAAATAGGAAAGATTTCTTTTCGCTAAAGTCTTCGGACAAATTACTTTAATATTTAAGACGTAAACACTAAAAAAAGTAATAAAATAAGTAGTAGTTAAAACAATTCCGAAAACATTAAACTGATTTATAAAAGTTTCATGCCCTAGTGTTACATACTTCCTGAAGATGTTCATAAACACAAGAACAAAACCAAAAAGGAAGTGATATTTAAGTTGATTCTTTATTTCCATACTTCAAATGTAGTTATTAAAGTTACGTTGCAAAGTTAGTTTACCATCTAATTCCTGTTTTTTAGGATGAACTCCAAAAACTACACAACGAAATCGAAAGTGTAAAAAAACAAGGAGTTTATACTGTAGAAAATGTACTTAGTGGAATTTTAAAAAATGCGGGTTAGATTAAAAATACTTTTGAAGTGTTGAATTTAAAAATCATACCTCATGTATATCAGAATTATTATAGTCACAATCTGTTTGCTAGGTCAAACAGTCTTTAGTCAGAAAAAATTAATAGAAGAACATTTTAAAGAAATTAAAACTTCAGATGTATTTATTTTAGGATCATTTCATTTTGCAAATCCAGGATTAGACACATATAAACAAAAGCATTCAGTGAATATTTTCTCTGAAAAAAAACAAGAAGAATTAAAAGAGCTATTAAAAACGATTAAAAAATTTGCACCAACAAAAATTGCTGTAGAGTGGAGAGCATCAAAACAAAAAAAGTTAGATTCTTTATACAATGCTTATTTAAAAGGAAATTTTAAACTGAAATCGAATGAAATTTATCAAATAGGATTCAGGTTGGGGAAATTGCTAGGTCACAAAAAAATATATGCTATAGATGCTTCTGCTAGAAATTTTAAAAGTGATTTAACGGAAAAAGAACACAAAGAAAAACAAGCTTATTTTATTAATAAGGCAGGTGGGAAAATGTTAAAAAGAGAAATGAATATAGATAAAACGTATTTCAGTTTATATGAAAAAGAAGACAAGTTAAAAACAGAGGTAAGCTTATTAGAATTTTTTAGAGTTTTAAATAATAAAGATGTCGTAAATCAAAGTCACGGACACTATTTGATCGGTGATTTTAAGATGGGAGAAGGTGAAAAAAATGATTATTACGGAGCAGATAAAGCAATATGGTGGTATAGTAGAAATTTAAGAATATTTCAAAACTTACTAAATATTAATATTCCAGGAGAAGATAAAGTTTTCGTATTGATAGGCGCAGGTCATTTACCAATTTTAAATTTTTTAGCTAAAGCTTCAGTAGATTTTAAAATGACAACATTAGAACAAGTTATTAACCAGTAAAAACATAAAGAAAGATGAAATTAATTAAGATTTTAACTATAGGGCAATTATTATTAGGAACATTAGGATTTAGTCAAGACATAAATTTTGAAGCAGATAGAAAAGAGTTAGAAAGTAAGGTTCAGAAGATAGAAGTTTTAAACTTTGGAACATTTCATATGGGAGAAACTTCAGATGAAAACAAAACTGAATTTGATGAGAATAATAAAGATAATCAAAAAGCTGTACACAAAATAGCAGCTATGCTTGCTAAGTTTAAACCAACAGTTATTTTAGTTGAAATGAGACCAGAATATGATGAAAAACTACAATCTTTATATAAGGAATATGTAAAGAATCCAAATATGAAGTTTAAAAATCCGAATGAAGTGGAATTATTAGCTTATGAATTAGGAAGATTATCTGGAACTAAAAGAATTTACGGAATCGATCATAAAATGAGTTATAACTATAAAATTGGAGGAGAAATTAATAATGAGATCGATAAAGAAATGTTGTATAAATATTATAAAAACCCAATTCCATTTCATACAAACCTTAAAGTTAATAGCGATAACCTAAGTTTACTTGATCAATTAAAATTATCTAACCACGATTTATATTTAGACTTTTTAATTACAGTGAATGCAGACATGTTAACACATGCAGGTACAAAAAACGGTTTTGAAGGAGCTGATGAAGCAGCAAAATATTATCAGAGAAACTTAAGAATGTATTCGAATTTAAACAGGATTAAATTAACAAAGGAAGATCGAGTTTTTATTTTAATGGGAGCAAGCCATACTGCATTTTTTAGAGATTTTATAAGTAGAAGTCCGAAATATAAAATGGTAAATACATTTGAGTATTTAAAGTAAAAAGAAAACCTCGCGAAATAGCGAGGTTTTTTTTATCGTAGTTGTTAGTAATTCTATTTGTTATAGGTTTGGAATAACTAACTCTTGTCCAGGATGAATTACATCTGCAGATT
Organism: Tenacibaculum aquaeponti; assembly: GCF_052084715.1. Taxonomy (GTDB): domain Bacteria; phylum Bacteroidota; class Bacteroidia; order Flavobacteriales; family Flavobacteriaceae; genus Polaribacter. Next base: position 735,893 of record NZ_CP197288.1, on the reverse strand, counting down.
TTAAGATATTTGTGTTAGCTTCAAAAATTTCTTTGTATTTCATAGCATCGCCATAGTAATGTTTTGCTATTTTTCCTAGAGTTTCTCCACTTTGTACAGTGTGATTAGCATATACAGAAGTATCTTCAACAGAAATATCAGCAACAATATCAGCAGGAGCTTCGCCACCTACTTTTTTAATTTCATCCCAAAGAAGATTTTTCTCATATTGATTTTTTGCTGTACCAGAAATATGTAAAACTCCATTTTCTTCTTTTACATCTCCATTTTTAATTTCTAATTGTTCACCTAAGCTTAAAACACTTTGATACTTTGCTTTCATCGTTATTGTATTTTTTAATTAATTACTACCCTAAATATAAAAAAAATGATACTTTTGCCGCCTTAAAAATTAAAACAAATTATTATGAAAAAACTATTAATTGCTTTAGCAGCTGGTTTTATTGGTTTCACAAATTTAAATGCTCAAGAAAAAGAAGCTATTGGAGGCTTTGAAAAAGAAGATTTTTTTATCACAGGTAGTGTTAGTTATACAAATACATCAATCTCAGGTATTGATGATAGTTTAGGGAGTTTTACTATCGCACCTGCTGCAGGTTATTTTATTACTGAAAATTTAGCTTTACAGTTAGAGTTAAGTTATAATTCATTGGATATTATTAATGTAACAGGGTTTGCTAATTCTAGAGATACTTTTGGAGTTGCAGCTGGAGTAAACTATTTCTTTACTCCTGCACAAAGATTTTCTTTTACTTTAGAAGGAAATGTATTTTATGCTAACACTAGTGAAGACAATAATTTTAGTCCAGATACTAATACATTTGGAATCGTAGTTTCTCCTGGTATTAATTACTTTATTTCAAATTCTTTTGCTTTAAACGCTTCAGTTGGGGCTTTAGGATTTAATAGTTCTAAAGATGATATTGATGGAGCAAGAGCTAGAAATACTTTTGTGTTTAACATGAACTTATCAACTATTGCTTTAGGATTAACTTATAAATTCTAAAAGTATTTTAAATGAATTCTTAGTAAAGATAGCGAAGAATAACATTAAGCAAAAAGCAACGAAATTAATTTCGTTGCTTTTTTTATAAAGTGTTGTTAAAAAAATTAGTCTTCCCAATAAGGTTCTAGTGTTTTTTTGAAATGTTTTTCTAATTTTTTTAATTTCAAATTATTTGAAATCCAGTACGCTAGTAGATATAATTCGTATTGATATAATTCATCTTCATGGAAATTCGCAATTTTAATTTCTTCAATGAATTGTTCAATTCTTTTATCATTATCTTCATAATCATATAAATGAACTAAATCAAAATAATATTGTGCTAAAATTAATGTTTGGATGAAAGATGATTTAGTGTTTAATGTATTTAAATAAGTATTTAATTCCTCTTCAGAACCTCCCCATTTTGGTGATACAAAAGCAAAGTAATTAAAATTAATTTCAGTGTTATTAGGGAATTCCTGAACAACTGTTTCAAATAATTGATGAACTTCTTTTCTATTTACATCTATAGCTTTATATATTTTAAGTAGTGAAGCTACACTATTTGCATGAAAAGAATTTACTGTGGTGTTTTTATTGGTTTCTAAAAGAAGTGACTCTGCTTTTTTTAAATGTTTTTTAAAAGCAATTTGTTTTTGATTAGAGACAGTATCTATAGTGCCTCTGCCTCTAATTTCCCAAGCTTTATGGATTAATTGATAAGCCTTAATTATTCTTGGTAAATCATTTTGATTATCTTTTTGTAACCATTCATCACTAATTTCTAAATTTCCATATTGTCCTAAACTTTTAAATGCAAAAGAACGAAAACTAGGAGACATACTTTTTAGTGATTGTTCGACATTATTAAATTGTTTTGTATTGAAATAACTGATAATCTGTTTTAGTTTAGGATTGTTTAAATGACTGTACATTTTAAAATGATACTTTCCAATTTTATTTATAAGATTATCTATTGGACTAAATATTCCATATTTATCTAAAAAATATAATATTCCAAATCCTACTAATATCCATTTTACAATAGAATATTGATTGAAAAACTCTATCATAATAATTTTTTAATTTTAAAATTAAACTATTACTTTAATAATTTCATTTTCCAATTCATTAAAAGCTTTTTGTTGTGAAGGTGCAAGTAGTATTTCTTTTATTTTTCCAGTGACTATTTCAATTATATCTTTTCTCGCTTTTTGACTTTTGCCAAAGTATGCATTCATAATTGAATTAGGAATTATATGATTTATTTTTAGAGTATTGTCACTAATAAAATAAATTTTAATAGCATGCATATTACTTTTTTTTAGAACTATACATTTAGCCATTTCTCCATTAGTTTCAGTTCTCATTTCCCATCTATCATATTCTTTAGAGCAATCGAAATCAGATATGGTTTTAAGAGATTCAAATAGTGTGTCTAAAGAATTGTGTTGATTGTTAATGGTTATTAATTTTTCCATGATTATATACTTTGTGATAGTTTAGTTCTTAATGTTTAGTATTATTGATAATAAAAAAACAGAGTACAGTTATGAAGATTTAAGAACATAATACTTTTTCATTATACACGTTTTTTTGCTTAAAAGTATTTAAATGAGTGAAGTATATATAGAGAGAATTAATATTCGAAGACTTTAAAACAAGAAGCGTAAAGGTTTAAATAAAATTCGTTACAATATCATTAATCTAAATAGTGTGTTTATAAGTTATTATTTTTAAGATAAATCCATATAATCAATTGATTTTTTAAGTTTTATTAAATAGTTTATATTGAATTACTAAAGTTACTATTATTTCTTGAAGAGTTTTCTATCTTTTGGGGTTTAATAACTCATTTTTAAACAGTTTACCCTTTTATTTTGAAAGGTTAAATTCATAATAAAGAAAAAGAAAAGAATGTATTTATTATTAAAACTCATTAATTCTGTTTCTTTTTAAGAAGAGGGAAAGTAGTAAATCTGCTAAAATTTAAATGATAAGACTAAATTCAAATGAATAAAGATATATAGAGAAAACAGATTATTTATTAATTGTAATTGTTTTTATTTAAGAATCTATTTTATAACATTAAAAAGGTTTGCTTTCAACTTTGTGTAATTCAATAGAATAATTACTTTTGCGCAAAAAAAACATGAAAATTAAACTTTCCCTTTTTCTTCTTATATTTTTTATTTTATCAAAAGTTTCTTTATCACAAAACAATATTCAAAATAGAATAAGCAGTACAAATTGTGTTGAATCTTTTACTGTTGGTTACACTTACGATTTTAATACAAATACTCTTGATAATTGTTGGAGAGCTTATGAGTTTAGAGAAGATGTTCCTTATGCAGGTTTTGTTCTTTCAAACCTAGATAGAACAGGTGGAACAGGTAATTCAGCCTTATTATATGATAATACTTACGATACAAAGGAAGTTCTTTTAGTATCACCTTTGTTTTCTGATTTATCAAAAGATAAAAAAATAGAGTTTTATATTAATAATTACCCTGGAAATGCTACGTTAAGAGTTGGAACGATGAGTGATCCTGATGATGGGGATACTTTTAAGATGTTAGATTTTATAAAAGGTGAAGTTCCAAATGGTACATGGGAAAAAAGAGCAGTTTTTTTAGAAAATTATAATGAAACTGATCTGTATATAGCTTTTCAAGTAATGCGATCTACTATCGTCTCAGAAGAAAATAGTCCTAATATAGCAGTTTATATTGATGATTTTTCTTATAGCCAATCTGTTATTTGTAGTAAACCGGATGAGTTAATCGTAAATAATGTATTAGATAGTAGTGTAGAGCTTAATTGGAGTAAAACAGGAACAGAAATTGAATGGGAAATAGAATACGAACAGATAGGTAAGCCTCAAACGAAAAAAACGATTATTTCTAGATCAGAAAATATTACTATTAATAATTTATTAGAGGGAACTGAGTATAAAGCAAAAGTTAGAGCAAAATGTGATGTAGATGGTTTGTATTCTGATTGGTCAGAAGAGATAAACTTTTATTCAGCATGTACTTCACAAACAGCTGGTTATTTCGAATCATTTGAAACTTTCGATAACAAATTAAGTCCATGTTGGAATACAGTAATAAATGCTAATAATTCAGAAGATATAAGAATAGCAAAAGAATATAGATCTGGGTTTACAGGTACCTTTGTAGGTTCTTTTGATTATGAAATAAAAGCAAAAACAGGAAATCAATTTGTGTATTTTCATAATTTTAGCGACTCTAGAACAGGACAACCTTCTGATATTTATTTAGTTTCAAGAAAAATATCTGATATAAACAACTTGAAAAGATTAAAATTTAATCTAATATCAAATAGTAGAATAGATTATAATAAGTCAAGTATTCATGTAGGAACAATGTCAGATCCTAATGATATTAGCACTTTTAACCTAATTGAAACAATTGCTCCTGATCAGATGAACGAATTGATAGCCAACGGAAGACCTCAAGTAGAATGGAAAGAGCATACAATATATTTTAATAATTATACAGGTTCTGATAGTTATATAGCTATTAGACATGGAGATGAGTTCGGAGGAAGTCAATTTTTTATAGATGATTTTCTTTATGAAGAAATACCAGATTGTTCAGAACCTTTATATCCAAAAGTGATAGAAGAGAAATATAATACAGTAGATATAACTTGGGAAACTTATGAAGAATCTCGTCCAAGTTCTTGGGAAATTCAATATGGAGTTTCTGGGTTTACTTTAGGAAATGGTATTACAATTACATCAAATAATAGCCAAACAACAATTAATAATTTACAAAGTGAGGTTAAATACGATTTTTATGTCAGAGCTAATTGTGGAACTTCATTTAGTAATTGGTCTACAAAGCAAAGTTTTACAACAAAATGCGAAGGAGTAGAAGTAGGATATTTTGAAAGTTTTGAGAATCAAAATGAAGGTTTTTTAAAATCGTGTTGGACAAGTTTATGGCCAACAGGAACAGGTTCTTCGTATTGGGATGATAGTATTTCACGCCCTTTGGTTGTTGATAATGTAGCGCCAATTCCATATACTCCAAATTCCGGTTCTAATTGTGTGAAAATCTTTAATGAAGTAAGTCATCCTTATGGAAATGAGGCTTCAGATCAAATAGTATTGGTTTCACCAAGGTTAATTGATTTTAATAATTATAAGAAAATTTCTTTTTGGTTGTATGTTAAAGCTAGCGCATATGCTTCTCCTAATGAAATTATTATAGGTACCTTATCCGATCCAGATGATTATAAAACATTTACACCTTATCATATTATAACTAACGCTAGTGAACGAGAAAATGAATGGGTGAAAATTGAAATTGAATTTTCTGATTATAATTTAACAGATGAATATATAGGAATAAAGCAAGCAGCAAGTAATAGAAGACAATTATTACTTATAGATGATTTTGAATACACTGAAAAAGGGTGTGTAATTCCAACTAATTTACAAGCTTTTCAATCAGATGAAGGAAAAGCTACATTATCATGGAAAGATAATAATAGAAATCAAGTGCCAGAAAGTTGGGAAATAGAATATGGAGAGAAAGGCTTTAATATTGGTACAGGTAATAGAGTCATAGCATCTACAAATCCTTTTGTTTTAGAAGGGTTAAATACTTTTACAGATTATGAATTTTATGTAAGAGCTAATTGTAATTCTGTGAATGAAAATAGTAATTGGAGTAAGCCATATTTATTTAGAATCACTTGTGTAAAAACAGCTCCTTTTAATGAAAATTTCGATCAATATAACAGTAATGATTTAAGTTCGTTGTGTTGGATTCCTTCTGAAAGTGGAGTTTCAGGGATTTTTAATACTGATTTAAGTTACTTTAGACCAAGTTCTAAACCTAATGTAGCGTATTTAAATCATCATCCATCTTCAGGTAAATTAGCTGGGATAATTACTTCTCCTTTTTTAGCAGATTTAGATAATGATAAAGTTATAAAATTCTGGTTAAGGAATGATTATGAGGGGAATAACAATAATTTAAGTGGTATTGTAATTGGTACAATGTCTAATCCTAAAGACAGAAAAACTTTCACTCCTTTCGTGAAAATTAAGGCAGACGAAATTCCTGTATTTGGTAAAGAATTTCTAATAGATTTTTCTACATATACTGGTACAGATAAGCATATAGCAATAATGCACGATCAGAATAATAATTTATCATATATCCATTTAGATGATTTTTCTTACAATAATAAACCAGACTGTCTTGAACCAATTAATTTTAGAAATAAATCAATTTCTGATAATAGTATTACTTTAAGTTGGGAAAGTGATAATAGCTCTTTTGAAATAGAATATGGATTAGAAGGTTTTCAGTTAGGTACAGGTATCAAGGTAAATACAAATAATAAAGAATATAAAATATCAGGTTTAAACCCAGATACAAAATATGAGTTTTATATAAGAACAAAATGTGATTCAGTTTCATATAGTGAACGAGTTACTACTAAAATTTTGAGTACAAGTTGTATGGTGTATGATATACCATGGGAAGAGAACTTTAATACAATGAGTAATTATGGTCAAGGAGTTTTTCCAAATTGTATGACAGGAGATTCAACTTGGGTTTCTAGTAATACTAATTTAAGCGATTATCAAGTTGGAGATGAAGATACACATTATTTACATGTAACTTATGATGACCATGGTGTTAAAGCGTCATTAAAAACACCAATGCTAGATTTAGAAGCTGGAACAACTTATAATCTTAGTTTTAAAATAAGAAAAGAAGCCGGAGATTATAGTTTTCAAAGTGTAGATATTAGAACAGGAATGAGTAATAGAGATGAAGATTTAGATATTTTTCTTAATTATTTTTCAGATTTTAATTTTGGCTTTTATGATTATCATACTATAAATACAACTTTTACACCTGTGGTTTCTGGGCAATATACTTTTGGATTATATTTTAACTTTTCATCACCTGTACATACAATTTCTGTAGATTCTTTTAAAATGGATAGTGCTTATGATTTAGCAATTAAACTAGATAATAATGAGGAAGTTGTGTATGATTTTGAATCAGAAGAAATACCTAAAAGTATCATTTTAGAGCATACAGAAAATTCAATTTCTGAATTATATTTAAAAGAAGGCAATAGAATGATAAAAATGTCTGGTGGAGCAGAAGCTGATAGTTGGTTTAAAACAGATGATGAAGATATGAGTTGGGAGAAAAATCAAAATAATATTTCTAAAGCCAATTTTGAAATTGATGCTACAGATTTAGAATCTCTTTTTATGAACTTCGATATACTTCAAAAACATATTAATACCTCAAAAGAATCTATATTTAGAGTTGTTGTAAATGGAAATATAATCGAAAACTTTTATTCAAATAATGATAAAGAAATGATTCAAAAAGAAATTGATTTATCAGCTTATGTTGGTAATAAAATAAGAGTTTCATTACAATATTTAGGTAGAAATAGAGGAGATGTAGCAGAGGTAGAAGATAGTATTTTTATAGATAATTTACGTTTTAGAAAAGTATCTACTTTAGGAGATAATGATTTTAATTTAACAGGCGTGGAAATTTATCCAAACCCGGTTTTCGATGAGCTTAATATAAAAGGAAATTCAATATTAGAGTTGATTAAAATTTATGATTTAAAAGGTAGATTATTAAAGAGTTATGAAAATTCTACTCGTAATATGAAAGTAACTATGAATAATTTGTCAAAAGGAATTTATTTAATAGAAATACATTCAAATTTATCCAAAGAAATAAGAAAGATTGTAAAAAAATAAAAAAATATAATAATTTGAAATCAATCAAACCACTCAATTGCTGAGTGGTTTTTTTATTTAAAAAGAATAAATAGAAATTTAGTGAACAAAATAGTAAAAGTTTTAAAATCTTTTTTTTATGTAACAAAGGTTGCTTTTTATACAAAAAAACTAAACTAATTTTACACCTCAAATTTTTACATATGAAGAAAATATTAGGTTGTGCTTTTTTAATTGGGTTTTACTCATTTGCTTCTGCACAGCAAATAAGTTATATAACCAAAAAAGAAGTTTTAAATAAAGTTAAAACCAATAACAGATCTATAAAAATTTCACAGCAAAATTTTGAACAAGCTAAAGCAGAGTTTAATGAAACAAAAGCTGTTTTTTTACCAAATATAACAGCAAGTCATACAGGTATTTTAACAACAAATCCTTTAATGGCTTTTGGATCTAAACTAAATCAAGAGATATTAACTCAAACCGATTTTAATCCTGTTTTATTAAACAATCCATACAGGACTCAGAATTTTGCCACTAAAATTGAAATTCAACAACCACTTATAAATATTGATGGAGTTTATCAACGAAAAGCTGCTAAATCTAAAATGGATGCAGTAAGTTTTCAAACACAACGAACTCAAGAGTATTTATTGTTTGAAGTAGAAAAGATTTACATGCAATTACAATTAGCTTATAAAGGAGTATCAGTTTTAGAAAAAGCATTAGAAACAGCTAAAGCAAATTTACAATTAGCAGAAAATACTTTTAAACAAGGTTATATACAAAAAGCAGATGTTTTAGCAATTGAAGTTAGAGTTTTAGAGGTGAAAAATCAATTGCAAACTGCAAAAAGTAATATTAAAAATGTTTCAGATTATTTATCTTTTTTAATGAATAAAAATCAAGAGGTAATTTACAAGCCTTCAGATAGTTTAGTGGTAATTAAATTAAACGAATCTAAAAAATATTTTGTTTCAAATAACCGTTCAGATGTTAAAGCAATGGAGTTAGCTTCTGAAGCATACAATAAAATACATAAAGCAAATAAAATGAGTTTTTTACCTCGATTAAATGCTTTTGGAAGTTATGAGTTTTATGATGATAGCCTCTTTAATATTGATGCTAGCGGCTATATTATTGGACTACAATTAAGTTGGGATATTTTTAAAGGTTCAAAAAGATTTGCAAAAACTCAAAATAGTAAAGCAAAGTATGAAAAATCTCAATTAGAATATCAGAAATACAAAGCCGAAAGTGAATTAGAATTGAATAAAACAAAAAGAGTATTAAGTGATGTTAATGAACAACTAATACTTACAAAACTAGCATTAGAACAATCTAAAGAAGTATTAAGAATACGAAATAATCGTTTTAAAGAAGGATTAGAAAAAACAACCGATTTATTAGTTGCTGAAGCATTATATGCAAAGAAACAATTAGAATATTATCAAACTGTATATCAATACAATTATACAAAATCATATTTAGAATTTTTAACTAAAGAATAATCAGTTTTATGAAAACTATATATAATATATTAATATTTACATCTATTTTATTAATAAGTTGTGGTAAAGGTGAAACGAAATCTGTTGAAGATAAAACTTTACCAATTATTGTTAAAATTAGCAAAGTGTCAGGAAATTCCAATACTCCTTATATAACAACAAGTGGAAAAATTCAAGCAGAAAATAGTGCAGAATTAAGCACTAGAATAATGGGGTTTGTGAACAAAATATATGTAAATGTCGGAGATAAAGTAGAAAAAGGACAACTACTTTTAACGATAAATAATACTGATTTATTAGCTAAACAAGCACAAATTAACGCTAATATTTTAAAGGCTGAAACTGGGTATAAAAATGCAGAAAAAGATTATAAACGATTTAAAATATTATTAGAACAAAAGAGTGTATCTCAAAAGGAGTTTGATGATATTACATCGTATTATAATATTGCAAAAGCAGATCTAGAAGCTGTAAAACAAATAAAAAATGAGATAAATGCTCAGTTTTCATATTCGAATATTAAAGCTCCATTCTCTGGAGTTATTACAAATAAATTTATTAAAAAGGGAACGATGGCAAATCCTGGAAAACCTTTAATTTCTCTAGAAGGCAAAGGAAATTTTGAGGTAATAACAATGGTTCCTGAGTCTGAAATTTCTAAAATAGAAAAAGGAATTACTGTTAATGTATTAGTAAAAACATTAAATAAAACAATAAAGGGGAAAGTATCAGAAGTTAGTACATCTGCAAAAAATACAGGTGGTCAATATTTAGTTAAAATTAATTTAGAAAAAACAGATATAAATATTTTATCAGGAATGTTTGTATCCGTTCAATTTCCTGTTGAAAAATCAGATAGTACTGCAATGATTTTAATTCCAGAAGAAGCTATTGTGAAACGAGGGCAATTAAAAGGGATTTATACGGTAAGCACAGGAAGTAAAGCACTTTTACGTTGGTTAAGACTAGGAAGAACTTATGGAAATCAGGTAGAAGTTTTATCGGGGTTATCTGTAAACGAAAGTTATATTATTTCTTCTGAAGAAAAATTATATAACGGAGCAAAAATTTCAATTCAATAAACTTTAAAAGTTAAGATTATGAAAGATGGTTTAGCAGGAAGAATAGCTAAAGGTTTTATAGGATCTAAACTCACTATTTTATTAATGATAGTGTTTATGATAATTGGAGTATATAGTTCATTTTTAATTCCAAGAGAAGAAGAGCCTCAAATAGATGTTGCTATGGCAGATATATTTGTAGGTTATCCAGGTGCTAGTCCTGCTGAAGTTGAGTCTAGAGTAGTAAAACCATTAGAAAAATTACTATCAAATATAAAAGGAGTAGAGTATGTATATTCTACTTCTATGAAAGAAAAAGCAATGGTTATAGTTCAATTTTATGTAGGTGAAGATATTGAACGTTCTTATGTGAAATTATATAATGAAATTAATAAGCATATGGATCAAATGCCAAAAGGTGTAACTATGCCTTTAGTAAAAACACGTGCTATTGATGATGTTCCAATGCTAGGATTAACTTTATGGAGTGAAAATTATGATGATTATCAATTAAAACAAATAGCACAAGAACTTACAGATGAAATTGAAAAAGTAAAAGATGTTGCAATTACTCATAAAATAGGAGGTAGAAATAGAGAAATAAGAGTTGTATTAGATAAAGATAAGCTAGCTTCTAGTGACTTAGATTTTTTATCAATTTCAAAAATGATTATTGCTAATAATCAGCAAATGAATTCGGGTAGTTATGATAAAAATGATACGGAATTTTTAGTTAGCACAGGTAGCTTTTTAAAATCAGTTGAAGATGTAAAGAATTTAGTTGTTGGAGTACAACAAAACCAACCAATATATTTAAAACAAATAGCTAATATAATAGATGGTGCAGAAATCCCTAAGAATTATGTGAACTTTGGATTTGGTAAAGCAAGTGAAAAATCTTTAAAATATAAATCAGAATATCCAGCAGTAACTATTTCTGTAGCTAAACGTAAAGGAGCAGATGCAATGAAAATTGCAGATGTTATTTTAAATAAAGTACAACATTTACGAAAAAGCTTAATTCCAGATGATGTTCATGTAGAGATTACAAGAAACTATGGTGAAACTGCTTCTCAAAAAGTATCAGAATTATTAATGCATCTTATAGGAGCAATTATAGCCGTTACCTTAGTAGTAATGTTAGCAATGGGTTGGCGTGGTGGTTTAGTAGTTTTTTTGTCTGTGCCAATTACTTTTGCATTAACATTATTAAGTTATTATATGCTTGATTATACTTTAAACAGAATAACTTTATTTGCTTTAGTTTTCGTTACAGGTATTGTTGTTGATGATAGTATAATTATTGCAGAAAATATGCATAGGCATTTTAAAATGAAACGTTTACCGTTTAAAGAAGCTGCAATTTATGCTATAAACGAAGTAGGAAACCCTACAATATTAGCTACATTTACTGTAATAGCTTCTGTATTACCAATGGCTTTTGTTTCTGGATTAATGGGCCCATATATGAGTCCAATGCCAATAGGAGCTTCTATAGCTATGATTTTATCATTATTTGTGGCATTAACAATTACTCCTTACTTAGGTTATATCTTTTTAAAAGAAAAGAATAAAAATATAGAAGTATTTGAAGAAGATGAAACCAAAGCGATGCAACACACATTGATTTATAAACTGTATGAAAAACTAGAACGTCCATTAATTGAAAATAAAACTAAACGCTGGTTGTTTTTAGGAACAACAATTCTATTTTTATTAGGCTCAATGTCTATGTTTTTTACAAAATCTGTAGCTGTAAAAATGTTACCGTTTGATAATAAAAATGAATTTCAAGTAGTAATAGATATGCCTGAAGGTACAACTTTAGAACGTACAGCTGTTGTTGCAAAAGAGGTTTCTCAGTATTTGTCTACAAGACCTGAAGTTGTAAACTATCAGAGTTATGTTGGTACATCTGCACCAATTACTTTTAATGGTTTAGTTAGGCATTACGATTTACGAGGAGGAAGTAATATGGCTGATATTCAGGTAAATTTAAAGGATAAACATGAAAGATCAATCCAAAGCCATGGAATAGCAAAGTCAATGAGATCAGATATTCAATCTATTGGAAATAAATTTAAAGCTAATATAAAATTAGTTGAAGTTCCTCCTGGACCACCAGTTTTGTCAACAATAGTTGCAGAAATTTATGGCCCGAATTATGAGAAACAAATTGAGATAGCAAGTAGTATTCAAAATATATTAAAGAATACAAATGATGTTGTAGATATTGATTGGATGGTAGAAGATAATCAAACAGAATATGAATTTGTAATTGACAAGGAAAAAGCAATGTTATTTGGAATAGCTCCTCAAGAAATTGTATATACAATGAATATGGCTTTATCTAACAATTCAATTTCTAATTTATTTGATGAAACAGCTTTAAATCAAGTTGGAATATCCTTAGTGTTAGATGAAAAAGAAAAGTCTTCAATTCATGATATATCACTTTTAAAAATAAAATCAAAAAACGGTAAAATGATTTCAATTAGCGATTTAGTTGAAATTAAAGAAAATACAAGCCATAAAAGTATTTATAGAAAAAATCAAAAGCGTGTTGTATATGTAATGGCAGACATGGCTGGAGAATTAGAGAGTCCTGCCTACGCAATTTTAGGAATGGGAGATAAATTAGAGGAGATTAAATTGCCAAGTGGTTACAAATTGAATGAATTGTATATGAATCAACCAGATCTTGAAGAAGATTATACCGTTAAATGGGATGGTGAATGGCAGATTACTTTAGAAGTTTTTAAAGACTTAGGTTCAGCTTTTTTAGGAGCTATTATACTTATTTATATGCTTATTGTTGGATGGTTTCAAAATTTTAAAGCACCTATAGTTATGATGGTTGCGATCCCTTTATCTATGGTAGGGATAATTTTAGGGCATTGGATGATGGATGCTTATTTTACTGCAACTTCTTTTATTGGAATGATAGCTTTAGCTGGAATAATGGTAAGAAATTCAGTATTACTTATAGATTTTGTTAATCTACGATTAGATCAAGGAATTCCTTTGAAACAAGCAGTAATTGAAGCTGGAGCTGTAAGAACAACACCTATTCTTTTAACAGCAGGAACAGTAGTAATTGGGGCTTTCGTTATACTTTTTGATCCTATTTTTCAAGGATTAGCTATTTCTTTAATGGGAGGAACAATTACAGCTACAATATTAACATTATTAGTTGTTCCATTAGTATATTATTTAATAGAACGTAAAAATTATAAGTAAAATGAAGAGAGAACAAATCATTAGAGCAATAGCAGGTATATTTATATTAGTTAGTTTAGTTCTAGCAGTAAAAGTGAATAAAAATTGGTTATGGCTTACTGCATTTGTAGGGATGAATCTACTACAATCATCATTTAGTAAATGGTGTTTAATGGATGATATTCTTAGAAAAGTTTTTAAAGTAAAGGAATAAATAGTCTCTAAAAAAATATGTGTTTAATTTAGAAAAAGAACTTTTTAAGTTTGTTTGCTAAATCACGATATAGTTTAATAAAATGTTTAATATCCTTAATTTAAAGGATAAAAATTTAAATAAAAAAAGGAACTCTAAGTTCCTTTTTTTGAATAATATATCTATGTTTTTTTATAAGGTGATTAAAAAAACAATTTACTTCCCAATACAGAAAGTGAGATCGTAATTAAAATTAGTATTTGTAGTATTTTGAGGTGGAGTAATGGTGTAAGATTTTGTTTTCTTTTATTTAATTAAAATAAAAAATAAAGTATAGATGTAATTAATATCTGAAGTTAGTTTCTTTAAAATGAATATTCTGTTGTAGAAACAATTTCTTTAAGAACAAAATAACTCTCTAAAACACCAATATTTTCTATTTTAGATAATTTAAGTCTTACAAATTCATGGTAAGCATTTAGAGTTTCTAAATTTATTTTTAAAAAAAAATCGACTTTACCAGCCATGTGATAACATTCTTGTACTTCTTTTAACTCTTTTATTTGTTTGTCAAATTTATCAATAAAACCTTCATCATGATATCTTAATGAGACCATGCATATTGCAGTAATGGGTTTATTTAAAAGTACTTTATCTAAAATTGCTACATATTTTTTTATATATCCTTTATTCTCCAAACGTTTAATTCTTTCATGTATAGGCGAAGGTGTCAGGTTTAACTTATTTGCAATTTCCTTATTTGTTGTTTTAGAATTTTTTTGTAAAATCCTTAATATTTTTAAATCAACTTCATCAATTAGATCCATAATTTTATATGATTTTTTCCTGCTAATATAATTAAAACAATTTTATTTCAGATTTTTATTCTTTAAAAATGATAAAATACAAAATAAACAACTTAGTTTTTGTTGTTTATCGAATTATTAGTCTGTTTTAGGTTTTAATGTTCTAATTTTGTATTTGTATAATTTTTAAAAATGATTAGAGAAAAAATATTAATAACAGGAGCTAGTGGTCAGTTAGGGTCTGTGTTAACTGATAGTCTTCAAGAGAAGTGGGGTGTTGATAATGTAATCGCGACAGATTTACGTGAAAACTCAGAATTTACAGGACGTTTTGAAACACTTGATGCAACAGATTATGATGCTATAGTAGATTTAATTTCTGAAAATAAAATAACTCAAATATACCACCTAGCAGCCATATTATCAGCTAACGGAGAAAAAGCACCTTTACAAACTTGGAATATTAATATGAAAACACTTTTTAATGTATTAGAAGCCTCTAGACTTCATAATATAAAAAAAGTATTCTTTCCAAGTTCAATTGCAGTTTTTGGTCCTAATGTAGAGAGCAATAATACTCCACAATTTTCAAACCTTACGCCAACAACAGTTTATGGTATTAGCAAAGGTGCTGGCGAAAATTGGGCGAATTATTACTTTAAAAAATATGGTTTAGATGTACGTTCATTAAGATATCCTGGAGTTATTGGTTATCAATCTTTACCAGGTGGAGGTACTACAGATTATGCTGTAGATATTTATCATAAAGCAGTAAAAGAAGAAAGTTTTGAGTGTTTTATAAATGAATCTACAGAGCTTCCTATGATATTTATGGATGATGCTATACGTGCTACAATAGAGCTTATGGATGCACCTTCAGAAAACATTAAAATTAGAACATCGTATAACCTTGCAGGAATGAGTTTTACACCAGAGCAAATATTTAACTCTATAAAAAAAATATATCCTGATTTTACAATAAGCTATAAACCAGATTTTAGACAACACATTGCAAGCTCATGGCCAGGGAGTATAGATGATAGTAATGCTAGAAATGATTGGAACTGGAAGCCTAAGTTCGATTTAGATTCGATGTCTCAAATTATGATAGAAAAATTAAAAGTACACTATCATTCATTAACAATATAAACTGTAGAAAATGTACGGAAATATTAAAAAATATTTACAAGATGAATTACAAACTATTAAAAATGATGGTTTGTATAAAGAAGAACGTATTATTACAACTTCGCAAGATGCGGTAATTAAAGTGTCTACAGGAGAAGAAGTTATAAATTTTTGTGCGAATAATTATTTAGGTTTATCAAATAATAAAGAAGTTATACAAGCAGCAAAAGACACTTTAGACACTCACGGTTTCGGAATGTCTTCAGTACGATTCATTTGCGGTACACAAGATATACACAAGCAATTAGAAGATAAAATTGCAGAGTTTTTTCATTGTGAAGATACTATTTTATACGCAGCAGCATTTGATGCTAATGGTGGTGTTTTTGAGCCTTTATTAACCAAAGAGGATGCTATTATTTCAGATTCTCTAAATCATGCATCAATTATTGATGGAGTTAGATTATGTAAAGCTGCTCGTTATAGATATGCTAATAATGATATGGCAGATTTAGAAGTTAAACTTATTGAAGCTAATAAACAAAATCATCGTTTTAAAATTATTGTTACAGATGGTGTATTTTCTATGGATGGTGTAGTTGCTGAGTTGGATAAAATTTGTGATTTAGCAGACAAGTACGATGCATTAGTAATGATTGATGAATGTCATGCTTCTGGTTTTATAGGAAAAACAGGACGTGGTACAATAGAACTAAAAGATGTACTAGGACGTGTAGATATCATTACAGGAACTCTCGGAAAAGCTTTAGGTGGAGCTATGGGAGGGTTTACTACAGGAAGAAAAGAGATTATTGATATGTTACGTCAACGTTCAAGACCGTATTTATTCTCTAACTCATTAGCACCAGCAATAGTAGGAGCATCTTTAAAAGTTTTTGAAATACTTGAAAATGATACTTCGTTAAGAGATAAATTAGAAGAAAACACAAATTACTTTAGAACAAAAATGGAAACAGCTGGTTTTGATTTAGTTGGTGCCGATGCAGCAATTGTTCCAGTAATGTTATATGATGCAAAGTTATCACAAATTATGGCGAGTAAATTGTTAGATGAAGGTATTTATGTAATAGGTTTTTTCTATCCAGTTGTGCCTAAAGAAAAAGCAAGAATACGAGTGCAGTTATCAGCAGCACATACAAAAGCTCATATAGATAAAGCAGTCGAAGCTTTTGTAAAAGTAGGTAAGGAACTTAAAGTAATAAACTAAACTTTTTAATAAAAAATAAGTTTTAAATACTGGTCAATTTTTATTCTACTTATAGATAAGAAAGAATTAAACTTAATATTTGATTTATTATGTTTAATTCTTTTTTAAAGAAAAAGTAAAGTATAACTAAAAGAAAGAAAATCTATTTACCGATACAGAAATTAGAGAAAATATGACCTAAAATATCTTTATCTACGTCATATTCACCTGTTATATTTCCTAAGTGACGTAAACATTCTCGAATATCAATAGCAAATAAATCAGAAGAAATTCCTATTTCTATTCCATTATCAACAGATTGAATACTCTCTAAAGCATTATTTAAAGCCTCAAAATGACGAGAATTTGTCACAATAGTTTCATTATTACTTAAAGCTCCAGTATTCACTAAAGAAGTCAATTCACTTTTTAAAGAATCTACACCTATTTTTTGTTTTGCAGATAACAGCAGAGCATCAGGAAGTAAATAATTCAATTCTGATAGTTTATCTTCCGAAATATTATCAATCTTATTAGCAATAGTTAGTACACGTTTATGTGAAAAACGATCTTTAACTTTAGTGATTTCAGAAAGTAATTTAGAGGATTTAATGATAGCCTCCTCTGCGTTTACTAAAAAGATAACGAGCTGAGCTTTATCCGCCTTTTCGTACGCTTTTTGTATACCAATACTTTCAACTATATCTTCAGTTTCACGAATTCCAGCAGTATCAATAAAACGAAAAGCCACACCATCAATAATCATTTCATCTTCAATAGCATCTCTTGTAGTACCAGCAATATCAGAAACAATTGCTTTCTCTTCGTTTAATAAAGCATTTAAAAGTGTAGATTTTCCTACGTTTGGCTCACCAATAATTGCAACCGGAATTCCATTTTTCATGGCATTTCCAAAAGCAAAGCTATCAATTAAACGTTTTAAAACTGATGTGATTTTAGTCACCAATTCTCGGAATTTCGTGCGGTCTGCAAACTCAACATCTTCACCAGAAAAATCTAATTCTAATTCAATTAAAGCTGCAAAATCAAGTAACTGCCCACGTAAATCTTTCAATTCATTGGTAATTCCACCACGCATTTGCTGGATAGCCATTTGATGCGAAGCTTCAGAATTAGAAGCAATCACATCTGCCACAGCTTCAGCCTGACTTAAATCCATTTTACCATTCAAAAAAGCACGCATGGTAAATTCACCATTATCGGCCATTCTACATCCGTTACTTAAAAATAGTTGTAAAATTTCTTGTTGAATGAATACAGAACCATGACAAGAAATTTCTACTACATTTTCACCAGTATACGAGTTTGGGTTTTTAAAAACAGAAACCAAAACTTCATCTACAATCTTTCCCTTATTGGTGATATGACCTAAATGAATCGTATGTGTTTTTTGATCTAATAACGATTTGTTTTTTTTAACTGAAGTAAAAAATTGATTTACAATTTCAATAGACTTTTCACCAGAAAGTCGAATTACAGAAATAGCTCCAACTCCAGAAGGAGTAGCTAAGGCAACAATTGTATCGTTAATTAGTGTTTGCAAAACGTATTTTTTATGCAAATATACTACAGTTCAATACAATTTTAGTTTTAAGATTTCTTAGAAATATAGTTTCTGCATTATTAAAAATTTATTTCGGAATCTCATTACTCTTATAAATAGGAATTTATGAAGGAAAACTATAACGAATTCTGTTTGATGTCAGTTTATTTATAAATTACAAATAATCATTTTATTTTTTTGTAACAAAACGATAAACCTTACGTCTAATAAGTGTAAACAACAACAAAAAATGCAAAGAAATAAAGAATTATTAGCAATTACACATTTAAGTCAATTATTAGATTTAGTTACTGTTATCGGAGGTTTTGTTGCTCCTTTAATTATTTGGATGGTTAAAAAAGATGAAGTAGAAGGGATGGATGAACACGGCAAAGCTATTTTAAACTTTAGAATATCGATGTTTATATATGCATTATTATGTATTCCTTTGATTTTGTTTTTTGGATTAGGAATTTTAGGATTTATTCTTTTGGGAATATTTTATTTTATTTTCCCGATTATAAATGCTATTAAAGCAACAAATAATGAAGCTCCGAATTATCCTTTTAGTATACAATTTATTGAATAAAACTTATTTTAAGTTGACAAATAGTTAAATTAAAATTTTGTACAAAAAAACCTTTGAATTTAAATTCAAAGGTTTTTTAATTTTAAGATCTATCGTACATTTTTTCATAAAGATCTTTATAAATTTCTTTAATGACTTTACGTTTCATTTTCATTGTAGGGGTTAAATGGCCTCCATCGATTGTCCATTGTTCTGGGGTTAATTCAAAGCGTTTAATACGCTCCCATTTTCCAAAGTTACAATTACAATCATCTACTTCTTCTTGAATCCTAGCGATAACCTTTTCGTTAGCAACTAAATCTTTTTCTGAAGAAGAGTTAATATTATTACGATTAGCCCATTCTTTAATAAAGTCAAAATTTGGTTGAATTAAAGCTGTTGGCATTTTTTCTCCTTCGCCAACTACCATCACTTGTTCAATAAAACGAGATTGTTTTAATTTATCTTCTATAAGTGTAGGAATAACATATTTACCACCAGAAGTTTTAAACATTTCTTTAATTCTACCAGTAATACTTAAAAATCCATTTTCTATTTTTCCTTTATCTCCAGTGTGGAAATAACCGTTTTTTAAAACTTGAGCTGTTTTTTCAGGATCTTTATAATATCCCATCATTACGTTAGGCCCTTTAACTAAAATTTCATCTTCTTCTGAAATTTTAACTTCAACTCCTTCTATCAAACGACCTACAGTCCCAATTTTAAATCCACCATTTCTTTCATCATTCACAGAAATAACAGGAGAAGTTTCAGTTAAACCATAACCTTCCATGACAGGCATTCCTGCAGCTGCAAATACTCTAGCTAATCTTGGTTGTAAAGCTGCACTACCAGAAACCATTATTTTTAGTTCACCTCCTAAAGCAGCTTGCCATTTTGAGAATATTAGTTTTCTAGCTATTCCTAATTGTTTTTCATACCACCAACCGTTTGCTCCGTATGGTTCGTATTTTAAACCAAGGTCAATTGCCCAGAAAAATAAAGCTTTTTTAATACCAGACAATTCAGTTCCTTTAGCATAAATTTTATCATAAATTTTTTCATAAAGTCTCGGAACAGCAGTCATCACATTAGGTTTTACTTCTTGAGCATTTTCACTTAACTTCTCAATAGATTCTGCAAAAGTGATTGAAATACCACAGTATTGATATAAATACAATATCATACGTTCGAAGATATGGCAAACAGGTAAGAAGCTTAAACTTTTACCTTGACCTTGATCAACAGGAACACGTAATGAACTAGATAAAACATTAGATACAATATTGTTATGAGAAAGCATTACACCTTTAGGTCTACCAGTAGTACCTGAAGTATAAATTAGCGTAGCTAAATCTTCTGGTTTTACATTTGCTTTTCTATCTTCAACTTCTTGTTGATTACTTTCATCTTTTCCTAAATCTAAAACTTCAGTCCAGTTTTTTTCACCTGCAATTTGATTAAAAGTAAATACTCCTTTTAATTTTGTATTTCCTTTAATTTGATTTAGTTTTTCTATAATCATTTCGTCTGAAGCAAAACAATATGTAGATTCTGAATGATTTAAAACATATTCATAATCTTCTTTAGAAATTGTAGGATAAATAGGAACATTTTGAGCTCCAGTTTGTAAAATACCAATATCACAAATATTCCATTCTGTACAGTTATTTGTAGAAATAATAGCTATTTTATCATTAGGTTTTACCCCTAATCTTAAAAGTCCACGACTAATCGCATTAGCTTTATCAATGTATTCTTTTGTAGAAACGGATTCCCATTTTCCGTTATATTTTGTAGTTAGTGATTTTTCAAGATCGTACTTTTCCAATTGGTAATATGGAAAGTCAAATAAACGCGTAATTTCAATCGACATATAAACCTAAATTTGTGTGTTCCAAATTAAACAAATTAACTTGTTCAGGCAAAAAATGTTTTTGCTTGATTTGCTTGGTTTTACAACGTATTGTTTAACATATGTAAATAAATCGACTAAGAAAATTTCTTAATCGATTATAAAAATGTAATTAAATTCATAATTATCTATAGCTTTTGCATGAAATTTCTAAAAATTTCAGGTTAACTTTTATAAATAATGTTTTTACTGTTTTTCAAGTTCTTTTATAATTTCTTCAATTTCATTTTTTTGAGCTTCCGTAATAGCTTCTTGATATGTTTGATAAGAATCTGGTCTAATTACAGGTTTTCCAGCACCACTATCTAATAAAAAACTAAAATCAGTTCCGAATGTCGTTTGTCCTTGACCATGGCACCCCATACAACCTCCCATATTAAATTCCTTTCCATTAGAAATTATGTTTTTTATTTTCGTATTAAAAGGATCTCCAAAAGAACCATGAAAGTTGGTTAATTTAAGATCAGACTCAATTACATAATTAGCCATAAAGTAATTATTATCACTATTTCTATCTTTATAGTCTATTGGTTTTCCTTGTACACCAATTAATTGATAATATTGCCATTTTGATTTATTATTATTCTTAATTAATTTATTATGTACATTTTTATTAATCTTTTGAATTGTTTCAGGAATTACTCTTTCAATAACAGGATTTAATCTGTGTGGATCGACATCAGTATATTCTTTACCGTTAACAGATACTGCGTCTATTCCTATAGTTTGAGTATTTTTATTTCTTTCATCAATTTGTTCCCAAGAAGCAAAAATGAATGTTGGATGGTTTTTTGTTTTTCTAATAATATGCATACCAATAAGAGCAAACTGTTTTGTAAATGCATTAGAATATTTTTGATTGTTCACAACAGATTCTTTGAAGTAAACTACTTCTTTTACAATATACCTAGAAACATCATCTTTTAAAGGATCTAATTCCCTAAAGGCAAGCTTTATTTCTATAGCTCCTTCATTTTGAGAATCTTTAGAGCAAGGTAAACATACATATCCATCTATACTGTTTAGATCGGAATCACACATTTGTTTTAAGCTTAATTCTTTTAAACGTTTTCTAAAAGAGGTGCTATCAGTACTTTTGTCAACTGCTTTATATAATTCAGAATCTGTAGGGAAATACTTTTTAAGATAATTATATTCAATTAAGTTAGTTTTAGCAGCGTAAAGTACTTCAAATTTATTTTTATGAGCAAATACATAAGCAGAACCAATTTCATTGTCTTCGTCTAGTAGATTCCAATATTTATTAAGTTCAATAGGGTTCATTGTATTTACAGTTGTAGAGTCAACAAAAGTATAATAAGGTTTCCCTTTGCTAAGATCTTTTGTTCTTTTACCATTAGCTGGTCTTAATTCTGATCTATGAATATAAGTTTCCCATACACTTAAAAAATTATCTCCGTTATCGGTTTTGTAATTCCATTTAGTATCTGGTTTTGTTCTTAAATTATCTTTTTCCCATGAAGATTTCCAATTTAAAGCAAAAAATTCTTGCCATGCAAATTTGGCTAATTCTTCTTGTGATGCATTTATTGGAACATCTATAGGTAGTTTATAAGATATATCGATGTCTAAAGGTTTAGATTTTTTACATCCAACATAAATAAAAATTGTAAAGATTAAGAAAAGTGTTATTTCGAATTTATTTTTTTTGAAAGCCATGATTATATTAGTTTGTTTACTAAAAATAATTTTAAAATAGATTGACTTTTAGTTTTTTGCCTTAAGAGATTGAAAAAGGGGATTAAAAGCAGGTTTGTTTGTAATAAAAAAAATCGGCCAAGAAAAACTTCTCAACCGATTTCAATAGTTAATAAAATCCCCAATCAACTATAAAGTATTAATTTAACGTTGAGGACATTTTTATATTGTCTAAAATTTCTGTTAAAATTTGACAGCCTTTAATAATTTCTTCTTCAGAAATTGTGAGTGGAGGAGTAATTCTCACAGCTCTTTTTTCATACAAAAGCCAAAATAAAATTAAACCATTTTCTAAAGCATTTAAAACAATTGTATTTGCAATTTCAGGAGTGTTAACAATTAAAGCTAACATTAACCCTTTTCCCCTGATTTCTTTAATTAAAGAGTGTTTTAAATGTTTACGAAACAATTGTTCTTTTCTAATAGCCTCTTTGGCTAAAGCTTTTGATATAATTTCGTTTACAGTTGCTAAACCTGCTGCTGCAATTACAGGGTGTCCGCCAAAAGTTGTAATATGGCCTAATTTTGGATTATCTTTTAAACAATCCATAATCTCTTTAGAAGAAATAAAAGCTCCTATTGGCATTCCGCCTCCAAGACCTTTCCCTGTAATTATAATATCAGGAGTAACATTGTAATTTTCGAATCCCCAAAATTTACCGGTTCTTCCAATTCCTGTTTGTATTTCATCTAGAATTAATAATGCCCCAACTTCTTTACAACGTTTTTTTACTTTAGTTAAGAAGTTATTTTTTGGGGTTATAAAACCAGCACCACCCTGAATAGTTTCTAAAATTACACCAGCAGTTTTGGAAGTAATTTTTTTCAGGTCATCTTCATTATTGAATTGTATAAACTTACTACCAGGAATTAAGGGTCTAAAAGCTCTATTTTGCTCTTCAGCTCCACAAACACTCATAGCTCCAGCAGTATTTCCATGATAAGCATTATTTGCAGCAATAATTTCTGTTCTGCCTGTGTAACGTTTTGCTAATTTTAAAGCACCTTCTGTTGCTTCTGTACCAGAATTCACTAAGTATACGCAGGATAAATCTTCAGGTAATGTATTTGCTAAAGCTTTGCAAAGTTCTAATTGAGGTTTTTGAATAAATTCTCCATAGACCATAACATGTGTATATTGATCTATTTGTTCTTTTATAGCATTGTTTACAATAAGATTATTGTGACCTAAACTATTAGCAGAAACACCAGCAACAAAATCTAAATAAGTTTTATTGTCGTTACTATATATATAGCTTCCAGATGCGTGAGATATTTCTATGCTTAGAGGGTGAGGTGTAGTTTGCCCTTGATATTTTAAAAAATCTTTTTTCATTCCTCTTCTTCCTTTAATTGTTGTAGATCACGCTTTTTATTTTCTTTGAAAAGTTGTTTTTTAGCTTTTTGTAAGGCAGAATTTACTTTAGTTTTTGGTTTTACTTTTTGAGTTTCTTTTTTAAAAATATCTTCCATTACCTTAGGTTGTTCATCCTCCCTCCATATAAAACCAGTAAATTTTGCCTTATCACTAGGGAAATCAGATGGAGGATAAGTTTTTCCCTCTGATTTTTTGAAGTATTTCGTTTGAATAACTTCATTATTTTCTAATAAAAACTCTATATCACTAGCTATTTCTTTAGTAACTGTTTCTAACTTTAAAGTTTCTTCGTTTCTATTATAATATAAAGATTCTGCATTTCCTTTTACTAAAAGAACTTTTAGGTTATTATTTTCAAATTTTCCAAAGATATCTCTTCCTTTTATTTGATTGAAGTTTTTAGGATCTAAAGAATCATTTTCTATCACAAACGCATTTTTTAAAACACGTAAAGAATCTAACTTATTTGTTTCTTTATGAGTTGTAAATTGAATACTATCTCCTGTAATTTGACTTTTACCAGACCATAAAACAGGGTTTTTAAACATTCGTGTTAATCCTGTAGCTTGATTTGAATGAATGGAATCACATTTACCTTGTAAATTTGATTTAAAAATTTTCACATGATGGTATGTTCTAACAATTCTGTTGTCTTTTTTTCCAGTAACTAAAATTGTATCACCATGAATGTAAAGAGAATCTTTTTCCATGATAGAAATTGCTACAGGTTTCTTTATAATAAACATAGAATCTTTTAATTCAAAAATTTCGGCATAATTTCCCTTTATAACCATTTTTTGAACAGTGTCAATTACCTTAATTCGATTATTAGCTGATGCAAACCCTTTTCTTTTATCGTAATATAAACTATCAGCAGCTACAGTTCTGTCTTTTAAAAAGAGTTTTGCGTTTTTTACAAAGTATGAAATATCTGTATTGGTATCGAAAAAACCTTTTTCAGCATAAACTTTAGTACTATCTTTAAAGTTAAAGATTGTTGATGGCCCGTAAACATAAGCTAAGTTTGTATTTGTGTAATAATCTAAATGATCTGAATTTAGTTCATTATCAGGGTTAACAACATTTACTTGAGTTTTTGCGGAAAACTTTTTTTCTTCTAAATAATACGTTCCTCTATCACTTTTTAAAGTGTTTTTTTTATCCTTTATAGTTCCTTTTGCTGGGTAAAATAATTTTTGATTTGTTCTGTCAAAATATAAGGTGTCAGTAGTTAACTTCATTTCTTTGTCGTTAACTTCCACATTACCCCATGATTTTGCAATTTTAGTGTTTGCATCGTAGTTTGCAAAATCTGAATATTGGATAATACTATCTCCTTGTTCAATAACTACTTCACCAATAGCTTTAAAAATATTTTGCTCTCTATATAAGAGTGCGCGTTTACAATCTAAAGTTGCTCCTTCATGAGCTACTTTAACATTACCAATTAATATTGTTGCTCCAGGCCATCTTTTTTCATCAAATGTTGAAATTTTAGATGAAAGTATTCTTATTCTCTTATTTTGAGAACAAATTTGTAATGAAGTTATTATTAAAATAAAAAGAAGTATTCTCTTCAAAATTTTTCAATTTAATGCACAAAAATAAAGAAAAGAATATGCCAAATTTCTAAATGATGTTATAAAATTAGTTTGAAATACTATTTGTATTCGTTAAAAGAAGTATAATTTTGTAATAAATTAAATAAAAAACATGGAAAATTACTTCGATCTATCTTTAGAAGATATGAAGTCTTATGGATATAAAATAGTTGATTTAATAGCTGAACATTGGGACAAGATGAATCAAAAAAAACCTGTTCCAGAATTTAAGAATCGTAAAGAATTAGATGCTATATTTTTACAAGAAGCTCCAGAATACCCAACAGATGCTAATGAAATATTAGATTTCGTAATGCAGAATGTGGTACCTAATAGTACTATTGCATCACATCCTAAGTTTTATTCATTTGTACCTGGGCCAAGTAATTTTATTAGTACAATGTCTGATTCTCTGGCAACTGGATTCAATATTTTTTCTGGAGGATGGTTGGTGTCGTCAGCAGCTGCAGAATTAGAAATAGTAACTATTAATTGGTTGTTGAAAATGTATGATTTCCCTGTCAAAAAAGGTGGCGGGATTTTTACAAGCGGTGGTTCTATGGCTAATTTAACAGCATTAGTAACAGCGAGGAGGCAAAAATGTGGAGATGATTTTTCTAAAGCAGTTATTTATCTTTCAGATCAAGCACATTCTTCTAATATTAAAGCAATTCGAGTACTAGGATTTAAAAAGGAACAAATTCGTATTATCCCTACTGATTTTGAATTCAGATTAGGTGTTAATAAATTAAAAAATGCTATAGCAAAAGACAAGTTAGAAGGTTTGCAACCTTTTTGTTTTATAGCTAATGCAGGAACTACTAATACTGGAACAGTAGACCCTTTAGATGAAATTGCAGATATCTGTGAAGCTGAAAATATTTGGATGCATGTTGACGGAGCTTATGGTGGTGCAGCTATTTTATCAAAAAAAGGAAAAAGTATGTTAAGAGGAATAGAAAGAGCAGATTCTCTTACAGTAGATCCTCATAAATGGTTTTTTCAGCCATATGAAATTGGTTGTTTATTAGTAAAAGATGCTTCTTGGTTAAGCAGTACTTTTAGTGAAAAACCTGAGTACTTAAGAGATATTGAAGGTAACGAATCTGAAATTAATTTTTATGATTATGGAGTTCAGTTAACTAGACGTTTACGCGCTTTGAAATTCTATATGTCTATTAAAACTTATGGATTAGAAGCATTTAGAAAAGCAATTACATATAATATTGATTTAACAGAAAAAGTAGAAGATTATTTAAGAAAGAGTAGGGTATGGGAAGTTGTTTCTCCTGCTACTTTAGCTGTAATTAATTTTAGATATAATCCGATTGACAAAAAGTATTCTGAAGAAGAAATTGATAGAATTAATCAAGAAATTTCTAAGAAAGTAATGGATTCTAGGGAGGCAGTTTTTGTAACTACTGTTTTAAATAAACAAGTTGTCTTACGAATGTGTTTAATAAATCCTAGAACAACATTAGAGGATGTTTTAGAAACATTACATCAATGTGAAAATTATGCCACTGAAACTTCAATAACTAAATAAAAAAAGAGTTCTTAATAGAACTCTTTTTTTTGAATTATCTTAAGATAGTTTGTTTTCTATCTGGACCGACTGATACAATTTTGATAGGTACACCAGTTTCTTTTTCAATAAAGTTGATGTAATTTACTAAGTTTTTAGGCATAGATTCCTCATTTGTCATTTCAGTTAAATCAGCTTCCCAGCCTTTAAATTCAGAGTAAATTGGTTCTACATTTTCAGGTTCAATATTATATGGTAAGTGTGTAATTTCTTCTCCTTTATATTTGTAAGCAGTACAAACTTTTAAAGTATCGAAACCAGAAAGTACATCACCTTTCATCATCATTAATTGAGTAACTCCATTTACTTCAACAGCATATTTTAAAGCTACTAAATCTAACCAACCACAGCGTCTTCGTCTACCAGTTGTAGCACCAAATTCGTGTCCAACTCTTCCCATAGTTTCTCCAACTTCATCAAATAACTCTGTTGGAAATGGTCCAGAACCAACTCTAGTAGTATATGCTTTAAAAATTCCGAAAACTTCTTTAATTCTGTTTGGAGCAACACCTAAACCAGTACAAGCACCAGCAGCTGTAGTATTGCTTGAAGTTACAAACGGATATGTTCCAAAATCGATATCTAATAAAGATCCCTGAGCACCTTCCGCTAGAATTTTTTTACCTTCTTTCATTGCGTTGTTTAAAAACGCTTCAGAATCGATAAACTGTAATGATTTTAATTTTTCAATTCCCTCACAGAATTCTTGCTCTAATTCATCTAGATCATACTGAATATCAACATCAAAGAAATTAAGCATTTTAATATGCTTTTCTGTCAATGTTTTATATTTTTCTTTCCAGTTATCTAATTCTAAATCACCAACACGCATTCCGTTTCTTCCAGTTTTGTCCATGTAAGTTGGTCCAATTCCTTTTAAAGTAGAACCAATTTTAGCTTTTCCTTTAGAAGTTTCAGAAGCTGCGTCTAATAATCTATGTGTTGGTAAAATTAAATGTGCTTTTCTAGAAATTAATAGTTTATCAGCATAATTGATATTATGTTGATCTAAATTTTCTAATTCCTTTTTAAAAATTACAGGATCGATAACGACTCCATTACCAACTACGTTTAAAGCGGTTTTATGGAATATACCTGAAGGAATAGTATGTAAAACATACTTGTTTCCATCGAAAACTAGAGTATGACCAGCGTTTGGGCCACCTTGAAAACGAGCGATGATATCGTAATTTTGAGTAAGGACGTCAACGATTTTACCTTTACCTTCATCTCCCCATTGCAAGCCTAGTAATAAATCTACTGCCATTATATTAGTGTGTTGTGTTATGTGTATTTAAAGTTTAATTCGGTTTTTTCTTAGTTCCGTAGAAGTATAAAGAATGGTTATGGATATCAATATTGAAAACCTCTTCAATAGTTTGTTTGATAATTTGAATTCTTGGATCACAAAATTCTTTCACTTCTCCTGTATCTGTTAAAATTACATGATCGTGATTTTTATCAAAGTAACTTTTTTCATATCGTGCCATAGATTGCCCATCAAACTGATGTTTACGAACTAAACCGCAATCTAAAAGTAAATCCATAGTGTTGTATAATGTTGCTCTACTAACACGATAGTTTTTATTTTTCATTTTAATATATAAAGATTCTATATCAAAATGTTCATCGGCATCATAAATTTCTTGTAAAATAGCGTAACGTTCAGGTGTCTTACGGTGCTTATTTTCCTCTAAGAAAGAAGTGAAAACTTTTTTTACGATTTCTTGATTTTCAGCCGTGCTACTCATATATCTAGAATTTTACCAAAGGACAAATTTACGTTTATTTCTTGATATAAAAAGTAATGACGTAAGGAATAATATTTACAAAGTATTAACACGTGTTACTTTTTGAACACCATCTACTTTTTTAATGTTATTAATCAGCTTAGTTAGCTGATTTCTATTCTTTACAGTGAGTGAAATTTTTCCATCAAAAACACCTGCGTTTCCAGAAATGTTAATACTATTAATGTATACATTCATGTTGCTTGAAATAATTCTTGTGATATTATTTACAATTCCTTTGTTATCTACACCACTAATTTTTAAAATAGCAGAGAATTCTTGTTTTGTAGAATCTATCCATTTTGCTTTAATAATTCTATATGCAAAATTAGATTGTAAGGAAATGGCATTCGGGCAATTATTTTTATGAACTTTAATTCCATCGTTAATAGTAACAAATCCAAAAACTGCATCACCTGGTATAGGCTTACAACAAACAGAAAGTGAGTATTCTAATTTTTCTTCATCTTGACCAAAAACTAATGCATCGAATTTGTCGGTTACTTCTTCATTATCTGTAACGTTTTTGTGAGAATTTCTTTTGAAAGGATTTTTTAAGAAACTTATAATTGGACTAGAACGTTGTGCTACAAATTCTTTAAGTTGAGTATTGTCAATTGCACCATTACCAATTCTAAAGAATAAATCAAAGCTAGTTTGAAGATTAAAGAAACTTGCTATTTCATGAACTAATTTTTCATCATAGTTTATCTTCAAATGTCTTAATTTTCTCATTAAAATTGCTTTTCCTTCTTCAGCAATTTTCTTTTCATCAGCTTTAAGAGCAGATTTTATTTTTGTTCTAGCTCTTGCTGTCATTACAAAATCTAACCAACGAGAATTAGGTTTGTTAGTTGCAGAAGTTAAAATATCAACTTGATCACCACTCTTTAATTCATAGCTTAACGGTACAAGTTTTCCATTTACTTTTGCGCCTCTACATTTTAATCCGACATCAGTATGAATAGCGAATGCAAAATCTAAAGCAGAGGCTCCTTTTGGTAAAGATTTTAAATCTCCTTTAGGAGTAAAAACATAAATTTCTTTAGCATATAAATTAAGTTTAAAATCTTCAACAAAATCTACAGCATTTAACGTATTGTTTTCTAAGGTTTCTTTAAGTTTATTTAACCAACCTTCTAAACCGTTTTCACGAATATTACCTTGTTTATATTTAAAATGGGCAGCATAACCTTTTTCAGCTATTTCATCCATTCTTTGTGAACGAACTTGAACTTCTACCCATTTAGCTTCTGGTCCAACTACAGTGATATGTAATGCTTCATATCCTGTTGATTTAGGTTGAGAAATCCAATCCCTTAAACGAGCAGGATTGGGTTTATAAAAATCTGTTACAATTGAGTAAATTTTCCAAGCATCGAACTTTTCATCATTAGAAGTAGGTGTATAGATAATTCGAATTGCAAACTTGTCATAAACTTCATCGAAAGAAACATTCTGCTTTCGCATTTTTCTTCTGATAGAGAATATAGATTTAAATCTACCTTTTATTTCATATTTAAATCCTTCTTTATCTAAGGCTTCTCTAATTTTAGAGTTGAAAAGATCTATATATTTTTGTTGCTCTTCTTTGCTTTCTTTTATTTTGATTAAGATGTCGTTGTAAACTTCTGGTTCAGTATATTTTAATCCTAAATCTTCAAGTTCTGTCTTAATGTTATATAACCCTAATCTGTGTGCAAGTGGAGCGTAAATGTATAATGTTTCAGAAGCTATTTTAACTTGTTTATGTGGTGGCATTGCATCCATAGTTTGCATGTTGTGCAAACGATCGGCAATTTTTATTAAAATTACACGAACATCGTCATGTAATGTTAATAGCATTTTTCTGAAGTTTTCTGCTTGTATAGAGTAATCTTGATCTTGTTTTAAACGAGAAATTTTGGTTAAACCACTAACGATACGAGCTACGGTTTCACCAAAAAGTTGCTCCATATCTTCAACTGTATAATGTGTATCTTCTACAACATCGTGAAGTAGGGCAGCGGCAATAGAAGTTGCACCAAGACCAATTTCGTAAGCAACAATTTTTGCAACTGCTATTGGGTGAAAGATGTATGGTTCACCAGATTTTCTTCTTTGACTAGAATGTGCTTCAACAGCAACTTCAAAAGCTTTGCGTATTAATTTTTTATCATTTTCAGATAAAGTTTGATACGTGCCTTTTAGTAAATCTTTATATCTATTTGCGATTTCTTTGTTTTCTTCCTCTACAGTTGCCGTATACTTCATTTACAGGGGTATTTCTATACAAAATAAGATTCTAAAGTGAAATTACTATAAAGATTTGTATTACACAAAAATGTTTAAGTTTTGATTAGTAATTCATATTGGTTTAAAATAAAGGGAATTACTTTTGTTTGCTAACTATAAAAATTACGTTGTCTTTTTGCTTCAAAAATTAAAATAGCACAGGCAACAGAAACATTCATAGAATCTATTTTACCTTGCATAGGAATATTTATGTTTTGTGTAGCTTCTTCTCTCCAAATTTGTGTTAAACCTGTTGCCTCTGTACCAACAACAATTGCAGTAGGTTTTGTATAATCTTCTAAGTGATATGAATTAGAGTTTTGAAGTGTTGCACTGTAAATATTAATTTTTTGTTGTTTTAGAAAATTAATAATATTTTTTGAAGAATCTGTTATAATGGTATTGGTAAACACACAACCAACACTAGATCTAATAATATTAGGATTGTATAAGTCACTCTTTGAATCTGCTAAAAATACAGCATCAATATTTGCAGCATCAGCAGTACGCAACATAGCACCAATATTTCCTGGTTTTTCAATTCCCTCCATAACTAGAATTACAGGGTTTTCTGAAGGTAGTTTTAAATCTTTCAGAGCTATGTTTTTTGTTTTTACGACAGCAATAATACCTTCAGTAGAATTTCTATAAGCTAATTTAGTGTAAATTTCTTTTGATATTTCTATAGTTGGAATTGTTTTCAGAATTTCAACAAGTTCCTCTTTTTCTTGGAAAATATCTTTAGTAATAAGAATATTTTCAATAATATATCCACCGTTAATGGCTAAAGTAATTTCTCGTTGTCCTTCAACAATAAAAAGTCCTTGTTTTTTTCGTTCTCTAGACTTTTCTTGAAGTTTAAAGAGATTTTTAATGAATGGGTTCTGTAAACTTGATATATTTTTCATTATGGCAAAAATACCTATTTGTGGTGATTTTATAAACTTAGATGTACAACTATATTGCTAACAAATTAATTGGGAAAAATTAATAGAATAGAAAAGGAACGTAAAAGCTCGGAAATTTCCGAGCTTTTTATTTAAACAAAGATTGTTGTTCTTCTTTTTGGTTAGGTATTTTTAAACTTATTCCTAACCTTTTATTTAAATTTTTAATAAAATATGCTGCCAATAAAGGTGATTCAACTTCTAAATTTTGATGCACAAAAAAATGAATATTGCGTAAACCTAAATTAACCCATTGTTCTAAGCGATTTACCCAATCATCTAAACGTTTATAATCTGATAAATGATTTGCTCCTACATAACGTATAAAAGCTTCATTATTGGTTAAACGCATATGCATCATGTCTCTTCTTCCAGCTGTATCAACAATAGTATTAGACACGCCATTTGATTCTAATAAATTGTAAAATTCTTTTGAAATTTCAGGATCAGTAAACCAATCGGTATGTCTACACTCTACAGTTAATGGAATTTCTTTAGGCCAACTTTTCACAAAATTTTCAAGTCTAGAAAAGTTTTTAGGTGCAAAATTACTATGCAACTGTAAAAAAATAGTTCCTAACTTTTCATCCAACTTAGTAGCAGCGTCTAAATAATAATTTACCAAATCAGCTACACCTTCTAATCTTTTCCAGTGACTAATATCTTGAGTTAACTTAGGAAAAAATTTAAATCCATCGGGAGTTTTATTTTTCCACTTCTCAAATTGTTCTGGTGGAAATTGTCTATAAAAAGTTGCATTCAATTCTATAGAGTTAAACTGACTTGAATAATATATTAATTCATCTTTTGTACCTCTCGGGTAAAAACCTTTTAAATCGGCTCTATTCCATTTTGCACATCCAACATAAGCAGATAAATCTTTTTCTTTATTAAATCCAGATAGTAAACGAATAGTATCTTGATGGGTATCAGGAAAAGAAAAATCAACAAGTTCTGGCTGTTCTACTTTTCCAAACTTCATGATTTATTTTTTTTATCAATTAAATCTGGTCTAAAATCATTCATAAGTGCCAAATCCTTCATTTTAGCATATTCAAAACCTTGTTTCCACCAACCAGTCATTTGTTTTTTATCAAAAACTAACGAATTCGTTGTTAAAACTGTTGGCGTATAATATAAATTCAACTTCACATCTTTATGTTTTGCTGACAACTTTCCGATAGTTACATTATGCTTTTCTACATGTTCCAACATAAAACCAAAAACATCTAACATTAAAGAGAACGGATTTTTAGACGGCATTCTGTTAATCTGGTTTACTTCTGTCTCTAAAATAATAGCATCAACTTCTTTAGCACCTCTTAATATAGCTTCTCTAATCGGAACTAAACAACCAAAACCTCCATCTGCATATTGACAAGAGTTTTTCTCTAGTAAACTCATAAAAGGCACATAATTACAAGACCCCCAAATCCAATCACAAAAATCATTATAAGAACATTCTGAAATAGATTTATATTCAATTTCATTTGCAGTTAAGTTAGATACTGTTACTACAACTTCTTTATTTTGCTCTCTAATAATCTCATACATTTTAGGTGTAATATTTGCTCTTATTAGCTTTCTTAAATTTTTACTTTCACCAAAAGTTTTACGCCCATTTAATAAATTCCAAAAAGTATTTCTGTGCCGAATAGAAACGACTTTAACACCATGTACATTTCTAATTTTAAATGGATTGTTACTAAAAATAGTTCGTTGACTAACATTAGTATACAACATTTTAAGTTCGTCAATCATTCCAACTGCTAAATGAGAAACCATTAAACTTCCTGTAGATGTTCCTAAGAATAAATCGTAATCTTTTTGCTTCTCTTTCATTAAAAACTCAACTACACCTCCAGCAAATGCTCCTTTACTTCCTCCACCAGAAATTACTAAAGCTTTTTTGTTATGTTGATCTTCATTCATATAGATGAAATGTTTTACCTATTTTTAATTCCATAAAAATATCAAAAAAATGAAAGGTAAACTTATTATAATTTTCTTATCTCTATTATTAATTTCTTGTAAAGAAAAAAACACCTCTCGAAACATAAGTCGTATTGAAATAAAAGAATTTACTATCGATAGTACAAGCATTAGATCTTTAGTTGCTGTAGATGAACAAAATTTAGTTTTTGCAGGTTCTAATGGTGTTATTGGTAATTATAATCTAGAAAAAGGATTGTCAAAATTTAAAATCAAATATCAAGATTCTATAATTCCTCATTTTAGAAGTCTAACAACTAATGGTAACTCTTATTTTGCTTTAAGTATCGCTAACCCTGCTTTACTATATAAAATTGAAGATGAAAATCATAAAATTGTATATCAAGAAGTACATGAAAAAGTATTTTATGATAGCATGAAGTTTTTTAAAAATGGAAAAGATGGAATAGCAGTTGGCGACCCTACAGAAGCATGTCCTTCTATAATTATAACAAATGATGGGGGTAATTCTTGGAAAAAAATATCATGTGAAAATTTACCAAAACTTGAAGATGGTGAAGCTTTTTTTGCTGCAAGCAATACGAATATTAAAATTATTAATGATACCGTTTGGATCGTATCTGGTGGGAAAAAAGCTAGAGTTTTAAAATCAGAAGACAGAGGTAAAACTTGGAAAACTTACGATACTCCAATTGTACAAGGTGATGGTCCTCAAGGAATTTATTCTGTTGATTTTTATGACAAAAACAATGGTTTTATTATTGGTGGAAATTACTCAAAACCTAACGACAATTGTAAAAATAAAGCCATAACAAAAGATGGTGGTAAAACTTGGGAAATCATTGCCGATAATATAAACCCAAACTACAAAAGCTGTATTCAGTATGTACCAAATGGAAAAACCAAAGAAATATTTACGGTCGGAAAAACTGGGATTTCATATAGTACAGATGGAGGTAACACATGGATTGATAATGATACTAAAGATTTTTACGCTATTCAGTTCGTAAACTCTAATACTGCTTGGTTAACTGGTAATAAAAAAATTGGTTTGCTTAAGATTCACTAAATCTTAATTTTATGTTAAAGGAAAATCGTTTTAAGATTAATTAAATACTTTTAACGTAAAAATCAATCAATTCATAATGAAAAAATTACCACTACTCCTATTCTTGTGGGCTATTTTCGGATATTCACAAGAATACTTCCCCATAAATACTGGGGTAAAAACTTCCAAAAACACAACAACAGCATTTACAAATGCTACAATTTATGTGTCCCCTGCTAATACTATTAAAAAAGGAATTTTAGTAGTAAAAGACGGAAAAGTCGTTAATGTTGGAAAACGAGTAAATATACCAAGTGATGCAACTGTTATCGATTTAAAAGGGAAATTTATTTATCCTTCATTTATCGATGTTTATTCTAGTTTCGGTATTGCTGAACCAAAAAGAAATAGAAACTTTGGAAGATCTCCTCAATATGATGCTTCTAGAAAAGGATATTACTGGAACGATCATATTCGTCCAGAAACTAATCCTCATTCTGAATTTAACTTTGATACAGCAAAAGCAAAAGCCTTAATAAATGCAGGTTTCGGTGTTGTAAATACTCACTCTGAAGATGGTATTATGCAAGGAAACGGACTTTTAGTTTCATTAAGTCCTAATTCTTCTGAAGCATATAGAGTTTTAAATGCTAAAACTACAAATCATTTATCGTTTTCTAAAAGTAAAAAATCTGGACAAAATTACCCTACTTCAAAAATGGGTGCAATGGCATTATTGCGTCAAACTTATTTAGATGCGGATTGGTATGCTAAAGGAAATGCTAAGAATAAAGATTTATCATTAGAAGCTTTAAACCAGAAAAAAAACTTACCTCAAATTTTTAATGCAGGTAGTTATTTAGATGTTTTAAGAGCAGACAAAATCGGTGATGAATTCGGAATTCAATATACAATCTTAGGTGGTGGTGATGAATTTGAAAGAATTAATGATATTAAAAAAACTAATGCTACACTTATTATTCCTATCAATTTCAGAAAAGCTTATGACGTAAGTAATAAGTTTTTAGCAGATGTAATTTCTTTACGTGACATGCGTAAATGGAATCAAGAACCTAGTAATTTAGCAGTTCTAGCTAAGAACGGAATACCGTTCGCACTTACTACACACAAGTTAAAGTCTCCAAAAGCTTTTAGAGCTAATTTAATGAAAGCTATAAAGCATGGTTTTGATAAAACTAAAGCTTTAGAAGCTTTAACTACAATTCCTGCTCAAATTTTAAAAGAAACTAAAGTAGGTAACTTAAACACTGGTAGTTTTGCGAATTTCTTAATCACTTCGGGTGATATTTTTGATGAAAAAACAACAGTTTATGAAAACTGGACTTTAGGTAATAAAAATGTGATTAACGATATGGGAATTACAGATATTACCGGAAACTATTCTTTAACTTCTAATGGAAAGAACTACGAATTACTAATTTCTGGAAAAGGAAAAAAACAGAAAGCAGAAGTTAAAAAAGGAGAAAAGAAACTAAAATCAAACTTTGTTTTTAAAGACAATTGGATTCAATTATCAATTAACGACGAAAATGAATTTTTACGTTTAGTAGGTAAAATAGAATCTAATAAAGATTCTTTCAATGGAACAGGTGAAGATAACTCAGGAAATGCTGTAACATGGACAGCTACAAAAAAAGAGACTAAATCAGATAAAGAGAAAAAAGGTAAAAAGTCGGATAAAAAGTCTCCTGAAGTTGTTGCTGTTAGCTATCCGAATGTTGGTTTAGGAAACTCAGTAAAACCTAACCAACAAACTATTTTAATTAAAAATGCTACCGTTTGGACTAGTGAAAACGATCAGGTTTTAAATAATACTGATATATTAATTAAAGAAGGAAAAATTTCTCAGATTGGTAAAAACTTATCTGCACGTGGTGCTAAAACTATCGATGGAACTGGAAAGTTTGTAACTGCAGGAATTATTGATGAACATTCACATATTGCTACATCTGCAGTAAATGAAGCTGGACATAATTCTACTGCTGAAGTTACTATTGAAGATGTTGTTGATCCTGATGATATTAATATCTATAGAAACTTAGCTGGTGGTGTTACTTCTATTCAGATTTTACATGGTTCTGCTAACCCAATTGGAGGACGATCTGCAATCATAAAGCTAAAGTGGGGTGAAAATGCAGAAAATATGATTTATAAAAATTCTCCAAAATTCATCAAGTTTGCTTTAGGAGAAAATGTAAAACAATCTAACTGGGGTGATCGTCAAACTATTCGTTTCCCACAAACAAGAATGGGTGTTGAACAAGTATTTATCGATTATTTTCAACGCGCTAAAGAATACGACGCTAAAAAGAAAAGCGGACAACCTTATCGTAAAGATATTGAGTTAGAGACTATTGCTGAAATCATTAATAAAGAACGTTTCATTTCTTGTCACTCTTATGTACAATCTGAAATAAACATGTTAATGAAAGTTGCTGAGCAATTCAACTTCAATGTAAATACTTTTACACACATTTTAGAAGGATATAAAGTTGCAGATAAAATGAAAGAACACGGAGTTGGTGGTTCTACTTTTGCCGATTGGTGGGCATATAAATATGAAGTAAATGATGCAATTCCTTATAACTCTGCTATTATGCACAGACAAGGTGTTACTGTAGCAATTAATTCAGATGATGCAGAAATGTCTAGAAGATTAAATCAAGAAGCTGCAAAAACAGTTAAATATGGTGGTTTAACAGAACAAGAAGCTTGGAGAACAGTTACCATTAATCCTGCTAAGTTATTACACTTAGATGAAAGAACAGGAAGTATTAAAGTTGGTAAAGATGCTGATATTGTAGTTTGGAGTGATAACCCGTTATCTATTTATGCCAAAGCAGAACAAACTATTGTAGAAGGTGCTATATATTTTGATATTAATTCAGACAAACAAAAACGTAAAGCTTTAAAAGCAGAACGCGCTAAATTAATTTCGATGATGTTAAAAGAGAAAATTGGAGGAGCTCCAACTCAAAAACCATCAAGAAAGCACAAAATTTTATTCCACTGTGATACCGAATAAGAACTTAAATAGTAAAAAAATGAAAAATCAATTTATACTTATTGTATTAAGTTTCTTTATTCTAGGAAATATTAATGCACAACAAACACCAGCATCTAAACAAACAAAAGATTATTCTATTGTAGGTGCTACAGCACATATCGGTAATGGAAAAGTTATCGAAAACTCTTTGTTAGTTTTTTCTAATGGAAAACTTACATATGTAGGAAACAATAATGCTTCTGAACAAAAAGGAGAAGTGATTAAAGCGAATGGAAAACACGTTTATCCAGGATTTATTGCGGCCAATACTTCTCTAGGTTTAGCTGAAATTGATGCCGTAAGAGCTACTCGAGATTTTGATGAAGTTGGTAATTTTTTACCTCACATTAGAAGTATTATTGCTTATAATGCAGAAAGTAGAGTTATTGAAACAATGCGTCCAAATGGAGTATTAATGGCTCAAGTTGCTCCAAGAGGAGGAACTATTTCTGGAACTTCAACTGTTGTACAGTTAGATGCTTGGAACTGGGAAGATGCTGCTATAAAGTTAGATGACGGGATTCATATTAATTGGCCTTCTACTTTTAGCTTTGGACGTTGGTGGTTAGGAGAAGACAGAGGTTTAAAACCTAATAAAAATTATAAAGAAGCAACAGATAGAATTAAAAACTTCTTTAAAAAAGCTAAAATTTATCTTTCTGGAAATAAAACTCCTAAAAACCTTCCTTATGAAGCTTTAAAGAATGTTTTTAATGGTACTCAAAAAGTTTTTGTTCATGTTAATGGAGAAAAAGCAATTGTTGATGTTATTAATGATTTTAATGAATTAAACATTAAAAATGTAGTTTTAGTGAAAGCTCATGGAGCACATAAAGTTGCAGATTTAATTAAAAACAATAACATTCCTGTAATTCTTGAAAGATCTCATAGATTACCTGATAGTGAAGATCAAGATTATGACTTACCATATAGAATGGCTAAAATTTTATCTGAAAAAGGTATTTTAGTTGGTTTAGGAATGGAAGGTGATATGGAACGTATGAGCGCAAGAAACTTACCTTTTTATGCAGGAACTTATGCAGCTTATGGTTTAGATAAAGAGCAAGCTGTTCAGCTTATAACAAGTAATAATGCTAAAATATTAGGTATTGATGCTATAGCAGGAACATTAGAAGTTGGTAAAGATGCTACTTTATTTATCTCTGAAGGTGATGCTTTAGATATGAGAACTAATATCATTTCTGAAGCTTTTATTCAAGGAAGAAAAATTAGTTTAGAAACTCATCAAACTAAACTCTGGAAACGTTATTCCAACAAATATAAAAACCAATAATTACTATAAAGCTCGGAAATTTCCGAGCTTTATTCTTTTATAACTTTTACATAATATATAATTAATCCAATGCTAAATCTTAGCTTCTATTTTAGTAGGAAATTATTTATTATGAAAAAAACTACACTTACACTCTTTTTTGCATTATTTGTTGCGTTAACCTCTTTGGCTCAAGCTAAATATCATCGAGTAAAAATTTTGGGAACCACGGCTAAATCAGTTTGTGATTATTATTCTGGTAGCTTAGTTGTTAGTGGTACAAGAAAAATTAACTTTTACGGATTATCATCTAAATTAAATGTTGGTTCATTGTACTACACAAACTCAAAATATTACATCGTAACTCAAGCAACAGATGTTTATGAACAAGACGCAGATGACGATTGGACCGTGTCTGCTCAACCAACTCCAATTACAAGTTACCAATGTAAAAAATACATTCGAGTTGCTAGATTAGGAAGTACTTATACAGAAGCAAATAGAAACTTTTGTACGAATAGAGTTTTAGAAAATATAAAAGCTAATTACTATTGGACAGGAACTCTTTCTGTTGGAAATGTTTATATTATTGATAATGAATATTACAAAGTAACTAGCATCTCGAATACATCGAATCAGGATGCTGATGAAAACTGGTTTGGAACTCATCATTCTTCTGCTATTAATTTCGCCTGTAAAAGATTTCATAAATTAGGTAGAGTAAGTTCTCCTTGTAGTAATTATATTTCTAGAACTTATAAATTGAATTTAGAAAATCTTTCTTCTAAATTAACTGTAGGTAAAAGTTATAGAATTAATGGAACATATTATAAAGTAATTAGCAGTTCAGACTTTCAAGATCAAGACGCCGATGATGATTTATTTGTAAGCAATTTAGTTGGTCCTTATTCTTGTAGAATTAGCACGAATGACTTAACTAATAGTGAAATTACTAGTACTCCGATACAAATCGTTGTTTTCAATATGTTAGGAAAAAAAGTAAAAGAATACAAAGCTAATTCTATGAATGAAATTAAAACTGAAGGATTAGGTAAAGGACTTTATATTTTAAAATCTACAGCAGGAACTAAAAAGATTTTAATCAAATAAAAATAACAAAACATTGTAATAAAAAAATCCAGCCTAATAGCTGGATTTTTTCTATAATGAATTACCTGTATTTTATTTTAAGTTAATATACATATTGTTATAATCTAGATTTTTCAATTCAGAATTCCATACAGGTTTTTGTAAGGAAGAATTTCTAGAGAATATAGAACTTCCTCTAGATCCAGTTGTGATATATTCAATAGTTCTAGCTAATAAAGGTTCTGTTGGATCTCCAAGTACTCCTAAATTAGCAACATCTTCTTCTATAATTACTTCTGGTGTATAACCGTTAGGTTCATTTTGCCCATTTTTATTTTGAATTTCTAACACTATTGGCTGCATTGCCCAAGTATGATTGTTATTGAAATTTGGACCAGTTTTAGTATAATCGTCTGAATCATATAAAGTAATGGATCCTACTTGTTTGCCGACTGTTTTAGTTCCAACTAAGTTAACATCCATATAAGGTAATAAACCATTAATAACAAGTTCTGAAGCAGAAGCTGTTCTATCTGTAACAATGAAATATACAGAAGACATATTAACAGTGTTAATCGGTTCATCTAAAATAACTTGCCCGTTACTATTTTTATTTTGGATACGATTTGTAAAATAGTTAAGAAAAACATCTCTATCTATGGAATTCATTACTTTATCATTCCAAATTTGTTGGGAAAAAATATTAGTGTTCGGTTGTCCACTAATCATACTAGCTAAATAAGTTGCAGTTCTAACTGAACCGCCACCATTATATCTTAAATCTACAATTAAATCTGTGATGCCTTCATTTTTAAAAGTGGCGAAGGCATTGTTTAAATCGCCATCATAAGGAACAGAAAATTGATTATACATTAAGTAACCCATTTTGTTAGCCCCTTGTGTAATTACTTTAGCAATTTTCACAGCATTTTCTTGTATTTGTCCTTTTACAATATCAAAAGTGATTCCATTAGTAATAGGATTTCCTCCATTATAATCTGCTAAAGAAATAGTGAAAGAATCAGGGGCAAATAAATCATTAACATTTGAAGAAGTTAATTGAGTACCATTAACTTCGTTAATAATCATTCCTCTGGTAATTCCTTTAGTGTCTGCATCAGAGCCTGAAACGACATCCCTTACTACAACAAAAATATTATCAGGGTTATCACTGTATCGAACACCAATTAATTTCATCCCACTTGTTAATCTTATTCCTTGAAAAGAATTTTCTAAAGCAACATAATCATCAACAATCCATGAAAAACGATCTACGTCACCTGGTCTGTGGAGTAAACTATTAAACAATTGATCAGGAGCATTAAAACCAGCTAAGTAGTTGTTTAACTGCTCACGAGTTGAAAATTTATTATCAGCTAAATCAGGAACTTCACCTTGCCATTTGTAATAAGCGTTTAGTCCTCCCCATACAAAATCATTAATTTTAATATCTTGTGGTATGTCTTCAGACTTACTACAGCTTATTGTTATAGAAATTAATAAAAGCAAAAAGAGTTTTGATGTAAAATATTTCTTCATTATAATAAGTTTAATCCTTAGTATTAACGCAATTTAAATAAAACTTAGTATTTATTTTAACTTTTTCTGTAACAAATAAAATACTGTGTCGTCGTAAAGGTGTAAAGTTGATAAATTTGTCGTAGAAATTAATACAGATTTACAGCTTTATTAAATTTAAGTAACCAGACAATGAACCAATCAGACTTTTTAAAAGTTGTATTACCATTTAAAGATAAAGTTTTTCGTTTAGCAAAACGATTGCTTGTGTCGACGGAAGAA
Source organism: Tenacibaculum aquaeponti (assembly GCF_052084715.1). Classification (GTDB taxonomy): domain Bacteria; phylum Bacteroidota; class Bacteroidia; order Flavobacteriales; family Flavobacteriaceae; genus Polaribacter. The sequence goes on along the minus strand of NZ_CP197288.1, from coordinate 693,446 downwards.
GCTGAAGATGCTACTCAAGAACTTTATTTTAAGTTATGGAGAAGTAAAGATAAATTAGCTGATTACAGAAATGTTGAAGCCTTTGCAATGACTATGACAAAAAATTATTGTTTTGATAGATTAAAATCTAAACAAGCTAGTAATTTAACTTTAGTACATAGTAATTATAAAGAAAAAGATACAACGTTAGATAAGAAAATAGAATATAAAGATAGTGTAAACCAAGTACACAAGCTCATTGAAAACTTACCTGAACAACAAAAAATCATTATTCAGTTAAGAGATATTGAACAATATGATTTTGATGAAATTTGCGAAATGGTGAATATGAAACCAACCGCAGTAAGGGTAGCTTTATCAAGAGCACGAAAAACAATAAGAGAAGCATTAATTAAACAACATAACTATGGAGTTAGCTAACATAGAAAAGTTATTAGAAAAATACTTAAATGCAGAAACAACACTTCAAGAAGAAACTGTTTTAAGAAATTATTTTACCAAAAGAGATGAAATACCAGCGCATCTTGAAGAGTATGGTATGTTATTTGGGTATTTTAAACAAAGTCGGAATGAAACTTTTACTAAAACCATTGAGTTAAAACCTGAGAAACAGAAACGTAAGAACTTTAAATGGTTATCAGTAGCAGCATCAATCGCTTTGTTAGTGAGTGTGTATACAGGTTATGATATTGTAGAAAAACGTAAAACCGAAATGCAAATAGCAGAAGTGAAAAAGGCGTTAAAAATGGTATCGTATAACTTAAATAAAGGTAACGAAGCATTATATTCTGTGTCTAATAATTATAAAAAAGGTACAGAAGCGATAGCAAAGTTAGACACTTACGATAAAGCTGTAAAAACAGCTATAAAAAAAATAAATAATTAATTCGAAAAGTAAACAAAGTAAAACCAAGTCAAAAAAGTAAATATCATGAAAAAAGTAATCATATTATTAGCATTAGCTTTTGTATCTAATATAGGATTTAGTCAATCTTCTATGTTTGATAAGTTAGAAGATTTAGAAGATGTATCTGTAGTAGTTGTAACTAAAGATTTATTCGATCTAATTCGTAAGTTTCCAGATTCTCAATCTGAAGAAATGGAATTTTTTAATACAGCTAAAGGCCTTCAGGAGTTAAAGGTGTTTTCTACAGAAAATGCAAGTATTGCTGCAGACATGGAAAAAATGGTAAATAAGGCTATAAAAAATTCTAATTTAACTCAGTTAATGAGAATTAAGGATAAAGGATCTAGAGTAAAGATTTATATAAAAGCTACAAAAAATAAAGATATTGTTAGTGAAGTATTAATGTTTGTAAAAGATTTAGATAAAAATGATAGAATTAAAGGAGGTAAAGAAAATTTACCATCTTCAACAATCATTTCTTTAACAGGAGAAATTAATATGAATGAGTTATCTAAAATAGCTAACGACTATCAAAAAAAAGCTGAATAATTTTTTCAGTTTGTTACAAATAAAACATAGCATAGCCTTTAATTAGGCTATGTTTTTATCAATTAATTTATAAGAAGTATACTATGAAAAAAATATTATTGTTTACAGTTTTATCTATTGTATTTACCATTGTTTCCTGTAAGAATGAAGAAAGTTTACAAACGTATTTGATTAAATCTCAAGATAATACGAGTTATACAAGATTAGATGTTTCTACAAGTATGCTAGGTTCTTTTTTTGAAGATACTTCAGAAGAAGATCAAAAAACTTTTCAGAGTATAAAAAAGTTAAACTTAGCTTTTTTACCAGAGAAGAATGCTACGGAGGAAGAACTAAAATTAGAGAATAAGAGGTTGAAAACAATCATGAAAAATACAGATTATAAATCTTTATTTAGAGCTAATGATAAAAGAGGGAGAGCTACCGTGTATTATTCTGGAGATACAGATGCAATTGATGAGATTGTTGCTGTAGTTTATGCAAAGAATTTTGGATTTGGAGTCGCTAGAGTTTTAGGAGAAGATATGAATCCAAATAAAATAATAAGTATGATCCAAAATATCAAAAAGAGTGAAGAAGGACAAGAATTAGAAATGATAAAAGATATGTTCGGAGGAGAATTTCAAACAGAAAAATTAAGAGTAGATCCTATTGAGTAAACTTTCTTATAAAATGATTTTAGAAACACCACAACTTTTTTGAAAATGTTGTGGTGTTTTGTTTTAACTAGCCATTAACAGCAATACAATATTTAATTAGTACTTTTGATCAAATACATAAAGTTTTATGAGGAATATTTTTTGGGTGCTTATACTATGTAGTTCTTTTATTTATCAAGGATTTTCACAAAGTTTATCTGAATATAGGAGCGAGAGAGATAAGATTTTCAACTTAGAACATACGAAATTAAAAGTTGATTTTAATTTTCAGAAACAAACAATGAATGGTGAAGCTTGGATTACAGTAAAGCCTCATTTTTATAGTTCTAATGAGTTAGAGTTAGATGCCAAAGCAATGTTGATTCATAAGGTTACATTAAATAATGTAGATTTAAAATATAAGTATGATGGTTATAATTTAAAAATAAGTTTACCTAAAGTTTATGTAAGAGATGAAAAACTAACGGTTTATATTAAATATACTGCACAACCAGAAAGAGTAAAACAAAAAGGAAGTAAGGCAATAACATCGGTAAAAGGTTTATATTTTATTAATCCTAAAGGAGAAGATGAAAATAAACCAACTCAAATTTGGACACAAGGAGAAACCGAAGCAAGTAGTTGTTGGTTTCCTACTATAGATGCTCCTAATCAAAAAACTTCACAAGAGATTTATATTACAGTTCCAAAAAAATATAAAACTCTTTCCAATGGAAAATTGGAAAATCAAACTCAAAATAGTAACGGAACAAGAACAGATTATTGGAATTTTACTCAAAAACATGCTCCTTATTTATTCTTTATAGGAGTGGGAGAGTATGAAATCATAAAAGATGCTTACAAAAATATTCCAGTAGATTATTATGTAGAAAAAGAATATGTTCCCTATGCAAAAGATATTTTTGGAAACACACCAGAGATGTTGGCATTCTTTTCTAAAATTACAGGAATTGAATATCCGTGGGATAAATACTCGCAAATCGTAGGTAGAGATTATGTAAGTGGTGCTATGGAAAACACTACAGCTGTTATTCATGGAGAAAAAGCATATCAAACTCCAGGGCAATTAATAGATCAAAATGTACAAGAACTTACAATTGCACATGAAGCGTTTCATCATTGGTTTGGTGATTTAGTAACTGCAGAAAGTTGGAGTAATTTAACAGTTAATGAAAGTTTTGCGAATTATAGTGAATATTTATGGCTAGATTATAAATACGGTAAAGATGAGGCTGAGGCACATTTATTTGAAGATATTCAAGCATATAAATTAGGAGATAATCCAGATAAACATTTGGTTCGTTTTTATTATGATGATAAAGAAGATATGTTTGATGCTGTTAGTTATAATAAAGGTGGAGCAATTTTACATATGCTAAGAAACTATCTAGGAGATAAAGCTTTTTTTGAAGGTTTAAATAAATATTTAACAGATAATAAATACGGAACAGGTGAAGCTCATGAGTTACGATTAGCTTTAGAAAGCATTACAGGTAAAGATTTAAATTGGTTTTTTAATCAATGGTATTTCGGAAAAGGACACCCTAAATTAGATATTTCTTACGATTACAATGATTTAAGAAAAACGGTTACTGTTAATGTGTATCAAACCCAAGATCAAGAATTTCAATTTCCTTTAACTATAGATGTTTTTGAAAAAAATAAAGTAAAACGTCATACTGTTTTTGTAAATGGAAAAGAGACATCTTTTAATTTATCTTATACAACACAACCAAAGTTAGTTCAAATTAATGCAGATGGTGTTTTGTTATGTGATATTAGTGAAAACAAAATTTTAAGTGATTATATCTTTCAGTTGAAAAATGCAAAAAACTATAGACACAAAAGAGAAGCATTATTAGAAGTTGCAAAGTCTCAACATATCGATAATAAATCTTTTAATGCAATAGCAGGTGTTTTAAATGATCCTTTCTATAAATTGAGAATTTTAGCACTTCAAAATATTAATTTAATTAATAAATATAGTAAGCGTAAGGTTATCGATAAAATCAAACAAATGGCTGTGAATGACTCAAAAACACTTGTTCAGGCAGCTGCTATTGAAACTTTAGGAAAATTAACAGAACCTGAATTAAAACCTATTTTTGAAAATGCATTAAATAGCCCATCATATTCAGTGGTTGGTAATGCTTTGGTTGCATTGTATTATATAGATAAAAAACTAGCTTACACCAAATCTAAAGAACTTTCTGAAGGAGTTAAAAAGGTAATTGCAACACCTTTAACTCGTATTTATTTAGAAGAAAATGACGAGAGTGAATTAACTTTTATAGCTGGTAATGTAATTACAGGAATGTATTTAAGTCAGGATAAAAATATTAAAAGTTTGTATACTAAAGCATATGAGAAAATTACAAAAAGTAATAATTCAAAAGCTATTCAAAATTTAGTAAATGATATTGTTTCTAAAGGAAAACAATATGAACAATATGGCTTTAATAATGTAGGTATAGAGTTAATGCGCAATATGGTTCAAACTCAAAAAGCGGCTAATAAACCTAATGAACAAAAAAATATAGGTATTATTAAAGAAGCTTTAACTAGGTTAGTAAAATAAGTTGAGTAATATTTGTTTTTTGGCATTACTTTTGGGAAATAAGTCAGAATTAAATTTAGTTTATGAACAAAATACTACTCATTTTAATTGCATTTTTACTTCTTTTACTTACTTCTTGTAATAGCATAAAATCTACTCAAAAAGCCATTAATTCAGGAGATTATGAAAAAGCAATTTCTCTATCAATTAATAAGTTAAAAAAAGATAAAGCAAAAGAGAAAAATCAACCTTATATAATTATGCTACAAGAAGCATATAAGAAAGCTGTTGATAAAGATTTAGCTAAGATTTCATTTTTAAATAAAGAAAACAGACCTAGTAATTTAAGAACAATTTATAATCTTTATTTATCGTTAAATGATAGGCAAGAAAGGATAAAACCACTATTACCATTAAAAAATTTAAATACGAATAAAAATGTTGTTTTTAACTTAGTTAATTATGATGATCAAATTATAAAAGTTAAAGAAAAATATACTGAGTATTTATATGTAAATGCTGTTTCTGTTTTTGATAAAGGAAAGAATAATAAATTGAAATATAGGGAGGCATATCAAGAATTTGAAAATATTAATCGAATGTATCCTAATTATAAGGAGTTAAATTCTTATATGGAGGAAGCACATAGAAAAGGGATAGATTATATTTTTATAAAGGTATTTAATGAAACAGATCAAGTAATTCCAAGAAGATTAGAAGATGACTTATTAGCTATTGATACATATGGACTAAATGATTTTTGGACAACCTACCATGCAAAAAAAATAAGAAACATTTCCTATGATTTTGATTTAGAATTAAGTTTTATAAGAATTGAAGTATCTCCTGAACAAATAAAAGAGAAAGAGTTAATTAAAGAAAGAGAAATAAAGACCGGGTATATATATGTAAAAGATGATAAAGGAAATTATGTAAAAGATAGTTCTGGTAGAAAAATTAAAAAAGATGTATATAAAACTGTTCGCTGTACATTTTATGAATATCAACAATATAAAACTAGTAGAGTAGTAGGTGTAGTTCGATATATTGATAATATAAATAAACAATTACTTGATGAATTTCCTTTAAATAGTGAATTTGTTTTTGAACACTTTTATGCAGATTATGATGGAGATAAACGTGCTTTAGAAGAGGATTTTTTTAATTTAACAAAAAAAGAACATGTAAACTTTCCTTCTAACGAACAAATGATATATGACACAGGTAGTGATATTAAATTGAGATTAAAGAATATACTTAAAAGGAATAAATTTAGAGACTAAATTAAATATGGATCTCTTTTCACAGACGAATCAATTAGTAAATTTACTTCCAGAAGGAGGTACAGTTCATTATTATGGGCATGCTTTTAAGAAAAAAGAAGCAGATATTTATTATGATTATTTATTGAATAGGATTCCTTGGAAACAAGATCAAGCTATAATATTTGGAAAATTAATCACAACTAAAAGAAAAGTGGCATGGTTTGGTGAAAAGGAATTTGAATATTCTTATTCGAATATTACCAAAGTAGCATTGCCTTTTACGAACGAATTATTAGAAATAAAAAAGATTATAGAATCTATTACTAAAGAAACATTTAATTCTTGTTTATTGAACTTATATCATGATGGTTCAGAAGGAATGGCTTGGCATAGTGACGGAGAAAAAGATTTAAAAAAGAATGGGGCAATAGCATCAGTTACTTTTGGTGCTGAAAGAAAATTTGCATTTAAACATAAACGAACCAAGGAAGTAGTTTCTAAAATACTTCAACATGGTTCGTTATTGGTGATGAAAGATGAAACACAAACACATTGGTTACATCGTCTTCCACCAACTAAAAAAGTTCACCGTCCAAGAATAAACTTAACTTTTAGAACAATAATAAGATAGTTAATCCCTTTTTATTACGTCTCCTGATCCCATTGAATGTGTATCAATATATTTTGGATTTCCTTTGTAATAAACACTACCAGAACCAACAACAGTAGCTTTAATTTTTTCTTTAACTGTAGCTTCTATATCTCCAGAACCAGCAACATTCACTTTTAAAGTTTTGGTTGTTACATTGTAAGCTTTAATATTACCAGACCCACCAATAGAGCATTTAAAATTGTTAGTTGAACCAGATACTCTAATGTTACCAGATCCACCAATAGATGTTGATAAAGTACTTGCTTTAATTTTTGCTTTAATATTACCAGATCCCCCAATAGATAAACTAACTTTTTCTCCAGTAACAGTTTTTTCTGAACGAACATTACCCGATCCTCCAAGTCCTATTCCATCAATCTTTTCAAAAGCTACAGTAACTGTTAATTTTCTATTGAATCTTAAATTCGTATTTTTTTTTGTTTTTATTTTTAATGTATTCCCTCTAACTTCAGTAATAATATAGGGAATGATGTTTTCTTCTCCTTCAATAGTAATTTCTCCTTCACGACCATCAACAAGAACAACATCAAAAGAACCCCCAACATTAATATCGTCAAAGTTTCCTACAGATCGTTTCTCTGTTGTAATTTTTCCATTTCCTCTAATTTTTTTTGAGTTCCACCAACTTTGAGCAGTAAGGTTTGTTGTTACAGTTAAAATAAATAAGGTTAATAGTAATTTTTTCATTTTTTTTTTATTTTTAAACAATTAATACTTCCATTTGAGAAAAAGACATACAAATAAGAAAAATGTTACACTTTTTACAACGTTATATATTTTAGCTTCTCTTTTAGTTTTATACGTTGTAACTATAGAAGATTTGAATTTTGAGTTTGCTGTAAAACTCGCAGCCTTATTGTCTTTATCTTTTTTGTATTTAGAAACTACTCCAAAAGTTAATTATTGGTATGTCGTAATTTTATTATTTTCTATAGTTTCTGATTCACTTTTTGTTTTTGAAGCTCACTTTTATCATGAAGCTTTATTTCTATTAGTGTTAAATAGATTTTTATATATTATCATAATATATCATTCTATTTTAAAACATTCTTTAAAAACGCTTTTGCTTTATGCAATTCCTTTTTTGTTTATATTTTCAATGATTTATCTGATACTTTATGAATATGTAAACGATGTACAATTATTAGTTTTTACTATGGGAATTGTATCTATATCTCTTGTTTTATTTGCTTTTTTAAATTTATTGACTAAAAATAATTCTAAAGCTTTATATTTTTTTTTAGGTGTGTTAATTTTTCCCGTAGCAGATGTGCTTACAGCTATTTCTAATTATATAAGCCCTAGTCCATATTACATAGTGATTTATCATTTGATGTACTATGTTGGTAGATATTTAATTTTTAGATCAATGATTTTAAAGAGGTAACAATTAATCGTTTAATCGTATAGAAACGCTTCCGTAATCTGATTTGATATTTATTTTAGAGTTTGATTTTCTTTTACCGAAAACTCCTTCGTAATATTTATTTGTAGTTTTTCTTACAACTTTATGTGTTTCTACATATTTCTCTGGGTATTTAAAACCAGAGTAACTTAAATTAATGATAAAGCTAAAATTGTTATTACTTGAGGTTCCTATTTTAATTCCAGCATAATTTCCATTTACAGTAAAGTTTTCAAAACCAGACATTAAATTTTTTACTTTTAAGCCACCGTAATCTGTGTTTATTTTTAAATTTTTTCTTAGAGTTCCTATGCGCATACTAGCATAATCTGAATTTCCATCGATATTTTCAGCTTCATCAATAGAAATACTACCATAATCACAATTAAAAACTACATCATTTACTTTACCAATATTTACAGAAGTGTAATCTGCGTTAACTTTTATGTATTCTGATTCTTGAATAGTAATTTTTGAATAATCAGCATTTAAACTTCCCGATTTCATGTATTGTATGATAGAGCTTTCACAGTAATCAAGAGAGATTGAATTTGATGAGTTTAATAACTTTTCAATTTGAATAGAACCATAATCACAATTAATATTTGTTTTACCTTTAATGATGTCTAATTCAATATTTCCATATTTATTATTTAGATCAGCGTTATTAGTTAAAGGCATTTTTATAAAATAATTAATTTTATAATTTATGTTGTTGCTTTTACCCCAAAAACTCCAGCTAGATTTTGTGTTTTCAATAATTGTTCTAGCTTCAACTAAGTTTTCTGAAGCTTCAAAATTTATTCGAATAGCATCAAGTTTATCTTCAATTTTATCTATATCATTCCCTTTAACAGTGATTTTAACATCAATTTCAATAGTATTTTTATCCCAGGTAGTAACATTCACATTACCATATTTATTTTTTACATATAAAGTAGCATTACTATTAACCGAGAATTTTTTACTAATAGTTTTTGTTTTTTCGTGTTTCTTAATAGAGTTGGCAAATACTAAGGAAGGAACCAAATAAAATAAGATTAGTATATTTTTATATAAATTCATTGTTGTTATCGTTTTGTTTGTTAGGGTTTTTTATATATTCTAATTGAAATAAAAGGTGTTCTAAAATTTGTAAACGCTGTTGATAATTATTTATCATTCTTTTAATAACCTGTTTTTCGTTACCAATTACTTTTAAATCTTTTTTAAAATTTTGAAATTGATCTTCTAATTCTTCAATTTGATCTAAAGCATCTTCAATAATAGATTCAGTTTCAATATTCCTATATTTCTCTATTTCCGTTAATTCTTGTGCTATAGTGTTTACAAAAAATGTTTCTGTTTCTGCCATTTCAGGAAAAATAGAATGCACTTGATTTTCTTGCGTTGTATATTTTCCTAGAAAAAAGCTAACTAATAGTAGAATAGAAGCTGCGGCGCTCATCCATGTCCAAGAAATTCTTCTTCTACTTTTCTGCTGTCTACTTAATTTTCTTAAAAAACGATCTTCATGTCCCGAATGAGGTTCATTTATATCGAAATCGTTATTAAGAAAAAAATCATCGAATTTATCTTTCATACTACATTAATTCTATTAATATCTTTACTTAAAACTTCCTTTAATTTCTTTTTTGCTCTAGAAATTGTTGTTCTAACATTTTCATTACTATAATTTAAGATCTGCATGATTTCTTCGTTGTCATATCCTTCAATCAAATTTAATGTAAGAATAACTCTATAATTATCTTTTAATTTTTGAATAGCACTTAAAACATCTTTAATATTTAAATTATCATAATTCAAATTATCATTTTCTTCAGGTTGATTTGGTATTACTTCAAGTTTAACCTCTTGATATCTATTGTTTTTTTTCAATTGAGTTAAGCTCTTATTAATAACAATTCGTTTTAACCAAGCACCAAATGTTACTTCTCCTTTAAAACTATTTAGTTTAGTAAATGCTGTTAAAAAAGCTTCTTGCATCAAATCTTCTGCTTCAAATTCATCTTTTAAGATTCTAAATGCTGAGTTATACATCGCTTTATAATACAATTTGTATATTTCCTTTTGAGCAGATGAATCGTTTTTCTGACAGCGTTTTAGTAGTTGATTAATATGTAGATCTGGTGTTTTCAATTTCTAAATTATACTTCAAAGACTTAGTTGTATTTTCATTGTTACACTTTTTTTAAAAATTTTTATAAAATTAAATAATTAATGTTTTTCATTACTATTTAACATTCTAGATTAAAGAATTAATATTAAAATATATTTATATTTGGCATAATGATTGAAGAAGTAAAAATCATAGAATGTCCAAGGGATGCCATGCAAGGAATAAAAAGTCATTTTATTCCTACAGAGGTTAAAGCAAAATATATAAACTCATTGTTAAAAGTAGGTTTTGATACTATAGATTTTGGAAGTTTTGTTTCTCCAAAAGCAATACCCCAAATGAAGGATACAGCAGATGTGTTGAATTTGTTAGATTTATCTTCTACTAGAAGCAAGTTGTTAGCTATAGTTGCTAATGTAAGAGGAGCTAATGATGCTTCTGTTTTTCAAGAAATAGATTATTTAGGATATCCTTTTTCTATTTCAGAAAACTTTCAAATGCGAAATACACATAAAACCATAGCTGAATCTATAGATGTTTTAAAAGATATCTTAAATATCGCGCAAAAAAATGATAAAAAAGTAGTGGCATATTTATCTATGGGGTTTGGAAATCCTTATGGAGATCCATGGGATGTAGAAATTGTCGCAAAGTGGACAGAAAAACTTGCAAATATGGGAGTTAAAATCGTATCTTTGTCTGACACGATCGGTAGTTCAACCCCAAATGTTATTGACTATCTATTTTCAAATCTAACCCCAAGTTACCCAAATATAGAGTTTGGAGCTCATCTTCATACCACACCTACTACTTGGTTTGAAAAAATTGATAGCGCTTACAAAGCAGGTTGTAGAAGATTCGATGGCGCTATTAAAGGTTATGGAGGTTGTCCAATGGCAAAAGATGATTTAACTGGAAATATGCCCACAGAGAAAATGCTTTCTTATTTTACTGCCAATAAGATTGAAACTAATATTAAACCAATGAGCTTTGAAAGTTCTTATAATAAAGTGTTAGACGTTTTTAATCATAATTATTAGTCTAGATAAATGAAATTTAGTTTTTTAATAACATTCTTAATTGGTTTTTTAACGCCGCATATTGCTGATCCCTCAGATAGAGACAGTCAGACTCTAGGCTCTTGGGAAATTAGAAATGGAATTTTTATTGAAAGCAATGATGAGGAAACAAGTATAGCACGTTACAACTGGAGTGTTTTTTATAGTATTTTTCCTAAAAGAATTACACAAAAATATATAAAAAGACTTGTTTTAATGACAGATGGTGAAGATGAAAAAACAGGTGCTTTAGGTGCATTAAATGATAAAAATACGGAATGGCAACTAGTTATAGATCCTATCGATGTAGATTTTACAAGTAAAGATAAAACAAGAATCAATCAATCAATTTATACATTAGTTCATGAGTTTGGCCATTTACTTACTTTAAATCACACACAAATTACACCAGGAAAAAAAACTAATCAAAGACCAAATGAACCTTATGTAACTATTGAAGGTATAACAAATAAAAGAAGTTATCTTAATAAATTTGTTGAAGAATTTTGGGATGGGACATTACTTAAAGAATGGGATTATATTCAAAGAAATTTTTGTTATACAGAACAAAAAAGTTGTTTAGAGAAATTGTATGGTTTATATAAAGATAATTATAATGACTTTATTACAGATTATGCAGCAGAGAGTCCAGAGGAAGATATTGCCGAAAGTTGGACTGCTTTTGTTTTAGGAAAAAAAATTGAAAATCCTCAAACAGTTTCAGAACTTAAAATTAATTTTTTCTATCAGTTTGAAGAACTTGTATACTACAGAAAAGTGATTAGAAAAAACATAAAAAAATACGAATAATTTTTAATCAATTGCTGTGAAGCGTATTACTTTTTATTTGAAATTCAGTATCGTTTGTATTGTATTTCTAAATTCATGTAAATCTATATCAAATCCTTTGACTTCTTCTCAGGATTTTAAGTTTATAAAGAAAGATAATAATATTTATTTTACAATTTTACAGTTGAATGATGTTTACGAAATAGCGCCAATTCAAGGAAATAAATATGGAGGAATGGCAAGAGTTTCTGCTCTTTACAGACAACTTCAAAAAGAAAATCCAAACTCAATGTTAGTTTTAGCTGGTGATTTTTTAAACCCTTCTCTTTTAGGAACAATGAAAGTAGATGGTGAACGTGTTCGTGGTAAGCAAATGGTGGAAGTTATGAATGCTATGAATTTTGATTTAGTAGCGTTTGGAAATCATGAGTTTGATTTAAGTTATAATGATCTACAAAATAGATTAAATGAAAGCCATTTTGAATGGATAAGTGCAAATGTTTTTCATAAAGAAAATGGAAAAAATCACTTTTTTCATAAAGTTATAGAGGGAAAAAAAGAAGCAGTAAATGAAACTTATATTCAAGAGTTTAGAATAGGAGAGAAGTCAGTTAAAATAGGTTTTATTAGTGTTTGTATTCCTTCTAATCCAAGAAATTATGTTTCTTATTCAGATATGTATGTTGAAGCTGAAAGAACTTATAATGAATTAAAAGATGAGGTCGATTTTATTTTAGGTTTAACTCATGTAAAGCTTGAAGAAGATAAAGAAATAGCAAAATTATTACCTAATATTCCTTTGATAATGGGCGGGCACGAGCATAACAATATGTATGTTAAAGAAGGAAATACATATATTGCTAAAGCAGATGCTAATGCAAAAACAGTATATATACATCGTTTTGAATTTAATACAGATACTAAAGAATTAAATTTTAAGTCTGAATTAAAAATTATAGACGATAATTTTCCTGTTGACGAAGACGTGAACTCTGTTGTTAAAAAATGGCAAAATCTATTAAATATAAAAATTAAGGATGTTATAGCCAATCCTGAAGAAATTATATATAAAACCAAAGTTCCTCTTGATGCACGAGATACACCCATAAGATCAATACAAACTAATATGGGTAAAATTATTGCAGAATCTATGAGTAAATCTTATGGAAATGAGAATATTGATTGTGCTTTTGTAAATGGAGGATCTATTCGAATAGACGATGTTTTAGAAGGAAATATTAATGCTGTAGATATATTTAGAGTTCTTCCTTACGGAGGTCCAGTATTAAAAGTTAAGTTAAAGGGAGATTTACTAGAAAAAGTATTAGAATTTGGTGATAAAGCTTCGGGTACAGGTGCTTATTTACAACGTTTTAATGTAACTAGAAATGATAGTGGTTTTTGGTTAGTTAAAGAACAAAAGATAGACCCTAATAAAGATTACACTATTGCTACTTCCGATTATTTATTAAAAGGTTTCGATATTCCTTTTTTAAAGAATTCTAACCCTCAAGTATTAGATGTTTACGAACCTAAATCTAACGAAACTGCTATTGATGTTAGAAAAGCTGTTATTGAGTTTTTAAAGTCAAAATAATTTATTTTAAATAAATCTAAATAAAATTTGTTTAGATGAAAACGTATCTTATATTTGCGTTAAATTATTTAAAATAAGTCTTAATAAAATGAAGAAAGTTTTTTTATCTGCTTTAACAGTTTCAAGTTTATTGTTTGTTTCTTGTTCAGATGATAACAATAATATTCCTGATAATCCTGATGCAGAAGTAGTCGCTCCAGATACATATAAGTTCGAAAGAAATGGTAGTACTTCAGTAAGTTACTCAGGACAAACTACTAGAATTAAAATGGCTGAAGAATTTATCAGTGCATTAAAAAATGACCCTTCAAGTACAGCAATTCCTACAACTACTGAAGCAATGTTAGATGGTATGTTTGCTCATGTAGAAGGAAATGCAGATTTTTCTAATACTGATTTAAATGCTTCTTCAAAAAGTATTAGAAGTAAAACAGCAGCTTCTAGAGATTATTTCTTTTCAAATGTTGTAGAAGGAACTGCAATCAAAGAAAAATTTGATGGATGGATTAAAGAGCAAGTTGACGTAGTTTTTCCTAACTGGAATACTAACGCAGCTGAAGGTGTTGCTGGAAGAATTCAAGAAGCAGGTGGTGGATCTAATCGTTTAGTAAACGGAAAAGGTTTAGAATTAAATCAGGCAATTAATAAAACTTTAATTGGAGCCTTAATGGTAGACCAAATGTTAAACAATTATTTAGGTATTCTTGTTTTAGATGAAGGAACTAATGTAGCAGATAATGATAATCAAGTTTTAGCTACAGATAAGAATTACACTAATATGGAACATAAATGGGATGAAGCTTTTGGTTATTTATATGGAACAGATAATGCTGAAAACCCACAATATAATGCAGATAGCTTTTTAAGTAAGTATGTTTCTAGAGTAGAAGGAGACACAGACTTTACTGGTATATCTAAGAAAATATATGATGCATTCAAAAAAGGAAGACAAGCTATTGTTGTAAAAAATTATACAGAAAGAGAAGCACAAGCTAAAATCATTAGAGATGAAGTTTCTAAAATCATAGCAATTAGAGCTGTATATTATTTACAACAAGCTAAATTAACTTTAGCAACAGATAAAGCTTCTGCTTTCCATGATTTATCTGAAGGCTTCGGTTTTATAGAGTCTTTACGTTTTACACGTAATACTTCTACTAATGCTCCTTATTTTACAACTACTGAAATTACTGGTTTCACAAACAAATTATTAGAAGGAAATGGTTTTTGGGATGTAACTAACGCTACTCTTGATGAAATTTCTGATGCAATTGCAGATAAATTTGATTTTACTGTTGCTCAAGCAGGTAGTTAATTAAAATTATTCTAAATAAAAATAAATTTATAAAAAGTAGCTAGATTCATAGCTACTTTTTATCTTTGCGGGAGTTTTATTTAGAATAAATAGAAATAACTTTTTATATGTTTAAAAAATATTCCATACTATTCATTTCATTCTTGTTAATCTTATCTTGTTCTGATAATTCACAAGATCCTGGGGATAATAATAATACAGATAATTTCGATAGAGGAGCTTTGTTAACCTTTCTAGCAGATAACACAATTATTCCTGCTTTTGAAACCTTAGAAACTAGGTTAGCTCAATTAAAAACAGATGCTATTAGTTTTACTGCAACTCCAAATGTCACTACATTAAATCAGGTTAGATCAAGTTGGGAGTCAACATATATGATTTGGCAAAGTGTTTCAATGTTCGATATTGGTAAGGCTGAAGAATTACAGTTTGTAAACCATTTTAATATTTTTCCAGTAACTGTTGCAGATATTGAAAGCAACATTACAAATGGAACTTACGATTTTAATAGTCCAAATAATCACGATGCTCAAGGTTTACCAGCTTTAGATTATTTATTTAACGCTATAGGAGCAGATGATACAGCAATACTTGAAAAATTTACTACTGATGTAAATGCTGCAGGATATAAAAAATATGTAAATGATATTGTAGAAAAAATGAGTACTATAGCTAGCGATATTGTATCAGATTGGAAAGGAAGTTATAGAACTCAGTTTATTTCAAGTACTTCTAATACTGCAACTAGTGCACTTAATAAATTAGTAAATGACTTTATTTTTTACTACGAAAAAAGATTAAGAGCAAATAAATTTGGGATACCTGGAGGAGTTTTTTCTAATACAGCTTTACCAGAAAAAGTTGAAGCTTTTTATAAGAAAGATATTTCTAAAAAATTAGCATTACAAGGATTAAAATCTGTACAAGATGTTTTCACTGGACACGGTTATATTGGTACAAATGGAGCTAGTTTTAAATCTTATTTAGTTAGCTTGAATAAATCAACATTAGCAACAGATATAGAAAATCAGTTGAATTTAGCAAAAACACAAATTGAAACTTTAGATGATAATTTTTTCAATCAAGTAAGTTCTAATAATACAGAAATGTTAAAAGCATATGACGAATTACAAAAAGCAGTTGTACTGTTAAAAGTAGATATGTTACAGGTATTTAATGTAAGTGTTGACTTTGTTGATGCTGATGGAGATTAAAAATATAAATTACTAAGTATAATATTAAAAGCTGTCTGTTAACTCAGGCAGTTTTTTGTGTATAAGAGATTGACTTTAAATAATTACATATTAAAAAAGACTAGTGCAGCTCCTTTGGCAACTTTCCGTTTGTTTTTCGGGTTGTTAATGTGTATCAGTATCATTAGGTTTTGGTACAACGGATGGATAGAGAAATTATATATTCAACCTAAGTTTTTCTTTTCTTTTTATGGCTTCAGCTGGATTAAACCGTTAGGGAATTATACTTACTTTCTCTTTATTCTTTGCGGAATTTCAGCATTATTAGTTGCTGTAGGTTATAAGTATAGATTGTCAATAATTACTTTCTTTTTAAGTTTTACTTATATCGAATTAATGGATAAGACAACTTATCTTAATCATTATTATTTTATAAGTATTCTTAGTTTTCTACTTATTTTTTTACCTGCAAATGCAACTTTTTCATTAGATAACTATTTCAATAAAAAATCATACAAAACGATACCGAATTGGACAATCGATAGTATTAAACTCCTTTTAGGAATTGTTTATTTTTATGCTGGTTTAGCCAAATTAAATTCCGATTGGTTGTTTAGGGCACAACCTTTAAAAATATGGCTACCTTCTAAATACGACCTGCCTTTAATTGGAAATAATCTAATGCAACAAGAATGGTTTCATTTTGCTATGAGTTGGAGTGGAGCTATTTATGATTTATCTATACCTTTTTTATTATTATTTAAAAGAACAAGAACTATTGGGTTTTTCCTAGTTGTTCTTTTTCATGTATTTACAAGGATTTTATTTCCGATAGGAATGTTTCCTTATATCATGATCGTTGCTACGCTAATATTTTTTAGCGCATCTTTTCATGAAAAAATAATTGCTTTCATAAAAAGTAAGCTAAGATTAAAAACAAATAACATAGAAGAAATTGAAATTTTTCAATTTAGAAGAACATTTACTTTAAAGATTGTTAGTGTGTTTCTAGTTTTACAACTTTTATTGCCATGGAGATATTTATTGTATCCTGGGGAATTATTTTGGACAGAACAAGGATATCGATTCTCTTGGCGTGTAATGTTAATGGAAAAAGCAGGATACACCACATTTAAAATTGTTGATGGAAAAACCAAACAATTCTTTTACGTTGACAATACAGATTTTTTAACCTCTTTTCAGGAAAAACAAATGAGTTTTCAACCTGATTTTATTATAGAATATGCTCACTTTTTAGGAGATCATTTTACGCAACAAGGGCACAAGAATGTTGAAGTATATGCAGACTCTTATGTGGCATTAAACGGACGTTCTAGCGAACGTTTTATAGATGCTAAAGTTGATTTATATAAAGAAAAAAACAGTTTCAAACATAAATATTGGATTTTACCTTTTACAAATGAGATTAAGATTAAAGGATTATAGTTGTTTTATTATAGTATTTCTAGTTTCAGTATGCGCATTTGGGCAACAGCGCTACAAAGGAACGGTTACAAATGAGAATAAAAAAGCTTTACAAAAAGTACAGCTTTTAGATAGTTCAGGAAACGTACTAACAGAAACTAATAACAAAGGGGAGTTTGAGTTTACATCAAATAAAACGCAAATTCAAGTTATTTTCTATTTAGACGAATATGAGCTTTTAGAGAAAAAATTAATAGCAAACGAGAATGTAAATATCATTCTAGCTTCTTTTTCTGAAGAATTATCAGAAGTAGAAATAACAGCTAAAAAGAGAAAAGCTTTCGAACTAAAAAGACTTAAAGATGTTGAAGGTACAGCTATTTATGCAGGAAAAAAGACAGAAGTTATTTTAGTTACAGAATCAACAGCAAATTTGGCAGCAAATAATGCCAGACAATTGTATAATCAAGTCGCTGGTTTAAATATTTTTGAAAATGATGATGCTGGTTTACAATTAAATGTTGGTGGTCGTGGTTTAGATCCAAATAGAACTTCAAACTTTAATACACGTCAGAATGGTTATGATATTAGTGCAGACGTTTTAGGATATCCAGAAAGTTATTATTCACCAGCAGCAGAAGGAGTTCAAGAAATACAAGTTATTCGTGGAGCTGCTTCTTTACAATATGGAACTCAATTTGGTGGATTAATCAACTTCGTTATGAAGAAGCCAAATCCAAATAAACCTTTCGAAATTGTTTCAAGAAGTACACTAGGGAGTTTTAATTTATTTACAAATTTTACCAGTGTTGGAGGTACATCAGACAAATTAAGTTATTATGCTTTTTATAATTACAAACAAGGAGATGGATTCAGACCAAATTCAGGATTTAATTCAAAAAACATTTTCACTCATTTAGGATATCAAATTTCCGATAAATCTAAGATAGAAGGTGAAGTAACCTATTTAACTTATTTATCACAACAAGCTGGTGGTTTAACGGACAGAATGTTTGCTGAAGATCCTTTTCAAAGTAATAGAGAAAGAAATTGGTTTAATGTAGATTGGTTTTTATATAACCTAAAATATACTCATGATTTTTCTACAAACACAAAACTTACATTCAGTTTCTTTGGTTTAAATGCTTCGAGAAAAGCTATAGGTTTTAGAGATAGGAGAGTTGATTTACCTGACAATTTAGGAGCTAGAGAATTACTAAGTAGTGATTTTAATAATTTTGGTTTTGAAGCTCGCTTTCTAGATCGATATACTTTATTTGGAAAGAAAGCAACTTACTTATTAGGATCTAAATATTATAAAGCAGATAATACATCTATTCAAGGTCCAGGGACAGATGGAAGTGATGCGAATTTTAGTTCAGCTTTAGATCAATTTCCGAACTTCACATTTCAATCAAACTTTGAGAATCCGAATGAAAATATAGCTGTTTTCGGAGAGAATATTTTTTATGTAAGTGATCAATTTTCTATTACCCCAGGTTTTCGTTTCGAATACATTAATACAGGAAGTAATGGTTTTAGAAGACGTGTAAATACAGATGCTGCTGGAAATCCGATCGGAACAGTAGAAGAGTCAGATAATCTTACTAAAAGCCGCTCATTTGTTTTATTAGGATTAGGTTTAAGTTATAAACCGAATGATGTTTTAGAAGTTTACGGTAATGTTTCACAAAACTATCGTTCTATTACGTTTTCCGATGTAAACATTGTAAATCCATCTAACGCAGTAGATCCAAATTTAGAAGACGAAAAAGGTTTTACAATAGATTTAGGTGTTCGCGGAAACTTAAACCGATTCATTTCTTACGACTTAAGCAGTTTCGCTTTATTTTATAATAATAGAATAGGAGACTTTACAACTACAATTCCACCTTTAAATACTGTTGGTCAATTAAGAACAAATGTTGGTGAAGCAAGAATTATAGGTGTGGAATCTTTATTAGATGTTAATCTTAAAAAAGTATTTAGTTTATCAAACGATTATAGTTTAAATACATTTATAAATACTTCTTTTATTAACTCTGAATACACTTCTTCAAGAGAAAATAATATTGAAGGTAACAAAGTAGAATTTGTACCAGATGTAAATTTAAAAACAGGATTAAAATTTGGATATAAGGATTTTACTACAAGTGTTCAATATTCATATTTATCAGAACAATTCAACGATGCTAATAATTCTGCTACACCAGATAATTCTAATGCTGTTCGTGGGCCAATTCCTGCATATAGTATTTTAGATTTTTCAGCTTCATACACATATAAATTCTTAAAATTAGAAGTAGGTGTAAATAACGCTTTAAATGAAGTGTATTTTACAAGAAGAGCAACAGGATATCCAGGGCCAGGAATTATTCCTTCTGCACCAAGAAATTGGTACACAACATTACAATTTAAATTCTAAAAATTCTTTAGAATATTTCTAAATAAAACCGAAAAAACCAGTGTGATCTTACGCTGGTTTTTTTGTTGTATTTTTATGGTAAATAGATAGTTATCATGTTACATCCGGTTAATTTAAAAGAAAAATTACTTAAATTAAGAAATAAAGAACTTAAGAATTCTTCTATAGATTTTTGGATAGAAGAAATTTTCTCTGATTTAGATGCAGCCAGAACAGCTACAAAAGATAAATTAAAAGAAGAAAGTGATATAGAAAACACAAATCGTTTTGATATTGATTTTGTTGATTCTAATGCTATTTTTCACATAGAACAAATACGAAAAATATGTATTGATTATCGACTTCGTTTTCTTGATACGAGTTTTTTTAAAGGAGACTTTCCTGAAGAGACAATTACCAAAATACACGAATTAGAGAGAACTCATAATACAAATTTTCAAGGTTTTAAAATAATTGCACCTTCAATATTATTTCGATTAAAAAAGGCAGATGATCCAATGCTTTTTGCACCTATGGGAAATGGTTATTACTATTTAATTCATAAATGGGGTAATGATTTACATCCACTCAGAAAGCTTAAATTTTGGTTTATAAAAGATTTAGATAATTTCATATTTACATTATTAGCTTTATGCTTTTTGTTTTCAATAGCAACACACACTTTTTTCTTCAGAGAACATTCCTCTATCAGTTATTTTATAGTTTTATTTCTATTCTATTTCAAAGGAGCCGTAGGTTTAAGTTTATTATGGGGAGTTTCTTTAGGTAAGAATTTCAACAAGTATATTTGGCAAAGTAAATACGATAAGGTATCTTAATAATTTGTTGTGATTCTTTAATTTACGTTACAATATTGTTTTCTTTAGGTTAGATTGATGAAAAAATTACTTTTTTTTCAATTTTTATTGTAGATTTAGTCTTTCTAATCAAACAATTTTAAAAACTATGGCATCTATTACAATAGGAGCAAACCCAGTGTTAACTAAATTAAACACAACAGTAAATTACAATCCAAATTCAAACTATCCTGCAGTAACAGTTTTTAGTAACGGTAACAACAATTACTCTGTTTACGCTTTATGTTATATTCCAACAGGAACCTTAGTTCCAAAGTCAGTAACAGATTTTTGTCAAGGAAATTATTCAGGTTTTACACCAGCACAAGCAGTGCCTTTAAAAGGAACAACAGAAAGTGCTACTGTTGTTTTAGCTAATTTTGAGGATATTACTAATGCGGATATGGTGCAATCAACTAATACAGAATTTACAACTCGTGCTTTTGCAGTTTGTTATGATTTTGATGCTCAAGGAGCTTCTTCATACGAATGTGAAGTTTATGCATTAGAATTTAATTATACAGTAAATGATGATAGTAATTTTGAAGTATTATTCTTAGCCCAAGGTGATTTAGATCCAGAATTAAGTAGAGGAACAGTAACTGCCCCTTCAATTCCAAAAAAATAATGAAATTTTCATTTTTTTTATTCTTTTTTATATCCATTAATGTAGTCAATTCTCAGAATGTTTCAAAAAAAATAGGGGAGTATAATAAGTTACTAAATAGTTCTAAAGTTTTATGTAATTCCCCTAAAAAGAAAGTTTTTTGTAAAGCTTTTGATTATTATACTAAATCAAATTATGATTCATGTTATATTTTTAGCTCAAAAGCAATACTCACAGCTGATTCACAAAAAGAAAAGGATATTCTAAATTATATACAAGGTGTTAGTGCAATTAACAAAAAAATATTTAAGAAAGCTTTAAATAACTTTGATAATATATCAAATCAATCAGATTTTAAAAATCTAAAAAATTTAAAATTAGGTTGGTTACATCTAAATTTAAAAGATTATAAGAAATCTATTGAATACTATTTGGATTGGGAAAATAATATTGAATCTACAACTGATAGTATAATAAGGAGTAATGCTTTTCATGATATAGGAGTTTGTTATATCCACATGAAAGATTATAATAAAGCAAAAAAATATTTTGATAAAGAGATATTTCTATTAGATAAAAAAGATAAGAGCTCTCTTATTCGAACCAAAATTGATTTAGCTAACATTTATTACCAACAATATCTAGATAATGAGGCAATACCATTGTTTGAAGATGCTTACAAAATGGCAAAATCATTTTCTGATTTGGACCTAAAACAATTAACAGCACAAAATATGGCGGTTATTGAACGTAATCGTAAACGCTATAAAGAAAGTGTAGAATATTATCAGGAATATAATAAATGGAAAGATTCTATTTGGAATCGCGATCGAATTATAGAATTAGCCGATAGAGATAAAAAACTAACGGTAGCTCAAAAAGATAAAGAAATAGCAGTGCAAGAAGCTGAAATAAAGCAAAAAGAAGCAGTTCAACGTGGACTGCTTTTTGGAGCTTCTGGCTTGATGTTATTTATTGGAGCTTTAGGTTTTTTCTATTCTAAACTAAGAAAACAAAATGTTTTAATTACTAAGCAAAAAGAAGATTTAGCTATTGCAAACAAAACCAAGAACTATCTTTTTTCTGTAGTTTCTCACGATTTACGCTCTCCAATGAATACGATTAAATATCAGCATGAACAATTAAAAAAACATATCGCTGATAATAATTTAGAAGCGATTGAAGAAGCAAATAATACAGCTATTACAGTTACAGAAAGCACTAGTCATTTATTAAACAATGTATTGCATTGGTCTTTAGAGCAAAGTAATCAAATGGTTTTCGCGCAAAAAGCGTATCCTTTAAAACCAATTGTTGAACATGTTTTATATGATTACGAAAATCTTATCGAAGCTAATGCTATAGAAATCTCCACAAATTATATTCAAAATTCAATTGTAAATGCTGATAGAGAATCTATAAAGATCGTATTGCGTAATCTTTTAGATAATGCAGTAAAATACATGAACGGAGAAGGTAAAATCACCGTAGAAATTGGTGTAGATAATGAAAATTACAGTTATGTATCTATTCAAGATACAGGAATTGGAATTCCTAAAGATCGATTAGAGAAAATTAATGCTTTAAAAGGTGTAAGTATCGATAAGATAGATCGTTCTGAAGGTGTGGGACTTGGATTAATCTTATGTCAAACTTTAGTTAAAAAGAATAAAGGAATTTTATCTTTTGATAGTGAAGTTGGTAAAGGAACAAAAGTAACGATTCAATTGCCAATTGTAAACGAATAAATAAATAACTTTCTTTTATTTGTGATTAACAAACTAGAGTTTATCAACTTTTTTATACTTTTATAGTATAAATCATTATTACATGAAAAACCTTCGATTATTATTATTAGAAGATTTAGATAAAGAAGCACAAGAATTAGTCGATTTTTTACATCAGCATGAATATAATATTACAAGAGCTAGAAATCTTGCTGAAGCTGAAAGTGAAATTAAAAATCGTTTCTTTGATGTTATCATTCTAGATATTATGATCGATGGTAAACCAGAAGGAATTGAATTTGCTCAACGTTTAAATAAAGAAGGAATAGATGTTCCTTTTTTATTTTTAACAAGTATGCAAAGTCGAGCAATATTTGATGAAGCTAAATTGACAAATCCATTGGTGTATCTTTTAAAGCCATACAATAAATTAGAATTGTTGTATTCTTTAGAATTAGCTATAGAATCTTGTTATCATCAAAATAATAGTATAAGCTTTGGAGATGATAATGGAGTGTTAAGTCCAAAATACTTGTTTATTAAACATAAAAGAAGTGTTGTTAAAGTAGATGTAGATTCAATCAACTTTATTGATGTAAAAGAAAAATATTGTAATTTACAATGTAGTGAAGGAAGGTATTTGGTAAAGTTATCTTTAGTGAAATTGAAGGAAATGTTGAATAATGATAATTTCAGACAAGTACACAGAAATTATTTAGTTAACATTAGAAGTATTAAAGAAATTTATTTAGAAGATAATTTGATTATTCTAAATAATTTAGAAAAAATTCCTTTTAGTGAACGGTACAAAAACGCATTTATTAGAGATAATACAATTTTTAGATAAAAAAAATAAGGTAATACAAGGAAAATAAGTATCTCCAAGTATTACCTTAAAATTTATAATCCCCTAAATTATTTTTACTTTACTGATTTTACAGGAACGTTATTCACTTTCTGAAAACCAAAGGAAAAACCACCTGTTCCATTCCAATCATTATCAACATCTAAGTACGCTTCAAATTTTTCCAAATAACTACCTATTGCAGGAGGAGTCATAGAAACAACATATTCACCTTTTAAATCTATAATTTGTGTAATGTTACCATAGCCAGTATGTCGTAATCTCCCAGCTACATTAACTTTAATTGTAGGGCTATCAATAGCTTGAGTAATTTCTACAATTCCAGATACGGTTTCTTGTTCAGTAGAAACAACTAAGGAGTATTGAGCTATTGGAGCTCCAGGCATTCCTACATTTCCAATAGTTCCTTTAGCAAGATAAGAAGTGTCGAGTAATGATTTTGGTTCTTTTAAAGTAGCCATATTAAGTTTTGGTTTTCGGGTTAGTTAATTTAAAATTATAATCTGAAATAGATAATCCAGTTATTTAACAACAACGAAGTTATTTTTAAATTCGACTTTAAAATTTGTTTTTTCCTTAAGTGTATAAATATCGAGAATGAGCGCTTTAGAATTAGTTCATAAAAGGAAATCTTAATCATTAACATTAAGGTAAACTAAAAGTTACAATAAAAGTAGTATATTTGCATGCAATTAATTGACAAGATAATTATTGATTGCAATATGAATGCTCACCAAAATAAATTTGTAGGCGAAGGTTTAACATACGATGATGTTTTATTAGTACCTGCATATTCAGAAGTACTTCCTAGAGAAGTAAACATCCAAACAAAATTCACAAAAAATATTACAATAAATGTACCTATAGTTTCCGCTGCTATGGATACAGTTACAGAGAGTGATATGGCTATTGCTATGGCAAGAGAAGGAGGTATAGGTGTTTTACATAAAAACATGACTATAGAAAAGCAGGCAAAAGAAGTAAGAAAGGTGAAGAGAGCAGAAAGTGGAATGATTATAGATCCTATTACTCTAACTTTAGATGCAATTGTTTTAGATGCTAAATCTGCAATGAAAGAGCATAAGATTGGAGGAATTCCAGTTATTGATGAGGGGAAAAAGTTAGTTGGTATTGTTACGAATAGAGATTTGCGTTTTGAAAAGAATAATAATAGGTCAATTACAGAAGTAATGACTTCTGAAAATTTAATAACTGTAGCTGAAGGAACTTCACTTCAAGAAGCAGAAATTATTTTACAGGAAAATAAGATTGAAAAGTTACCAGTTGTAAATGATAATGATGTTTTAGTTGGTTTAATTACTTTTAGAGATATTACAAAAACGACTCAAAAACCAATTGCCAATAAAGATAGTTTAGGAAGGTTACGTGTAGCGGCTGCTTTAGGTGTTACAGCAGATGCTGTAGATAGAGCAGAAGCATTGGTAAATGCTGGAGTCGATGCTGTAATAATTGACACAGCTCATGGACATACAAAAGGAGTAGTGTCTGTATTAAAAGAAGTAAAAGCTAAGTTTCCTAATTTAGACGTTGTAGTTGGTAATATTGCTACTCCTGAAGCAGCTAAATATTTAGTTGAAGCAGGAGCTGATGCGGTTAAAGTTGGTATTGGCCCAGGTTCTATTTGTACAACAAGAGTTGTAGCTGGTGTAGGTTTTCCTCAATTTTCTGCAGTATTAGAAGTTGCTGCAGCAATAAAAGGTTCTGGAGTGCCAGTAATTGCTGATGGAGGAATTCGTTATACAGGTGATATTCCAAAAGCTATTGCAGCTGGTGCTGACTGTGTTATGTTAGGTTCTTTATTAGCAGGAACTAAAGAAAGCCCAGGTGAAACTATAATTTTCGATGGGAGAAAGTTTAAAACATATAGAGGAATGGGATCTGTAGAAGCTATGAAAAAAGGTTCTAAAGATCGTTATTTTCAAGATGTTGAAGACGATATTAAAAAATTAGTTCCAGAAGGAATTGTAGGACGAGTTCCTTATAAAGGAGAGTTATATGAAAGTATTCACCAATTTGTTGGAGGTCTACGTGCAGGAATGGGATATAGTGGAGCTAAAGATATTGATACTTTGAAGGAAAATGGAAAGTTTGTAAGAATTACGTCAAGTGGTATTAATGAAAGTCATCCACATGATGTTACAATTACAAAAGAAGCACCAAATTATAGTAGAAGGTAATAAACTAAACATATAAACTTGAAAACCATTGAAAACATAATTTTTCAATGGTTTTTTATTTTAATAGAATTCACTCTCAATATCTTACGATTACTAAAGAATCTTAAAATTATAATCAAAATTGATTTAACATATATTTAAGAAACTTCAGAAAAGATTTTTTTGTTAGCAAAAAAATCTTTTTTTTTGCGCGAAATTAGTTGTCTATTGAATTTTAAGAAAATAGTATTTTTAAAAGTTGTTTTCTTTTCTCTTTTTTCATCATCCCAAAACCTAGAAAAAATAGGAAAGTCACCACTTTTTAAGTTATCTGGGGGGGTAGCAGTAAATTCGGTTTATTACGCAGGGGACGCAAATAGAGAACCATTTACATATTTTTTATCAGGAAATGTAAACCTGAATATTAGCGATGTGTATAATGTTCCATTCTCTTTTTCGTATTCTAATAGTAAATTCCAAACGAACAATCCCTTTACATTTAACAGGTTAAGTCTACACCCAAGTTACAAGTGGATAACTGCTCATATTGGTGATGTAAGTATGACGTTTTCTCCTTATACATTAAACGGACATCAAT
The DNA here is from genome assembly GCF_052084715.1 of Tenacibaculum aquaeponti. Taxonomy (GTDB): domain Bacteria; phylum Bacteroidota; class Bacteroidia; order Flavobacteriales; family Flavobacteriaceae; genus Polaribacter. The sequence goes on along the minus strand of NZ_CP197288.1, from coordinate 666,700 downwards.
TTACTGGTTTAGGTTTAGATTTATCCCCAAAAGATAAATTCAAAGTAAGTGTAATGTATGGTCGCTTACTAAAAGAACGAGAATTTAATGAAGAAAACATTAATGGCGAAGCTAATTACAAGAGAATGGGTTATGGCCTTAATACTTCATATAAATTTGATTTTGCAACACTAGGATTTATATTCTTTAAAGCAAGGGATGATGTAAATTCTTTAGTAAATCCTATTCCTATTGAAACAGAAATATTACCTAAAGACAATACAGTTATTAGTTTTAATGGAGATTTTAATATTAATAAACAAATTAATTTTAAAGCAGAAGTAGCTTTATCTGCACTAACAGAAGATACTAGAGTAGTAGGTGAAAGTGATCATTTTGCTTCTTTTTTGGTAAATAGTAATCCAACTACACAATATTACAAAGCCTTTAATTTAAACTTTAATTATCAAGTTGGAAAAGGCGCAATCGGATTAGGATATGAACGTATCGATCCTAATTATAAAACACTTGGAGGATATTTTTTTAATAACGATTTAGAAAATATTACGGTTAACGCTTCACAAACGATTTTTAACGATCGACTAGCTTTAAATATGAATGCTGGTTTACAAAAAGATGATTTACATGATACTAAAGCTAGTCAGTTAAATCGGCTAGTAATGTCTTTTAATGCAGCATATAATGCTAGTGATAAATTAAACTTAACAGGTAGTTATTCGAATTTTCAGTCATTTACAAATATTAAAGATCAATTCGATTTTATTAATGGCGTAAATCAAATAGAAGAACAGCTCGATCAAGATAATATTACACAGATCTCTCAGAATGCAAACTTGAATGTAAATTACAATTTAGAAGATACACCAAATATCAAACAAAATTTAAACTTTAATTTATCGTATCAAGATGCGGTAAATAAAATAGCAGATGAAATAAGAGAAGAAGATAATTCTGCTTTTTATAATGCTAACACAGCTTATACTTTAACTTATCCAGAAACAGATTTATCGATATCTGGAGCAATTAATACTAGTTTAAGTCAATTAGCAGAATCTAATACTTTAATTCTTGGGCCTACTGTAAGTGCTACAAAAGGATTTTTTGAAAAGACATTAAAAATAAATAGTGCAGTTAGTTATAACGAAACATTAACCGATGGAGAGCGTCAAGGTCAGGTAGCTAACCTAAGATTAGGTGGAAGATATGTGTATAAAAAGCAACATAATTTTAGCTTAAATGCTTTATTTCAATTCAGAAATAGCATTTCAAGTGCTTCTAGTAAAAATTTCACATTAACATTCGGTTACAATTATAGTTTTGGTTTATTTAATTCTAAAGATATTAGGTTTAGAAAGAGAAAAAGAAAGCCAAAAACGAACAAAGTAAAAGCTAAAAAGGAGAAAAAAGCAAAGAAGAAAAGAATTAAAAAACCAATTCGATTTAAGTTTAGAGATTCTTTATATAACGGAACTATTCCTGAAGTAGATTATCAAATAACAACATTAATAAATTCACCACTTTTCGAAACAACTCCAGATAATATAATGGAAGAGTTGAAAAAAGAAAAAGCAGAAATAGCACAAGAAGAAAACAATAAAGCTTATAAAATTAAAGCAATACAATTGCTAAGTGATTTATATAATACTAAAGAAAATATGCGCGAGTTCAATAAGCTGTTATTCTTAGCTATTGGAGATGTATATAGAAGTGCAGAACGAACAGATTATGCTATAGAAAAACAATTTGTTCAGAATAAAAAAGAGATAGTGAAGCATATGTTATGGAATAAAAGTGAAAAAGATATAGCTTCTTATCCTAAAGAAATTCAAAAAGAATATAAACACATGGATAAAGTTTTAAATAAGTCTCATAAAAAACTCCTAGTACACCGATGGATTTTATCGGAATTAGGACAAATTGATTCATTTAAAACTTTAGAAGAAAATAAAAACTTAATCAAAGACTTCAGAAATAAACACGCATCCAAAATTTTTAAAATGTTAAAAATGAAAGAAAAAAAACAAAAAATAAAATTATATTTGGAAGCATTAATTGTCGATTTTTTTGCTAAGGAATCAGAAAGTCATATTGATAAAGATCAATATGAGTTAAAGTATATGGACACAAATTAATAGTAATCCCTTAATTGTATGAAAAAAGAGCTACGCTTTTTATTTGCCTTATTTTTTCTGTTAGAACTAACATTTGCTCAACAATTTCCTGTAAGAATTGTACCAAGAGTAAGCGCTCCTGCACCAGTTAACTTTTATAACTATGCAGATGAAACAAGTTTAAACAGCCCAGTAACAGTTCAAATATTTTTAAATGATTTAACTGTTGCAAGTCGTCAAATTCGTTTGAAAACATATTTTGAAGGTGGAAATATAAATTTCACTAGCAAAGATTTTGTTCTTGGATCTGAACCTCTTTTTATTGAAGGAGGAATTCCATTAACATTAACAAATACACAATTAGCACCTTATTATAAACTAGAGAATATTCAAGGGATTAGTTCTGTAGTTTATGGAAGACCAATTCCTGAAGGAAGTTATAAGTTCTGTTTTGAAGTTTACGATTTTGCTTCAGGAGCAAAACTTTCCGCAAAACAATGTGCTACAGTGTTCATATTCAAAAATGAACCACCTATTTTAAATTTTCCTCAGAACGGGACTAATATAGAACCAACTGATTTTGAAAATATTGCTTTTCAGTGGACACCACGTCACATTAACGTTAGTAATGTTGAATATGAATTTAGTTTAGTAGAGATTTGGGATAATAATGTAAATCCGCAAACAGCTTTTTTATCTCAAGCACCTATCTATGAAGAAACCACAAGAAGAACAACCTTAATTTACGGTCCAGACAAACCGCAATTATTACCTGGTAAAAAATATGCTTGGCGAGTTAAAGCTAAAGCTTTACAAGGATTAGAAGAAATAGGGTTGTTTAAAAACCAAGGATTTAGTGAAATTTTTTGGTTTTCAAGAACAGCTCCTTGTTTAGTTCCCGAGAATGTAAGTGCAGAAGCAAAAGGAACCTCAAAGATAAATGTGTTCTGGGATCAAGATCCTACAATACATTCAGAATATATTATTGCATACCGAGAAGCAGATAATCCAGAAGCACATTGGTTTACAAAGAAAACAAATAGTAGTTGGGCAACAATTTGGAATTTAAAAGCTGGTGTTACATATGAGTATAAAATAAAAGGTAAATGTACGTATCAATACAGTAACTATTCAGAACCTCAGTATATCACCACAGATATGGTGACTAATGAAGATGCGAATTACAATTGTGGTATTGTCCCAGATGCGATTGCAATTTCAAATAGAGAACCACACCCAGGTTTATATATTGGAGATCAAATTACTGCTGGAGATTTTAAAGTGACTCTAACAAATATTACGAGTCAATCTAGTGGAGTAATTTCAGGAAATGGTTTTGTTTCTATTCCATATTTAAATTTTGCAAAGTTTGCAGTTACTTTCAATGGAATTTTAGTCAATTCTTCTAATCAATTAGCAGAAGGAGAAATTGTAACGCTTTATGATCCTAAATTTGGAGAAGGAGCTTCTATGACGGTAGATGTTAATATTGATATTGCTGAAGCTATTAGTGGAGATTCTACTGATAAAGATGGAGTTAAAGTTGATTTTGTAATTACAGAAATTACCATTGATGAAAATGGAGCATTAGTTGTCACAGGAGTAGATAAAGATGGGAAACCAGATCAAGCTGTTATACCTGGTAATACAGATGTTACAGTTACAGATGCCAATGGAGATGTTTGGTCTTATGGTGAAGATGGAAAAATAACAAAAGGTGAAGCTGCAGAAGGAGGAGCTGTAACTAATGAAACAACTAATGGAGTTGATTCAGACGGAGAATATAATGCAATTACAGCTAAAGGAGTAGTTGTATATTTTAAAAGATCTGGATTTTATTACTTCGATAAAAAACCAGAAGGTTCTTATGAAAAGTTAAATGAGCATTATAAATCTTTAGCACATAATGGTGGTAAATATCATATTGGTTATAAAGCAATTTCCGATAATAAAGGGAAGGATATTATTCAAGCTAAAGTTGAAATCACAGATAGTTCTATTAAACGAGATAGTATTATTTTCAAAACTAAAGAAGGAGCTAAGGTAAATATTCTTCGTTGGGATGATGCTACTAATACTGCAGATTTAGAATTAGAACGTAAGTTCGATTATGCAGATGAAGAAATTGTTGCGGTAATTCGTTCTAAAGAAGATCCAAAGAAATTTGATATTGCAGGAAGTTTATTAGTGACACATTTGGCTTCAGATAAGTTAGAGCCTATTAATGTAACATTGGTTCCTGTTTTTAAGGGCGGTTCAGAATCAGAAATAAAAGATAAATTAAGTAAGTTAAAAAATGAGGTTACAGAAATATATAGTAAATCGGGTGTAAGATTAAACATCCAGTTTGTTGAGAATATATCACTTGATCAAATTTATGACTGGGATAAAAACAGTCAAATAGAAGTTGGTGATAGTAATATGTTGTCTAATTACACTAGTAGTGAGAAGTTTTTCAATAACTATATTAAACGACAAACATTTTATAATAAGAAGTCATATTATGTTTTAGTTACTGATATTTCAACAAACAAAATTGATGTTAAAGGGTTTATGCCTTTAAAGCGTCAATTTGGTTTCGTGTTTGATGCTAATGTTAGCGATGATAAGATGCGTGCTAAAACATTGGCTCATGAATTAGGTCACGGTATTTTTGGTTTAGAACATCCATGGGAAGAGTTTGGTACACCAGAAGGAGCTACAGATTTTTTAATGGATAATGCTGATGGAACAGTATTAAATCATTTAGATTGGAAGAAAATGCATGCTCCTGGAATTCAAATTTACTGGTTCCAAGATGATGAAGATGGGGAATTAGGTGGTTTGTATTGGTTAACTCCTGACTGGAAAGCATTTACAGTTCCAAACACTAAGTCTATAGCAAATAAAGTAGAAGGAGATAAGTATGTAAAAGGTTCTGTACCTGGCTTTAAAATCACAAAGGATAAAGATAATAGTATATATTATTACGCTAAATTTAATGCTCAAGGATCTTTTGAAGGATATTATTCTAATAAAGAGAAAAAATTCTATGATTTAAAAACTTCTATTTTAAGTGACAACGATTCAATTGCAGTCTTTAATTTTAACGGAGTTTGTGGTAAAAATTCTTATTATAAAGCTAAATGGGAAAATGTTAAAGGACAAAAAGGAAAAAATCCAATAGTAGCAGAAAATTTAAGATCTAAAATAACACTAATAAAATGTAGTTCACAAACTCAACAAACTAGTAATTGTAATAGTTTTGTAGCTCTATCTTATGATAAAGAAGAAGATGTGTCTTCATTAGATAAGTATCAAGCTAAATTAAATGAATCTTTAAGTACAGCTCTAGCACAAATAGAGAACACATCTAGTATAGAGACTAGAGATAAGGGTAATTTCAGTCATTTACAATTTATCAACGGTAAGGATATTAATGCTTTAGAAGCTGCTAAAAATTATGAAATTTTAGAAGATAAATTACATTTATTAGCTCATTATACCGATACTTATTTTGTAGTAAGTTTTTTACAATTAGAGTCAACTAATACTAGTATTCCAACTGCTTTATTAAGTGATATGGCAGAAAAAAGTATTGTTGAAAACCAAGCGTTTATTAATGGAAAGAAAGTAGTTCATTTAGTATTATCATCATCTAATTATGAATCAATTTTTGGAGTTGGCCTTTTTAATAATGATGTATGTTACAATATAGGTTATGGACAAAATTCATCTAATATAGTTTTACCAAGCGAAGTAGAAAAAGGTGATTCCCCATTTACCGATATTATAAATGTATTCAAAACGATCGAAAAGCCTTTAAATTTATATGCGACTGTAATAAAATCTGATTTTTCTGTTCATACACTTCAAAGAAAGTCAAGAAATAATGTAAGAGGCTTTCCTTTAATTAATGCATTATCTACATTAAAGTCACCATACTTAAAATTAATAGAGAAAAAGTTAAGAGATAAAAAGACAGAAGTAGGAGATAAACCTAAAGAAGATGCATCAATACCAAAAAAATTAGAGTATGAAAGAAAGTTTATAAAATGGAAGAAAGAGTATGATACTCTAATTTTAGAAGCTGAAGATAAAGATGCTGAGGCCATAGAAAATAATAATAAAGATTATTTCGAGAAAGTTAATGGAGAAATACAATTAAGAGAAGTATACATAACCAATGAAACATTTGATAATGGTTTACAAATGAAATATGCAAATTTTCATTTTGATAAAGATGAAAATTTCGATTTCTTAGTTAGTATAGCTTATACTTTTGACTCTTATGGCAAGTTAGATACAAAGAAGCATTTTTATGATGGAGAAATAAATCCGAATGAAGTTATCTACGGTATGATAGATGCAGCTTCATTATTCTTTGCACCTGTAGGATTAGATACTGTTTTTGATTTTGTAGGGTTAGCTTTTGCAACATATAATAAAGACACAGGAAGAGTCCTTGAATATTCATTTGGTGTAGCAATGTTCGGTTATGCTCAATATGGAACAAAGCTAATTAAATCATATAAGTTAGCAAAGCTCAAAAAAGCAGATGAATCATATGAATATATAATAAAGAGAGCAGAAGAAGAGTTAGCGGAAGGAGAAGAATTATTAACTGAAATAGCTGGAAAAAGTGTACAAGATGCTAGAAATAGATTACGATCAGAAGGTTTTGTTGCTGATATAATTGATGGAGTAGGTGAAATTTCTGCAGCTAATCATATGTTAGTTTTAGGAGGTGATCTAGGAAAAACTACAGAAAGACTTCAAGCAATTGAATCTCAAACTGTAGATAATGTAATTGATATAGTTGTACATGGTGCTGATAATAAAATTATTGTAGATGGTAATGAAGTAACTGATATTGTAAATATTAAAAAGTGGTTAGAAGACAATCATCCAAATGCAGATAAAGTAAGATTATTATCATGTACAAACCTTGAAGGTGCTCAAGATTTTGCCAATAAATTAGGTGATAAGTTTACAGTACAAGCTACTGATGGATATATAAGAGTACATAATGATGGTTTAGTTACTGTAGTACCAAGGCAACCAAATGGAAGTACCCAATGGTATGAATTAGGAGCGAATAGACAAGAAAAAGTTCTACCAGAAAATGCTAGGCCAAGAGGACCAGATGCTGATAAGTTAGATGATGTAGTCTATGCAGATGATTTTTTAGAACTATCTACAAGAACAATTGATGAAATTAATTGGGCAGAATTATTACAAAATTACCCAGATTTAGCTAAAAAAGTAGAAGATAAGTTTGATAATATAGAAGAAAGAGGAAAGTTTGTTGCTGATTTATTACATAAAAAGGTATTACAAAGCCCAAGAATAAAAAAAGAAGAACTTTTACAACAAAATTTGGATAAAGTTTCTGAAATTCATATTGATTCTTGGAAAGTATTACAAAAGTCAAACCCAGATTTAGGTAAAAGTTTGTCAAATTTAGAAGGATTTTCAGTCGTTTTAGAAAGGTTTAATAAATTAGAGAAAGATTTACAAAACGAATTTTTAAAAGCTATAAGCACTACTAAATTAAGTGTAGCAAGCAAGAAAGTTAAATCAGGACCTAGTGGGAAGGTTTATAATGATGACTTATTGATTAATAACATTAAAAACTTTAAAGAAATTGATAACAGTGAAGATATTATTGATATTTGGTTAGAATTAAAAAAATATAAAAAGGAAGTAAATTCACAGTATAATTTCAAGGATATTGCTGCTATTTCAAAGAAAAAATTAGAAATAGAAGACGTAGTTATTAATTATGGATTACGTGATTATAATTTACATAAGTTATTAGACAAATTTGGATATGTAATTTGCGCAAAATATGCTGATGGAGCAAAAAATGTAGCTGGTAATACATTTAAGCAGTTGTTAAAATATTTTAGTGAAGGGAAACCTGATTTTGCATTTGGTAATTCTTTTGATGATTTGATTAAAGCTTATGAAGTAAAAATAGATGGTAAAATATTTACACTAGAAACATATCTTAAAGAAACTAAAGGAGGTAGTAAAAAAGCAAAGAAATTTTTTGATGCATTAAAGAAAAGTAAAAAATTCAATGGTTTTGAGTCTCATCATATACTTGTAATAGAGTTATTAAAATCAAAAGGCTTTAGAAAATGGTATGAAAAATTAGGTAATACTAGAATAGCTTTAAATGGTGAAGATTCGCTATTAAATGTAATAATGTTAGAAAAGTTTGAGAATGATTGGGGTGTACATGCTTCTCATAAAGATTACAATGATGCATTGATTTTTGTTATTAATGAAAGATGGAGATTTTATAAAAGAGAAGGATCCGTAGATGATGCAATAAACCAAATTGATAGAGATATAATAACAATAGTAGAGAAGGTTAAGGAAAAACTTGTAAAAGAGAGTGTTATAGGTTCGGGTGAAAAGCTCAGTGAAAATTGGATAAGAACAAAAGTTAATAATATAATTGATATTCCAACTCTAAGAGAAATGTTAAATAATTAAAAAATCAATAATGAAATTTTATATGTTATCACCTAATACTTTTCAATGGAAAGCTATTCTAAAAGGTAATAAAATTAACGATGTTTTAGCTACAATTAAAAGTAAAGAAGAGTTTATTAATGAAAAAATGCTTCCATTGAAAATGGACATGATAGATAGTTATGAAAACAAAAAATTATGGAAGGGAGATACTATTTTTGTAGATGCGATTACTTGGTCTGATGATTTTACTTTAGGAGGTAATAATCCAGAAGTTGGAGCAGTAATGATAATAAGTAAATCAATTAAAAAGGTTCTTGAAAATTATAATTTACCACCACACCGATTTTATCCAATAGACTTAAAATGTGATTATGTAAAGGAAATTAATTATGATTATTTTTTGTTACAAATGATAGGAGATAACTTTTCAAAAAATGAGATAGTAGATTTTTCTAAATGTACATTCATACAACAGACAAGAAATGACAATGGAGATAGAGTTACTATAGAGAAATATACTGAGGGGATTATTGAAAATAGAGTAGAGTATAATGAAGTTAAAAGAAACAATAGTAAAAAAATAACTATAGGAAGTTATTTGTCTAAAAATGGTTTTGAATTGAAAAATTATTTTGAATTTGAAAATGAAGTTTATAAATATGATTATGATGTTTTATGGGGAGTACCAGATACTATAATTGTAAGTGAAGAAATAAAAAAGGATATAGAAAATTTGAATGTCAAAAACATAATTTTCTCAGAGATTAATCATAATATAATCCGCTCATTTGAATATGAACAGATGAAAAATGATGGAATTATTTAAAGTAACTTTTTAAGTCTTAATCACATCGTTTTAACATAAAATTATGATTTTCAGTTTTTTTTAACTTTATTTGCACCTTGTTAAAATCGACTAAACAGCATGGTCGTAGTTTAACATAGTTCTAAATAAATTTATTTAGAACTTTAATAATAGCATTAAAACGCTATTGTAATCATTTAAAAACCAAGTCCAATTCAAAACGGGGAATTCGATAAAGGCATTTTAATAAAGTATATGTTGCAATAATTGTAAGATTATTAATTGATATAAGAAGAAAATTTTAAGTTTTTTAAAAGTATATGAAAAAAAAATTACCCCTATTTTTTTTGCTATTACTTATTGTAGGTGCAAATCTTTTTGCTACAACAAAGTATAGTAAAAGTTACATCGATAGTTTAAAAGTTGTTAAGAAAACTGAAGTAACACCTAAGTTAAAAGCGACAAAACTTAATTCTAATAAACAATTTCGTAGCTTTAAATCTTTATCCAAATTCGATAAATTAGAAGATAACTTTACTCCTGTAAAAGAGCAACGTTTTACTGATGAAGGTTATCAATTTATATCTAACGATTCTACAAAAAATAAGAAATGGTTAGATATGGCTGTGAACACCTTCGATGTAATTGAAGAAACAGGGAATTTTATTGATGTCATTACTAAAGATGGTTTAGCACAGTTACCAGTGGCAACAAAACCTATGAATATTAGTAATGTAAAATATACCATGGGAATTGCAAAAGCTGTTTTCAAACCTGCATTTACGGAGTTAACAGTATTCTTAAAAATAGAATTTCCTAGTAAAAATGAAAAAAGAGGAAAGCAAGAATTAATTCTTGGTGCTTCAAATGTAAAATTATCACACGAAGGAGGTATTATAGGGGATGCGAAACTTCATTTAATTTCACAGTTTACGACAAATTTTAATAAAGGTTCAATATTACTTACATTAAAAGGAAGTTTTGAACAACCTGGAACATACGCAATTATTGACTGTTCTGGTTTTAAGGAATTAGGTTTAGATGCGAATATCAAATTTGCAAATGGTTTATTACACCCTGTAGACAAAAATGGAAAGAAAAAGATAGGTTATGTAGAAGCCGATTTTAAAACTTCAATTTCAGATTGGAATGATATGGTTGTTAACATTTCATTACCTGAGTTTGGAGTTAAAGGGTTAGAAGGAACTACTTTTCAATTAAATACAGCTGTATTCGATTTTAGTGATTTGCGAAATGACGAAGCAACACCAGCAGCATATTTAAATAAATATTACAAAGAAGAACCTACTTTATGGAGGGGAGTTTATGTAAAATCTTTGAAAGTAATTTTACCGCCAGAATTTAAAATTAAAGGTGGCGGTAAAGATAGAATTGGATTTGGTGCCACAGATCTTATTATCGACGGACAAGGAATAACCGGTAAATTTATTGGTGAAAATATTTTAAGTTTAAATGAAGGTGATGCTTCCGGTTGGGATTTTTCTTTGGATTATTTTATGTTAGATATTGAAACTAATAATTTAAAGGCTGGAGCTTTTAATGGAAAGTTAGTTTTACCTGTTTCAGAACTAGATAGCTTAAAATATAGTGCTGTTTTTCAACCAGGAGAATATAAATTAAGAGTTGAAACTGAGAAAGAAATCAATTTTGATCTTTGGGATGCGGCAGATGTTCACTTAACTAAAGATTCTTTTATAGAGATGCATGTCAAAAATGGTGATTTCAGACCTAAAGCTTCATTAAATGGATCTGTAACAATTAGAACATCACCAGGGAAGAAAAAACCTAATAAGCCGAACAAAGATAAAAAAGATAGTTCGATCAGTTTTGAGGGAATAGTATTTGAAAAAATGGTGATTCAAACTGAATCCCCCATGTTTTCCGTCGAATATTTTGGAACCAAAGGGAAACTCGGACTCGCCGGTTTCCCGGTTACGATTAATGAAATAGGCTTACGAACCCCAACTGATACTCGAGCAGATTTAATTATAGATCTTTCTGTTAATTTAACCTCAGAGTCTGACGGTGGAAATGGAGGATCAAGTAAACTTGTAATTAAAGCAAAACAAGAAGATAGAAAATGGAAATTTGATGGAGTTACTTTAGAAAAATTATTCATTCAAATGGATGTGGCTGGTACACAATTAAGAGGAGCTATATTTATTTTTGATGACGATCCTACCTATGGAACTGGATTTGCTGGGGCGGTAGGAGCTACATTTAATAAAGGTTTAGAAGGTTTCCAAGTTGACGTAAAAGCATTATTTGGACGAACAGAAAAATTTAGATATTGGTTTGCAGATGGTCAAGTAACTATTCCTTCAGGGGTTCCAATTTTTACAGGATTCGCATTAAATACCTTCGGAGGAGGGTTATATAACAGAATGAAGATGGCTGGTGTAAGTAATCAAAATAACGCTGCTTACGAACAAATTGGAGCATCAACTTCTGGTGTAATTTACGAACCTTATGAAGATAATGCTTTCGGAATGAAAGCATCAGTAGGTATTATTACACAAAATTCTGAAGATTTATTTCACGCTACTGTTGAATTTGGAATGGCATTTAATCGTCGAGGAGGATTACAAGAAGTATACCTAAAAGGAAAAGGAGAGTTAGTATCTCCATTACCAGATAGCTTTTATGATGATGTTATAGGAAACTTAGATAAAGTTTCTCAAGATATTGAAAATCCTTATTTACCTGCACAGGAAACATCAGCAGCAATTGCAGCTAGCTTATATATAGGTTACGATTTTGTAAATGATATCTTTCAAACTACTGCAGAAGTTTATATTAACTTAGGTATTGTTAGAGGAGTCGGAAATTACGGTAGAGCAGGTTGGTTAGATTTTTATGCGTCTCCAGATGAATGGCATTTATTAATTGGTACACCTCAAGATCGAATAGGTATTACTATCGATCTAGTATTGTTAGAGATGAAAATGGGGGCTTATTTTATGACTGGAGATAATTTACCAGGAAGTCCACCACCACCACCACAAGTAGCTGATATTTTAGGTTTAGATATAGCCGATTTAGATTACATGAGAGAGCTTAATAATCTTGAATCTGGAAAAGGATTAGCGTTTGGAGCAAGTTTAAGTGTAACAACAGGAGATTTAACATTTTTAATTTTTTATGCAAGGTTTGATGCAGGTGTAGGATTCGATATTATGGTAAAAGATTATGGGGATGCTCATTGTAAAGGATCTTCAGAGCCTATAGGTATGAATGGTTGGTATGCAAATGGTCAGGCATATGCATATCTCCAAGGAGAATTAGGATTAACATTTAGATTATTTGGGTTTAAAACTAAAATTCCAATTATTAGTGGAGGAGGAGCTGTATTATTACAAGCAAAACTTCCGAACCCATCTTGGTTTAGAGGATATTTAGGAGGGAAATTCAATTTATTAGGAGGACTGATTAAAGGTAGTTTCCGATTTAAAGTAGAACTTGGGGAAAAATGTGAAATTGTTGGAGGAAGTCCTATTGATGATATTGTAGTAATCAGTGATTTAAAACCTAAAGATGGAAGCGTTGATGTTGATGTTTTTGCTGCTCCTCAAGCTGTGTTTAATTTACAGGTAAATAAAGTTTTTGAATTACCAGATGAAACAGGAGATAGAAAGTACAAAATATTAATGGATGAATTTTCCATAACTAAAGATGGACAAAAAATTGAAGGAGAAGTAAAATGGAGTAATAATAATGATGCTGCAGCTTTTTATTCTCATGAAATTTTACCACCTAATTCAGATTTAAAAGCATTTATACAATTACACTTTGAGGAGTTTAAAAATGGTCGTTGGGAAGTGATGCAATCTGGTGGAAAAAGAGCACTTGAAACTAAAGAAGTAAACTTTACTACTGGAGAAGCTCCTAAAACAATTCCTTTAACAAACATAGAATATATGTATCCAATTTTAGGTCAAAAAAACTTCTTTATTGAAGAGTATAATAAAGGATATATTAATTTAAAAAGAGGTCAAAGTTATTTATTTGATGCAGTTCCAGATTGGGATAAAACAATGCTCATGTCTTCTGAAACTGGAAATGTTTTAAAAAAATCATTTACCTATAGTTCTGCAAAAAAACAGATTGTATTCCAATTGCCTGAAGGAATGAACAATAGTACAGCTTATACTACTAGTATAAAGTTAATTTCTGAAGGAAGTTCAGTAGGAGATAATATATCAGAAACATATAACAAAAAAGATTTAGATGATAGTTCAGAAAATTCTGTAGAAGTTAAATCTAAACAAGCAGATGGAGATGTTACAAAAGATGGAGAACGAGAATTATTAGTGTATGAATTTGAAACTAGTAATTACGATACATTCAATAAAAAGATGAACTCCATTAATATTACAAAAGATTTATATGATCATGTTATATATCCTTATGGTATTAGCTTGCTTGCAAGTATTAAACAAAATGAACCATTTGATCTGGTTGAATTAGTGGGGAATGAGTACACTGCAGGCAAACCAGTTGTTGTAGCGACTGCAGTTTTAGATGATTCATATTATAAAAAAACAATTTATCCATTATTGTATGCTAATTATCCTCTTGAAGGAGAAATTTCAGTAACAAGAAAGACGGAAGAAATTGGAGTTCCACCAGTAGAAGCCTTGCAACCACTTGCTTGGTATATTACATATTTAGAAAATGAGTATACAGGTGAAACAAGTTTATATTTTCCTTACAGTTATAATTTAACAAACTATTATTGGTATGATTATGAAGATTTATCATATCAATTATTGAATTCAAATATAGCATGGAGAAGTAATCCAAGATATAGAAAAATGCTTTCTGAAGCATTTCCTTATATGAGAAAAGGTAAGTATAAAACTACTTTTAAATATGTTTTACCAGGAGGTATACAAGAAGGAAAAGAAAGAGTAATTAAATATGTAAATCCTATTAACGACTAGAGGAATGAAGATGTATAGGTTGTTAACATTATTATTAATAATATTTAAAATTAATAATGTTTTTTCACAAAAAGAAATCGTAGCAGAAGAACCAGGTGTAAAAGCTATTGCAACTGTAAACGAAAATTCGATAATGCTTCGTTGGGGAGTCAATACTCCTTCAGCATGGAAAAAAGCAAACAAATATGGTTTTACTATTGAAAGGAAAACTATAGTGTCCAATAATGAGATTTTAGACAATCCTATATTAAAAAAACTTACTTCAACTCCATTAAAACCTAAACCAATGATGGAGTGGAAAGAATTTACTCAAAAAAACACAAATGCCGCTATTGCTGCTCAAGCATTATATGGAGATAATTTTGATGTTGAAATGAATAATGGAGGTAATGGTATTATTAGTATTTTAAATCAAGCACAAGTATTAGAACAACGTTTTATTTTTGCTATGTATGCTGCTGATCAAGATTATGAAGTAGCTAAATTTTCAGGTTTAGCTTTTGTTGATAGCACAGTTAAAGAAGGTGAACGATATTTATATACAATAAAGGTAGCTGAACCAAAAGTAAAGGTAAGCATTAAACATGGCGGGGTTTATTTAGGATTATCAGATCAAAGACCGTTACCAAAGCCAAAAGAATTTGTTGGAGTTTTTAAAGATAAAACAGCAATTTTAACATGGAATTATGCTATAGTTAAGAGATTTTTTACCAATTATATTATTGAAAAATCTGAAGATTTAGGAAAAACATTTGTACCATTATCAAATACACCTATAACTAATTTAGGAGAAAGAGAAGTAAAACCTTCTAATAGAATGATGTATGTTGATAGTTTGTTTCAAAATGATAAGACATATCAATATAGAATTAAAGGAATATCTCCATTTGGTATCGAAAGTCCTTATTCTAATATTGTTTCAGGAAAAGGAATAACTCCATTAATTCATAATCCTTTTATTACTGAAAATAAATTTTTAGAAGACGGAACGGTAGTTTTACAATGGGAATTTCCTAAAGAAGGTTTACAAACTTTAAAACAATTTGAATTATTAAGATCAGATAAGCCTAAAGGAAATTATTTCTTAGTTAATAATCAGATAAGTAAGGGAACAAGAAGTATAAAATTAGCAAATTTAAAGCCAATTAATTACTATAAAGTTGTAGCTGTTGGTACAGATGGAACTAGAAGAGAATCTTTCCCTAAAATGATTCAGCCAGATGATAGTACACCACCTGCAATTCCAATTGAGATCGTTGGAAAAATAGATACGCTAGGTATTGTTACATTAAACTGGAAGCAAAATACAGAATTAGATTTTCTTGGGTATAGAGTTTTTAGAGCAAATTTAAAAGACGATGAGTTTACTCAAATCACTTTTAAACCCATAAAAAATAATCAAATTGTAGATACTATCAATATTAAAACATTAAATAAGAAGATATATTACAAAATACAGGCTTTAGATAAAAGGTATAATCCTTCAAATTTTTCTGAAGTTTTAGAATTGAAAAGACCAGATATTGTTCCTCCTTCACAACCCGTTTTTTCTTCGTTTAATGTAGATAATAGTAAAGTAATATTAACATGGGTAACGAGTTCTAGTCAAGATGCTGTAAGTACTTTAGTTTACCGAAAAGAAAGAGGTACTGAATTACCATGGCAACTTTTAGCAACAATTATGTTACCTAATAATAAATTTACAGACACTAAAACAGAAGTTGGTAAAAATTATTTATATACAATTTTAACTGTTGATGATTCAGGGTTAGAATCTGAACCAGTTACTCCATTGAAAGTGAAAATTTCAGATAATTTGCCTAAACCAGAGATTAATAAATTCGAGGCTTTTGCTAATAGAGAAGAAAAATTTATCAATCTGAATTGGAAATATTCTGTTGAAAATATCGAAGAGTTTATTTTATACAAAGGAGAAGAAGGAAAACAACCTACTATGTATAAAATTTTTGATAAAAACACTACTAAGTTTAAAGATAAAGAGCTGTTAATCAATACTAACTATGAATATTTGCTTCAGGCTGTTTTTACATCTGGAGCTAAATCACCTATTAAAAAAATTGAATTAAACTATTGATTATGAAAAGAAATTTACTATTAATTTTATTGTTGTTTTCCATATTGGAAATATTCTCGCAAGAGTATAAATTGACGTATAGGTTTAGATTAGAACATACACAACTTCAAGATATTTGTACTAGTAGAAACAATTATGAATTAGCAGCATATTTAAATAGTGGACAAAAAGTAGTTTTAGAAAAATTTGGGCCTAAAAGTTATTTTTCTAATATAGATGTAACTAAAGATATAACATTTCAAAATAATGACAAGATTAGTTATGTAAGATTTACATCATATGTTAATGATGAAAATAGTTGGGGAGGATGCCACTCCGGAGATTATTCTGATGTTAGATTTGATATAACTAATTATCCGTGTTTTGAAGGATCAAGATCAGGGTTTATGAGGAAAAACTTAAGAACTATCCATAGTTATTTTAAGTATACAATAACACCTGTAACTAAACTTTCATATGCAGATAGTTCTTCTCCTAATATAACAAAACTAGTATGTGAAAATGATAAAATAGCAATAAATTCAATACCTGGCTTTGATAATATTCATAAAAATAATATTTATAGATGGGAGTTTGAAGATAATGTTAATACTGTATTAACTAAAACGGATGAGTATGAAGCTTTACAAATAGCTATGGAAACTGCTTTCGAAGTTTATGCTGAATGTGAAACCCTTAATAATGATTCAGGAAATCCAATATTACCAAGAACAGGAAGTGCTCCTCCGAATCAAAAAGATGCTGAAAAAGAGTTAGTAAATCGCGTACCTATTTTAGGAGGAGGACAACCAAGTCCAGGTTGTAGAAGGTGGTACGATAGATATATTCAAGCTTTAAATGCTTATAATAATTATACAGGAGAAAAATACTATCCTAGATCAATATGGCGAAGCTTAAGTTCTATCACTGGACAAAGTAGTGTTTCTCTAGGTTTATCTGATTTTTACTCTAGTGAAGTAGATCAAAATAAAGCTCTTAATAATAAAAAAATAAGAGTAAGAATGAATCCCTCATGTAATGGAGATAATGATATTTCAAATATATTAACACTTCAATTTTTACCTGAGCCTCCAAAAGCAGCAAAACCACCAACTTTTGATTCGCCTAGCTGTTCTTATGATGAAGTAAAAAACTTTACTTTATTTTTTGCTAGAAAACTATTTGATAGTGAAGAAATAAATATCTCATTAAAGAAGAAACTTCAAGATAACTCAATTGTTACATGGAATGTAAATACCAATATAACTACTTTAAATGAAGAAAGTGATGGTACATATAGTTATTCATGGCAAAGGGATACTCATCCTGATAGGTTAGGTAATTTAATTGTTGATGGTGATTATTATATAGAAGTAACTGGTTATAGAAGAAATAGTTTTGGAAACTTAGTGCAGAATTGTGAGGCTTTAAAATTTCCAAATAACGGAAATTCATTTTACGAAATAAGAACACCTAAACCCGTACTTTTTCTTTCGGTAACTTTAAATCAAAATGAAACATGTCCTGGGAAAAATGATGGTCAAATAAAAGTAAAAGCTTCAGGAGGCTCAGATACTTATAAAGTTTATGTTGACGGAACTTACAAAAAAACATTTTCAACTTCTTCTGTAGGAGGAGTAGCAGAAACTATTATAGAAAATTTATCTCCAGGAAACAAAAGGGTTACTATACTAGACTCTAAAAATTGTCAAGCTAGAAATGATAGTAATATTGAAATTGTAAAGAATGTTACGATTAATGCCGCAACTCAAATAGTACAAAGCGCAGTACCATCTTCAGCGGTTACTCATCCTTCTGCTGTAAATAATAATGACGGAACTATATATATAAGTAGTGTAACTGGAGGTACAAGATTAAGTGGTAATAAATATAAATATATAATTATATTAAATGGTAATACTTCTACGGTAACAACTGAGAAATTAGGAGCTGCAAGTGGTTTCACAATAACAGATTTACCAGCAGGTACACACATCATAAAATATACAGATGCTAACAATTGTTCTAAAGAGTTTACATTACCTACAATAATAAAACCAGATCCTGTTGATTTTTCTTTAACTCAAATTAAAGCAGATTGTTTTGAAGGAAATGGTAAATTAACTATTTCAAATATTTCAGGAGGTTATGAAAAATATACGGTAATTATAAAAAGAGGAACAACAACATTAAAAACTATAAATAATGTAGTTAGATCATCTACAATTACTGAAAATTTAAAGAAAGGTACTTATACAGTAATTATTAAAGACTCAAGAAATGGAGAAAGAACAAAAAGTATTACTGTCCAAGAAGCGTCTGAAATTGTTATTAAAGATGTAGTAATCGTATCTCCTATAAAATGTTATGGAGAAAATGCTACACTTAAAGTAGTAGCTGAGGGTGGAAAATCCGGAATAATTTACGAATATGGAATTTACGAATCAGGAACTATAAAATGGCAAGATGAAAACTCTTTTTCAGTAAAAGCCTCTTCTGTTGGATATAAGTTTAAAGTTAGAAATAAAAATATACCTAGTTGTACATCACAACTTTTTGAATCTAAAAAAATAGATCAAAACCCTGAATTATATGTAGATCCAAACCCTAGTGTAACTCATAATAATGTTTATAATCAAAACTTGGGAAGTATTAGTTTAAATGTTAGTGGAGGAACTAATAGTTATACAATAACTTGGATAAAAGATGGTGTTAGTATATCTAAAGAAGGAGCAACAATTACTGGGTTATATGCTGGTGATTATATAGCTACAATTAAAGATAGAAATAACTGTACTATAGTAACTAAAAAGATTATTGTTACACAACCTCAAGAGCTAAAAGTTTCTGTTACTATACAAAAACCAATAACTTGTAATGGAGAAAAAGGAATTTTAAAAGCAAATCCTACAGGAGGAAAAGGTACATACAGGTTTGAATGGTATAAAAATAATAACCTAATTTCTGGATCAAATACAATTACTTTCGAAGGAAAATCTGGAGATTATTATGTTAAAGTTTATGATTCATATATTTCTAAATCTAGTACTAGTGTAAATTTAGGAGAGCCTTCATTAATAAGTTTCACATTAAAAAAGACAGATATAAGTTGTTATAATTTAAATGATGGTAAAATAGAATTATTAATTACAGGAGGAAAAGCACCTTATGAATTTTCAATAGGTAATACAACTAATTTTCAACCAGTTTCTAGTTTAAATAATAACACTATTGTTAATAGAAGTAATGGAACTTTTCAAATTTTTATTAAAGATAATTTAAACTGTATAAGCGCTCCAAAATCTGTAACGATAAATAGACCTTCACAATTAGTACTTGGTTCTCCAAGTATTATCCATAACGATATTATTAATCAAAGTAATGGTTCTATTTCTGTAAACGTAACAGGAGGAAGTGGTAACTATAATTATGAATGGATTAGCAATAAAGATGGGGCATTTACCGGAGCAAATTCTGCTATCATTTCTAATTTACCTGCTGCAATTTATACAGTAAAAGTTAAAGATAAGATTAATAATAATTGTTTTGTTACGGCTAATTATGAGGTAAAAGAGCCATTACCTCTTAGTGTTACATTAACTCAAACAAAATTTATTCAATGTAATGGAGAAGCTTCAGCAGAATTATTTGCTAAAGTTGAAGGTGGATATCCAATTAATTCTTCACCTTCAGATTTTGAGTATAAATGGTATAAATTAGATGGAAGTACATACACTTTACTAAATTCTAGTAATTTAAAATTAGATCGATTATCAGGTTTAGAAGCTGGAGATTATAGAATCGATATTAAAGATGCTAAAGGAATAACCACATTTAAAACAATAAGTATAAATCAGCCTTCAGAAATTAAAATTTCTTTAAAAGAAAAAATAGATGTTTTCTGTTTTAACGGAAGTAATGGAGAAATTAAAATAGATGTCGTAGGAGGTATGCCTTTTGATACATCTGGAGGAACTGAACCTTATTCTTTTAAATGGATTAAAAAAGGAGATACGAATTACACAAATACAGATCAAAACATTAATAATCTTAAAGCAGGAGAATATTTTGTTGAAGTTACAGACAAAAATATTTGTACTAAGGCTTCTTCAACATTCATAATTACCGAGCCTGCTAAAGCATTAAAAGTAACAAAAGCAGAGATAAAAGATTTAACTGGTTTTGAAAAAGGAGATGGTAGTATTGTAATTGAAGTTGATGGAGGAACTACTACTAATTATAAATATGAATGGAGGTTAAAAGACCAAACCAACATTATAAGTACAGAAAAGAATCTTGAAAATGTTCAAGTTGGAACTTACCAATTAACATTAACAAATGAAAAATGTACTGTACTTTCTGAGCTTTATACAATAAATCAACCTCAAAAGTTAGTTATTGATGAAATAGTTAAGACAGGAGAAATAAAATGTAATGGTGATGAATCAGTTGGTTTGTCAGCAAAAGTTTCAGGAGGTGTTAAGTTCGATGTATTTGAATATGTATATTCATGGAAAAAAGAGGGTGAATCAACAGAGTTGAGTAATACTTTTGAACTTTTAAATAGAGGAGCTGGTAATTATGTACTTACAGTTAAAGATAAGAATGAAAATGTAGCATATAAAAAAGTTACTATTGTAGAGCCACCAGTTTTAGAAATTACAGAGTCAAATACTACAGTTTCTCATGTTTCATGTTTTGGAGGAGAAGACGGATCTATTAAAGTTGAAGCAACAGGAGGAGTTGGAGATTACTCATATAGTTGGAGTAATGGATTATCAGGAAATGAGCTTAATGGACTAAAAGCAGGAGAATATATAGTAAAAGTAATCGACAAGAATTTAGTTTGTGAGTTTGAAAAGAAGATAGTTATAACTGAACCACTAGCAGCTTTAAGTATAAAAGATTATACTATCACAGATGTAAGTGGCTTCGATTTATCTAATGGAGGTATTTCTATTGAAGTAGAAGGCGGAACTTCACCTTACACTTATGAATGGACTGATGCTTCTAATGCTACTTTATCAAACCCTTCTGCTAATTTAACAGGAGTTAAAGCTGGAGTATATACAGTTAAAGTCACTGATGCAAAAGGATGTGAAATTACGCCAAATCCTACTTATACAATTGACCAACCAGAAGAATTAGAAGTTAGAATTAATAAAAATGATATTCCTTGTTTTGGTCAAAAAGGAACAGCAATAGCTAATGTCACAGGAGGAGTTAAACCTTATACATATTCATGGATTGAAAAAGGAGAGACTTTAGAGTTAAGTGCTACATCAGAATTATTGAATATTAGTGGTGGAGTTTATGTCATTCAAGTTGAAGATAAAAACGGAAATAAAGTAGCACAAGAAGTTACTATTGTAGAGCCACCAGTTTTAGAAATTATAGAGTCAAATACTACAGTTTCTCATGTTTCATGTTTTGGAGGAGAAGACGGATCTATTAAAGTTGAAGCAACAGGAGGAGTTGGAGATTACTCATATAGTTGGAGTAATGGATCATCAGGAAATGAGCTTAATGGACTAAAAGCAGGAGAATATATAGTAAAAGTAATCGACAAGAATTTAGTTTGTGAGTTTGAAAAGAAGATAGTTATAACTGAACCACTAGCAGCTTTAAGTATAAAAGATTATACTATCACAGATGTAAGTGGCTTCGATTTATCTAATGGAGGTATTTCTATTGAAGTAGAAGGCGGAACTTCACCTTACACTTATGAATGGATTGATGCTTCTAATGCTACTTTATCAAACCCTTCTGCTAATTTAACAGGAGTTAAAGCTGGAGTATATACAGTTAAAGTCACTGATGCAAAAGGATGTGAAATTACGCCAAATCCTACTTATACAATTGACCAACCAGAAGAATTAGAAGTTAGAATTAATAAAAATGGTATTCCTTGTTTTGGTCAAAAAGGAACAGCAATAGCTAATGTCACAGGAGGAGTTGAACCTTATACATATTCATGGATTGAAAAAGGAGAGACTTTAGAGTTAAGTGCTACATCAGAATTATTGAATATTAGTGGTGGAGTTTATATCATTCAAGTTGAAGATAAAAACGGAAATAAAGTAGCACAAGAAGTTACTATTGTAGAGCCACCAGTTTTAGAAATTACAGAGTCAAATACTACAGTTTCTCATGTTTCATGTTTTGGAGGAGAAGACGGATCTATTAAAGTTGAAGCAACAGGAGGAGTTGGAGATTACTCATATAGTTGGAGTAATGGATCATCAGGAAATGAGCTTAATGGACTAAAAGCAGGAGAATATATAGTAAAAGTAATCGACAAGAATTTAGTTTGTGAGTTTGAAAAGAAGATAGTTATAACTGAACCACTAGCAGCTTTAAGTATAAAAGATTATACTATCACAGATGTAAGTGGCTTCGATTTATCTAATGGAGGTATTTCTATTGAAGTAGAAGGCGGAACTTCACCTTACACTTA
The DNA here is from genome assembly GCF_052084715.1 of Tenacibaculum aquaeponti. Classification (GTDB taxonomy): domain Bacteria; phylum Bacteroidota; class Bacteroidia; order Flavobacteriales; family Flavobacteriaceae; genus Polaribacter. The sequence continues at coordinate 643,821 of NZ_CP197288.1, read as the reverse complement.
TGAATGGACTGATGCTTCTAATGCTACTTTATCAAACCCTTCTGCTAATTTAACGGGAGTTAAAGCTGGAGTATATACAGTTAAAGTCACTGATGCAAAAGGATGTGAAATTACGCCAAATCCTACTTATACAATTGACCAACCAGAAGAATTAGAAGTTAGAATTAATAAAAATGATATTCCTTGTTTTGGTCAAAATGGAACAGCAATAGCTAATGTCACAGGAGGAGTTGAACCTTATACATATTCATGGATTGAAAAAGGAGAGACTTTAGAGTTAAGTGCTACATCAGAATTATTGAATATTAGTGGTGTTGAAGATAAAAACGGAAATAAAGTAGCACAAGAAGTTACTATTGTAGAGCCACCAATTTTAGAAATTACAAATGTAAAAACAACAGATGTTACTTGTTACAAAGGTTCCGATGGGGCTATAGAAATAACAGTAGCAGGTGGTGTTAGACCATATTCTTATAAGTGGGCTCATTCTAGTATAGATTCTCATATATTAAATGATATTCAATCAGATATTTATAATGTCATTATTACTGATGCAAATGGTTGTTCTGTTGAAAGAGAAATTATAATAAATCAACCAGAGGAGTATGCGATTGATAAAGTAAAATTAGCGCGTCCAACTTCTGATACTGTAAATAATGGTGATATAGAAGTTATAATAGTTGGAGGCGAAGCACCATACAAATATGTTTGGGAAAATGAATCTGGTTCAACTATATTAGACGAGTCAACTAATGATAAAACAAGTAAAATAGAGAGTTTATCTGAAGGTATATATACAATTACAATTACTGATGCTAAGAATTGTGTCCTTTCAGAGACTTATAATTTAGCAAATCCAGGAGAGTTATTAGTTTCTATCCAACAAACACAAGAGATTTTCTGTTACGGAGAAAGTAATGCTATTTTAGATGTAATTACTATTGGAGGAGCAGGAGGAAATAGATTCCAATGGTTTGATGCAACAACAAATTCTGAAATCGGATCAGATAAAGAGTTAAAAAATATTCCAGCTGGTAATTACTATGTAATTGTGAGTAATGCAGAAGGTATTGAAGAAAAGAGTTCAATATTTACAGTTACTCAGCCAGAAAAAGTAGAAGTATCGATTAGTCAAGTTAATGCATCTTGTTTTGAATCAAGTAATGCTAGTTTTAAGGTTGACGTTACAGGAGGAACAGGAGTTTATGAGTATAGATACACCAATACTTCAGGGTATACTACTTGGACTTCAATTACTGGAAACTCTATTACAATAGAAAATCTTGTTAAAGGAGATTATAAAGTTCAAGTAAGAGATGTAAATAACTGTTTAGCTACTGATGCAGCTGGAAATTCTGAGTATGAAATTAATATTACTCAGCCTACTAAATTAGAATTCACAAATGAATCTATAGAAAATGTAAGTGGATTCGGATTATCAAATGGATCAATTAGAGTTGAGTTAACAGGAGGAACTCCAGGATATGTTTATCAATGGTTTGATGGAAATGGAGTTTCAATTGGAGGGAACACTACTGTTTTAGAAAATATTCCATCAGGGAAATATCAATTAATTGTAGAAGATACAAAAGGATGTCGTTTAGTTCGAGATTATGAAGTAACGCAACCAGATTTATTAGAAGTATCATTAACTCAATTATCAATTATCAGCTGTAAAGGTTCATCCAATGGTTCAGTAGAGGCTAATGTAAGAGGAGGAATTAAAGATTATACGTATAGATGGTATGAAGAATCATTGTCTACAATTATAGGTTCTACAGATCAATTATCAGATTTATCACCAGGTAATTATTATGTAGAAATCGAAGATGCTAACGGAAATACAGTTCGAAGTTCAGCTATTAAATTTACAGAACCAGAAATTCTTGAGTTAACATTAGCGTCATCATATGTATCATGTGGAATAGGAAATGACTGGACAATAACAAGTACAGTTACAGGAGGAACAGCACCTTACCGATATATTTGGAATAATGGAGAAACAACAGCAGATTTAAATAATATAGTTTCAGGATTATATGAAGTAACAGTTGTAGATGCTAATGGCTGTAGTATTAAAGATGATGTTCGTTTAGTTTCTCCACCAGAGTTTAATTTCACAAATGAATCTATAGAAAATGTAAGTGGATTCGGATTATCAAATGGATCAATTAGAGTTGAGTTAACAGGAGGAACTCCAGGATATGTTTATCAATGGTTTGATGGAAATGGAGTTTCAATAGGAGGGAACACTACTGTTTTAGAAAATATTCCATCAGGGAAATATCAATTAATTGTAGAAGATACAAAAGGATGTCGTTTAGTTCGAGATTATGAAGTAACGCAACCAGATTTATTAGAAGTATCATTAACTCAATTATCAATTATCAGTTGTAAAGGTTCATCCAATGGTTCAGTAGAGGCTAATGTAAGAGGAGGAATTAAAGATTATACATATAGATGGTATGAAGAATCATCGTCTACAATTATAGGTTCTACAGATCAATTATCAGATTTATCACCAGGTAATTATTATGTAGAAATCGAAGATGCTAACGGAAATACAGTTCGAAGTTCAACTATTAAATTTACAGAACCAGAAATTCTTGAGTTAACATTAGCGTCATCATATGTATCATGTGGAATAGGAAATGACTGGACAATAATAAGTACAGTTACAGGAGGAACAGCTCCTTACCGATATATTTGGAACAATGGAGAAACGACAGCAGATTTAAATAATATAGTTTCAGGATTATATGAAGTAACAGTTGTAGATGCTAATGGCTGTAGTATTAAAGATGATGTTCGTTTAGTTTCTCCACCAGAGTTTAATTTCACAAATGAATCTATAGAAAATGTAAGTGGATTCGGATTATCAAATGGATCAATTAGAGTTGAGTTAACAGGAGGAACTCCAGGATATGTTTATCAATGGTTTGATGGAAATGGAGTTTCAATTGGAGGGAACACTACTGTTTTAGAAAATATTCCATCAGGGAAATATCAATTAATTGTAGAAGATACAAAAGGATGTCGTTTAGTTCGAGATTATGAAGTAACGCAACCAGATTTATTAGAAGTATCATTAACTCAATTATCAATTATCAGCTGTAAAGGTTCATCCAATGGTTCTGTAGAGGCTAATGTAAGAGGAGGAATTAAAGATTATACATATAAATGGTATGAAGAATCATCGTCTACTGTAATAGGTACAGCAAATATTCTTTCAGATTTATCACCAGGTAATTATTATGTAGAAATCGAAGATGCTAACGGAAATACAGTTCGAAGTTCAACTATTAAATTTACAGAACCAGAAATTCTTGAGTTAACATTAGCGTCATCATATGTATCATGTGGAATAGGAAATGACTGGACAATAACAAGTACAGTTACAGGAGGAACAGCTCCTTACCGATATATTTGGAATAATGGAGAAACAACAGCAGATTTAAATAATATAGTTTCAGGATTATATGAAGTAACAGTTGTAGATGCTAATGGCTGTAGTATTAAAGACGATGTTAGTTTAGTTTCTCCACCAGAGTTTAATTTCACAAATGAATCTATAGAAAATGTAAGTGGATTCGGATTATCAAATGGATCAATTAGAGTTGAGTTAACAGGAGGAACTCCAGGATATGTTTATCAATGGTTTGATGGAAATGGAGTTTCAATTGGAGGGAACACTACTGTTTTAGAAAATATTCCATCAGGGAAATATCAATTAATTGTAGAAGATACAAAAGGATGTCGTTTAGTTCGAGATTATGAAGTAACGCAACCAGATTTATTAGAAGTATCATTAACTCAATTATCAATTATCAGCTGTAAAGGTTCATCCAATGGTTCAGTAGAGGCTAATGTAAGAGGAGGAATTAAAGATTATACATATAGATGGTATGAAGAATCATCGTCTACTGTAATAGGTACAGCAAATATTCTTTCAGATTTATCACCAGGTAATTATTATGTAGAAATCGAAGATGCTAACGGAAATACAGTTCGAAGTTCAACGATTAAATTTACAGAACCAGAAATTCTTGAGTTAACATTAGCGTCATCATATGTATCATGTGGAATAGGAAATGACTGGACAATAACAAGTACAGTTAAAGGAGGAACAGCTCCTTACCGATATATTTGGAACAATGGAGAAACGACAGCAGATTTAAATAATATAGTTTCAGGATTATATGAAGTAACAGTTGTAGATATAAATGGATGTTCTGTGACTAAAGAAATTGAATTATTAACACCACCAGAGTTAATTATCAGTACAGAACAAATAAATGATCCAAAATGTTTTAATGGAAGTAATGGTAATATTAAAATAGAAGTATCAGGAGGATTGCCTCCATATATTTATGAATGGAACAATGGAAATTCAACTAATACTAATAATAATTTAACTTCAGGAACTTATGAAGTAATTATAACAGATAGTAAAGGTTGTAAAATTTCTAAGGCTTATGTTTTAGCAAATCCAGATGAGATTGAATTTTCTTTAGGAGAGGATGTTACTTTATGTAAAGATCAAACTTATGTTTTAAATGCTACAATAGATAATGGTGTTTCTTATGAATGGTCTTCTACTAACGGATTATCTAGCACAGAACGTGTAATAGAAGTATCTGAAGAAGGAATATATTCTGTTGTGATAACTAATGAAGATGGTTGTATTATTACAGACGAAATTGAAATTAAACGCTCTAAAGATGATATTTCATCAAATTTCTTAGTTTCTTCAATTGCTTTTGTAAATGAGCCAATTGTGGCTGTAAATGTAAGTGATCCGGCTCCAGATGATTCAGAGTGGATTTTACCATTAAATGTTAAACTTAATGAAAAAACAGACGAATTTGTTGAGTTTTATTTTGAAGAAGTAGGAGAGTATGAAATAACTTTATACACTAAAAAAGGAGATTGTGAAGCATTCCAAACAAAAACTGTAATAATTACTGAAAAAGAAATAGGTGATGGTACAGATTCTGAGGGAACAAATGGACAAACTCCATTAATCACTAATTTTAATATCTATCCAAATCCTTCTTCTGGAGTATTTGCTTTAGATTTAGAGTTAAAAGAACAGAGTGATGTAAGTGTTAAGATTTATAGTTTACTAAGTAACGATATGATCGATTATAAGAAAGTTGAGAATGAAAAAGAATACAAGATCGATTATAATTTAAGTATGGTACCAGGTTTATACTTTGTATTAATTGAAACTCAAAACGAAAAAATGGTTAAAAAGATTATCATTAGATAATAAATTATATAAATTTTTAAATAAAAAACTCTGTTAGTGGACATGTTAACAGAGTTTTTATTTTAAAATACTTTATTTCTTTTATATTAATAATCAAAGGATTAAAAACTCTGTTAATAACTATGTTGACAGAGTTTTTTATTTTTTCTAGGTAAATCTTATTTTAGCATACACTTCATTTTTCTCAGATTTTATGGCGCAAGAAACTAAATATACCGAAGATAATATACGATCACTCGACTGGAAAGAGCATATCCGTATGCGTCCAGGTATGTATATTGGTAAATTAGGAGATGGTTCTTCTCCTGATGATGGAATATACATTTTAGTAAAAGAGGTACTCGATAACTCTATTGATGAGTTTGTTATGGGTACAGGAAAAACAATCGAAGTATCTATCCAAGGTAATAAAGTTATTGTTCGAGATTACGGTCGTGGTATTCCGTTAGGAAAAGTCGTCGATGTAGTTTCTAAGATGAATACCGGAGGAAAATACGACAGTAGAGCCTTTAAAAAATCTGTAGGATTAAACGGAGTTGGTACCAAAGCTGTTAATGCATTATCTACATATTTCCGTGTAGAAAGTACGCGTGATGGAAAATCAGCTTCTGCTGAATTTGAAAAAGGAAATCTTACCAATCAAGATCTTTTAGAGGAAACAACGAGAAGAAGAGGAACGAAGGTTACTTTTATTGCAGATGATGCTATCTTTAAAAACTATAAATATCGTCCAGAATATGTAATTCGTTTATTGAAAAACTATGTATATCTGAATCCTGGATTGACTATAGTTTTTAACGGAGAAAAATATTATTCAGAAAATGGATTAAAAGACCTTTTAGAAGATAATAACAATGTTGAGGATATGTTATATCCGATCATCCATTTGAAAGGAGATGATATAGAAATTGCTATGACACATAGCAAAACTCAATATTCAGAAGAATATCATTCGTTTGTAAACGGACAAAATACAACTCAAGGTGGTACGCACCAAGCTGCATTTAGAGAAGCTGTTGTAAAAACGATTCGTGAGTTCTACGGAAAAAACTTTGAAGCATCAGATGTTCGAAAATCGATCATTGGAGCAATATCCATTAAAGTCATGGAGCCTGTTTTCGAAAGTCAAACGAAAACAAAATTAGGTTCTACCGAAATGGGAGACGGATTACCAACTGTAAGGACTTACATTAATGATTTTGTAAAAACAAAATTAGATAATTTCTTACACAAGAATACTGTTATTGCAGAAACGCTTCAAAAGAAGATTTTACAAGCTGAAAAAGAGCGTAAAGAATTATCAGGAATCCGAAAGTTAGCAAGAGATCGAGCTAAAAAAGCAAATCTTCACAATAAAAAATTAAGAGACTGTAGAATTCACTTTGGAGATACTAAGAAAGAAGATTATTTAAATACAACGTTATTTATCACCGAGGGAGATTCTGCATCTGGATCTATTACAAAATCTAGAAATGTAAATACTCAAGCGGTTTTCAGCTTAAAAGGAAAACCTTTAAATTCATATGGTTTAACAAAGAAAATCGTGTATGAAAACGAGGAATTTAACTTACTTCAAGCGGCATTAAACATAGAAGACGGATTAGAAGGTTTACGTTACAACAACATTGTAATCGCAACTGATGCCGATGTCGATGGAATGCACATTAGACTATTACTAATTACATTTTTCTTACAATTCTTCCCAGAAGTAATAAAAGAAGGACATTTATATATTTTAGAAACACCACTTTTTAGAGTTCGTAATAAAAAGGAAACGCATTATTGTTATTCTGAAACAGAAAAACAAGCTGCTATTGCCAAGTTAAGAGGAAAACCAGAGATCACACGATTTAAAGGATTAGGAGAAATTTCTCCGAATGAATTTGTACACTTTATTGGGGAAGATATTCGTTTAGATCCAGTGATGTTAGATAAAGAAATGTCTATCGATCAAATGTTACAATTTTACATGGGAAAAAACACACCAGATCGTCAAAAGTTTATTATAGAGAATCTAAAAGTTGAACAAGATTTAATAGAAGAAAGTTAAAATGAAATTAAATAGAGGCTTAATATTAATAGCTCTTTTTTTTATTTTTCTAATGTTATTTTCAATAAATTTCAACGAGATTACTGATGACGGTAACTATGCAGCTTTTATAACAATAATAGGTCTAGCTATTTTTATATTGTTAAGATCAAAAAAGTAAAAAAATCAAAAATGTACAAACGTTTATAATACATGAGCGAAGAAAACAATAATTACGAACACGACGAAGAATTAACAAACGAAAACCAAGTAGAAAACACAGAGACCATAACTAAGGTTACGGGAATGTATAAAGATTGGTTTTTAGATTATGCTTCGTATGTAATCTTAGAACGTGCTGTTCCATCTATAGAAGACGGATTTAAACCTGTACAGCGTCGTATCATGCATTCTATGAAAGATTTAGATGATGGACGTTATAATAAAGTAGCTAATATTGTTGGTCATACCATGCAGTATCACCCACACGGTGATGCTTCTATTGCAGATGCCATGGTGCAAATGGGACAAAAAGAGTTGCTTATAGATATGCAAGGAAACTGGGGTAATATCTTAACAGGAGATAGAGCTGCAGCTTCACGTTATATCGAAGCACGTTTATCTAAATTCGCTTTAGATGTTGTTTTCAATGCTAAAACTACCGAATGGCAATCGTCTTACGATGGTCGTAAAAAAGAACCTGTAAATCTTCCTGTAAAGTTCCCATTATTATTAGCTCAAGGAGCAGAAGGTATTGCAGTAGGTTTATCTACAAAAATTTTACCACATAATTTTAATGAGTTAATCGATGCTTCGATTAAATATCTTAGAGGAAGAAACTTTACTATAGTTCCAGATTTTTTAACTGGAGGAATTGCGGATGTTTCCAATTATAATGATGGTAAGCGTGGAGGAAAAGTTCGTGTAAGAGCAAAAATTTCTCAGTTAGATAAAAAAACGTTAGTAATTACAGAAGTTCCTTTCGGAACAACAACTTCTTCGCTTATTGATAGTGTTTTAAAAGCAAATGATAAAGGGAAAATCAAAATCAAGAAGATTGAAGACAATACAGCTGCTAATGTAGAAATATTGGTGCATCTACCACCAAATGTATCTCCAGATAAAACGATAGATGCATTATACGCTTTTACAAATTGTGAGAACTCAATTTCTCCATTGTGTTGTATTATTGAAGATAACAAACCTATTTTTATTGGTGTTTCTGATGTATTGAAACGTTCTACAGATTTCACTGTTGATTTATTAAAACAAGAGTTAGAAATTCAATTAAATGAGTTAGAAGAGCAATGGCATTTTTCTTCATTAGAAAGAATTTTTATTGAAAATAGAATTTATCGTGATATTGAGGAACAAGAAACTTGGGAAGGCGTAATTGAAGCAATTGACTTAGGTTTAAAACCTCATACTAAGCATTTAAAACGTGAAGTTACTGTAGATGATATTGTAAAACTTACTGAAATTCGAATTAAGAAAATATCTAAGTTTGATATTGATAAAGCGAAACAATTCATAGAAAGTTTAGAAGAGAAAATAGCAGAGGTAAAAGAATATTTAGATAATCTTATCGAATTCGCTATTGATTACTTCAAAGAACTAAAAGATAAATACGGAAAAGGTAAAGAGCGTAAAACTGAAATCAGAATCTTCGATGACATTGTCGCTACAAAAGTGGTAATGCGCAATGCAAAACTTTATGTGAATAGAGAAGAAGGTTTTATCGGGACATCTTTAAAGAAAGATGAATTTGTTGCAGATTGTGCAGATATCGATGATATTATTGTTTTCCGCGAAGATGGTGTCATGCAAGTTACCAAAGTAGATTCTAAAACGTTTGTTGGTAAAGGAATTATCCATGTAGCAGTTTTCAAGAAAAAAGATAAACGTACAGTTTATAATTTGATTTATAAAGATGGTACTCGTGGACCAAGTTATATGAAACGTTTTAATGTAACTTCTATAACTAGAGATCGTGAATACGATTTAACGAACGGAAATAAAGGTTCTCAAGTATTGTATTTCTCTGCAAATCCAAATGGAGAAGCAGAAGTTGTTACTATTTTATTACGAGCCGTTGGAAGTGTTAAAAAGCTAAAATGGGATTTAGATTTTGCCGATTTGGCAATTAAAGGTAGAAGTGTTAGAGGTAATTTAGTTACTAAACATAGCGTTAAAAAAGTAGAATTTAAAGAGGCTGGTGTATCAACATTAAAACCGCGTAAGATTTGGTTTGATGATACTGTTAGACGTTTGAATGTTGACGAAAGAGGTGAATTATTAGGAGAGTTTAAAGCTGAAGATAAAATCTTAATTGTAAAGCAATCGGGTAAAGCTAAAGCTGTAACACCAGACTTAGCAATGCATTTTGATAACGACATGATTGTTTTAGAAAAATGGAAACCTAATAAACCAATTTCTGCTATTTACTACGACGGACATAAAGAGCGTTATTATGTGAAGCGTTTCTTGTTAGAAAGCACAGATAAAGAAGAAATATTTATCACAGATCACGAAAAGTCACAATTACAGATTGTAGTAACAGATTATCGCCCTATGGTAGAAGTGATTTTTTCTAAGAGAGCTTTACCAAGTATGAAAGTAAATTTCGAAGAATTTATTTCTGTAAAAGGTATAAAAGCAATTGGAAATCAATTAACAGCGGCTAAAATTAGAACGATTAAAACTCTAGAATCATTACCTTATGAAGAACCTGAAGAAGAAAAGGTTGAAAATATAGAGGTAAATGAAGAAGAGTTAGTTGAAGATACTAATGTCACAGAAGCAGATGAATCTTTAGATAAAAAAGAAAAAGCACGTAAAGCATTAGAAGTAGCAATTAAAAAGAAGAAAGAAGGTGATAATGAAAGTCAAACAGCATTATTTTAAATGAAACTAAAGTATTTGTACTTATTCTTGGCAATATTGGGTATGTGTTACACATGGTATTACAATATCCAATATTTTCAAACAGCAGCTGATCCATCATTTTTGAACTTTTTTGCAGATGCAAAAGTCAATTTTGCGGGTAAGTCGTTAAGTGCAGATTTATTAGTAGTTGTTTTAACTTTTTTTGCCTTTTACATACCAGATGCAATCAAATTGAAAGTTAAATACTGGTGGGTTTTAATACCATTAACCTTCATCGTAGCGGTAGCATTTACATTTCCTTTATATTTGTATATAAGAACAAATACTATTGAAAAGAAAAATTTAATTGGATAAACTTCTCACATACGATTTTGACTTAAAAAGCCCTTTAGGTATAACTATATACATTTTTGTTGTTTTGTTAATTTCTTGGGGTATTTCCAGAATAATACGACAGATAATTTTAATAGTTATAAAATCAAAAAAAACTGAACGTTTTGGTAGAACAAGTATTCAATTTTTACGCAATTCAGTAAAATTTTTTGTAGGAATATTTACCTTGTTTTTTATTGTAATGACCGTACCTACTTTACGAAGTAAGGCAACACTAATTTTCTCAGGAGCTGGTATTATTGCTGCAATCATCGGTTTCGCTGCACAAGCAGCTTTATCGAATTTAATAGCCGGAGCTTTTATCGTAATTTTTAAACCTTTTAGAGTTGGTGATTATATTAAACTAGATGAGGCTAGAGTTGGTATTGTTGAAGATATAACTCTACGTCACACAGTAATTAACAATTTTGAAAATAAACGTTTAATCATTCCAAATTCTGTAATTAGTACCGATTCTGTATTAAATCATACTATAGAGGATTCTCACGTGCTAAGCTTCAATAATTTTAAAATAGGATTGCGAGCGAATATAGATTTAGCTCGTAAGATTATTCAAGAAGAAGCAGTAAAACTTCCAATGGTTATGGAAACTGAATCTAGTGATAGCATTGATGTTCGTGTAATTGATATTCATGAAACCTATATTCATATGAGAGCTTATGTTTGGATGAACGAACCATTTCAAGAATTTAGAGGGAAATGTGCTTTAAAAGAAGCTGTTCATAAGCGTTTTATTAAAGAAGGAGTTGATTTACCTATCCCAATTAATAAAGTAGAGAGAATCGATTAAAAAGTCAATTTGGCAATGGTTTTTAAAATATATATGGAATGAAGAGGTAGAATTACCAAAGTAGTAAATCAAAAAGCAGAGAAATTTAAAACTTCTCTGCTTTTTATCTTTACTTCATATTTCTATCCATAATTTCATTACCAAAATCAGAAAAATATTCTTGTAATAGTTTTTGCCATATTTTCATTCCGTTTTCAGAATTAGATAGTATTACAATTCCTTTTTTAGACTGTAAAGAAATTAAAGCTATGGTTTTAGTTCCATAATCTCCACCAGTATGCATTAAAACAGTTTCATTGTTTTTTAAATTAGGTAGGATTTGCATACCTAAACCCCAGAATATTCCTTCCTTTTCTCTTGACTGTGGTTTTATAAACTCTTGATATAAGGACTTAGAAATTCCTGCACCGTTTAACAGATGAACTAAAAATTTAGAGTAATCTTTTGTTGTAGTTAATAAATTGGCAGCAGCGTTAACCGAAGTGTATTTTTCAAAAGTTATTGCTTTATTCTTTTCGTTATGTTCTATAGCATAATTATTTTCATTGATTTTCGAATTCCAATTAAAAGATGTGTTTTCCATTCTCAAAGGATTAAATAATAATACTTCTGCAATACGTTCAAAAGGCTTTTGTAATTTATTCTCTATAGCTTTTCTCATATACTCAAATCCTTCGCCAGAATATTCCCATTTTGTTCCAGGTTCTCTTATAAAACTTAATTTTCGGTTTGGTGTTAAATATCTCCAATTTGGTAATCCTGATTGGTGTGATAATATATTACGAACTGTAAGTTTTTGTAAAAATTCATGATCTTTTATATCTGAATCAATATAATATTTCGATAGAGGTTCATCTAAATCAATTTGTCCTGAATCAACAAGTTTAAGTATAACATTTGCAACTATAGGTTTGGTTAAAGAGGCAACTTTATAAATACTGTTTAAATCAGTCTTTACAAGGTCTTTTTGATAGCCAAAAGCTCTCAATTGTCTAATTTTAGCTTGTTCTATATAACCAATTGATAGTGATGTAATTTGATGCTTTTTAAGAAGTTTTTCTATAAGCTTATCATTTTCAAATAGAGGAGAAGGATAGTTAATTGTAAATTTCGGACCATAATTAGTTTTAGGTTCTTTATGATCATAACTCAAAACTCTAGCTAATTTCCATTGTTTATTTTCTCTCTTCCAAAGAGAAGTAAATTTGGCTATATTGGTAAGATACGGTTCTTTGTTTGTTTCTTTTATGTAGAACAAATGAATTCCTTTTTGAATAGCACCATAAGTTTCACCATTATTTTTTAATCTGAAAACTTCTAAACTTTCATCTACGACTTTTCTAATAGGTTTTTTATTCGTGTTAGTGCAAATACTTTCTTTAAATCCTTTGAAAAATTGTGTTCTATTTTGAATTCCGTTTTCATCATGATAAAACTCAAAATCAGTAGCAATATATTTTTCTAACAGAGAAAAATTACATTTATTAAAACCTTCTTCAAAAAATAAACTATCAATTTGTTTTAGTTCATTAAATAGTTTTGATTTTTTAGAAACTTGTGCTCCTATTTTTGTTGAAAAAAGAACTATAAAAATTAGTATAAGAGTATAAAATTGCTTCATGATTTTGTTTGTAATTAAAAATTTAAATGATGAGGCAATATTCTATAATTCAGAATAAAAGAAACCTGAAAATAGCCCGAAAATAACCTGACAAAGTCACGACAAGCATTATAAAAAGTTGAATTTTAGCTTTATATAGTTTTTTTGATGTTTGTCCAATCCTGCTGTATTTACTAAGATGATAGTGATGTTTATTAAGATTAAAAGAATCATTATTGGTAATGTTAGTCTGATTTCTGAAGAAAAAAGTCTATTAGCAAATGGACTTAAAAGAATTAAAATAGTAGAAATAATTGTCCAAAATATCTGAAGTGAGATAATCTCTTTTGTTAAACGATTGTATTCTTTTTTATAATAAACAATGGCAAATGGAATAAGAATATTTACTAGAGGAATAGCAATAAAAGGTAAAGAAGATAAATTAATTAATTTAATAAGTTTGATATTTATACTTTTTTCATTTTTTTGACCATTTAAGCTTTCTATGTCTATGTTTAAAGCTTTTGAGATAGCATTTAAAGTATGACCTTTTAAAGGGGCACCAGCTTCTATTCTTTGAATAGTTCTAACAGATATTCCAGATTTTTCAGCTAGTTCTTCTTGTGTAAGATTAAATTCTTTTCTGTAAGCTAAAAGTTTAGACATTATTGAAATTTAATTGGTGTTAAAATGTATTATGTTGGTAAAAGATATGAATACTATCTCTTATTTTTTCCTTTATTAAACCATTTTTATCATAAAGAATTCTATAGGTTTCATTTGTTTTATTTTTATAATAAAAAAACTGTATAACTGAATCTATTTTTCGGTCGGTATAATAGTATTTTAAAATGTTTTTATAAGATGTATAATAGTTATAGTTTGCAGAATCACTAATAATACTTAAGTCTAAAAACTTTTTCTCAGACAGTAATTGATGTAAAGAGTCATAAGTATATTGAGTTATATACTTTCTTCCTGCATTAAAATCATTATTTTCATACTGAGACTTTTCAATTAAATATCCTTGTTTATTGAATTTAAAAGTTCCTGAAATAACAGGAATTTTACCAGTTATATTTTTATAGATTTGATTCTTATATTTTTGATATAATAAAAGACTATCAGGTTTTAACTCATAAACAAAATCAAATTCATTAGTAAAATCTGATGAATGAATTTTTTTAGTAATTAAGTTTAATGAACCATATTGATAAGAAACATTATAGTTATGGAAAGCTTTAGTTCTTATATATTCATTTATTAGTTTTCCGTGTTTATTATATTTTAAAACACTTATGGTATCATTCTTTTGATACTGCCCAAAATCTGATGCAGCAATCAAATAAGTTTCTTTAATATTATTTTTTTGAATTGATTTTTCATCAATCTTAGAGAAGTTTAAATCGTTTATTTTTAGTTGATTTTTCCTTTTACAACATAGTAATAAGGTAATTTAATATTATTGAAGTAATTTTTTTTCTCATAAGCTATAAACTAAATAAGCTGATTAATTTAGAAATTTATAAAAGTTATATATTTATGAAAATTAACTTATATTAATCATATTATAAGAACTCTAAAATTGATTTTTTGTTTTAAGGAGGTGGAGGACAAAACCTTAATTTATAAGATTCAGGTATTTTTTCTATTTTTTTACTTCTATAAAATTCAGCAATATTTTTCCACCAATTTGTTATTATTTCTTTTTCAGTAAATAAAAAACCATTATCAAATTTTATAGATTTATTATCTATTTTATAGCTAACAATAGCAACAAAATAATAAAATTCTTTTTTTAAATCATAAGCAAATAAATTATAAGAATACATTGTTTCATCATTGGTAGGTATAATAATACTTCCGTAAAATATATCTTTAGACCCTATATTCTTTTTATATTCTATCAATTTGGAATAAGTCCAAGTGCCTTTTGGTGGTTTTTTATTAGATAAGTGCTCAAAATCTCCATTTTTGATATGAATAGAAAAAGATTTTCCCTTATTGTAAACTTCATTTAAAATATCATCATTACTTTTTTGAGCAAATACTGTATTAACGCTAAAGATAAATAACATTAACGCAGTAATTACTGTTTTTAAATGAGTTATATAAGTTATATTTTCTTTTTTCATAATCATTTATTTTTTAACAGATTATTCGTTAACTAATTCGTTTAAAAAAGAGTCGAAGTTTTTTGTGAAATCGGTATATAATTTACCAGTAGCAGGACCATTAAATCCAGTATGAATTTTTCTCACTTTTCCTTTTTTATCAAGTATAATTGTAGTTGGATATGATAAAACGTGGTTTAACATTGGTAATTTTTCCTGAGCAGAAATTTTATTAGATGAACCAAATTGAGCTAACAAAATAGGGTAGGTGATGTTGGTTTGTTCTTCTAAACGATTCAAATATTCAAAAGCTTCTTCTTTAGTTTTAGCAACTTCAAAAGCTAAGGCAACAAATTCAATTCCTTTCGATTTGTTTTTTGTGTAATATTCTGAGTAGTATTTACTTTCATCTAAACAGTTAGGACACCAAGATCCCATAATTTGAACCACAGTTACTTTATCTTTAAAACGGTCATCTGTTAAAGAAACCATAGTGTCATATTTATCAGGAAATGAAAATGAAATCGTTTCATAACCTTCTTTCAAATAGGTTAATGATTCAGCATCAGGTAATTCATAGCTGTTGTTCAGTTTTGCTGTAAAAGGCTCTTTCCAATGATTACCAGAATAGAAATGTCCATTCATAGTAGAGTCAGTGACTTTTGCTGTGAATAAAAATGCATGAGCGCCATCAAAAGTAGAAAGTTGTAAAATATCATTATTGATATTACCTTCTAAAAAACGATAATCTCCTGTAGTAGTTCTAAATGTACCTGTAACTTTATCTCCTTCTTGTTTAAATATACCTTTAGCTATATATTTATCTTCTTCTGAATTAGGACTAAAAACTGTTTCCCAGTTTCCTGAAATATTAAATACGCTTTTAGAAGTATTAGCGAATCGGTTGGTGTTTTTTTGAGCTGTAAACGGAACAATACGATCTAAGCTAGATTTTACAAATTCACCTTCAAGTTTATTCTCTTTAATTTTTGCTACAAGATAACCTTCAAAAAATGGCATTTGTATTTTTACAGAATCATTTTTGTAAGTGATTTCATGAACTTTTATTTTTTCTTCAGCATTAAAAACATGTAACTCGTTTTCATTAATTACCTCAAAAATAAAAGGGAGTTCTTTTTGATCTTGGATTTGTAATGCAGCTCTGTAAGTTCCTTTTTCTAACTTGGTTATTTTAGTTTCAGAAGCACAAGAAGTTAAAATAACAGCTATGAGTAAAGCTAAGTAAGATTTCATAAGATAAATTTGGTATTAGTACGAAGTAACAAAAAAATCTTACATAATGCTAGTTAAAAAAGAAATCGCCCAAATTGGACGATCTCATTTCTATTTATAATATTTGATTTTAATATCTTCCTATTTGATCAATTTCTCTAGTATTACCTATTCCTTTAGGGTTGTCTCCCCAACTATTTGGTCCATGTTGACTATCTTGAGCCCACCAAACTAATAATAAGATAATTCCAATAACAGGTATTAAAATAATCAAGAAAGTCCATCCACTTTTTCCGATATCATGTAGTCTTCTAGCTGTTACAGCTAAAGTAGGAATTAAAATAATTAAACTATACAAAGTAGATAAAATAAATAATTCAGGGATAACAGCTATAATTAAACTTAATCCTATGTTAATTAAAAAACTAATTAATGTAAACATCCAAAATTCTTCTCTTCTTGCTCTTCCTGAAAAATTAGCATAATCTTTAAGCACTTTTAAGTACCAATTCATAATAATTATTGTTTTTGAGTTAATTTTTTGATTAAGATAAAAATTAAAATAATCCTCTTGATTTTAATTCTAAGTATTTATTAATTGTGTTTCCGGTTAATTCTTTAGGTTTTGTTAAAACCGACTGAATACCATATTTTCTTAATTCGTTAGCAATTTGTTTTTTTTCGTAAATGAATTTTTCAGCTATAATAGTATCATATACATCACTTACTTTTTTCGATTTTTGATCTATAATTTTATTCAGTTCAGTATTTTGAAAAAATACAACTAATAATAAATGGTTTTTTGCAATAGCTCTTAAATAAGGTAATTGACGTTTTAAAGCATCTAAAGTTTCGAAATTAGTATATAGTATTAATAAACTTCTACTTGTTATTTTTCGCTTGATAGACGCATATAATAAACTATAATCAGATTCTAAAAAGTTGGTTTTAATGTTATACAATGCATCAGAGATCAGATTCATTTGAGAGTTACGTTGTTCTGCAACAATAAGATTGTCTATTTTTTGTGAAAAAGAGAACATACCCGCTTTATCATGTTTCTTTAAAATAGCGTTACTTACAGCTAAAGAAGCATTTATAGAATAATCTAAAAGCGTTAAATTATCAAAGTGCATTTGCATTGGTCTACCTGTATCAATAATAGAATATACAGGTTGTGATTTCTCTTCTACATATTGATTTACCATTAATTGGTTTCGCTTCGCTGTAGCTTTCCAATTTAAAGTTCTGATATCATCACCAGTAACATATTCTTTTATTTGTTCAAATTCCATTGAGTTACCAATTCTTCGAATCTTTTTATTTCCTTGACTTGTGATGTCGTTGGAAATTGCTTTGATTGAAAAATCATTTAACTTTAAAAATGAAGGATAACATTTAATAATTTTTGGTTCTCCTAAAACATATTTTCTAGTAGCAAATTGCAATGGTGAAGATACATAAACATTCATGTTACCAAAATCGTAATCACCTCTAATATTTGGATTTACTGTATAATTACTTTTTCGTTCTTCTTGTTTTTTTAAACGTTCATTAAGTTTAAAATATCGTAATTGTAATTGATATGGTAGTTCTTCTAAGATTACGGCATTCATTTTTATGCTGTAGTTGTTCTTTAATGTGATCGTAATCTTATTTTGATCACCGTTAGAGAGTTTTTCAGGTAAAAAGCGTTCTCCAGTAATACCTTTATTTTTAGAAAATAGTAGTATAATATCTATACAAGTAAAAATACAGATACTGAATAGTAGTATTTTAGCTACATCAAAAAATACAGGAACGAAAAAACCAACTATAAATAATGCAACTACTAATCCTAAGGCGTAAAAAAAGCGATTATTTAAAAATAAAGAGTTAAAAAACGTTTTCATTTACAATTACCTAGGAATTTCTACAGCTTCAATTATTTGCTCAATGATTTGTTTACTTGTAACACCTTCCATTTCACGTTCAGGAGTTACAATTACTCTGTGTTCTAAAACTGGAATAGCAGCGTTTTTAATATCTTCTGGAGTAACAAAATCTCTTCCTGCTACTGCAGCAAATGCTTTAGAAGCTTTTAAAATAGAAATTGTTGCTCTTGGTGAAGCTCCTAAAAATAAAAATGAGTTAGATCTTGTGTTAACTACAATATTAGCAATGTATTGTAATAAGTTTTTTTCTACTTTGATATTTGTAATTAAGTCTCTAAACTTAAGAATCTCTTCACCAGTAATTACTTTTTCTACTTTATCTAATTTTTTATCTTTTAGTAAGGCTTGTTCTCTGGTAACAATTTCTAGTTCTTCAGTAGCAGTAGGATAATCTACATTAATTTTGAATAAAAAACGATCTAATTGAGCTTCAGGTAAACGATAAGTTCCTTCTTGTTCAATAGGGTTTTGAGTAGCTAATACAATAAACGGAGCACTCATAGGATAACGTTTTCCATCCATTGTAATTTGCTTTTCTTCCATTACTTCAAACAATGCAGCTTGAGTTTTAGCAGGAGCTCTGTTAATTTCATCAATTAAAACCATATTAGAAAAAACTGGACCTTTTTTAAATTCAAATTCAGAAGTTTTTACATTAAAAACAGATGTTCCTAAAATATCAGATGGCATTAAATCTGGTGTAAATTGAATTCTACTAAAATCAATATCCATTGCCCTAGATAATAATTTTGTAGTAATTGTTTTTGCAACTCCAGGAACTCCTTCAATTAAAGCATGTCCGTCAGAAAATATAGCAACAATTAATAGATCGATCATATTTTTCTGACCTACAATTACTTTATGAAGTTGATTTTTAATCTTATATACACTTTCTTGTAATTCAGAAAGATCTATTCTGTTTTCAAATTCTAAACCGTCTTTTGGAGTTGTTGTTTCTTCCATATTATTTGTTTTTTATAAAATTCTCGATAAGAGAGTTTAGCTGTACTAACTCCTCTTGTGAGCATTGCGATCTTTTATTAATTGTTGTAATTGTATTAATTAAATATTTTGTAGTATGTTCTGTGTTACCAGATTTAGCTGCTAATTTTTCAATAAATGTTGAATTTAAATTTTGTGTGTCTAAATGGTATTTCGAACGTACTTTTTCTAAGAAATATGTGATTTTTTTATTCACTAAATCTTTATGATTGTCTTCTCTTAAATATAAGTTTGCAATAGTGTGTGTAAAATCTTGAGTTGAATTTTTTAAAGGTTTTAATTCAGGTATTGCGCGTTGTTTTCTTCTGGCATTTAAGAATAAAAATAAAAGTAAGCCTATAAATCCAACATATAACGCCCATTTTAAAGTTGGGTGCTTGTAGAAAAATTGTAATGCGGATTTTTGCTCATCACTATAGTTGTATTTGCTACGTTTTGTTTGTGTATCTAGTAAAACTGATCTGTCTGGAAGATAAGAGAATACATTTTCTACATATTTTGGAGCAGTATCTTTTAGTAGATAATAATTTGTAAAAACAATAGGTTGTGTATGTAAATATACATTTCCTTCTCCGTGACTAACTTTTATAAAGTTTGGTTTTTTACCTTCGGAAGGTACATTTTGTGATCCTAAAACAATAGTCTTTGTACTGTCTAAAGATTTAAAATAATTCTTTCTAATATTTCTGTCAAAATAAAATTTATCAACTTTAAATTCTTGATTATTGAGATAAAAAGTACCGTCAAGTTCTTTTAAAAACTTAATATCATAAACAGTACTATCTAAATTTTCAGTTTTAAAGTTTAATTCTTTTTCAAAAGTATCATTAAAACTATTTAAGGATAGAAATATATCGTTACCAACAGCTACAAAATCTAAAAGTTTTTTGGTAGTTTTTTTATCTAATTGATAAGCATAAGATTTAATACAAACATAGTTCGCCTGATCTTTGGTAGTAACTGGATTGATTAATAAATAATCGTAAATATGCTCATCTAAAACTGTAAACTCATTATAATTAAATAAGGTTTCAAGTTCATTGGCAAAAATGTATGTTCCAAAAGGTTCTTTAGAACGCTCTTGATAGTTTTCTCTCCAGTTGGTTTTTTTACAACCAATTATAGAAAATAATACGAATCCTATTATGTATAATTTAGTCCTTTTTAGCATTATAATTGTTTTAAAAAAGATTCATAATTAGATTCTATTACCTCAAAATTAGTCTGATTAACATTAAATTCTCCATACCAGACGTAATCGTAAATGTATAATAAGTAAGAAAAAGATTTTCTTAATTCCTTCTTTTGTAAATCGAAAATATATTCTGTGTTTGTTTTATCCTTATCAAAAGTAATTAATCCTTTATTAGACATACTTTTTAATAATAACAAATAGTAATAACGTGTCGCATTTCTATAATCTCCTTTTTGTTTAGATAAAGCAATTAGTTTGATATAATCTTCATTTTCTAAGTACGATTCTTCTTCAGAAGAAAGTATGGAAACACGTTCGACTTTTTTGTTTCTAGATGCATTGAACCATTTAAAATCCTCACCTATTAAAGCTTTTACAACAATAAAAATGATAATTAAAGCAAGTAAATAAGGAAATATCGTTACAAAAAAATGCACCACCTTACTAAGAAAAGTAGACGGGAAATTTGGTCCAGTTTTCTTAGGCTTTTTTTCTACATCATCTTTATATTTAAAATCATCAGAATTATATTTAGAAGATAAATCATCGTTAAAATTACGTTGCTTTTCTATACTATTTTCAGGAGGAAAACTTTCGTAAGAGATATCTTCTTCTTGAGCAAATAGTTGTAAACTTCCTATAAATAGGAATATAAAATAGAGTAGCTTTTTAATCATATAGCTTGTTGTTTTTTAGCTACTTTATATGGAAATATTAAATAGTAATATGAAATTGTAACCAAACAGAATAAAATTATTAATACACAGAAGAATGCAGGCATTCTGTTATAATGTCGTGTTACATACCCTTCTAAAAATGCGGCTGCAAAAGTAAAAGGAATTGTACTTAAAAAGATAAAAAAAGCTTCTCGTAAGCCTTTTTTAAAAGATTCAAAACGTTTTAAAGCTCCTGGAAATAAGATGCTTGCACCAATAATATATCCACAACCTGCTTCAATGATCATAGCAAATATTTCATAGGTACCATGAATCCAAATACCTAATAAACTATCAACTAAAGAATTGTGTTGGTAAAAGAAAGCCTGAAAAACAGCTACCATAATTCCATTAACCATAATATAATATCCAGAACCAATTCCAATAAAAAGTCCAGATAAAAACATGTTTAAACCAACTCTAAGATTATTATTAAAAATTCCTATGAAACTTCCCCAAGTACTACCACCTTTATAAATGGCAAGTGCATCACCACTTTCTATATTTTCTAAAGTATGATCTACATAACTGTTTCCTAGAATTTCACGAGCAAAATTTTCATCATTAAATGTAGAAAGTAAACCTATAAAAAAGAATGTGAAAAATACAGCAAAAGAAATATACATGTATTTTTTATGCTTAAACAATAATAAAGGAACTGTTTCTAAAAAGAAAGAGAAAAATGTGTTCTTACTTTGTTTTTTAGTATGATATATTTTGCTGTAACTACTCTTTGCAAGTTTATTTAAATAAGGAACAACATTACTTTTGGGATAAAATGATTGCGCATACGACAAGTCATTCATTATTTGAATGTGAAGGTGCGCGATTTCATCAGGAGTTTTTTCAATTTTATTTGAAATTACTTCTTCGAATTCAAGCCATTTTTCTTTATTTTGCTTTATAAAAGCGATCTCTCTCATAGAGACAAATGTAAAAATTGTATGAACACACTACAAGTAAATACTACACAAAATGTTAAAATAAATTTTGAGATGGCAAATGTCGGTCAACGTTTATTAGCTTTTGTGATAGATAATATCGTAAAAATTGCTTACATCTACGTTTTAGCTAAGTTCGTAGATTTCGATACAGTAATTTCAAATATAGATCAAGATCGTTGGTCGAAAATAGCTGTACAAGTATTGTTTTTTCTGCCTATTACATTTTATTCTTTATACTCAGAAGTATTAATGAATGGACAAACCTTAGGAAAAAAAGTAATGAATATAAGAGTAATAAACTTTGAAGGTTTTAAACCATCATTTTTAGATTATACTATTCGTTGGTTTATGCGTGTAGTAGACTTTAATTTTTTCATTTTAATTTTTGTGTTCTTTTACGATAATTTAGCGAGAGAAGAGTTTTTTGTAATGTTGTATCTTATTTTTTTAGCAGGCAAAATGGCTGGTTTTCTTTTAATTATTTTCACAAAGAACAATCAAAGAGTAGGAGATTTCGCTGCTAATACAGTTGTTGTTTATTTAAAAGATAAAGCTAGTTTTTCTCGAACTATTTTAGAAGAAATCAAGGAAGATTATAAACCTAGGTTTTCTAATGTAATTAAACTTTCAGATAATGATGTCAGAATCATAAAAGATACTTATGTAAAAGCTAGAAGAAGCAAAGATTATAATACTTTAATTAAATTACGATCTAAAATAGAGGAAGTTACAAGTATTAAAAAACCAACAGAACTTACAGATATTCAATTTATAGATGTGGTCTTAAAAGATTTCAATTATTATACTCAAGATTAAATATTACTATATTGATGTTGCTTTTAGATAAATCATTTTACAAGAAAGATAAGCTACTCGGTTTATTACCAATTTCTTTTGGTTTAATTTCTGGAATTGCAGTTTTTTATTTTTTGTATTTTTTTGAAGCGTATGGGATTCAGAAAGGTGTTTCTTATTCAGGTCATTCACATTTATTTAGAAGTATAAGTTTTGGGGTTTTAACTTTTACCTATCTATTTTTTTTAGAGTCGTATGTGAAGCCTAGATTTCAAGTTATTACTCTTAGCAAACAATTTTATTGGTACTTAAGTTTAATAGTTATAGGGAATCAGTTGATTTTCTTACTTTTTAATTTCTTTTGGAATTGGCAAGAATGGAATATAGACGCTTATCTTTTAATTCAGAAAGAATTTCCTTTAATGATGTTTTTTCCACTTTCTTTTTATTTAATAATTCAAGTTTTTTCTAAAGAAAAAGAGATAAAATTATCTACATATTTATTCTTAAAATCGGACAACGATAAGGATCAGTTAAAAGTGAAAATGGAAGATTTTTTATGTGCAATGTCTTCAGGTAATTATATAACGATTACATATAAATCTAATGGAATAGTAAAGGAACATCTTATACGAAAAACGTTAAAAAACTTAGAAGAGGAGTTAAAAAATTATCCTACAATTAAAAGAAGCCATAGAAGTTATTTAGTAAACACATCAAATATTCAATTAGTAAAGCAAATAAAAGGTAAATTTTATCTTGAAATATTAGAGTTAATGATACCTATCTCTAAACAATATCAAAGAACGTTTATTTAACTTCTATCTTTCATCACAAATACGCGTTTTTAATCCCTAAGTTACTTTTTAATAACTTAATATAAATAGAAGTCTTCATATTTGTATAAAACAAAAAACAAATGAGAAAGACTTATTTGATAATCATAATTACTTGTGTTTATTCCTTTTTTTCTTGTCAAGAAAAAGCTGAAAAAATAAAAAATAGAGATAGTTCAATTATTACAAATCGAATAGATTCGTTATTTACAAATGAATATGCACAAGATAGATTTCAAGGTGGAATTGTAATATCAGAAAAGGGAAAAATTATCTATGAAAATTATTTAGGAATAGCAGATAGAACTTGGGGAATTGCTGTGGATAAAAATACTAAGTTTGATATTGCTTCTGTGAATAAATCGATGATAGCTGCCTTAGTTTTAAAAGCGGTTGAGGATAATTTACTTCATTTAGAAGATAAATTAGTAGATCTTTTAATTGACTTTGATTATCAAGGTGATTTTCATTCTGAAATTACGCTTCATCATTTATTATGTCACCGTTCAGGCATAGGAGATTACAATAGTGTTTCAAATGAATTGAAAAAGGATAATTTTTTGAAATTTAAACGTTCTCAATTTTCAAATGATGAGTATGTAAATTTTATCAGCAAATTACCTCAACTACATTCACCAAATGAAAGGTTTTACTATAGCAATTTTGCTTATCATCTTTTAGCTATTCTTTTAGAAGTTACTTACAAAATGCCTTTTGAAAAGATTTTAAAAGAAAAATTGACAATTCCATTAGGGTTGAAAAACACAATATCAGTTGATAAAAACAATCATGTTATAGAAAAGTTAGCCAAAGCTTATTGTTATGATGAAAAAAGTAAAGCATGGTTACAAACACCTTTTATAGATTTAAGTTTAGGAAGAAGAATATTTTCTACACCATTAGATTTAAATAAATGGGCTCAAGTAATAGATAATCCCGGTTGGTTATCTAAGGAATCATTGAGTTTGTTAATTAAAAATCATCAGAATAAAACAGAAAATATTAGTTACGGTTATGGTTGGGTCGTTTTTGATTCAAATACAAAAAGTAAGATTGGAGATTTAAAAATAAATAAGCCTTATATCATTCATGGTGGAAGTACAGATGGTTACAAATCAATACTCATTAATATAAATAAGCAAGAATATGTGATTAGTTTTCTAAGTAACCTTGGAAATAACACTAATGAAATGGCTTTAGCACAAAAAATTGTTCAAATTTTAATTTAATAAATAATGAAATTATATCAAAATAGACTAGTAGTCTTGTTATTTTTAATAGTTATAACTAGTCTTTATGCGCAAAAAGAAAAGGTAATTGGTTTTTGGAAAGTAGAAAGTGTTTCGGTAGGAAATAGAAGTAAAACACCTGTAGCAAAATGGATGAAAATTAATTCTGATAAATCTTACGAATCAGGAAATGGGTGGTTGCAAAATTCTAAAGGACAATGGAGTTATAATAATGAAACTAAAACTTATGAAGCTTTAGACCCGTTAAATCTAGCAGATGAATTCGGATCTTTTTTGGTTTCTTTTGATAAAGAAAATATGATCTGGAAAAGGAATGAAGATGGGATGGAAGTAAAAGTTACTTTAATACCAATTACAGAAAAGCCAATGTCTCCGGCAGATTATTTTAAAGGTATGTGGGAACAAACGAGTGTTTCAAATTCAAAAACACAAAGGAAATACAATAAATTGTTAATTCGATGGGATAGAATCTATGAGAAATACGACGAAAAAGGTAATAAAGAAACGGGGTTTTGGCATATTCATGGCCACAGATCAGAGGTTACTTTTATTCCACATAATTTGAATCTAAACAGAGAAAAATGGAAAATTTCAACAAATGAAAAAGAATTAAAAATGATAGGGATTTCAGAAAACAATAAAGGAATTACAATAGAGTATATACGAAAGAATACATTTTGACTAGTCCTAAATAACCGTTACAGTTATTTATTGATTAAATATATTAAACATCATCTAAAGCTATAGCTTTAGATGATGTTTTTTTTCGATATGATTTTATCTTCATTTTATTTTGTTGATGTGCCTGGTTAGGAGTTTTAAAATGACATGACCAATGCGGTCTTTTAGAGTTATAAATAGTTATTGATTGCTTTACTATTTTCTTCATTATCTTAATATCTAGATTTGTGGTAGCAATAAAGAACTCTTGTTTTAAGATTCCATTAACCCGTTCAGCTATCGCATTTTGATATGGATCGTATGATTCTGTCATACTACATTTAATATTATGTTTTGATAAAATATTTTGATAGATGTTACTACAGTACTGCAATCCTCTATCTGAATGATGGATAAGTTCCTTCTCTGGATATACTCTATTTTTCATAGCTATCTCCAAGGCTTTTACCGTTGAGCTTACTTCTAAAGTTTTATCCAAATGATATCCTATGATTTTCTTAGAATATGCATCTGTAATTAATGATAAATACATAGGGTTCTTACGATTGCCTAAATATGTAATATCTGCTACCCATACTTGTTCTGGTCTATTTATTTCCAGATTTTCAATAAGATTAGTATGTTTTCTAAAACGATGATGAGAGTTGGTTGTAATGTGATAACTCTTTTGTCGTTTTATCAATAGTTTATTAGCTCGTAAAATATCAAATAATCGATCTCTTCCAACAGCTAAACTGCTTAATTCCTCCGAAAGAAGATAATACAGTTTTCTTGTCCCAATACTTGGTTGTTCCATTCTTACACGCTTAACCAATTCAACAACCTTATTGGCTATTGATTGAGATTTCTTAACTCTATAGTTAGCTCGATAATAGACCTGTCTGCTAAACCCAAGTAATTTACAGGTAGAAGAAATACTTTCTTTCTTTTGTAAAACAAACATATCAATTACTCGGTTTTGGAGTTTTTTCTAATAGGAATATTATACTCTTTCTCAGCTAAATCAATCATCATATCAAACAGTATCGCTTTCTTCTCTGATGCTGCTGCTTGAGCTTTTAAACGATTGTTTTGCTTTTCTAATTGACGTAATTTTTGCTCTAACTCTAATAATTTTTGTTCTGGTGATTTTGGCATATTAGATGGTGTTTGATCAGTCCAATCAAAGTTACCATATTTTCTCAACCATACTAAAACAGTACTTCTTCCTTGAATCCCATATTTAAGTTGAGCTTGTTTGTAGGTTAATTCGCCTTTTTCTACTTCCGATACAACCGAAAGTTTAAAACTCATCGTATAATCTTTCTGAGTACGTTTGCGGTAAATGTTGTCGTTCATAAGGTTACAAATTTGTGTAACGCTATTTCAGGACGAGACATTTTAATATATAAAAAAAAGAGGAAGTTAAAACTTCCTCTTTTTTTATTCTTCTTCATCATGAATTGGATTTCGAAACACTAAAGTTCCATCAAATTCATCTAGAAGTATAAGACTATCATTAGATATTTTTCCAGCTAAAATTTCTTTCGACAATAAGTTTAACACTTGTTTCTGTATAACTCTTTTTACAGGTCTTGCGCCAAACTCAGGTTGAAATCCTTTTTCGGCTAAATGCGTTATAGCTTGCTCTGTAGCGTCTAAAGTTATGTTCTGAGCAGAAATCATTTTTTTAATATGATTTAACTGTAATCGAACAATTGATTTTATATTGTCTTTCGAAAGTGGTGTAAACATGATAATATCATCAATACGATTTAAAAATTCTGGCCTAACACTTTGTTTTAAAAGCCCTAAAACTTCTTCTTTAGCTAAATCCATAGAGGCTTCAATAGCTCCATTCATAGTTTCATATTTCTCTTGAATGATATGACTTCCCATATTAGATGTCATGATAATAATGGTGTTCTTAAAATCAGCAACACGGCCTTTATTATCGGTTAATCTACCTTCATCTAATACTTGTAAAAGAATATTAAAAGTATCAGGATGTGCTTTTTCTATTTCATCTAATAAAACTACAGAATATGGTTTTCTTCGAACAGCTTCAGTTAATTGTCCGCCTTCATCGTAACCAACATAACCTGGAGGCGCTCCTACTAATCGACTTACTGAATGACGTTCTTGATATTCACTCATATCTATTCTTGTCATTGCATTTTCATCATCGAATAAATAGGAAGCTAAAGCTTTTGCTAATTCTGTTTTACCAACCCCAGTTGTTCCTAAGAAAAGGAAAGAACCAATTGGTTTGTTCGGATTTTGTAATCCAGCTCTAGAACGTCGTACCGCATCAGAAACTGCTTCAATAGCTTCTTCTTGTCCAACAACACGTTTATGTAATTCATCCTCTAAGCGAAGTAACTTTTCACGTTCAGACTGTAACATTTTCGTAACAGGAATCCCAGTCCATTTGGCAACAACTTCAGCAATATCATCGTAAGTAACCTCTTCTTTAATTAAAGCATTATCACTTTCGTTAATTAAAGTTTCTTGTTGTTGTTCTAATGCTTCTTGAGCTTCTTTTATTTTACCATATCTCAGTTCGGCAACACGACCATAATCTCCATTACGTTCTGCTTTTTCAGCTTCTAATTTATAATCTTCAATATCAGTTTTTAACTTTTGAATTGTATCTACAACACTTTTTTCAGATTGCCATTTCGCATTAATATCATTACGTTCTTCTTTTAAATTAGCAAGATCTGCATTTAATGATTTCAATTTTAAATCGTCATTTTCACGTTTTATCGCTTCAATTTCAATTTCTAATTGCATTATTTTACGATCTAAAACATCTAATTCTTCAGGTTTAGAGTTGATTTCCATTCGAAGTTTAGCTGCTGCTTCATCCATTAAATCGATAGCTTTATCTGGTAAAAATCGACTCGTAATATAACGTTGTGAAAGTTCTACAGCTCCAATAATTGCTTCATCTTTAATTCGAACTTTATGATGTGTTTCGTATTTTTCTTTTATTCCACGTAATATAGAGATTGCACTTTCTGTATCTGGTTCATCAACCATTACTTTTTGAAAACGACGTTCTAAAGCTTTGTCTTTTTCAAAGTATTTCTGATATTCGTCTAAAGTAGTAGCACCAATTGCTCTAAGTTCTCCACGAGCTAATGCAGGCTTTAAAATATTTGCAGCATCCATTGCTCCTTGTCCGCCACCAGCACCAACTAAAGTGTGAATTTCATCAATAAATAATACAATGTCACCTTCAGAAGAAGTAACTTCTTTTACAACTGCTTTTAATCGTTCTTCAAACTCTCCTTTAAATTTAGCTCCAGCGATTAAAGCACCCATATCTAAAGAATAAATTTGCTTGTCTTTTAAATTTTCAGGAACATCTCCTTTAATGATTCGGTGAGCTAATCCTTCAGCAATAGCTGTTTTACCTGTACCAGGTTCACCAACTAAAATAGGATTGTTTTTAGTTCTTCTTGAAAGAATTTGAAGTAAACGTCTAATTTCTTCATCTCTACCAATAACCGGGTCTAATTTTCCATCTTGTGCTAATTGATTTAAATTTTTAGCATATTTATTAAGGGCATTATAAGATTCTTCTGCACTTTGAGAGGTTACTCTATTTCCTTTGCGAAGTTCTTCTATAGCTGCTTTTAAATTTTTCTCATTTACACCTTGATCTTTTAAAAACTGAGCAATTTGACTTTTTGATTTAAAAATAGCTAAAACTAAATGTTCTACAGATACATATTCATCATTCATTTTTTTAGCAATAATACTAGCTTCATTTAAGGTTTTATTTGCCTCTCTTGATAGCATAATGTCAACTCCATTAACTTTAGAAAAACTTTCTAACTGTTTTTCTAATACTTGAGAAACTAAATCGATATTTACATTTAGTTTTTTCAATATGTAGGGTAATACATTTTTATCAACTTGTAATAAAGCTTTGAAAAAATGCTCATTCTCAATTTGATTGTGATTGTATTCTTGCGTGATTTGTTGCGCAAGTTGAACAGTCTCTTGTGATTTTATTGTATAGTTATTAAAATTCATTTTCTCAACTTTTTTTATTTCACACAGTAATAGTCAAAATACATTCCAATGTGTTAATAGTGTCGTTTTGTCGTGTTTTTTTGGTTTGTACTGAAATTATGTCGTTATTAGATGTTTTTTAATAGAATATTATTGAAGATTTTACTCATGAGCTTATAAAAAAGTAACTTTGTAAGTAATCGAAAAAAAGTAAGACTACGCTAAAAGTAATTTATTTTAAAAGTAAGATATGGGAGTTTTTGGAAATTTTTTTAAAAAATCATCTGAACAAAAGAAAGAAACTAAACAAAATAATATTAACTGGATTCCTTTAAAAACAGTTGATCAAATTAAAGCTGTTACTAAAAGATCGCACAATAAACCTGTAGGGATTTTTAAGCATTCAACACGTTGTGCCATTAGTAAAACTGTAATTAAAAACTTCGATCAAGGTTTTTCAAAGGAGTTAAATGATAAGATTGATGTTTTTTATGTAGATTTATTAAACTATAGAGATGTTTCTAACGAAATAGGTTATGAATATCAGGTGTTGCATCAATCACCTCAGTTTCTTTTAATTAATAAAGGAGAAGTTATTTTACACGCTTCTCATTACGATATTACTCAAATTGATTTAGAAAAAATCCTGAAATAACATGTAGGTTTTACAAATAGGTTGTATTTTTGAACTTTCAAAAAAAATTAACCTTTTGAGCGTCACAGAGTCAAAAAATAAAGTAGGGAAGAGCCTATATAACTATCAGAAAGAAGCATTATTCAATATTTTTAAAAGTTTTGAAAATGCTCCAGAAAATTATCATTTGTTATACCAATTACCAACAGGTGGAGGTAAAACTGTTATTTTCTCTGAAATTACTCGTCAGTATTTAAAGCATTATCAAAAAAAGGTTTTAATAATGACGCATCGTATTGAGTTGTGTAAGCAAACAGCAAGAATGCTAGGAGAATTCGGTGTAGTAAATAAAATTATTGATAGTAAGGCGGAATTAGATGATCAAGGTGATTACGATTGTTTTGTAGCAATGGTAGAAACCTTAAATAATCGTTTGAATGATGATATTTTAGATATATCAGATGTAGGATTAGTAATTATAGATGAGGCACACTATAACTCATTTACAAAGCTTTTTAAGTTTTTTAATAAGTCTTTTATATTAGGTGTTACGGCAACTCCACTGAGTTCTAACATAAAAATGCCTATGAAAGATAATTATGATCAATTAATTGTTGGAGAAAGTATTGCTACTCTTATAGAAAATGAATATTTAGCTAAAGCAAATATATATTCGTATAATGTAGGTTTAACTTCTTTAGAAGTTGGAGCTAATGGAGATTATACAGTTAAATCATCTGAAGATTTATATACTAATTCCAACATGTTATCTAAGCTTTTACAAGCTTATGAAGAAAGAGCAAAAGGGACAAAAACATTAATTTTTAATAACGGTATTAATACATCACTTTATGTATATGATACTTTTAAAAGGGCAGGTTATCCAATTGCACATTTAGATAACACAAATACAAAAAAGGAAAGAGATGCTATCTTAAAATGGTTTAATCAAACTCCTAATGCAATTATTACTTCTGTAAGTATTTTAACAACAGGGTTTGATGAACCTTCTGTTCAATCTATAATATTAAACAGGGCAACTAAATCATTAACATTATATTATCAAATGATTGGTCGTGGTTCTAGAATTATTCCTGGTAAATCTCATTTTAATGTAATAGATTTAGGTAATAACTTTCACAGATTTGGACCTTGGGGAGCTGATTTAGATTGGCAAAAAATGTTTAGAGCACCTAATTTCTATTTGGATAATTTATTGACTGACGAAGATATTGAAAGTACTTTTAAGTATGAATTACCAGAAGACGTTAAAAAGGAGTTTGCTAATACTAAAGAAGAAGATTTGTATTTCGATGTAAAACGAGTTTATGTTGATACTATACAAGCTGGTCAAAGTTCTAAAAAAGTACTAGAGAAGTCTATAATTCATCATACTAAAATGTGTGTTGAAAATAGTGAAGATGTTTTTGATGCTTTAATTTTAGCAAAAAAGTTAGGTGGAGATATAGATGATAGAATTCATAGGTATTCTAAATGTATTTGTAAATCAACTCATAATTTTATTGATTGGTTACAAGATGATTATAGAAAAAAATTAAACTCACACATTAGAGCTAATTTTGATGATGTATATGAGGAAGTTTTTGGTCATCCACCCCCAGAAGAGTAAAAAAATAAAATATAAAAAAAACCATTTCTATTTAGAAATGGTTTTTTTATGTTATTAAAAATAATGTGTTATTTATTTTTTAAAAGGCTTTGCAGGTAAAATTTTACCAGTACATTCTCCAAATCCGATTCTTACGGTATCATTTTTAGAATATCCTCTCATAATTACAGTATCATTATCGTTAATAAATTTACGTTCACTACCGTCATTCATTTTAATAGGGTTCTGACCTCTCCATGTTAATTCCAACATTGATCCAAAACTATCTTGAGTAGGCCCAGAAATTGTACCACTACCCATCATGTCTCCAGCTTCAACAGGACATCCATTTATAGTATGGTGCGCTAATTGTTGTGCCATAGTCCAATACATGTATTTAAAATTTGAATTACAAACTACAGTTTCTTTCTCATTTTCTGGTTGAATAGCCATTTGTAAGTTGATGTCGAAACTGTGTTTACCTTCATGTTGTAAATATGGTAAAGGTTGTGGATCTTGTTTAGGATTGTCAACTCTAAAAGGTTCTAAAGCATCTAAAGTAACAATCCAAGGAGAAATTGTAGAAGCAAAGTTTTTTCCTAAGAAAGGTCCTAGAGGTTGGTATTCCCATGCTTGAATATCTCTAGCAGACCAATCGTTAAATAAAACTAAACCAAAAATATAATCTTCAGCTTCTTCAACTGAAATACGATCTCCTAGGTCATTAGATACAGTTGTAATAAATGCCATCTCTAATTCAAAATCTAATAATTTTGAAGGACCAAAATTTGGAGAACCACCTTCTTCAGTAGGTTTAGATTGTCCTACAGGTCTATGAATTGGTGTTCCTGAAGGGATAATAGACGAACTTCTACCATGATATCCAATAGGAATGTGTAACCAATTTGGTAATAAAGCATTTTTAGGGTCTCTAAATAAACTACCTACATTTGTAGCGTGTTCTTTACTAGCATAAAAATCTGTATAATCTCCAACTTGTACAGGTAAAAGCATTTCAACCTCATCCATTCTAAAAATGATTTTATCTTTGTGATCAGCATTATCACGAAGTTTACCATTTTTAACATCAAATATATCAGCGATTCTATTTCTAACTAATCGCCAAGTTTTTCTACCATCAGCAATAAAGTCATTTAAAGTATCTTGTAAAAAAATATCATCAGTTAATGGAATTCCTTCAAAATACCCTAATTGATGTAAAGCACCTAAATCAATTGCAAAATTACCAATTCTTGTTCCAATGGTAATAATATCATCACGAGTTAAGAAAACTCCAAAAGGAATATTTTGAATTGGGAAATCTGAAGTTTCTTCAACTTTCAACCACGATTTACGATTTGGGTTATTGGCTGTTATTTCCATTTCGTTTTTTAGTTAATTGTTTCACCAAACCTACATATTTTTTCAATTCACAACAAACTTTAAAGGCTAAAAAATACAGATATTTTTCCTATAAATATGTTAAGAATAAATATGTTCTTCATTATTAGTGCAATTCAATGTGAAACATTACTTTTGCGGCAAATTAATGTAGCATTATGCAATCCATAAGAAATATAGCAATTATAGCCCACGTAGATCATGGAAAAACTACTTTGGTTGATAAAATCATAGACCAGGCTAAAATATTAGATGAGCGTAAAGAACGTACAGATTTATTATTAGATAATAATGATTTAGAAAGAGAACGAGGAATTACGATTTTATCTAAAAACGTTTCTGTAAATTATAAAGGAGTTAAAATTAATGTAATAGACACTCCTGGTCACGCTGATTTTGGTGGAGAAGTAGAACGTGTATTAAAAATGGCTGATGGTGTATTATTGTTAGTTGATGCCTTTGAAGGACCAATGCCACAAACACGTTTTGTATTAGGTAAAGCATTAGAGTTAGGATTAACTCCAATAGTTGTAGTTAATAAAGTAGATAAAGAAAACTGTACTCCAGATTTAGTTCACGAAAAAGTATTCGATTTAATGTTTGCTTTAGAAGCTACGGAAGAGCAGTTAGATTTTACGACTATTTATGGTTCAGCTAAAAATGGATGGATGAGTACAGATTGGGAAAAACCAACTGAAAATATTATTCCTTTATTAGACGCTGTTTTAGAAACTATTCCAGAAGCACCATACAGAGAAGGAACACCTCAAATGCAAATTACGTCATTAGATTATTCTTCATTTAAAGGAAGAATAGCAATTGGTAGAGTTTATAGAGGAGATCTAGAAAAAAATAAAGATTACATGTTATGTAAAGCAGATGGTACAACTAAAAAAGTTCGTATCAAAGAATTACATGTTTTCGAAGGAATGGGTAAAGCTGAAACAGATAAAGTTCGTAGTGGTGATATTTGTGCTGTAACCGGAATAGATGATTTTGAAATTGGTGATACAATTGCAGATCTTGAAAATCCAGAAGCTTTAGATCG
This sequence comes from Tenacibaculum aquaeponti, assembly GCF_052084715.1. GTDB lineage: Bacteria > Bacteroidota > Bacteroidia > Flavobacteriales > Flavobacteriaceae > Polaribacter. The sequence goes on along the minus strand of NZ_CP197288.1, from coordinate 609,454 downwards.
TATTGAAGTAGATAAACCTACAATGAGTATGTTATTTACAATTAATAATTCACCTTTCTACGGAAAAGAAGGTAAATATGTTACATCTCGTCACTTACGTGATCGTTTATATAAAGAAACTGAAAAAAACTTAGCTTTACGAATTGAGGATACTGATACTGAGGATAAGTTTAATGTTTTTGGACGTGGAATTCTTCATTTATCTGTTTTAATTGAAACAATGCGTAGAGAAGGATATGAATTACAAGTAGGTCGTCCACAAGTAATTTTGAAGGATGTTGATGGTGTAAAATGTGAACCTTATGAAACATTAGTTATTGATGTACCTGAAGAATTAGCTTCAAAGGCAATTAACTTAGTTACAATGCGTAAAGGTGATTTATTAGTTATGGAACCTAAAGGAGATTTACAACATTTAGAGTTTGATATTCCTTCAAGAGGTTTAATAGGTTTACGAAATAAATTACTAACAGCAACTCAAGGTGAAGCAATTATAAATCACCGTTTAAGAGGTTACGATGCTTATAAAGGTGAGTTCTCTGATTTGGTAAATGGAGCTATTGTTTCTTCAGAAAGTGGAAAAGCTACAGCTTATGCTATCGATAGATTACAGGATAGAGGTAAATTCTTTATCGATCCTAACCAAGAGATTTATAAAGGTCAGGTTGTAGGTGAAAATGCTAAACAAGATGATTTAGCTGTAAACTTAATTAAAGGAAAGAAGTTAACAAATGTTCGTGCTTCTGGATCTGATGATGGAGTTAAAATTGCTCCTAAAATTGATATGTCTTTAGAAGAATGTATGGAATACATCAAAGATGATGAGTATTTAGAAGTTACTCCTGAAAGTTTACGAATGAGAAAGATAAACTTTAGATAAAACTAAATTATTATATTAGTAATAAAGGTCGTTCTTTTGAGCGACCTTTTTATTTTAATACCTTTACCGAATGAATGAATTTGGACAACTTTTTCAAGCTTTAAAAGAAGCAATTTTAAACGATAATTTTGTAAAGTTAACATTGAGTAAACCTATAAGTAAAAGCTTTAATTTACCTAATGTTTATGTACGATTGGTGAATATCAAAAATCAAAAACAATTGCAGTTCACGTATCGATATAACACAAACGATCAAACAAAGAATTATAGTGTAGAAGAAGCCTTTGAAGAGTTAGAAACATTGTTATTAGAAAAATTCAAAGCAGCTACTTTATTTACTTTGGAATCTGACTTGTTAGTTATGATTTCTAAAAAGAAAAAAGTAAGTTATAGAACTACTGCACCAAGTTTTAAAAATAAACTTCCCGAAATTCATGATAAGCCTAAGGAAAAGAGAATAAACCTTTCAAGTAGTTATTTGCAATTTTTAGGAATTACAGATAAGAACAATAAAGTAATTCCTAAAATGGCTGATAAATATCGCCAGATTAACAAATATTTAGAAGTAATTGAAAGTTTAATTGCTTCTTTAGATATGAACAAAAAACTACAAATTGTAGATATGGGTTCTGGTAAAGGGTATTTAACTTTTGCTTTATACGATTACCTAGTCAATTTAAAAGGGTATAATGTATCTATAACAGGAATAGAACTAAGAGAATACTTGGTAGATTATTGTAACGATATTGCTAAAAAAAGTGGTTTTGATCAGTTGAACTTTATTGCGCAACGTATACAAGAATACGACAACGATAAAATAGATATTTTAATAGCTTTACATGCGTGTGATACAGCTACAGATGATGCGATTTACAAAGGTTTAATGGCAAAATCTGAATTAATTATTTGTGCGCCGTGTTGCCATAAACAAGTACGTCAGCAAGTAAAAGGTAGAGAGCAGGAGAGTCCGTTATTAAAATACGGAATCTTTAAAGAGCGTCAATTTGAAATGATTACCGATACCATTCGAGCATTAATTTTAGAAAAATTCAACTACAATACTAAAGTTTTCGAATTTATTAGCAGTGAACATACACACAAAAATGTAATGTTGATTGGTAGTAAGTCTAGCAAAAAGAAAGATATAGAAGGTATCGATAAAAAGATAGAAAGCTTAAAAGAGCTGTATCATATCGATCATCATTATTTAGAGACGTTGCTGTAGTAAGTTATTTATAATCTATTGTCACTTCGAGTAAAATTATTTGTAATGTAATGAAGAATAATTTTGTATCGAGAAGTTCTAGTTACACAAATTGTTCTCGATATATTTTTACTACGTTAACACTCCATAAAAACACTCGAACTGACATATGTGTAAATTAATATTGTATTATTATAGAGATTTATGGAAAAGAAAACTTTAACAAAAGAGCAGTTATCTAAACGTTTTTTTTAGACGATTAAAAGATTATAGAAATAATCGAAAGTTGATCTTTTTTGATGAAGTTGATTTTAAACAGACAAATCTTCAAATCCAAATCAATGAAGATGATGTGTCTGTTGTATTATTAAAACTCAAGAATTCTGAACAAATTCTAATAACTATTCGAGCTTTATATCACATTAAAAAATCTGTAGTAACTAAAATAGATGCTAAAGATTTAGATGATTATAAATATCTACCTCATGAAAATGCTCTAGAACTTCGACAAAAATCGCTATTTCATAAATTAAAGAATAAGTTTGAACTTACATTTTTAATTGGAATAATTCGAATACAAATCAAAAACAATTCGTTTATTGATTTGTATATGACCAGAGCTAAATATTTATTTGTTTTAACAGATATGATTAAAACGCTTAGAATGTATAGTGGTTATGAGATAGTTTGAAGTTTTTATTAACTTTGTAAAGTTTATTATGCGTAACGATTCAATGTAACAATGATAGGTGTTTTTTTGTATTCTAACTTTAATTATAGAATTTACCTTTGTTTTTATGTTTTAAATCAAATATAGTTAAAAGGTTAGTTATTTGATTTTTTTGTCATAACATATGGTTTTTAGTAATTAGAATTCTATGTTATCTTTTAAAAATTCCTTTTATTAATATTTTCACTATAAATTTGGTTTATATGTTTTTATGATCTCTGTTTTTGTAGTGAAAAAATCTCATAACTGTTAGTTAGAAGTTAAAATTATTATACAATAATTTTAAGTTTAATATAGGATTTTGTAATTCTGAGTAAAAATGAATGCAGCTACCCTGTCTTAATTTCATTTATAAATTTTCGTAAAGTTGTTATTTTTAATTTACATTATGTTTATCACAACCATTAATTCTTTTTTCTTTTGTTAGAGTCCAAACATTAACTACTTTGTGTTTAAGTTTATTTTCTAAATCGGGTTCTACCAATTCAATTTCTACTATACAATCAGTCGCGATTTTGTAATTAGATTTTTCTATTAAATATCCATTCACATAGACTTCGTTATTTTTTTTTAATCCAAAAAAATCATTCAATTCAGATTGTGTTTTAAAAGCAATTTTTTGTTTTAAACGAATAAAAATAATTCCATTTTCAGTCAGATTGAAGAATTTATGTTTTTTACGATTTGATTTATCTTTTAGAACGCTTATTTCATCAATTGATTCCTTTGCTGTTGCGATTACATTTTCGTTTGCAATAATTTCTTTTTCGATAATGAATGTAGGGCAGTTGTTTTTGGTTAAAGGTAGTTTTACATAATGATTTTGGGAATAGATATTCGAAAAAACTAAAATAAAAATAAAAATTATTCTTTTCATATGCGTTTCGTTATTGTTGAAAAATAATGATCTTGGATATGAGGGATAGCGAAATTCTACTCATGACTTTTTCGATTTTAAACTGACTTTTGTTTTACCTTTTGCTTATAACTCTTACTACTGTTATTTATGCAGTATGTTACAATAGTTATTTATTGAGAACACTGATTGTTTAAAATTTGATTTATAGTCGGGTTATATAAGTTATTTTGGATATTTAAAGATGAATTTCCTTCACTTACTAGTGATACTAAACCACAAAAATCTGAAAGATTTTCATTATCGGAAATAGTAATACCCTCATGTATGTACGTTAGATTAGCTAATCCATTTAGATTTGATAATGATGAATTACTTGTTATCTTAATTTTTTCCCCTACTTTATTTATATTTGAAAGGCCATCGATATTTTCTAATGAATTATTGTTAGATATTGTAATACTATAAGATTGTGTTATATTATTTAATCCATTAATATTTATTAAAGATTTGTTATTTTTTATTTTCAAATTTCCAATTTGTGAATAAGGGGCAGATAAAAAATCCAAATTTAATAAGTTTTCATGGTCTAATATACTTATAGATCCAATTACTCTAAGTTTACCTAATTTACTTATTTCATAAAGGTTATCATTATTTTCTAGATGCAAGTGTCTAATATAATCAATTTCATTAAATCCATTTACTGTCTTCAATGAATCATTGTTTGAGATAAATATATTTGATGAAAATAAATTTTGAAAACCGTTAATACTTTGAAGATTTGAATTGTCAGTGATATATAAAGATGTAACATCATCATAAATTTCATTAAATCCATCAATTTTAACTAAAGAATTATTTGACTGAATTGATATGGATTTTACTTGTTTTATATTATTTAATCCATCTAAATTTTCAAGTAAATTGTTATTGTAAATTTCTAATTCCCCGAAGATGTATTTTAGATTACTTAATCCTTTTGTGTTTGTTATCAGGTTATTATAAGAATTACGTTCTCCAATCTTTACAGAACCAGTTACTCTGTAATATCCAAATTGTGCAAAACTATCAATTTGTTTTTGATTAATAAAACAAACATCTCCTGTATATGTATTCCAATTACTAATTTTATCTTCAGTTTCATCTTTACCACATCCTAATAGGATAGCTATAATAAGAAGTGATATTATTTTTGTTGTTTTCATAATTATTACTAACTATTTTTATATTTATTTTCATTCAATATACAGAACCATTAAAGCTGTATATACTTACTTTTTATTAAAAAATAACTCAGAAAAATAAGGAATAGGAGGAAGTATCTATCACTTTTTCATTTTTCAACAAGTTAAAGAAAAGAAATTTTTTATAATAAACAATAGAATATCTGTAAATAAGTGATAAAGTGAAAAAAAAACCTAAATTTAATTATGGTTAAAAAGGAAAATTAAATTTCTTCATCGAACATTTTTTCAAATTTCCATAAAGATACTTTTCGTATTCTTTGCATTCGATCTGATAATTCAGCATTATAAGTACATCGAGGAGGATGAAAGCCAATCCAATTAGGAAAATAACGCTTAGCCATAGTGTAAATACTTCTATCAAAACGCTTAGAACGCATGAAATTTTTATCATTTTCTATACCAATGACTAAATATGTAAGATAAGAAATTACATATTTAAAAGCTTCAGGTAAAGGCCATTTTGCCTCCCAAAGACCTTCGTCTTCATATGTAAAAGACTGAGAAAATCCTTCAATTTCCATTTTAGGATTTTCAATATCAGAAGTTGTAGGCAAACTATTACGATATCTAATAAATGTTATCCAAAACCAGATTCGTAAATAAAGACTTATGAGCATTAGTTTTTAAATTATACCAATAAAAAAATAAAAAGGTCTCGACTGCGCTCGACCAGACACATTTAATGACATTAATTAATTGAGAACAATACAAAAGCGATTAAAAATAAGTTTTTTTTCAAATCTTTTTTATTGTGTTTCCTGCGCAAAATCTATGGAAAGAAATAATTTATTCACAGGTATATAGATTACTTCACTGTAAAATGTTCGATTTATAGTGATCGAAAAAAATTAATTCTCTAACTGAGATTAAAGCTTAACCTATTGATAAGAATTTTAAAAAATCAAGGTAGAAGGTTAGCCGAAAGATGAAAAGCTGTATGAGCTTTAGGGAGTTCTTTTCATCTGTGGTTGTTGATACCTTAGTATTTTTAAATTCTTATCATTTCAGTCTTGATTTTTGCTCCTTTGTATCAAGGAAAAGGAGAGGAAATATAGGTTATTTAGAATTTTAATAAAAATAATTTTATAATATTACTATTGCTCAGTGGAGCTATCGTGAAGTTATATTTATACAAATTGTTCTCGATATATTTTTTACTACGTTAACACTCTATAAAAAACACTCGAACTGACAAAAATGTATAAATTAATATTCTATTATTATAGAGATTTATGGAAAAGAAAACTTTAACCAAAGAGCAGTTATCTAAACGTTTTTTAGACGATTAAAAGACTATAGAAATAGTCGTAAGTAGATCTTTTTTGATGAAGTTGATTTTAAACAGACAAATCTTCAAATACAAATTAATGAAGATGATGTGCCTATTGTATTACTAAAACTCAAGAATTCTGAACAAATTCTAATTACTATTCGAGCGTTATATCATATTAAAAAATCTGTAGTAACTAAAATAGATGCTAAAGATTTAGATGATTATAAATATCTACCTCATGAAAATGTTTTAGAACTTCGACAAAAATCTTTATTTCATAAATTAAAGAATAAGTTTGAACTTACATTTTTAATTGGAAAAGTTCGAATATAAACCAAAAACAATTCGTTTATTGACGTGTATATGTCTAGGGCTAAATATTTATTTGTTTTAGGAGATATGATTAAAACGCTTAGAATGTATAGTGGTTATAGAATGGTTTAATGGTTTTGTTTATGAATAGCAACTGATATTCACGCACTAGCTTTTCAGTTACATATAGGTCTAATTTTATATTCTCTTTTTAAGAGTTAAATTAAAATTTGTTGTACTTCATGTATAAACATAAACCTTTCGCTTAAGTACTTATAAGTTTTGCTTCATACACGTTATTAGTTAACGTTATTTATTTTTTTGTTTTGCGTAAATATTAAATCATCAACTTTCATTTTTGAATATTCAATATTCTTTGAAATATCTAAAAGCTGTTCTAACAGTATATCATTATTTCCATAAGACATTTCTAACTCACAACAAATCTTTTCAAATTCATAGCAAAGGTTTGAGATTTTGTCTTTTAATGATTCTGTTCTTTCTTTTGTTATAAGTTTATTTTTCTCTGTTATATTTTCATTTGACCAATCAAAATGCTTTTTAATTAGTTCGAAATGTGTTTCATCTTCATTGAGTGGTTTAAACCCTAAACTTGTAGCGACTTTTTTAGAGTTTAAATAATTAGTTTCACTAAGATTATTTTTATCAATTGTAATTTTTTGTCTATCATAATCCTTTTTGTTGTCTTAGAAGATATATGGAATAATAGGCTCTTTTAAGGATTTTGTTAAATATCCCTTTTTTCTTGATTCTTTTGTTATATAACAATGCAGATCATTTATACCTCTATCCTCTATAACACCAATAAATTCTCCCTATTCATTGGAAATAAAGAAGAAGTAACTAAAAGAATACGGTTTGATTTCAGGGAAAGTGATTTCAGATGAAACCTTTGATAATAATATATTTTCACTGATTTGTCTCAGGAATATTTGTTCTTTTTAATTTCCTTCTGTCACAAATTTGGTTTTAATTTTGGGTAACGGTTTTGTGTATGGTTAGTTGGCGTGGTTTAAGCTATAAATTTAATAAATAATAAAGTGCCTATAAGCCTATAAGTATTTTCTAAATAAGTAACAAAAAGAAATTAATTATACACTTTGTTGTGCACAGTATTTTATTTCTTTATAAACTTTATAACTTGTTTTGAATTATCAAATTCTACTTCTAAAAAATAAATTGAATTGGGTAAATCATTTACATTTAGTTGATAATCCAATGTCAAAAGAGATAGTTGTATAGAGTTTAATAACCTTCCATTAAGATCATAAATAGAAATAGCCTTTATAGTCGAAAACGTTTTAATATTTAACATTTTATGTGTTGGGTTAGGGTATATTAAAACACTTTTTTTAGAATATTCCTCAATACTAAGACTTCCTTGTGTGTTCTTATACCAAATAATTTTATCATCATCAAATGAAGCAGATAAAACATCTATATTATTATCATTGTCTATATCTATAGCATAAACTGATGATGGATTATCTACATTAGTAGTTATAATCTGTTGTGCGCCAAACACACCTTGTCCATTTGTATTTTCATACCAAGCTATTTTGTCATCATTTCCAGAAGCAGAAATTACATCTTTATCACCATCATTGTCAATATCTATGGCATAAACAGAACTAGCTCCATCTGCAATGGTAGTAATTATTTGCTGTGTACCAAATACACCTTGTCCATTTGTGTTTTCATACCAAGCTATTTTGTCATCATCCCTAGAAGCAGAAAGTATATCCATATCTCCATCTCCATCTATATCAATAGAATAAATGGAACTTGCTCCATATGCATTGGTGGTAATTATTTGCTGTGCGCCAAATGTACCTTGTCCATCTAAATTTTCGTACCAAGCTATTTTGTTATCATTCTCAGAAGCAGAAAGTACATCCATATCTCCATCTCCATCTATATCAGTAGAATAAACAGAACTAGCTCCTTCCGCAATTGTTGTTATATTTTGCTGAGAAACCATTATTCCAAAGCCATTATTCTCATGCCAAACTATTTTATTATCAAAATAAGAAGCTGTAATAATATCCATATCTCCATCTGCATCAATATCAGAAGAATATATTGAAGTATATCCATTACTAGAATACCCAGTATATTGAATGGTTTCAAAATTACCTAAACCATCTATATTTCTATACCATGCTATACCTGTATAAAAAGCGCAAAGCACATCATTATCACCATCGCCATCTAAATCAGTTGCATGTACAGATTTTGCGCCAATTGCATCTGTGGTAATAATATGCTGATTCCCATAATTAAATTCACCATTTATATTTTCATACCAAGCTATTCTATTATCATTTTCTGAAGCAGAAATTATATCCATATCACCATCTCCATCTACATCTGTAGAATATACTGATTTTACACCATCAGCAGATGCTCCAATAGTTTGTTGGTTTCCAAAAGTGCCTTGTCCATCTAAATTTTCGTACCAAGCTATCTTATCATCTGTACTAGAAGCAGAAAACACATCTATATTACCATCATTATTTATATCAGATGCTAATACAGATAAAGCTGTATTAGTATTATTGGTAATTATTTGTTGACTTCCAAAAGCGCCTTGTCCATTTATGTTTTCATACCAAACTATTTTGTCTGCAAAAAACAATGATACTAAAACATCCATATCTCCATCATTATCTACATCTGCTGCATATATATCTATATCTTCTGTAATATTTGCAATAATTTGTTGATTTCCAAAAGCGCCTTGCCCATCTGTATTTTCATACCAAACTAATTTACCTTGATTATATGAATAAGCAATTATATCCATATCACCATCCCCATCTAAATCAGTTGCATATTTTGTAGATATTCCCTCAAAATTATCTATAACTTGTGGGTTCCCATAAGTAGAACCATTAATGTTTTCCGACCATGATATTACATCATCAGAATTAGAGGCTAGAATAGCATCCATATCTCCATCACTATCTATATCTGCTATATAAGCTGAAGAAATATCTTGACTAGTAGATATTAACATTACTTGTCGACTCCCAAAAACACCTTGTCCATTTGTATTTTCGTACCAAGTAATCATATTATAAGCATAAGAAATAGCTAGTACATCCATATCCCCATCAAAATCTATATCGGTTGCATATATAAAATGACTATTGCCAGATGTAGTAATAATTTGCGGATTAGAAAAAGTACCAAAACCGTCTTCGTTTTCATACCAACTTATTGTGCCTTCAAAAAGAGAAGTGGTAAGTATATCTTCATCACCATCACCATCTAAATCGGTAATATATATAGCGTGAATTTTGCCAGATGTAGTGATAACGTGTGGGCTAAAATAAGTACCTAAACCATCAATATTTTCAAACCAAGTTAATTTTCTCTCAAATGTTGATATTGATTCTGAAATGGAAATCACGTCTTTATCTCCATCACCATCAATATCAGAAACATATACGTTTTTAGCATTTTTGGTTTGAGGAAATTCATCAACAATAATTTTTTCATCAAAAGTTATCTGGCCAAAGCCAAGCTGAGACATGAACAATAGTATAAGCAATTTGTTTTTCATAATTATGTAATATGGTTTTGTTTTTTTTACTATCGAGTATATTATGTACAACGTATTTGTGTATGATTTTTTGCGGGAAAAAGACGCGAGTCATTTTCCGTTGTTTCGGAAAGATAATTAATAAGATTAAATTTCCGCAAAGGAAATTCAGCCGCAATTAATTATACACCTTGTTGTGGTGTCGTTTTTTTATTTTTAATTGTCCCAATAATCGTCATTTTTAATCTTTTCAGATACTGTTTTGATGAATTGGTTATATTTTTCAATTGGCTCAAATTCCAACAATTCAGGGTTTTCAGTCAACCATTTTTCTATAATTCCTGAAGTCCAAATTTCAGGTAACTTTTCATCGTCCAGATAGTTTGACATAAAAGCAAATTCATTTACCATAGTCAATTTATCAAAATCATATTCCGATTTATCTGCTGGGAAATTTTCAATGACATATGACTGATGACAACATTGTAAATGTTCAGCATAAAGTTTGGTGAAAAGCAGAGTCACATATTTTTCGTGAGCATTTTTGTCAATAGTTCTTAATTCTCTAAATCTTTTGATGATGTTTTTGGGAATTGAGTCTAAAGCAGATGAACCTTTGGGTGAGAAATTCAGAGCAAATTCAGAAACATCTTTCTTATAGTTTCGAGTTTCCAATTCCGATTGAGTTTTCAATTCAGATTCAGAGTGGGGTCCGTTTTCAGTTTTTTCCTGTTTCTGATTACAGTAAAACAACAAAAATAAAATCGGTAGAAAAAGTACTTTATTTAAATTCACAATGTTTCTCTTAAATGCACCACAACTGATTATATATTCAATTTTATTAAGCATACGAAACGATTAAAGCCTTATATACTTACTTTTTATTAAAAAATAACTCAGAAAAATAAAGGAATAGGAGGAAGTATCTATCACTTTTTCATTTTTCAACAAGTTAAAGAAAAGAAATTTTTTATAATAAACAATAGAATATCTGTAAATAAGTGATAAAGTGAAAAAAAACCTAAATTTAATTATGGTTAAAAAGGAAAATTAAATTTCTTCATCGAACATTTTTTCAAATTTCCATAAAGATACTTTTCGTATTCTTTGCATTCGATCTGATAATTCAGCATTATAAGTACATCGAGGAGGATCAAAGCCAATCCAATTAGGAAAATAACGCTTAGCCATAGTGTAAATACTTCTATCAAAACGCTTAGAACGCATGAAATTTTTATCATTTTCTATACCAATGACTAAATATGTACGATAAGAAATTACATATTTAAAAGCTTCAGGTAAAGGCCATTTTGCCTCCCCAAGACCTTCGTCTTCATATGTAAAAGACTGAGAAAATCCTTCAATTTCCATTTTAGGATTTTCAATATCAGAAGTTGTAGGCAAACTATTACGATATCTAATAAATGTTATCCAAAACCAGATTCGTAAATAAAGACTTATGAGCATTAGTTTTTAAATTATACCAATAAAAATAATAAAAAGGTCTCGACTGCGCTCGACCAGACACATTTAATGACATTAATTAATTGAGAACAATACAAAAGCAATTAAAAATAAGTTTTTTTTCAAATCTTTTTTATTGTGTTTCCTGCGCAAAATCTATGGAAAGAAATAATTTATTCGCAGGTATATAGATTACTTCACTGTAAAATAAATGTTCGATTTATAGTGATCGAAAAAAATTAATTCTCTAACTGAGATTAAAGCTTAACCTATTGATAAGAATTTTAAAAAAATCAAGGTAGAAGGTTAGCCGAAAGATGAAAAGCTGTATGAGCTTTAGGGAGTTCTTTTCATCTGTGGTTGTTGATACCTTAGTATTTTTAAATTCTTATCATTTTCAGTCTTGATTTTTACTCCTTTGCATCAAGGAAAAGGAGAGGAAATATAGGTTATTTACATATTGATATAAATTATTATTTTTTAGTGTTTTAAAAAATGTCGATGGTAGTGCTTTTGAGATATAAAAAGCGTTTCGAGAACAATTTCGAAGTTAAAATTCTTATTCTCGATACATTTTTTCTTCATTTAATTGCGAAAAACCACTCGAATTGACAGAATTTTATTCAAAATGTTCGAAAGTTATATTAATAGATTTTTACGTTTCCCTTCGCTTTTACTAAAAGAAAACTTAAATTAGTTTTAAGTATGGTGATTTAGACTGTCGAAATCACAGAAAAGAGATTCATTTTTACAAATCAATCTCTTTTAAAGCCTTGATGTTATTACGCTCTAAGAAAGCATCAATAGTTTCAAAATGCTCAATCACACGTTGATCTTTAAATTCAAAAACTTTTTGAGATAAACCTTGTAGGAAATCACGATCGTGAGAAACCAAAATTAAAGTTCCGTCGTAATCCAATAAGGCTTCTTTAATCACATCTTTCGATTTTAAATCTAAGTGATTTGTAGGCTCATCTAAAATTAATAAGTTCACAGGCTCCAATAATAATTTAACCATCGCCAAACGCGTTCTTTCACCCCCAGAAAGTACTTTTACTTTCTTTTCTAAATCGTCTCCGCTAAACATAAAACGACCTAAAATATTTTTAATCTGCGTACGAATATCACCTTCGGCAACTTCATCAACCGTTTGGAAAATCGTTAATTCAGGATCTAATAACGAAGCTTGATTCTGAGCAAAATAGCCAACTTTAGCATTATGACCTAATCCACCTTCACCTTCAAAATCAATTTCGCCCATTATAGCTTTAATCATGGTAGATTTTCCTTCACCATTTCTACCCACAAAAGATACTTTTTCACCACGAGCAATGGCAAAACTAGCTTCTTTAAAAACGACATGATCACCATACGCTTTTGTCAATTCACTAACTTTAACCGGATAATCACCAGATCTTGGAGAAGGAGGAAAGCGTAATTTTAAAGCAGAAGTATCTACTTCATCAATCTCTACAGGAACTAATTTTTCTAACATTCGCTCACGAGAAGCCACCTGATTGGTTTTAGAGTAGGTTCCTTTAAATCGCTCAATAAATGCTTTGGTTTCTGCAATAAACTTTTGTTGTTCTTCGTAAGCCTTTAATTGATGTGCTCTACGTTCTTTTCGTAATTCTAAATAATGAGAATAATTTGCTTTATAATCGTGAATTGTTCCCATTGTAACTTCTATAGTACGATTAGTAATATTATCAATAAACGCTTTGTCGTGAGAAATGACTACAACAGCTTTAGCTTTGTTTAATAAGAAGTTTTCTAACCAAATTACAGATTCAATATCAACATGGTTAGTAGGCTCATCTAGTAGAATTAAATCAGGTTTTTGTAATAAGATTTTAGCCAATTCAATACGCATTCGCCAACCACCACTAAACTCAGAAGTTGCTCTGTCGAAATCTTCAGGTTTAAAACCTAAACCTTTTAAAGCTTTTTCAACTTCAGCTTCATAATTAATCTCTTCTAAAGCATAGTATTTCTCACCTAAATCCGAAACACGTTCTATGATTTTCATATACGCTTCAGATTCGTAATCGGTACGCGTTTCTAATTGCTTATTTAAATCATCCATTTCAGCTTTCATATCAAAAACTGATTTAAATGCTTTTGAAGTTTCTTCTTTTACAGTACAATTATCTTCAATCAATAAATGCTGAGGAAGGTAAGCAATCACTGTATCTTTAGAACAACGAATTCCTCCTTTTGTAGGAGAAGTTAATCCTGCAATAATCTTCATCATGGTAGATTTTCCTGCTCCATTTTTACCCATTAAAGCGATTTTGTCATTTTCATTAATCACAAAAGAAACATCGCTAAATAAAGCACTTCCGTTAAATTCAACTGTTAATTGATCTACTGATATCATAGTGTTATTTTATAATGTCGCGAAAATAATGATTTTAGAATTGTAGATCTTTTAATTTTAGTAGAAAATATGACTAATTATTTCTATAAATAAGGTGAGTTCTGTATAAGAATATATGGTGTCAAAATTGTCAGTTCTAGTGATTTTCGATAGAAAATCGTATCGAGAAAGGCAATTTTGGTTCTAAGTTAGTTCTCGATACATCTCAATATCCATCGGGATACTCGAACTAACATCTTTTAATCATATTGAACCCAACATAAATAGAGATTAAAAATCGTACTGTTTATTTTTTAATTAATTTTTTAGGTTATAAAATCAAACATTTCGATGTAAATTGTTTAATAAAAAACATTACGAACTTTTTTTTGGTTGATTTAAAAAATATCTTATAAATTTGCAACAGAAAAATAATTATAATGACTTTTATTCAATTACATCATCATCATCATCATATTTGCACTCAGGCGAATTGATAGTGATATGTATGTAATAACAATCATAAAATTAAAATCCGTTTGAGTAAGTCAAACGGATTTTTTTAGTTTATAAAACTTTCAAGAGTCTAAAGATTTACTCAAACAGCAACACAAAATAACAATGAGTAAATTAAGATTAGCAGTTCAAAAATCAGGTAGATTAAATGAAGAATCCCTTAAACTTTTAAAGGCAATAGGTATTTCTATCGATAATGGGAAAGATCAACTAAAAGCATCAGCTAGAAATTTTCCTTTAGAGGTATTCTTTTTACGCAATGGTGATATTCCGCAATATTTAAGAGATGGCGTTGTAGATATTGCTATTATTGGAGAAAATTTAATTCTAGAGAAAGGAGAAAGTATCGAAGTAGTTGAAAAATTAGGTTTTTCGAAATGTAAAGTTTCTATAGCAGTACCTAAAACATCAGAAATTTCTAGTTTAAAGGAATTAGCTGGTAAACGTATTGCTACTTCATATCCAAAAACTGTAGAGAAATTCTTAGAAAAAGAAGGAATTACAGCTAATTTACACATTATTAACGGATCTGTTGAAATTGCACCAAATATTGGTTTAGCAGATGCGATTTGTGATATTGTATCTAGTGGAAGCACATTATTCAAAAACAATTTAAAAGAGATTGAAGTTTTATTAAAATCGGAAGCTGTTTTAGTAAAGTCGCCAAAACTTTCTGAAGAAAATGAAGCAATTTTAAAAAAAATTCAGTTCAGATTACAATCAGTTTTAAAAGGTAGAGAGAATAAGTACGTGTTATTAAATGCACCGAACGATAAGTTAGAAACTATTACTAAGATTTTACCAGGAATGCGTAGTCCTACTATTTTACCATTAGCACAAGAAGGATGGAGTTCTGTTCACTCAGTAATTAATAAGAACGATTTTTGGGATGTAATTGATGAATTACGTGAAGCAGGAGCTGAAGGAATTCTAGTTTGTCCGATTGAAAATATGGTACAATAAAAATATTAATAACAAAAAGTAGATGTCAGTTCGAGTGTTTTTTATGAAGAGTTATCGTAATAAAATATGTATCGAGAACAATTCGATTAACGAAAACTTCTCGATAAAAAATTATTCTTCATTACATTACAAATAATTTCACTCGAAGTGACATTTAGAGTAGATATATAATTATAATTTAACAAATTGTAATATCATGAAACAATACGACAATCCAGATCAGAAAGAATGGTTAGACTTGTGTAAAAGAGCACAGTTTGATAAATCTACATTAGATGAAGTTGTGACTAATATTTTGGAAGATGTAAAAGAAAATAAAGACACAGCTTTATTCAAATATGCTGAACGTTTTGATGGTGTGAAATTAACTTCTTTAACTGTAAATCAAGAAGAAATTAAAGAAGCAGTAAATGAAGTATCTGAAGACTTAAAACAAGCGATTATTTTAGCAAAAAATAATATTGAAAAGTTTCACGAATCTCAGAAGGAAGCTCCACAAAAAATTGAAACTACCAAAGGCGTATCATGTTGGAGAAAATCTGTAGGAATAGAAAAAGTTGGTTTATACATTCCTGGTGGAACAGCACCATTATTCTCAACGATTTTAATGTTAGCTATTCCAGCTAAAGTTGCAGGTTGTAAAGAGATCGTGTTATGTACACCATCAAATAAGGAAGGAAAAGTTAATCCAGCAATTTTATACACAGCGAATTTAGTTGGTGTAACTCAAATTTTTAAAGTTGGAGGAGCACAAGCAGTTGGAGCTATGACGTATGGGACGGAAACTATTCCGCAAGTATATAAAATTTTCGGACCAGGAAATCAATATGTTACTAAAGCGAAAGAATTAGTGCAACAATCTGGAGTGGCTATAGATATGCCAGCCGGACCGAGTGAAGTTTTAGTAATAGCAGATGAAACTTGTAATCCTAGTTTTGTTGCGGCAGATTTATTATCGCAAGCTGAACACGGAGTAGACAGTCAAGTGATTTTATTATCAGATAGTGAGACTATAATTTCAGAAGTGAACAAAGAAGTAGGAAAGCAATTAGCAGAATTACCAAGAAATGAGATTGCTCAAAAAGCTTTAGAAAATAGTAGATCATTATATTTTTCTGATATGAATACCTGTATTGAATTTAGTAATGAATACGCCCCAGAACACTTAATTATAGCTTCAGAAAAAGCTGATAATTTCATTGATAAAATAACTAACGCTGGTTCTGTGTTCTTAGGAAACTATAGTTGTGAAAGTGCAGGAGATTATGCTTCAGGAACAAATCACACGCTACCGACTTACGGTTATGCGAAGAATTATAGTGGAGTTTCGTTAGATAGTTTTGTAAAGAAAATTACCTTTCAAAAGTTATCTAAAGAAGGAATAAACAATATTGGTAATGCGATTGAATTAATGGCGGAAGCAGAAGGTTTACAAGCGCACAAAAATGCAGTAGCGTTACGATTAAATTCTATTAAAAGTTAAATTGTCACCTCGAGCGAAGTCGAGAGGTTATTTAGATCTCGACTCCGCTCGATCTGACATATCAAGTAAATAATGAAAACAATCAATTTAGAAAATATAGTTAGAGAAAACATTTTAAATCTAACGCCATATTCATCAGCAAGAGACGAATTTAAAGGAACTGCAGATGTATTTTTAGATGCGAATGAAAATCCTTACGGAACATTAAATCGTTATCCAGATCCACATCAAAGGGAAATCAAGGAAAAGTTAGCGAAAATCAAAAACGTTGAATCGAGTCAAGTTTTTATAGGAAACGGAAGCGATGAAATTATCGATTTAGCTTACAGAATCTTTTGTAAACCCGGAGTTGATAAAGCATTAACATTCTCACCAACTTACGGAATGTACGATGTTTCTGCAGGAATCAATAATGTAGAATTAATCAAACAACCATTAATTAATGATTATCAGATTAATTTAAATCAGTTACAACCGTATTTAGATGACCCGAAAGTGAAAATCATTTTTGTATGTTCACCGAACAATCCTACAGGAAATTCTTTCAATATAGAAGATGTAGAATACATTCTAGATAATTTTGATGGCATTGTTATTATAGATGAAGCGTATATCGATTTTAGTGAACAAGCATCATTTATTAGTAAAATTAACGATTATGAAAATTTAATTGTTAGTCAGACATTCAGTAAAGCTTGGGGATTAGCAGGAGTTCGTGTTGGAGCGGCTTATATGAATGAAAAACTAATGGATTTATACAAACGTGTAAAACCGCCATATAATGTAAGTGTTTTAAATCAAGAAGCTGTTTTAGAATCGTTAAACACATATGAGTTAGTTCAAGCAAATATTAAAGCAATTTTACAAGAACGAGATAATTTGAGAGAGAAATTAGCTGGATTGAAAATTGTAAATAAAATTTATCCTACAGATGCTAACTTTTTATTAGTGAATGTAGATAATGCAGATAAAACGTATGATTTTTTAATACAAAAAAAGGTAATTATTAGAAACCGTAACAAAGTAGTTCATAACTGTATTAGAATCACTGTAGGAACACCTGAGGAAAACGATAAATTAATTAAAGCATTAAACGAATTAAGTTAATTGTCACTTCGAGCGGAGTCGAGAAGTTATTAAGATCTCGACTCTGCTCGACCTGACATTTTAAAACGAAAATAAAGTGAGCAAAAAAGTATTATTTATAGATAGAGACGGAACTTTAGTAATAGAACCACCAATCGATTATCAATTAGATAGTTTAGAAAAATTAGAGTTTTATCCTAAAGTATTTCGTTACATGGCTAAAATAGCTGAAGAGCTAGATTACGAATTAGTAATGGTAACCAATCAAGATGGATTAGGAACAGATTCTTTTCCTGAAGATACATTTTGGCCTGCACAAAATAAAGTGATTACAGCTTTTGAAAGAGAAGGAGTTGTATTTTCTGAAGTAGTAATTGATAAAACTTTTGCTCATGAAAATGCACCGACTCGTAAGCCAAGAACCGGATTATTAACACATTATTTTTCTGAAGAATATGATTTAGAGAATTCTTTCGTCTTAGGTGATCGTATTACGGATATGGAATTAGCGAAAAATTTAGGAGCAAAGGGAATTTACTTATCTGAGAATCCAGAATTAGGAGCAGATGAAATCGAAGCTTCTAAACAAGAAATTGTCGGTTGTATTGCTTTAACAAGTACAGATTGGGCAGCCATTTACGAGTTCTTAAAGTTAGAAGATCGTGTTGCAGAGATTACAAGAAATACGAACGAAACTAAAATTTATATCAAACTGAATTTAGATGGTTCTGGTAAAAATGATATTGATACAGGATTAAAGTTTTTCGATCACATGTTAGATCAAATTGGTCGTCATGGAGCAATGGATTTAACCATCAAAGTAGACGGAGATTTAGAAGTAGATGAACATCATACTATTGAAGACACGATGATTGCTTTCGGAGAATTATTCAATAAAGCTTTAGGAAATAAATTAGGTATAGAACGTTACGGTTTCTGTTTACCAATGGATGATTGTTTGGCGCAAGTTGCTGTTGATTTTGGAGGAAGAAACTGGTTAGAATGGGATGCTGAGTTTAAGCGTGAGAAAATAGGAGATATGCCAACAGAAATGTTCTTCCACTTATTTAAATCATTTACAGACGGAGCGAAATGTAATTTAAATATTAAAGCCGAAGGTGTAAACGAACATCACAAGATAGAAGGTATTTTTAAAGCTTTTGCTAAGGCGATGAAAATGGCTGTTAAGCGTGATGCAAATAAAATGTTTTTACCAAGTACTAAAGGGCTACTTTAGTGGCTAGTATTAAGTTTTGAGTACAAAGTTTACTATTTTGAAAACTTAATACTTAATACTAATTACTCAATACTAAAAAAGAATGAAATTAGTAATAATAGATTACGGAGCAGGAAATATAAAAAGTATTCAATTTGCTTTTAAACGTTTGGGAGTAGATGCTGTGTTAACCAATAACGTAGCTGAAATTCAGAATGCAGACAAAGTGATTTTTCCAGGTGTAGGAGAAGCAAGTTCTGCAATGCAAAAACTAAGAGAAAGCGGATTAGATAAAGTGATTCCAACTTTAAAACAACCTGTTTTAGGAATTTGTTTAGGAATGCAGTTAATGTGTAATTCTTCAGAAGAAGGAGATACAAAAGGTCTAGGTATTTTCGAAGTCGATATAAAACGTTTTTCTAACGAAGTTAAAGTTCCACAAATGGGATGGAACACGATAACAGATTTAAAATCTGAATTATTCAAAGGCATAAAAGAAGATGAATATATGTACTTAGTACATAGTTTTTATGCTGAAGATTGTGAATACGCCATAGCTTCTACAGAATACGGAGTAAAATATGCAACAGCTTTACATAAAGATAATTTCTACGGAACGCAATTTCATCCTGAAAAAAGTGGAGTAGAAGGAGAAAAGATTTTAAAGAACTTTTTAGCTTTATAACTTAAAATAGAATGGAAAGTAGAATGAATTATAAAAAGTGGGCTTTTAAACTGTTATTGTACATCATTATTATCAATATATGTGTGGCTTTTTTACCTTTTTTTACGCATAGTTTAAATATCTTGGTTTTATCAATTATAGCAGATATATTATTTCTGGCAGGTATTTCACTAACTATTGCATCAATTAAGAATAAAGAAGAGAAAGATTATCAGTATTATTTTTCAATTACAGGTTATCCTATTTTAATAATATTATTCGTTTTAATAACCTTTATAATTAAATAAATGACACAAGAAGAGAAACAAATCATTTTAGAAACATATAAATGGATTAAAGTTAAAAAGTATGTAGATGATCAATCTCTATCTAGGGAAGAGCGTTATAAAAGATTAGAAAAACATCATTTAGAAGAGACCAATTTTTTGATTGATAAAATTAGAGAAGTAGTAAAGGAATTATAATTACTAATTTGATGGAGTTAATTTATTTCATTTATCGTTTGATATTATTCAGATAATACATGTAATTATAAAAATGAAGGCTTGTAGCTAACTGCCAAAAGCCAAAAATCTAAAACTAAAGAACAACTAACAAAATGAGAATTATACCAGCTATAGATATTATAGACGGAAAATGTGTCCGTTTAACAAAAGGCGATTACGATACAAAAAAAATATATAATGAAAGTCCAGTTGAAGTTGCTAAGGAATTTCAAGATGCTGGAATCGAATATTTACACGTAGTAGATTTAGATGGAGCTAAATCAAAACACATAGTTAATTACAATATCTTAGAACAAATTGCTGTAAAAACTAATTTAAAAATAGATTTTGGAGGAGGCCTTAAATCTGATGAAGATGCTAAAATAGCTTTTGAAAGTGGAGCAAATCAAATAACAGGAGGAAGTATTGCGGTTAAAAATCCTGATGTGTTTATTAATTGGATTAAAGAATATGGCGCTGACAAAATAATTCTTGGAGCAGATTGTAAAAATCGTAAAATAGCTACACATGGATGGATGGAAACCTCTGTAGTTGACGTAGTAGAATTTATTGTTGATTATGTAGAAATAGGCATTACAAATGTAATTTGTACAGATGTAGCTAAAGATGGGATGTTATCAGGTACATCAAACAAACTTTATAAAGAAATCCTTGATACAACTAGAGTAAATTTAATAGCTAGTGGAGGAGTTGCAGTAATTGATGATTTATATAAGGTTAAAGAACTAGGTTGCGAAGGAGTAATTATCGGTAAGGCTATCTATGAGAATAGAGTTAGTTTAAAAGAATTAGAAAATTTTATAGTTTCAAATAGTTAATGTTATGAATGAAGAATTACTTAATGAATTTAAAGAGCAAATCATTTTTAGACTTGACGAAAGTTCAAGAATGAATATGAAATCTCTGGCTTTAATTTCTGAAGAAGATGTATGGAAACGTTTTAATCAATCATCAAATAGTATTGGTAATTTGATTTTACACCTTTGCGGAAATATAACTCAGTATGCCATTGCTTCTCTAGGGAATAAAGAAGATCAAAGAAATAGAGATTTAGAGTTTTCTACAGAAAAAGGATATACAAAAGCAGAATTATTGAGTAAACTTTCAGCAACAGTACAAGAAGCAAAACGTACCATTTTAGAAACTTCTCAAGAAGAGTATTTGAGAAAGAGAAAAGTACAGGGTTTTAATTTTTCAGGAATAGGAATAGCAATACATGTTACAGAACATTATTCTTATCATACTGGTCAAATTGCATTTTGGATTAAGCAATTAAAAAATAAAGATCTTGGATTTTATGATGGTATCGATTTAACAGTAAAAAATAAACAGTAACATGTTAACAAAAAGAATTATTCCTTGTTTAGATATAAAAAACGGAAGAACTGTAAAAGGTGTCAATTTCGTTAATTTAATAGATGCTGGTGATCCAGTTGTATTAGCTAAACAATATGCAGAAATAGGAGCAGACGAATTGGTGTTTTTAGATATTGCAGCTACATTAGAAAATAGGGGAACAACTTTAGAAATGGTAGAAAAAGTTGCCGCACAAGTAAACATTCCATTTACAGTTGGAGGAGGAATTTCTTCTGTAGAACATGTAGATGCATTGTTAAAATGTGGAGCAGATAAAGTTTCTATCAATTCATCAGCAGTAAAAAGACCAGAGCTGGTAAATGAATTATCTCAAAAGTTCGGAAGTCAATGTGTAGTTGTAGCAATAGATGCAAAACAAATTGATGGAGAATGGAAAGTACATTTAGCTGGAGGAACGATTCCTACAGAATTAAATCTTTTCGATTGGGCTAAAGAAGTAGAAGAAAGAGGTGCAGGAGAAATCTTATTTACTTCTATGGATAATGACGGAACTAAAGCAGGTTTTGCTAATAAAGCCTTAGCAAGGTTATCAGAAGAACTAAATATTCCAATTATCGCTTCTGGTGGTGCAGGTTCTGTGCAACATTTTGTAGATACGTTTATAGAAGGAAAGTCAGATGCAGCATTAGCAGCTAGTGTTTTTCACTTCGGAGAAATTCCAATTCCTGAGTTAAAACAAGAATTAAAAAATCAGAATATTCCAGTTCGTTTGTGAGGTACAAAAATGACATTTGATAAAAGTTTTGAAAATCAAGGTAACAGAGTGGACTAAAAGATGAAAAGCTGTTTGAACGAAGTGAGTTCTTTTCATCTGTGGTAGGTAATACCGTAGTATTTTCTTAAATTTTTATCATAAGTCTTGATTTTTTGATTCGTTTTGTATCAAGACAAAATAGATACTAAAAGTATAAAAATGAAAAGGAAAAAATTATTTCTAGATGATATTAGAACCATAGATATGGTTTATGATGTGTCAGAAGAAAAAGACTATGATATTGTAAGAACTTACGAAACGTTTGTTACTTACATAAAAGAAAAAGGATTACCAAAGTTTATCAGTTTTGATAATGATCTTGGATTAGATAAAAATGGTGAGGTTGCTCTAGATGGATATGCTGCTGCAAAGTGGTTAGTATATGAATCTGGATTAGATTTATCAGAATTAAAATATAAAGTACATTCTGCAAATCCAGTAGCAGCAGAACAAATAAGAGGATTATTAAATAATTATATCAATTTTTTAAATAGAAAATAAATGTCAACTCGAGCGCAGTCGAGAGGTAGTATTTTAAATAAATATATCAGTAGGTCTCAACTGTGCTTGACCTGACAGCAAAAACATAAAAATGAAAATAGATTTTACTAAAAGCAGTGATGGGTTAGTACCTGTTGTGGTTCAAAACAATAATACTTTACAAGTTTTAATGTTAGGATACATGAACCAAGAAGCATTTGAAAAAACTGAAAAAGAACAAGTAGTTACCTTTTTTAGTAGAAGTAAAAACAGATTATGGACCAAAGGTGAATCGAGTGGGAATTTTTTACATGTAAAAGATATTCAAATCGATTGCGATAATGATACGGTATTAATCAAAGCAGATCCTAAAGGCCCAACTTGTCATAAAGGTAATACCTCTTGTTTTGCTGAAGAAACTCCTAAAGGTTTCTTATATGAGTTAGAACAAATTATCCACGATAGAATTGATAACAATGTTGAATCTTCTTACACGAACAAATTATATAAAAGAGGAATTAATAAAGTAGCTCAAAAAGTAGGTGAAGAAGCCGTAGAAGTTGTAATTGAAGCTAAAGACAATAACGATGAGTTATTTACGAATGAAGCTGCAGATTTAATGTACCATTACATTATTTTACTAAAAGCTAAAGGATTTACTTTAAAAGACATTGAAGCTGTTTTAAAAAGCAGGCATTAATAGTTTTTATTTATTTAGTACTATAATCAAAGAAAAAAGTAATCTCTAAAAACAGATGTTACGACAGCAAAAATAAATAAGACAATATATCGGTGAATTCCTTTGTCTGTTTTTTACTTGGATTATTTTTCTATAGATAGTATCAATTATTGCATAAACTATAGCAATGCAAGTAAAAGTTAAAAAGGTTAATAGTAACGTAATCATTGTCTTACTTCTTCGTTAACTTAAACTTGAATATTAAAAAGAGGTAATTAAAAAATACAGACCAAGCGCTTAGTTTTAATTTAGGTAATTTTCCTAAACCTAGGCGTTTTATTTGTGCTTCATACCAAATAATATTCATCATTCCATCAATTCCTTTTACTCCTGTTTTATTAATATTTACAGGAAATGTTGATCGAGATTCATTTAAAATTTCATTTCCAATATTTGGAAATAAGCAGTATGGACGCGCAAGTCCAACAACATCTAATTTTTCAGAAGCAATTGCATCTTGCATTACAGAAACGGTTCTAAATCCTCCAGTTAACATTAATGGAGTTTTAGTAATAGCTCTTGCTTTTTCGATATAATCAATAAAATAAGCTTCTCTTTCTTTGGTACTTTGCTTACGATTTCCCATCATCATTGCAGGGGCTTCGTAAGTTCCTCCAGAAATTTCAATTAAATCAATTCCAGCTTCAGAAAGCAACTCAATAACCTTCATTGAATCTTCTTCATTGAATCCGCCTTTTTGAAAATCAGCAGAGTTTAACTTAATTCCAATCGGAAAATCTGCACCTACTTGTTTTCTAATTTCTTTATAAACTTCTAAAACAAACTTAGCTCTCTTTTCAAAACTTCCTCCCCATTCATCTTCTCGAACATTTGCATAAGGTGATAAAAACTGACTTACTAAATATCCATGTGCACCATGAATTTGAACTCCTCCAAAACCAGCTTCTTTTAAAATTCTTGAAGTAGTTCCGAAACGTTTAACAATATCAAGGATTTCATTGTGGGTTAAGGCTTTTGGAATTTTAGTTGTTGCTTTTTTCCTTCCTTTAGATTTTAATGGAATTGCAGATGGAGCTTTTAAAACACTATTAATTTGATTCATTGCTTGTCGCCCAGGATGATTAATTTGTACCCAAAGTTGAGTGTTTGTTCCTTGTACAGAATTTGCCCATTTTTGTAATTTTTCGAAATGACGTTTGTCTTCTACAACTACATTCATAGGTTCACCAAGAGCTTTGCTATCAATCATTACATTACCCGTAATTAATAATCCAGAACCGCTTTTTGCCCATTTTTTATAAGCATTTATTAAAATTGGCGTTGGTTCGTGAGTTTTATTAGATAAGTTTTCACTCATTGCAGATTTAGCGATTCTATTAGCTAATGTGGTTCCGTTTGGAAGTATTAACGCATCTTGTAGTATAGTCATTGGGTCGATTAAAAAAGTATGTAATTTACTTAATTCTTAAAAATACTTAATACATCTAAATTACTCAGATATAAAATGAAAAAGTTTAGAGAATAGTTTTCATGAATACCTATTTTTGCAGTTCATTTTTTAGTGAATGATTTATGAAGTTTAGTGAACACATTGTATCTAACTATAAACCTAAAAACCTAGCTGTAAAACTTTCTAGTAAAGGAGAACAGCATGTAATAAAAAAGCATCCTTGGGTATTTTCAAACAGTATTGAAAAGATTAGCAATGAACCTAAAACTGGAGATTTAGCTATTATTTTTAGTAAGAAAAGAAATAAGGTTGTTGGAATTGGTTTGTATGATGCAGATTCACCAATTCGAATAAAAGTTATTCATAATGAAAATGAAAAAGCTACTATAAATGCTGAGTTTTTTAAGACTAAAATTGAAACAGCTTACAACAAACGCCAAAAATTATTAGAAACAAATACCAATAGTTACCGACTTATTTTTGGTGAAAATGATGGGTTTCCATCTTTAATCGCTGATGTATATGCTAATGTCTTGGTGGTGAAATTGTATTCTGAAATTTGGTTACCTTTTTTACAAGATATATTACAAAGTTTACAGCAAGTTTCTAAAGCGGAAACTGTTGTGATTCGTTTAAGTAGAAATGTTGAGAAATCTCCAAATCATAATCTGAAAGACGGAGAAGTAATTTATGGGGTTTTAGAAGATGAGGTGGTACAATTCGTAGAACACAGTGTAAACTTTTCCGCAAATGTGATTAAAGGACATAAAACAGGGTATTTTTTAGATCATAGAGCAAATAGAAAACGAGTAGGAGAGTTGAGTAAAGGAAAACGTGTTTTAGATGTGTTTTCTTATGCTGGCGGATTTTCAGTTCATGCATTGTATAATCAAGCAAAAGAAGTAACCAGTTTAGATATTAGTAAACAGGCTTTACAGATTGCTATTGAAAACGGAAAATTGAATGATTATTCTGGAGTTCATAAAACTATAGCTGGTGATGCTTTTGAAGAATTACGAAAGTTAATTCAGCAGAATGTGAAATTTGATGTTGTTGTTATAGATCCACCAAGTTTTGCAAAACAAGCTTCAGAAATTGATTTAGCAGAGAAAAAATATAAACAATTAGCGAAATTAGGTGTACAACTTACAGCTAAAAACGGATTGCTAGTTTTGGCTTCTTGTTCATCTAGAGTTGTTGCTGAGACTTTTTTTAGTATTAATGAAGAAACATTAAAAGCATCAAAAAGAAGATTTAAAATAGATGCTAAAACTTACCATGATATCGATCATCCTATTGGTTTTCCAGAGGGAGCATATTTAAAATGTGGCTATTATCAATTTTTAGATTAATTTATACAATTTGATAATAGAATAAGCATTACCTTAGACCAATGAACAGACAACAATTACTTATTCTATTATCTTTTTTTTCAATTTATTTTATCTGGGGTTCCACCTATTTATTAAATAAAATTGCAGTTGCAGAATTACCACCTTTATTTTTAGCATCTATTCGTTTTGGTGTAGCAGGAATATTGATTCTAATTATCGCTAAACTTTTAAAAAAGTCATTAAAAGTTACTAAAAAGCAATTATTAAATTTAACAATAGCAGGTTTTTTATTTTTGGTGTATGGAAATGGAGTTTTTGTATGGGCTTTAAAATATGTAGATAGTGGTTTCGCAGCTTTATTAGCTTCTACTCAACCACTATTTGTATTGTTTTTATTACGTTTAATAGACGGGAAGAGAATGCAACAAAAATCGATTATTGGTGTTTGTTTAGGAATTTTAGGAATGTATCTTTTAGTAAGTCAGAAAACAATTGCTACTTCAGAAGGTATGATTTTAGGAATTTTTATGATTCTTTCTTGTGTGTTAAGTTGGAGTTACGGTAGTGTATTTGTTTCTAAAGCTAATCTTCCCAAAAACTTCTTTGTAAGTACTGGATATCAAATGACAATAGGAAGTGTTTTATTATTTTTTTGGAGTCAGGTTTTTGGAGAAGATATCACTTCAATTTATTCAATAAGTAATAAAGTACAATGGTCGATTGTAATGTTAATTGTGTTTGGAAGTATTATTGCATTCACTTCATTTAATTATTTATTGAAAGTTGTATCACCAGAGAAAGTGTCTACTTCAGCATATGTTAACCCAGTAATTGCTTTGTTATTAGGATGGTATTTTCTAGGAGAAAAACTTACAAATCAGTCAATAATAGCTTCTTGTGTTTTATTAACAGGAGTATATTTTATTACTTCAAGAAAAAGAATTACTAAACAAAAAGTTCGACCTTCTCAAAAAACATAAGAAAAAAATAATTCGTGTAGGGTAGGAATTTTTAAATGTGAATTGTAGTATATATATAATCCACTAAATTTTTTATTGATATGAACACGAAAAAAGTTTTGAATTATGTAATGTATACTGCAATTACTGTTACAGTATTATGGGGAACATTTTTTTTAATGGTACAACACTTTAAAAATTTACCTATTATTTAAAAGTATATATTTTAATTGCTGTGTGGTGATTTTACCACCAAACTATGAAAACTTTGTATAGCTCGCCATTATTTTTTTTCAACCAGGATAATGGAGAGTTTTTTTTATTTAAAAACAGTGCTAATTTTTCTTTAAAATCTTCAAATGATAACCAATCTACATTGTAATGTGGTTTTACTAACCAATTGTGTTTTGTTGGGATAAAAAACTTACAATCTTCAAATAAATTTAACTCTTTTTCATAAATATAAAATCCTTCAATACATTCGTTATTAATAACAGGAAAATCTTTTTCTAAATCATTTATATGAGGAAATAATTGAGCTTTAAAAAGTACTTTCTGATGAATATCTTTTACATTTAAATTATATTTTTTTAAGGCTTCAATAGTTTTTTCGTGATATAATAATGGAAGTTGTTTATGAATTAACTTTTTATATTTTTGATAAAAACTATCATTTCTATTGGGTCCAATCCAATGTTCAATTTCAGAATTTCCCACAGAAGAATCATATAAGTAAAACTTATAAATGATTTCTAAATGATGAGGTATATTGTTTTGTAAAAGTATACAATCAAGTTCTCCTACAGTTATTTTATGATTCTGTATTTGTAGATTTTCAGTAATAATATTAATGCTTTCGTTTTCATTAAGTTCATTAAAAACAAATTGTTCTACTAGTTTTCCTAGTCTAGGATTGTCATTAATTTTTAATTTAAATAAATCAATATAATTTAATTGATAACCAGTGAATTGATGAAGATTATTTAAAGTTTTTGTCCATAAAGGTTTTGTTTCTAAATAACCTTGATATTGTAATTGTATTTCTTTGTTTTTAAAATGCATTAATGTTAAATAATTCTAAATAATATTACTTATGATTTTCAAACTTGGTGTAAAAATACAAATAGCCGTATTTTTATAGTATGATTAATCAGTTTAAAAAAGGACTGCGTTTTGAAAAATTTGAAGAAAAGCAGATTCCGCCATTCGACAAGCTTTTTGATATTTTCAAAGAGTTGATCACATACACTTCTGGTGATTTCGATGAAGCATTCGAATGGTTAAAACAATTAGACAAAGAATATAAATTAACCACGCCTGAATATACTTTAGACGATTTTCTTGAAGACTTAAAAAACAAAGGTTACATCCGAGAAGAGTTTGATGATCCAAAAGATGGAACAGGAAATGGTGATGGGAAATTAAAAATCACTTCTAAAACAGAACAAGCTATTCGTCAGAATGCTTTAGATCAAATTTTCGGTAAACTTAAAAAAAGCCGTTTAGGAAACCATAAAACGAAAACCACAGGTCAAGGTGATGAACGCACAGGAGAACTGAGAAACTTTCATTTTGGTGATGCTTTAGATCGAATTTCTATGACAGAGAGTATTAAAAATGCTCAAATTAATAACGGAATAGGTAATTTTTCACTAACTGAACAAGACTTAGTTGTAGAAGAAACCAATTTTAAAGCTCAAATGAGTACGGTTTTAATGATTGATATCAGTCATAGTATGATATTGTATGGTGAAGATAGAATAACACCGGCAAAAAAGGTAGCAATGGCTTTAACGGAGTTAATAAAAACACGTTATCCGAAAGACACTATCGATATTTTAGTTTTCGGAAACGATGCTTGGCCAATTTCTGTAAAAGAACTTCCGTATTTAAAAGTCGGTCCGTATCACACAAACACTGTAGCAGGTTTACAATTGGCTATGGATATTTTACGAAGAAAACGTAATACCAATAAACAAATTTTTATGATTACCGATGGTAAACCAAGTTGTTTGCGTCTACCAGATGGAACATATTATAAAAATAGTAATGGTTTAGATAAATACATTGTTGAGAAATGCTATAATATGGCTTCTCAAGCAAGAAAATTACACATTCCAATTACTACATTTATGATCGCTCAAGATCCATATTTAATGCAATTTATCCGTCATTTTACACAAGCAAATCAAGGAAAAGCATTTTACACAGGACTTAAAGGTTTAGGAGAAATGATTTTTGAAGATTACGAACAAAATAGAAAAAAAAGAATACGAGGAATATAAATTATGAAGTATACTGAAATAAAAACATTTGGAGCTTTAAAAGAAGCAGGTTATGAATCGATTTCTATTAAAGATGAATTAAGGAATAATTTAATTAAAAAACTAAAGAATCAAGAAACTGTTTTTGAAGGTGTATGGGGCTATGAAAATTCTGTAATTCCAGAGCTAGAAACAGCAATATTATCTAAACACAACATCAATCTTTTAGGATTAAGAGGACAAGCTAAAACTAGATTAGCTCGTTTAATGGTTAATTTGTTAGATGAGTATATTCCTGTTGTTGGAGGTTCGGAAATTAATGACGATCCTTTCAATCCTTTGTCTCGTTTTGCTAAAGAATTAATAGCAGAGCGCGGAGACGATACACCAATTACTTGGTTGCATAGAGATGAACGTTTCTTTGAAAAGTTAGCAACTCCAGACGTAACTGTAGCAGATTTAATTGGAGATATTGATCCGATAAAAGCCATGAATTTAAAATTGAATTATGCAGATGATCGTGTAATTCACTTCGGAATGATCCCGAGAGCTAATCGCTGTATTTTTGTAATTAACGAAATTCCCGATTTACAGGCTCGAATTCAAGTTTCTCTATTCAATATACTTCAAGAAGGAGATATCCAAATACGTGGTTTTAAACTACGTTTACCGTTAGATATTCAGTTTGTTTTTACTGCAAATCCAGAAGATTATACAAATAGAGGTAGTATTGTTACGCCATTAAAAGATAGAATAGGATCACAGATTTTAACACATTATCCGAAATCAGTGGATATTGCAGAGAAAATTACAGAGCAAGAAGCTAAAATTTTACAAGGACAAAAAGACACTGTTTACGTGCCTAAATTAGCTAAAAGATTAGTTGAACAAATTAGTTTTGAAGCCAGAGAAAGTGAATATGTAGATGTAAAAAGTGGTGTAAGTGCTCGTATGAGTATTTCTATATTTGAAAATTTATTGAGTACAGCTGAACGCAGAAGTTTGTTAACTGAAGATGATAAAACATCAATTCGATTATTAGATTTCTTTGGTACAATTCCTGCAATTACTGGAAAAATAGAATTGGTATACGAAGGTGAACAAGAAGGAGCAGATGTTGTAGCGCAATCTTTAATTAGCAGTGCTGTAAAAACAATTTTTGTTGAACTTTTCCCAGAAATCAAAAAGCTAAAGAGAGAAGATGAGGAAACTCCTTATGATGGAATTTCTCAATGGTTCTATTCAAAAGATGCGATTGAATTATTAGATGATATGGATGATACTTATTTTAAAGAACAGTTAGATAGTATAACGCCTTTAAATACTTTAATAAGTACACATCAACCTGAATTTCCTAAAGAAGATTTGTATTTCTTAAAAGAGTTTATTCTTTGGGCTTTGTCTGAATATAAAATTTTAAATAAAGAACGTTTTACTACAGGTTTTCAATTCAATGATCCATTAGCAAATTATATTAGAGGAATCTAAAACTAGAAATATAAAATTTTAATGGCTCAGTTTTTATGCTGAGCTATTTTTTAAATTTTGAGATGAAAGTATTTAAAATTTTAATGATTGTCTCACTAATTATATCGTGTAAAGAGACAATAAAGACAAATATAAAAACAAGTATTACTGAAAAAGAATCTAATAGAGATAGTATAGTAATTTCTTTTCAGAAAATATTAGATAGAGAAAAATTAAAGGGCTCAATTCTTGTTTACGATGTGCATAAGAAAAGATATTTTTCTAATGATTTTAATTGGGCAAAAACAGGGAAATTACCAGCATCAACTTATAAAATACCAAACTCTATAATTGCTTTAGAATTAGGTATTGTAGATAATGATAGTACACTTTTAAAATGGAATGGTAATCCTAGAAGATTCAAGTTATGGCAGCAAGATTTAACATTTAAAAAGGCATTTCATTATTCTTGCGTACCATGTTATCAAGAGATTGCTAGGAAAATAGGAGTAAAGCGAATGCAAAATTATCTGGCTAAGTTAGATTACGGTGATATAAAATTTGATTCTACTACAATAGATAATTTTTGGCTTCAAGGAAACTCAAAAATCACACAATATGAACAAATTAATTTCTTACGTCGTTTTTATAATACTGAACTACCAATAAATAAGAGAACAAATAGTATTATGAAAAAAATGATGGTTATAAATGATAATGAAGTTTATAAGTTAAGCGGTAAAACAGGTTGGTCTATCGTAGATGAAAAAAGTAATGGGTGGTTTGTAGGTTTTGTAGAACAGAAAGACAATGTAATTTTTTTCGCTACAAATGTTGAACCTTCCCCAGAATTTGATATGAGTTTATTTCCAAAATCGAGAAAAAAAATAACGATGGAAGCTTTAAAGAGTTTGAACTATTTGGATAAAAAATAAAAAACTCACCAAAATCATAGCTTTATTGATGAGTTTTTTTGCGATTTGTAAACAAACTTAAAATTATATCTTTCTTTTTAGCTTTTTTTAATTTCTAATTCATTTTTAATTAACTAATTCATTTTCCTTTTTCAAATCAAAAATACCTCAAGTGTATCTTTTTTACAACTTATATTGAGTGTAAGTGTTTTTTTATCAGGTGTATATAATGTTATAATTAGTTATATGTAATTTTTATTTATGTAGGATTTTTATTTTGAATCTAGTTTATGTCCCCAAATAGCATAATAAAGTATTATTGCGTAGCAAGGAAATAGAACCCAATAACTACTCGTAGAAGCGCTAGCTAAAGCTTCTACTTGATTAATTCCTTCAGAAATTAAATCTTTTTTATTCACATCAACTATTCTTCCATATAGAGGAGGTATTATGGCTCCACCAGCTATAGCCATAATTAACAGGGCAGAAGCTGTCTTTGTAAATTTACCTAAACCTTTTAAAGCTAGAGGCCATATTGCTGGCCAAACTAAAGCGTTAGCAATACCTAAAGCAGCAACAAATAATATAGAAGTAAATCCTGTTGTATTTATAATTAAGAATGTAAAAATTAAGCCTAAAACGGCACTTATTTTTAAAGCTAAGCCTTGACTTAAATATTTAGGAATTAGTATAACACCTAACGCATAAGTAGCTATCATTGCCATTAAAGTAAAAGTAGTAAAGAATTTAGCTTCAGAAGCTGAAACACCTAAAGAGATTCCATAAGCAATAATAGTGTCGCCAGCTATTACTTCTGCACCTACATAAACAAATAAAGCTAATACGCCTAACCATAAATGAGGAAATTGAAAAATACTTGTTTTATCTTTTACATTAATTGTTTCTTGATTGATATTATTAGAAGCTTCAATTTTTGGTAAGGGAGCCCATTTGATTAAAATTCCTAAAATAAAAAGTGCTAAGGCCATTATAATATAAGGCGTTATTACGCTATTTGCCATAGTATCTAAAAGTTCAGCTTTTTTAGAAGCATCTGAAGATGCTAGTTCGTCTTTAACCTTATCTATACCAGAAAGTAACAAAGCTCCAAATAAAATAGAACCTAATGAACCAGCTACTTTATTAGCTATTCCCATTATTGCTATTCGTTTAGCACCACTTTCTATGGGACCTAAAATTGTTATATATGGATTAGCAGCAGTTTGTAAAATAGTCATCCCCGTTCCTTGAATAAAAATACCTATTAAGAATAATGTATATGTTCTAGAGTTAGCAGCTGGTATGAAAACTAAAGCTCCTATTCCCATGATAATTAAACCAATAGACATTCCTTTTTTATAACCTACTCTATTAAGAAGAAAAGAAGCAGGTAAAGCCATAATTACAAAAGAAATGTATGAAGCAGATGCAACAAGATATGATTGTGCTTCAGTTAATTCGTTAATGGTTTTCATAAAAGGAATTAAAGCTCCATTTATCCAAGTAACAAATCCGAAAATAAAAAATAAGCCAGCGATTATTACAATAGCTGTTTTGTAGTTGTTGTTAGTATCTCTTATCACTTTTAAGTTCTTTTTATATTAAAAGAGATAAGTATATGTACAAACATTAAAAAAAATAAATTTTTTCTACGTTCGACATAATTTTCACGCTGAATAATTATAAATAAACTAAGTACTACGTTTGATTTAAAATTATTTTTTTAGTGGTATTAATATACTTTCTGCCAATAGTTATTCTTTTTTTTCCTATTCCGATTAAATTTCCTTCAATAGAATCTACTTTATCTAAAGCTATAGTATACGATCTATGAATACGAATGAACTTTTTACTAGGTAATTCTTCTGTGATACTAGTTAAAGATTTATGGACAATAAAATTATTATCATTAGTATATATTTTTATATAATCTTTTAAACTTTCAATGTAAAGAATATCTTGGTATTTAATTTTAACTAATTTTTTATCAACTTTTAAGAAAATGAAAGAATCTGGTTCATTTAGAGATTTTTCAGCATTTTGTTTTAAATATAGTTGTTGATTTAATTTATTAATAGATTTGAGAAATCTAGCAAATGGAATTGGTTTTACTAGATAATCTAAAACATTTAACTCAAAACTGTCGGCAGCATATTCTCTGTAAGCTGTTGTAATTATAATATAGGGTTTAATAGAAACACTTCTTAAAAAAACTAAACCATTCATTTTAGGCATGTTAATGTCTAAGAATATAACATCTATTTTGTTTTGCTCTAAAGTAGTTAAAGCTTCAACAGGTGTATTAAATTTACCAACTATTGAAATATTTTGAAATTCTTTTAAATGATTTTCTATTACTCTAATTGCTAGAGGTTCATCATCAATAATAATACAATTTAAGTTCATTTTAATTCTTGTGCTATAGAGAAATAGTTAATAAAACTTTAAATATATTTTCCTCCTTTACTATATCTAAATTATATTTGTCTTTATACAATAAATCTAATCTTCTTTTTACATTTTTATTTCCAATACCTTGTATTTTTTTCATAGAATCTGAACTTTCATAATTATTCTCTACCGAGAAAAATAAAATATTATTTTCTTTAAGTTCTATATTAATATGAACATAAAAATTATCACTTTTTTTTCCGTGTTTAAAACTATTTTCAATAAAAGAAAGAAATATTAAAGGAGCAATTTCTATTTTATCTAAATCTCCTTTAATATTAATTTTAAAATTTGATTCTTTTTCATATCTAATTTTTTGTAAATCAACATAGTCTTTAATATACTCGACTTCTTTAGATAATTTAACTTTATCCTCTTTAACTTCATATAAGACGTATTGCATAATATTAGAAAGTTTTAAAACAACTTCAGGAGCAAGGTCTGACTTATCTAATGTTAAAGCATATAAATTATTTAAAGTATTAAAAAAAAAATGAGGTTGAATTTGCATTCTCAAAAAATTTAATTCGGTCTGTAAATTAATTTTTGAGAGTTTTTCAAGCCTTTGACGTTGGTTTATCCAATCTATTATTAATTTAATTGTAGTAACCAATGCTAAAACATATAATTCACCTAATGTAACAGCTAAAATATGATTAAAGGTGAAGGCTTCTTGGTGTCCAGTAGCTTCTGGCCAAATATTTTTTGAAACAAGAAAGTAATTAAGTCCTGTACGAACTATATAATGAACATTTAATGATATTAATAAAAGTATTATATAGGTTTTATATTTTTTTTGAGCTAAGAATTTTGGAATAAAATAAAGTAAATTAATATAAACTAAAATTATATGTAATGGAAATTCTACTAAGTTAGATTTTAAAGAATACCAATAATCATCAAAATAACTACCCCAACGAATAATATTAAAAGAGAAATAACTTAACCAAAAAAGTAAGTGAAACTTAATAGGAATAGCTATGTTAGGTATTATCTTACTAGAATTTAAACTCATGTATTGTGAATACTATTTTTAGGTTTAAGTTCATAAAATTATGATTTTTTTATTTAAAAAAAATTTCATGTTTGCTTAACTAAACACATTTTTTGTGTTTATCTATTAAATTATGTTGTTTATTATCATTTTAATGTTGTTAGCATATATAATTTTTTGAAAGTTTAAGTAAATTTTACTTTTAATGAAACTATTTCAAATTTTATACATATGAAAAAAAATAAAATATTATTTCTTTTATGTTTTTCTTTGTTATCCATAGGAGTGTCATTTGCACAGAAAAAAATAACGGGGAAAGTTACATCAGCTTCTGATGGAGCACCTTTACCAGGTGTTAATGTAATAATTAAAGGGACAACTATAGGGGTAGAAACAGATTTTGATGGTTTATATGCTATTGAAGCAAATTCAAATGATGTTTTAGAGTTTTCTTTTGTTGGTATGAAAACGATTTCAGTTAAAGTAGGGGAACAAACAACAATTAATGTTGTATTACAAGAAGGGAATTTACTTAACGAAGTTGTTGTTACGGCATTAGGTATCAAAAAAGAGAAAAAAGCGTTAACATATTCAGCTCAAGAAGTTAAAGGAGATGAGTTAACAAAAGTAAAACAAACCAATCCAATAAATAGCCTTTCTGGAAAGTCTGCAGGGATTACTATAAATAGAAGTTCTTCTGGTTTAGGAGGTACGGCTAAAGTTGTATTAAGAGGTAATGCTTCTACTACAAATAATGATCCTTTATATGTAATTGATGGAGTTCCTATGTTAAACCAAGGTAATGGAGCTACAGGATCTGAACCTGGTACAGATATTTTTGGAAGTCAAACAGGAAATAGAGATGGTGGTGATGCATTATCATTAATTAATCCAGATGATATAGAATCTATAACAGTATTAAAAGGTTCATCAGCTTCTGCACTGTATGGAAGTCAAGGTGCTAATGGTGTAATACTTATCACAACAAAAAAAGGAAAAGAAGGGAGATTATCTGTTAATGTAAATTCTAGTTTTACTATAGATAATGTAATGTCATTACCAAAATTACAATCAGAATATCAATCTTTATCAGTTGGGAATCCAATAGCAGATAATGGAAGAGTTTCAGATCCACAATCATGGGGAGCAAAAACTTCAGGATTATCAAATGATGCTAAAAGTTTTTTTAATACAGGATATACATCAATAAACTCATTATCGTTAACAGCAGGGAATGCAAAAGCACAAACATATGTTTCTTTAGCTAATACTTTAGGAGGGGGAGTAATTCCACAGAATAGATTAATAAGAAATACAATTACGTTAAGAGAAACAGCAAAATTTTTGAATGAAAAAATAGATGTTTCTGCTAGCGTTAATTTATCGGATCAAAAAATATGGAATAGACCAACCAATGGATTATACTCAAATCCATTAACTGGAGTTTATTTACATCCAGTTGGAATAGATAGAAATATTTATAAAAATCAGTTCGAGTATTTTGATAGTTCACGTAATATTTATGATCAATATGCTTCTTCTTTTGCAGAAAATATACAACAAAATCCATATTGGTTAATTAATAGAGCTCCAAGTACAGACAAAGTTCAAAGAGTTTTGGCAAACTTATCTGTTAAGTATCAAATTACTGATAATTTTTCTTTACAAACCAGAGGAAGTTATGATAAAACATTTTTCACTTTTGATAAAAGACAATATGCAGGTACCGATCCAGTAAATTCAGGAAATAATGGTAGGTATATTTTAGAGCGTACTGAAAACACACAGCAATATGTAGACTTGATAGCAAATTATAATAGAGATTTTTCTGATGATATTAGTTTTACAGGATTATTAGGTACAAGTTTAACACAATTTAGAATTGGAGATCAAGTATTTTTAGATTCAGGGAGAGATGGAGACGGACTTAATTTTCCAAATGTATTTACTATAGCTAATTTTCAAAGTACTAACAATATAGCACAATCTGTAGCAAATAGAGAAGTTCAATCAATTTTTGGTTCTGCAAATATTGGATTTAAAAAGATGTTATACCTTGATGTAACTGGTAGGACAGATTGGTCATCAACTTTAGTAAACACAAATTCAACTTCATTTTTCTATCCATCGATAGGATTAACTGGAATTTTTTCTGAAATGTTTGAATTACCAGAAGCTATTAGTTTCGCTAAACTTAGAGTTTCTTATGCAGAAGTAGGTAAAGATATTCCTGTATATGCAACTATTCCATTAAATGGAATCAATTCAACAGATAATGGAATTAGTAATGCTCCTTTTTCACCAATTAGAGGAGAAACACTAGAGCCAGAAAGACAAAAATCTTTCGAAATTGGTACAGAATTAAGATTATTTACTAACCGTTTAGGATTAGAACTTACTTATTATGATACAACTACTTTAAATCAGATTTTCTTTGTACAGGCTTTACCAAATCCAGAAGGTTTTACTCAGAATATTGTTAATGCAGGTGAAATCACAAATAAAGGTTTAGAAATTGTATTAGATGGTAAACCAATAGTTAATGATAATTTTACTTGGAACACATCTTTAAATTTTGCGCAAAATATTAACAAAGTAGTTTCTGTAGCTCCAAACTTAGAAGGAGGTGAAGCAATTATAACAGCTCCAGGGGTAAATGGCTATGGGTATTCTTTAATTGAAGGTGAGGATTTTGGTAGCATAAGAGCTAAATCTTTAGTAAGAAATGCTAATGGCGTTCCAGTAGTAAATAGTTCAGGTACGTTACAGGTTACAGATTTTCAAACAGTAGCTCATGCACAACCAGACTTTACTTTAGGATGGAATAATTCTTTCGATTATAAAAACTTCACTTTTAACTTTTTAATAGATGGGAAATTTGGAGGAAATGTAGTTAGTGTTACTGAAGCTCTTAATGATCAATATGGAGTATCTCAAGCAAGTGCTGATGCTAGAAATACTAATGGAGGAATGATTGATGTTGTTGATGAGAATGGAGCTCCTTCTCAAATTTCAGCGCAAGCATTTTATAATACAGTTGGAGGACGTGCAGGTGCATTAGGAGAATATGTATATGATGCAACAAATATTAGTTTAAGAGAAATATCGATAGGATATAAATTACCAATTAAAACGAACTTTTTTGAAAGCATAAGATTATCTGTAATAGGTAATAATCTATTTTTCTTATACAAAGAAGCACCATTTGATCCTAACATAACAGCTAGTACAGGATTAGGTTTACAAGGAGTTGATATTTTTAATCAACCGTCTACAAGAAGTATTGGATTTAATGTTAATGTTAATTTTTAATTAATATGAAAAATAAAATAAAATATATACAGGTATTTATAATCTTATTGATTTTTAATGCATGTACAGAAGATTTTGAAAAAATTAATACCAACCCAAATGGTATTTCACAGGAGAGTTTAACACAACTTAATAATCACATAGGTTCAAGGTTTACTCCAATTTTTGCAAACATAATTAAAACTCAACCAGCTTGGAATTATCAACTTCAACATGGTTTAAATGGTGATATTTATTCAGGTTATATGACCACTCCAACACCTTTTGCAGGAAATATCAATAACCAAACTTATTCATTAGTTGATGGTTGGAATGCTTTCATTTGGATAGATGCTTATGACGGAAGTGGTGGTAATGGAGTAATGCCTTTTGTGAGAGAAATTAAAAATCAGGTAGGAATTTCTAATGCCCCAGGTGGAGAGAAGTTTGTTTACTTAGCAAATATTATGAGAGTTATGGCAATGCATAGAGTTTCTGATGTATTTGGACCAATTCGATTTAGTAAGTTTAACGATTTTGATACTACAGGAGAATACGATAGCCAAGAAACAGCATACAAAGCTTTTTTCGCTGATTTAGATGAAGCAATTACTGGGCTAAAAGAATTTGAGAGTAGTACTCAATTTGTTCCATTCGATGAATCTAATTTCGCTGGAAATATTGCTCAATGGAGAGCTTTTGCAAATAGTTTACGATTAAGATTAGCTGTTCGTGTAGCAAAAGTAGATCCAGTTTTAGCGAAAACTGAAGGGGAAAAAGCATTAGCAAATGATGCTGGATTCTTAACAAGTGATATGGTAATAAATACTCCAGGTTTTATGCATCCCATAGCAACCATAAGCGGTACGTGGAATGACATTTGTATGGGAGCTGAAATGGAAGTAATTTTAAGAGGTTTTAATGATGGTAGAATAGAGAAATATTTTAGAGCACCAGCTGACGCAAGCTTAGGTGATTATAAAGGTATAAGAAAAGGAATAGATATTACAGCAAAGTCTCAATATGCTAGTCATTCGTTAATAGGAGAGGTTATTGAAAGAGAGAGTAAAGTTTGGATGACTACAGCTGAAACTTATTTCCTAAAAGCAGAAGCGGCTTTAAGAGGTTGGTCTGGAGCAGGTGATGCAAAATCAAATTATGAAGCTGGAGTTAGGGCATCTTTCACACAGCATGGAGTTGCTGATGTTGATACATATTTAGCTGATAATACAAGTACACCTAATGATTTTGTTGATGCTATAAATTCTGCAAATAATATAGCTTATGGTAGTGATGTAAAGATAGCTTTTAATGATGCTGGTACTAATGAAGAAAAGTTAGAGCAAATTATTACTCAAAAATGGATTGCGTTATTCCCAGACGGTCAAGAAGCTTGGAGTGAATTTAGAAGAACAGGTTATCCAAGAGTTTTTCCAGTGGTTTTAAATAACAGTGGTGGTACTATAGATACTAATATACAAATTAGAAGAATAAATTTTGTTAACACAGAAAGAACTTCTAACCTAAATAATGTTCAAGAAGCTGAGACTTTCTTAAAAGGACCTGATAACGGAGGAACTAGATTATGGTGGGATACTGAAAGTAGTAATTTTTAATAATTAATAAATTTTCCATTAAACTTTTGTAGTACAAGTAAGGGCAAGAGTTTCTTGTTCTTACTTGTTTTTTATGAGTTATAATGTGCTATTTGTCGAAAAAATTAACTAATGCACTTTACTTAAAATAACTTTATTCAAAAATAAAAAAATAATGATTGTAGATGTAAAAATGGATAGTACACAAAGTTTGATATATAAGCCTGCAGGGCAATTTGAAGAAACTCGTTTTGAGAAAATCCATAATATTATTTTTAATGATTCAATAGAAGCTTCTAAAGTTGTTGCTGCTGAAATAGCTCAATTAATTAAACAAAAAGCAGAAGAAGGTAATATGTGCGTGTTAGGATTAGCGACAGGTTCTTCTCCAGTTAAAGTTTATGAAGAATTGGTTCGCCTTCATAAAGAAGAAAATCTAAGCTTTTCAAATGTAATTACATTTAATCTTGATGAGTATTTACCAATGCAACGTGATAATTTACAAAGTTATTATCATTTTATGCACGAACATTTGTTTAATCATGTAGATATATTACCTGAAAATATTAATATCCCTGATGGTACAATTTCACCTGAAGAAATTTATCAATATTGTATAGATTATGAATTGAAAATTAAAGAAGTAGGTGGATTAGATTTTCAACTGTTAGGTATTGGAAGAACAGGACATATTGGTTTTAATGAACCAGGTTCGCATTATAATTCAGGTACTAGAGCAATTACTTTAGATCATATAACAAGAGAAGATGCTGCGTCTAGTTTTTTAGGAATAGATAATGTTCCTAAGAAAGCAATAACTATGGGAATAAATACCATAAAAAATGCGAAACGAATAATTTTATTAGCTTGGGGATTAAATAAGGCAAAAGTAGTTCAAAAAACTATTGAAGGAAATATAACTTCTCAAATACCTGCAACGTATTTACAAGAACATTTAAATACTACTTTTATCTTAGATAAAGAATCTTGTTCAGAATTAATAAGAATTAAAACTCCTTGGTTAGTTACTTCGTGTATATGGACAGATGAGCTTAAAAAGAAAGCCGTTTTTTGGTTAAGTGAAAAAGTAGGTAAACCAATACTAAAACTTACCGATAAAGATTATAATGAATATGGAATGTCTGGATTATTAGCTGAAGAAGGTAGTGCGTATGATCTTAATATTAAAATATTTAATAAGTTACAACATACAATTACAGGTT
This sequence comes from Tenacibaculum aquaeponti, assembly GCF_052084715.1. Lineage (GTDB taxonomy): Bacteria > Bacteroidota > Bacteroidia > Flavobacteriales > Flavobacteriaceae > Polaribacter. Next base: position 567,850 of record NZ_CP197288.1, on the reverse strand, counting down.
GGCCTGGAGGAAAACCAAATGCAGATGATACGAACAGACCAGAACGAGCTACTCCATCTAAAAAAAGAGTTATTATATTCAGTCCTCACCCAGATGATGATGTGATTTCTATGGGAGGAACATTTGATAGATTGGTAGAGCAAGGTCATGAAGTTCATATTGCTTATCAAACATCAGGTAATATTGCTGTTACTGATGAAGATGCTAGAAAATTTGCAGAAACAGCTATAACTTTAACTTCAAATACCAAAAAAATTGAAGAAATTCTTAAGGATATAGAGAATAAGAAAGCAAATAGTATCGACTCTATAGCGGTCAGAGCTTTAAAAGGAACAATAAGAAGAACAGAATCCTTGGCTGCTACTAGATATTTAAATGTACCTGATGCTAATGTTCATTTTTTAAATTTACCTTTTTACGAAACTGGAACAGTAAAGAAAAATAATCTTTCAAAAGAAGATATAGATAAGATGTGTGATTTAATTGAAGAAATTAAACCTCATCAAATTTATGCAGCTGGAGATTTGGCAGATCCTCATGGTACACATAAAGTATGTTTAGATGCGCTTTTTGATGCTATAGATATTTTAAAATCTAAAGAGTATATGAATGATTGTTGGGTTTGGCTATACAGAGGAGCATGGTTTGAATGGGATTCTTATGAAATAGATATGGCTGTACCTATGAGTCCAGATCAAGTAATAAAGAAACGTAATGCCATATTTTTCCATCAATCTCAAAAAGATAAAGTAATGTTTAGAGGTGATGATACTCGTGAATTTTGGGTTAGAGCTGAAGATAGGAACAGGTTAACAGCAAAAAAATATCATCAATTAGGTATGGCAGATTATGCAGCCATAGAAGCATTTAAACGTTATTATTTTTAACCAAATGAAATCAACATCTATATTAATACTTTCTTTAAGTATTCTTTTATTTTCAATATCATGTAGTTCACAAGAAGAATTAAAAGATAAATTAAGTTTAATGCCATGGCCAAAAGAAATTAAAGCTACGGGTAGTAAATTATTTATTGATAGTAATTTTACCATAAATATTAATAAAAAAAGTCATAGAGTTCACAATAATGCAATAAGTTTTTTGAGAAACCTGACAAATAAAACTGGAGTTTTTATAGAGAAGGGATTTCCTTCTTATGATAAAGGTAAAGCTACCTTAAATATTAAATATAAAAATGAAGTAAGTTTATCTATTAATGTAGATGAATCATATATTTTAAGTATAAAAAATAACGGGGTTGAATTAATAGCTTCAACAGATGTTGGAGTGATTAGGGGGTTATCAACACTACTACAATTAGTACAAAATGATAGTAGTAATTATTTTTTTGAAGGGTTAATGATTAAAGATAATCCCCGTTTTAAATGGCGAGGTCTAATGATTGATGTCTCTCGTCATTTTCAACCTGTTAATGTGATTAAAAGAAATTTAGATGCTATGGCTTTTATGAAGATGAATGTTTTTCACTGGCATTTGTCTGATGATCAAGGTTTCAGGATTGAATCTAAAGTGTATCCTAAACTACACCAATTAGCATCAGATGGACAATATTATTCACATGAACAAATTAAAGAAATTGTTAGTTATGCTAACATGTTAGGTATTCGTGTAATACCTGAAATCGATATTCCTGGCCATGCTACTGCAATTTTAACTGCTTATCCAAAACTTGGGAGCAAGGATAATTACGAGTACAAATTACAACGTTATGCAGGAGTTTTCGATCCTACTTTAAATCCTATTAATCCTGAAGTTTATACTTTTATAGATAAATTATTTAATGAAGTTTCTTCATTATTTCCAGATGAATATTTTCATATTGGTGGAGATGAAAATGAAGGTAAGCACTGGGATGAAAATGTGAAAATAGATGAGTTTAAAAGAAAAAATAAATTTAAAGATAATCATGATTTACAAACGTATTTTACTATAAAAGTTGAAAAAATACTTAATAAATATGGAAAAAAACTAGTAGGATGGGATGAAATAATGACTCCAAATATGCCTAGATCAGCTATTATACATTCATGGAGAGGAAAAAATGAAGGTTTTAAAAATGGAACTTTGTTTCCTGCTGTAAAAAAAGGTTTTAAAGCAATTTTATCTAATGATTATTATATTGATAGAATGTTCTCGGTAGATCATTATTATTTATGTGATCCTATCGGAAACTTTAATTTAAATGAAGAAGAGGAAAATAGAATATTAGGAGGAGAAGTAACAATGTGGGGAGAGCTAGTAACTCCTTTAACTATTGATAGTCGTATATGGCCTAGAACCGCTGCTATAGCAGAAAGGTTTTGGTCATTAAAAAACGTTAATGATATTGAAAACATGCGTAAACGATTGAAGGTAATTAGTTATGAGCTTGAAAGAATAGGAACTACTCATCTTAAAAATATAGATGTTATTTTAAGAAATATTTCGAACAATCAAGAAATAAATTCTTTAAAAATATTATCTAAAATAGCAGAACCATTAAAAATGTATGAAAGGAATAAAGGTGGTACTGAATATAAATCTTTTTCACCTTTTTCTTTATTTGCAGATGCTTGTAATTCTGATGCTGAAGATGCATATGAATTTAAAAAAGTTTTGAATTTGTATAAAAAGAGTAAAAACAACTATGAAGATATATTATACTTTTTAAGAAAATGGCAAAAAGGGTATATTGAATTTGAAAAATTAAATAAGTCTTCAATTTTACAAGAATTACAATCACATTATTCAGTTCTTTATAATGTATCACAAAAGTTAGAAAAGGTTATACAGAAACAAACATTTTCTAAAAAAGAATTAGAAGAATTAATCATATCGATTGATAAGCTAGAAATACCTTTTGCTGATGTTGAAATTGTTATAATTAAAGAATTAAAACAATTAGCAAATCATATATACAATAAGTTATCTTCTTAACAACATACCTTTCTTTAAATTAAATAAATATAATATGATTTTAATTGCTGATAGTGGTTCTTCTAAGTGTGATTGGATATTTTATAATCCAGAAACGAATGAATCAATAAGATCTAGAACAAAGGGTTTAAATCCTAGTATTTTAAGTGCTCAAAGAATCAGTAAATTAATTAATGAAAACGACATTCTTTTCTCTAGAAATAAAGAAATAGAGAAGATTTATTTTTTTGGAGCTGGATGTGGTACTAACAAAAATCAAAAAAAAATAAAGAAAGTACTTAACTCTTGTTTTACTAATACAAAATCTATAATAGTAAAAGAAGATTTAATGGCAGCCGCTTGGGCAACAAAAAACGAACCAGCTATAATATGTATTTTAGGTACAGGTTCTAATTGTTGTTATTATGATGGCAATAAAATTCATACAAAAATTCCATCTTTAGGATACATAGTAATGGATGAAGCTAGCGGAAATTTTTTTGGAAAAGAAATTTTAAAAAGTTATTACTATCAGAAATTACCAAATGAATTAAGACTTTCTTTTGAACAAAACTTTAACTTAAAACCACAAAAAGTTATAAACAAAATTTATAATTCAAAATACCCTAATAAGTATCTAGCAAATTTTGCAAGGTTTTTAATTGAGAATAAAGAGCACCCTTATATTATTAGAATTCTTCAAGACGGAGTAAATGCATTTATTGAAAACCAAATAGAACATTATCGTGAAGAATTAAAAACAATTCCAATTCATTTTATCGGTTCTATTGCTTATCACATACAAGATATTATTTCAGATCAATTAGAAAATAAAGGACTTCAAGCAGCTAGTTTTATTCGTAGACCCATAGAAAAATTAATAGAAAAACTTCAGCAAAACAAAACTCTTAGTCAACCTGAAATTTTTATTTAGGTTATTATTTTTCATTCTATCTAATATTTCAGTAGTTTTTTTAAATTTTTCCTGTATTCATCAAATAGTAATTTCTCAAGCTTTATGATACACTTAGTTTTGGTGTATCAATATTATTAAAATTATAACAATGAGAAATTTAAATAAAGAACTTACATTTTTAAGAACATTTGCAATTACAACTGCTTTAGGTATTATAACGTTTGCTTCTTTTGCTTTTAAAGAATATAATAATGTTAAAAAATTTGGTACCATAAATGTAGAACGAATTAATATTGTAGAAGCTGATGGTACTGTAAAAATGGTAATTACCAATGCTAATCATTTTCCTAGTGAAGGAGATGAAATTAATGGTAAAATTTATCATAAACGTAAGAAAAGAGCTGGTATGTTATTTTATACCGAAGATGGAAAAGAATGTGGTGGATTTATTTATGATGGAAAAAAAACTAAAAATGGTCATAGATCAGGTTTATCATTAACTTATGATCAATATGATGGAGATCAGGTAATGCAATTAATGACTACAGACAATAAAGTAGGGGATAAGCGTTACAAATCTGGATCATTAGTTTTTAATGATCGAGGTAATAACGAAACTCATGAAAATATAAATAAAATAGGAGAAGAATTAAAAGCAATTAAAGATCCTAAAGAACGAAGAAAAAAGTATAATGAATATTGGGAAAAAGGAATGTTTGGTTCGGTAAGAAGAGTTGCTTTAGGACAAACACCTGGAAGACAAAATGGATTGTTTTTATATGATGATAAAGGAAGACCAAGAGCTAAATTTGTTATAGATGAAAATAATAATGTTAAACTAGAAGCTTATAACGAGAAAGGAGATATAATAAGTTCGTGGCCTAAATAAAAATATAAACGAAAGCATTTGCAAATAGAGAATCTTTTTTTGTTTGCAAATGCTTTATATTTACCAAGCATGAAAGCATTAAAGTTTTATAGAGAAAATAAATTATTTCTTCACTTTTTATTCTTGTTTTGTTGGGTGTTTATTTTGAAAAATAGTATCGGAATTGCAGATTCATGGCGAGATTTTGTTTTTCATTTAGATGCTCCAATTTGGGTTTTTATTCAGGCTATTCTAATTTTTTTATTAACTAGTTTTATTAAAAGAAAGTTTTATAATGATAAAATAAATCAAGTTTCTTCTATGTGGAGATATTTGAAGTTTTTTGTTGTTAGTTTTATTATTTATATTTTGATAAATAATATTTTAGGTCTTTTCATATCGTATATGTTTAACACAATTCCTAGAAATTATGGTAATTCATTTATGATAACATATAAGCTTTTTAATCAAGTTATAGATTTTATCATCTTTGGAGGCATTTCTTTAGCTTATTTATATTCAAAAGAAAATAGAGATTATAGAAAACGATTAAGTGAATATGAAATTGCTAGCTCTAAAAGCAAAATACAACAATTAAAAAATCAATTAAATCCACATTTTCTTTTTAATAACCTTAATGTTTTAGATCAATTAATAGAAGAAGATAAGGAAAAAGCATCTGAATTTTTAAGTAGTTTTTCTGAATTATATCGTTATGCGTTATTTAGCTCAGAAAACGAACTTATTCATATTGATAAGGAACTAGTTTTTACTCAAAATTATTTTGAGTTAATGGATAAAAAATACGAAAAATGCTATAGATTAAATATATCTGAAGAAATTAGAAACTCTGAAATTATGGTTCCACCATTTTGTCTTCAAGTATTAATAGAGAATGCTATTATGCACAATTTAGGAACCATCGAACATCCAGTAATTATTCAAATAAATTTAGAGAAAGGAATTAAAATAAGTAATAATAAAGCTAAATTAAAGTATAATAAAAAAACAAATGGAGTTGCTTTAAAAAATTTAAACAAACAATTTCAACTATTAACAAATAGATCTATAGATTTCATAGATACAGAAAACAATTTTACAGTAATATTACCACTTGTTAAAATGAATACACATGATTAAAGTAGTAATTATTGAAGATGAGGTTCCAGCTAGAAAAAAATTAATAAGATACTTAAATAAATTATCAGATCAAATTAAGGTTATAAAAGAGATAGATACTGTAGATGAAGTAAAATCTTTTTTTGAAACTTCTCCGGATATTGATTTAATTTTCTCAGATATCGAATTAAGAGATGGAAACGTTTTCGATTTTTATAATCAAATAAATATTAATTCTCCTATTATTTTTACAACAGCTTACAATCAGTTTTGGATGAATGCTTTTGAAACTAGTGGTATAGAATATTTATTAAAACCGTATTCATTTTCGCGTTTTGAAAAGGCATGGAATAAATATACTTCGTTAATAAAAAAGAAAGATGACAACGATATTTTTAAAAAGTTAGATGCGTATTATCAGACAAAAGAAATAGTAAAAACAAATTATAAAGATTGTATTTCAGTAAGATCGAAAAACGATATATATTTTTTAAAAGTAGAAGATATAATGTTTTTACAATCAGATTATGGAGTAGTGTTTGCGTTCGACTCTTTAAATAAAAAACATTTATTAAATCAAGGAACTTTAAAAGAATTAGAAGAAATTTTAAATCCAACTGATTTTTTTAAAATTAATAGAAGTGAAATAATTAATAGGTCTTATATCAAAAAAATAAGTAGATATACCAAAAACACAGTATCTATTCATTTGAAAAACAATATTTTGAAAACGAGTCAGAGTAATACAGCTGCATTTAATTCTTGGTTAGGTATATAAAATAAACCCTATCAAATCATAGCTTTTTGACAGGGTTTATAAGTTTTTAAAGAAACAGAATTTTCATTTTCTTAATTTTTTGCTTTATTTTCTTTTAGCAATTTTTCCTTTTTCTAGCAATTTTAATTTTCATTTCATTTTTTTAAAACTTCTTTTTCAAATATTAAGTTTTTTCTTTTTCTATTCAAATTTATGATCATTGTATGTTTTCTACAACTAATATTGAGTAAAGTGCAGTTTACATTGAGTGAAATCGACGAAATAATAAGTGTGAAAGTAGAAAATTATTTTTCTAGGTAAATATCTAAGTCTGTAGCCTTAGTATTAATTTTATATGTAGGTGATTTTTGCCAAATCGTCCAACCAGTTTTTTTCCAAACTTTCGGAATAATAGGAGATTTAGTACTAATGTAATCAGCAACCCATAATGGATATTTAGCAAACCTTTTATCTGTTAAGTATCTGTTAGCAAAGAAATAACTACAATAAATCATTGGTGTTCGACCTGATAAACTTTCAATAGTGTTCAAAAAGATAAATAATTCAGATTCTATATTCTTTAAGTTTGCATTTTTGTTAGAAGTTTCAATATCTACAACAGGAGGAAAGTCTTTACGATTAATGTCTTGTATTTGTTTCCAAAAGTGAATGGCTTGCTTTTTAGGATTATCTTGTATTACATAATAATGATAAGCTCCTCTTTTAAATTTTTTATTTTTCGATTCTATCCAGTTTATATGAAATTTCGGATCAATATAAGTTAAACCTTCGGTTGCTTTAGAGATTACAAAATAAATGCTATCAGGAAGTTTGTCTTCTAAGATATTACCATTCCATTTAGAAATATCTATTCCAAATTTCCTTTTTACATGATGAGTTTTAGTTTTTTTATTGGTAATTAAAACTGGAGTTTGATTTATTTTTTGGTGAATTTTTTGAATAGAATTTTGGATTTTTTTATTCGATTTATTTAAATCTGTATGTAACCATACAAATGATATAAACAGGAGTAGAAGTCCACAAACAACTTCAAAGATTCTTTTTTTATAAAAAGGTTTTTTCTCTTTTTTTGGATTAATATCATTTATGATATCTAGAATCTTATCTGAGATAACAACATTACCCATTACATTTTTAATGACAAAGTGACTATCGTTAAATTGAATTCCTTTATAAATAATTTCATCTTTAGCATTTTTTATTTCTTCAGGTTTATCTGTATAATCACCATTGTCATTTAAGATAATTTTTTTGCTTTCTATTTTAATGTCACCAAAATCATTACTTAAAACAAACATTGGATTTTTAACAAAATGCTGTTTTCTAAAAATTGAAATAATTCCATTAGAATTAAGAAATTCTAACAAAGCTAATAACTGACTAAATTCAACTATTGCTTTTTTTTGATTAACTGGGTTGTTATAAATTTTATTAGTTAGGAAATAAATAGCATATTGTTCTCTTAATTGAACAATTAAGGCTTTCCCTTTTTCTTTAGAAAAGAATATTTTCTCAAGTAATTCTTTCAAATTAACAATACCATCTCTACGAAAAGAACTGATTTCGTGTAATAGTTGTACTTCAAAGTCATTAAAACTTTTCATAGAAGAGTAGTTGTAATTTGTTTGGTTATTTTTTTGATTTTAAAACAGTATTCAAGAAATTATATCTTGAATACTGTTTATTGTATTAATAGTGTAGTGTTTAACTAAGAATCTGAGTTTCCGTCATTTCCAGAAGCATTGTTTTTAGTAGATGCTTTTTTAGAAGAGTCAGTGTCATCAGCGCTTCCAGCTTCATTATATCTATTAGGATAATATTTAGCTAACCAGGCTCTTGCAATCTCCGATTGTGTTATTGGCTTTAAATAATAATTAATTGGAACTCCTAAATTTTCACCTCCAGCAATACACTTATCTACATAATCTTCCATTGCTGTCATCATAGAATTTGTATCAATCACTTTATTTTGTCCATCATCAATCTCTGCAACACCACTTAAAGTAGCTTTAATTGTCGCATTTTTTAAAGTAATCATTTGTTGTCCAGTTCTGGCAGCAGCTGCACCTTCTGCGATTGTATTATTAGCACTTGCTGTAGCACCTTGTAATGTAGCTAATTCTTCCATTGTTTTAGCAGGATCAAAATCAGAAAAACTTTGCACTGCCATTTTTACTTGATTTGACTTTATAGATGGAATAATTCCCATAGTAATTAAAGTCGCATGTGAAGTTACATTTTGTGTACTTAATAAGTTTTTTGCACTATCAGAAAATGTAGAACTAACACCAAAAGAACCTGTACCAGAAGCAAACCAACCTCCAATATCAAATGTTTCTTGCATAGAAGCAGCAATAGATTCCATTCTTTGACTTGATTGAGATTGTGTAGTATTTAAAATATGAACCATTCCTACAAAAGAAGAACCATAAGTAGCACCTGAAAGTATTGAAAAAGAAGGATCATTTTTTGTGTCAGATTTTGCTTCTATTTCAGCAATTGAAGCAACATCATTTGTTTTTATCATATTACTTGGATTCATAGCATTCCAAGATCTAACAGCTTTATCTACATCTAATACATAAGGCGCAAAAACTTGAGCGTTTTTGTGAGTACATGTAATTGTAATTACTAAAGTACCAGCAATACTATGTCTTGAAAATTGACTATTTACTTGTTCTTGAGCAGTTGCACTAGCTTGTGATGATTGTCCTTCACCGAAAATACTTAGTGATTCTTCAACAAAAGAAGCAACTGTAGCAGCGTGACTTGCTGAAGTCTGAGAATTTTGATCGTAAGAAAAATATTGACTATTCATCTGTAAAGAATCACTAGAAATTGGCATTTGTTTTAACTGACTTTTATTATAATCAATTGGACTTTCTACAGATTCATTAACTGCATTCATTTTAGCTTTTAAAGGTTGAATTGCCTTTTCTGATTTTATTTTAGCTAAACCATAAGCTATTGCAGCTTGTTGAACTTGTTTCCCTATTTGTTCAGATTCTTTAATTAATTCGTCTGTATTGATTCCCATACCCATAGTTTCTTGTATGGTCATATCAACACTTCTTTTTAAAGCAATAAATGAATTTAGTTCACTTTCAGCTGCATCTGCTGGTGCTTGAAGTTTAGAAATTTGAACTATATTTTCTAGTTTTTCTTTTGATACGATGTTTCCTAAAACAAGAGAAGGATCGTAAGGAATGGTTGATGGCATAACTTGTAATTTTAAGTTTAGATATACTATAAAATTACTTCTCAATTCATGAAAATATAGGTTGAAATAACTTAAAGGACTTTATTTAAGGAACAAGTGTCGTATTTAAAATCATCAGCGTAGTTAAGTGAATTAAACCATATTTTCATTGATGATATTAATGATTTTTTGCTGATCATCTTTAAAATCAAACCAAATAGTTTCTGTATCTCTTCTAAACCAAGTTAATTGCCTTTTAGCAAATCGTCTTGTATTCTTTTTTATTTCAGAAATTGCAAAATCTAAATCCCAGTTTCCATCAAAGTATTCAAAAAGCTCACGATATCCAACAGTTTGTAATGCGTTTAAATGTTTGTGTGGATATAAAGCTTTAGCTTCTTCTAACAAACCATTTTCTATCATAATATCTACTCTTTGATTTATTCGTTCGTAAATAATTTCACGATCAGCAATTAATCCAACTTTAATAGATTTAAAATTTCTAGGTTCTTTTTCTTTATTGATGAAATAGGAGTAAGGTTTATCGGCTCCAATACATATTTCTAAGGCACGAATAAGTCTATGCGGATTATCAATTGCTATTTTTTCAAAAGATTTATAATCCAATTCTTTTAACTTTTCTTGTAAAGTTCCAATACCGCTTTCTTCAAGTTCTTTAGATAAATTTTTTCTGATTTTTGAATCTACATCAGGAAAATAGTCTAAACCTTTTAAAACAGCATCAACATATAATCCACTTCCTCCAACCATAATTTGAGTTGGATTTTCAGTGAACAATTGATTAAGTTTTTTAATGGCATCTTTTTCAAAACTACCAACATTGTAATCTTCAAAAACACTTCTATTTTGAATAAAGTGATGTTGAGCAGCTTCTAATTCAAAAGGTTCAGGAACAGCGGTTCCTATAGCCATTTCTTTATAAAACTGTCTAGAATCACATGATAAAATATCACAATTAAAGTGTTTTGCTAATTTTATACTTAGTGCAGTTTTACCAATTGCTGTTGGTCCTACGATAGTGATTAATGTATTCATTATTCGTGTAGCTTATTTCCACAATGATAACAGTAAATAGCATCATCATCATGACCTTCTGTGGCGCAATGAGGGCAAGATTGTGTATTTAAATCTAATTCCGTTTTCTTGACTATTTCTGAAGAAACAATTCCTGTAGGAATAGCAATTATGGCATAACCTAAAATCATAATTGCGCTCGCAATAAATTGTCCTAAAGGAGTTCCTGGAGCAATATCCCCATAACCTACCGTAGTAAGTGTTACTATGGCCCAATAAACACTCCTTGGTATACTAGTGAATCCATTTTCTGCTCCTTCAATTAAATACATTAATGAACCTAAAATGATACAAATAATAAGTACAAAGAATAAAAAAACAGAAATTCTTGCTAAACTGGCTTTTATTGCTTGGGCCAGATGGTTAGATTCTCCTATAAACCTAGCTAATTTTAAAATTCTAAACACGCGTAATAATCGTAATGCTCTTAAAGCAACAAGAGTATTAGTTCCTATAAAAATTACAGAAAGATATTTAGGAATAGTAGATAAAAGATCAATAATACCATAAAAACTAAAAATGTACTTAGAAGGTTTTTTAATAGAAATTATTCTTAATATATATTCTATAGTGAAAAGAATTGTAATAATCCATTCAGCTATATTTAATAAGTTATTATACTTTTCATTTATTGTATTAACACTTTCTAACATAACTATAGCTATACTAAAAAGGATAGCTATTAAGAGAATTACATCAAAAAGTTTTCCTCCAGGTGTATCTGCTTCATAAATAATTTCATGAAGTTTTTGTTTCCAGTTTTTTTTTGTTTTTTGAGTACTCAAAGTAGTTATTATTTGAGCAATATTACAAATTATTTTCTAGTTCGTATCGCACAATTTTATCAGCATTATTTGTAGTTAAATAATTTTTGATAATTGTTTTTGCTAGTGCTTTGTTTTTAATTGGAGTTAAAATATTTTTAAGAACTTGAATCTTATTTGTTTGATAAGATAAGTTTGTATAAGCATAGCCAATAACTTCATTATTTTCAATTAAAATAACTGCATTTTCTTCGGGTATTCTTCCTTTAGATATGATAATAAAATGATTATGCCCAAAATTTTTTTCAGTGATTTTTCTTTTACGAATTATATTATATTTAGGTCTTAATGTATCTAATTGTAAATAATATTTCAACCTGGTAAATAGTTCATTGCCAGTATTCTCATAAGTTATGGATTCAACTTTTTCTTTTATTTTTAAAGCACGTTTAGATTGTTTCAAAAATAGCTTATTGGCTTCAAAACGAATATTTTTTCCTCGACCAGTAAAAATTACATTACCTTCTTCATTATGTACATAGTAAATACCTTCTTCTTCAGGTAAATCATCAAGTATGCTTTTAATTTTTAGTTTATGATTTCTATTGTCAATATATTTAATTGTATGCTGAAGTATTTTTTTCTCTTTATCTTTTTCTAAAAGAAGTTGAAATAATTTTACTGTTGCTAAAGCATCTCCATTAGCTCTGTGTCTGTCTGTAACAGGAATTCCAAGATTTCTACATAACTTTCCTAAACTATACGATGGCTGTTCAGGAATTAATTTTTTACTTAAAGATACAGTACATAGCGTATTTCTGAAGTAATCATAACCTAATCGATTAAATTCAGTTTTTAACATTCTGTAATCAAAGGCTGCATTATGTGCAACTATGATACAATTATCAGTTATCTCTACTATTCTTTTGGCTATTTCGTGGAATTTTGGAGCGTTACGGAGCATTTTATTGTTGATTCCTGTTAAGCTAACAACAAATTCTTGTATTTCCTTTTCTGGATTTACTAAAGTTATGAATTGATCAACTATTGAATGACCATCGAACTTGTATACCGCTATTTCGGTTATTCCTTCTTCGTTAAATTTTCCACCAGTGGTTTCAATATCTAAAATTACATACATGCAAACATCTCTCCCGTTAAAAGTTTAGTATAATTAAGGAATTATATTGAGCAAATATAAGAAAACCAGTTTAGTAATTAAATAAAGTGATTATATGTTGTAATTTCTAGCTCCAAAAATAGAGCTACCAATTCTAACCATTGTACTTCCACATTCTATGGCTAACTTATAGTCGCCGCTCATTCCCATCGACAAAATAGAAAAATTCGGATTATATTCTTTTAATTCATCATATAATTTATGTAATGATGAAAATTCTTCTGTTAATTGATCTTGATTATCGGTAAAAGTAGCCATTCCCATTAATCCGACAACTTTTACGTTGTTTAAGTTACTAAATTCTTTTGAATTAATAATATTTTTGATTTCATCGAACGGTAATCCGAACTTAGTTTCCTCTTTTGCTATACGAGCTTGTAATAAACAATTAATAACTCTATTGTGCTTTTTAGCTTGTTTATCTATCTCTAAAAGTGTCTTAAAACTATCTACTCCATGAATCAAATCTACAAAGTGAGCCATATATTTCACTTTGTTTCTTTGCAAATGACCAATCATGTGCCATTGAATATCTTTTGGTAGCTCATCGTATTTTGCTACCATTTCTTGAATCTTATTTTCACCAAAAATTCGCTGACCAGCTTCATAAGCTTGTACAATGTCTGAAGAGGGCTTGGTTTTAGATACTGCAACTAGCGTAACTTCTTTTGGAAGTTTATTTTTTATTTGATCAAGGTTATCTTTTATCATGATAAGATTTCATAAATTGTTAATGCACTTCTTAGTTTTGGTTCTATGTAAGTTGTTTTAGGAGGCATCACTAAGCCTTTATCTACAATTGTTTTAATTTCATGTATAGAAGTAGGCATCATACCAAAAGAAACAATAAACTCACCATTATCAACTTTTGTTTTAAGTTCTAAACTATCTGATTTGTCTTGAGAATATATAATTTTAGAATCATCTCTGATATCTTCAATTCCTAAAATTGGCTTTAAAACTGTTCTAAATAAAATTTCTGCATCTAATTCACTTAATTCATCTGTAAATTCGTAAGCTGATTTTCGTAAATAAAGTGCGTAAAAGTCGCCATTTAAATACATACTGAAATGATGTTTTTCTCTAGGTTTATATAGTTCTTGACCTCTTTTTTCTATTCTAAAATATGTATCTAACTCAATTAAAAATTCATCTGGTGTTAAACCATTTAAATCTTTAACAAATCTGTTAAATTCATAAATACTAAGTTGACTTTCAGGTAATAAATAACTCATAAAAAAGTTATAATCTTCTTTACCTGTATGATTTGGATTTTCTTTAGCTAAATTTTTAGCTAAAATACAAGATGATGTTGTGCGATGATGTCCGTCAGCAATATAAAGAGTTTCTATTTTTTTAAAAGCTTGAGTTAAACTTTCAATGTCTGAAGGGGAATTTATTAACCACAATAAATGAAGATCTTTATCTGACGTCGTAAATTCGTATTCTGCTCTTTCCTTTTGATATTTTTTTATGATTGTTTCTATTTCATCATTATCAGGATAGGTGAGGAGCACTGGCTCTGCATTAAATCCTGTGTTTTTTAAATAATTTTCAAATAGTAATTCTCTTTTTCTTAACGTTCGTTCATGAATTTTGATCACATTATTGTGATAATCTTCAGTTGAAGTAGCAGCAATAATTCCACTAAATGATTTTCCTGAAGATATTTTTTGATAGACGTATAAAGAAGGTGTTTCGTCTTGAGTAAAAACGTTAGCTTCTTTAAATTCTAAATATCTATTATGAACTAATTTAAAGCGTTTTTCACCAGTAACATCTTGTATATGATATTTATATCCTGGGTTTACTACATGTAAAAATGTAAATGGATTGAATGCTAGCTTTGCATTTAATTCATTTTCGGGATAAGTTTCATAAGATTTAGATGAAACCAATGCAACTTTATCTCTAGTTGGTCGTACTGCTTTAAATGGTTTTATTTTAGCCATATATTATGATAGTAAATTAGCAATTTGATTTGCTAATTCGATACTAATTTTTTCTTGTGCTTCGTTTGTTGCTTTAGCAATATTAGGTGATAAAGATAAATTTGGATTCATTAATAACTGAATCTCAGGATTTGGCTGATTTTCAAAAACATCTAAAGCTGCATAACGAACAGGACCTTTATCAATAGATTCAATTAAAGCGATTTCGTCAATTAATCCACTTTTCACACAATTAATAATAATTACACCTTCTTTTACTTTTTTAAATTCAGCTTCTCCTAGTTTAAAATTGTCAGAATTTAAGTGGACAGTGATAAAATCAGATTCTTCTATTAACTCATCAAAAGGAATACTATTGAATTCAAAATTAATAGTTTGCCCATCAAAAAACTCTAATTCAAGAGTAGTTTCCATAATTTCAGGATCAGAGAAAACAACTTTCATTCCATAACCTAAAGCTATTTTAGCAGTAGCTAAACTAGAATTGTTAATTCCTATTAAACCTAAAGTTTTACCATTTAACTCAACTCCTTGATATAGTTTATGTAATCCTTTAAAATTCATATCACCTTCTAAAGGCATTTCTCTATTTGCTTGATGTAAGTTTCTTGCTAAACCAGATAAATGAGCGAAAATTAATTCGGCTGTAGCATTAGCACTTCCTTCTTTACTATCAACTATTTGTAATCCCTGATCTATAGCATATTGTACATCGATGTTATCCATTGAACCACCAGAAGCGATTAATTTTAAACTCGGACAAGCATCAATTATTTCTTGCTGAATTTGTGTGTTGTTTTTAACTAAAATTGCATCAATAGCATTATCATTGATATAATTTTCTAGTTGTCCTTGAGCAACTTTAGTAATAATTACTTCAAATCCTTTACTTTCTAAAATATCAACTCCTCCTTGAGTAATTCCTTCGTTTACTAATATTTTCATTTTGTAATTTAATTCGTTTTGTATGTCAAATTGAAATTATTTCAGTTTCTCTAAATCATAAGATTCTGAAACTAGTTCAAGATGATATATTTTATGCTTTTCTTTCTAGTTCTTTCATAACATCTACTAATGCTTGTACACTATATAAAGGTAAGGCATTATACATGCTAGCTCTGTAGCCACCTACAGAACGATGACCATTTATACCATTTATTCTAGCTTCTTTCCACATAGAATCAAAGCGAGATTGTAAACCTTCATTTATAGTAAATGTAGCGTTCATAACACTACGATCTTCTTTAGCTACGATTCCATTAAACAGAGGATTCCTGTCAATTTCATCATACAAAAGCTTCGCTTTTTTATTGTTTACTTCTTCAATAAAATTGATACCACCTAAATTTTTTAACCACTCTAATGTTAACATAGAAACATAAACTGGAAAAACAGAAGGTGTATTAAACATACTATCTTTCTCTACATGAGTTTTGTAGTTTAACATAGATGGTACTTCTCTACAAATACGATCTAATAGTTCTTCTTTAATCACTACTAAAGTTGTACCAGCTGGTCCCATGTTTTTTTGCGCTCCAGCATAGATTAAGTCAAATTTTGAAAAATCTAGTTGGCGAGAAAAAATATCTGAACTCATGTCACAAATCAAAGGAACATCAGTTTCAGGAAATACATTCATTTGTGTACCATAAATGGTATTATTACTTGTGCAGTGAAAATAATCTACATCGTTAGGTATACTATATCCTTTTGGAATGTAAGTAAAGTTTTTATCTTCAGAAGAAGCTACTTCAACTAAATTTCCGAAAAGTTTTGCTTCTTTAATCGCTTTGCTACTCCAAGTTCCTGTGTTTAAATACGCTGCTTTTGTATTTAAAAAATTATAAGCTGTCATTAAAAATTGAGTACTAGCACCACCTTGTAAAAATAAAGCTTGATAACCTTTATCTAGTAAATTAAGATGTTCTAAAGCTAGTTTTCTTCCTTTTTCTATAACCTCAACAAAAGGTGCGCTTCTATGGGAAATTTCTATTAATGATAAATCATCATTATTAAAATTTACAACAGCTTCAGAAGCTTTTTTTAATACTTCTTCAGGTAAAATGCATGGTCCAGCGCTAAAATTGTGCTTTTTCATTTAAATTAAATTTAGAGGTTTGATAGAAAGTTTAATGTATTTACACCATCGGCATAATCCCATAAATTAGGATGTTGTGTTTGTCCGAAAGAAATTTCATTTTCAATAAAATCCTTAGCAACAACACATTGTATTTTTTCTCGATCTTCGTAAAGTTTGATTTTTAAATCATCAGAGTTTTCATAATACTCATAAAAAACAGAAGCAATAGGAGAAGCATAACTTTCATCTTCTTTTATCATTAAGAATCCATTTTCAAGAATATCAAATTCACTCATTAAGTATACTGCTTTATTGTAATCGTAGTTGTTAGCATACTTAGCATTATTGATAATATCTTGTTTATTGTACATTCCTTTAAAGAAGTGGTCGAAATCATATCCTTTAGGAATAAATAATTTAGAAACAGAACGACAACCTAATCCGAAATAACGAAAAACATCTTCGCTTAATCTTATGTAATCTTCTTCATTTTCATTACCAGATATTACAGCTACAGAGTTTCTATTTTTACGAATAATATTGGGTTTGTCTTTAAAATAGTATTCAAAATATCTAGCAGTATTATTACTACCAGTAGCAATAACAGCATCAAAATTTTCTAATTTTTCACTGGTGAAAGAAATTTTTCCTTTAAACTCTTCATTACAAAATTCAAGATATTTAGCTATGAAGGGTAATAAATGTTTATCGTTTGTTGAAAGTTTAGCTAAAACAGCATGACCAGAAATTAATACAGAAAGGAAATCATGAAAACCGACTAACGGAATATTACCTGCCATAATTATGGCAATAGTCTTACTTGAATCATCTTGTAACGATTCATTTTTAATCCATTGCTTGATATTTTTTTCAGTTAAAGCGTTTGTCCAACTTTCACAAGCAAATAATAGGTTTTCTTTAGTAAACCAATTATTATTTTCTTCTGCCAATTTTAATTGATGTTTAAATCCATCAAAGAAAATATCATTGAACTCAATAGTATTATCCTTTTGAATTTTGTTTCTAGAAAATTGACTTAAAAAGTTACCTAACTTTATAAAGGTGCTAATACGTTTTTCGATTTTGTCCATTTAAATTGTTTCTAAATTAAATTGGCTTTATTTTTGCGTCAGCAAAGTTACAAAACTGAAATAGATTAGCTATGGCGATTATTATAACAGATGAATGTATAAATTGTGGTGCTTGTGAACCTGAGTGCCCAAATACAGCAATATACGAAGGAGCAGAGGAGTGGAAGTATGCAGATGGTACAGATTTAGAAGGAAATATAGTTTTACCTAACGGAAATAATGCAAATGCAGATGAAGAACAGGAACCAATTTCTGATGAAATTTACTATATAGTTGCAGATAAATGTACAGAATGTAAAGGTTTTCATGAAGAGCCTCAATGTGCTGCTGTTTGTCCGGTTGATTGTTGTGTTCCAGATGAAGACAATGTAGAAACAGAGGAGGAGTTGTTAGCTAAACAACGATTTATGCATAACGATTAAATTCTAATCATTGGAATTTTTAAATCCCAAGCAATTTTGTTTGGGATTTTTTTATTGTTTTTGAGCAACAATTACATAAGTGTCGAATGCATAACTTTTTCGATCTATTATTTCTAAAACTTTAAAATTATTTAATTCTAAAAATAATTGCCATTCATTTATTGTAAATGCACGAACTTCAGATTGATCATCGGTTAGTAAAACGTGATTTTGATCTTTTATTTCATAATATTTTGCATCCCATTGAAACATAAAATTCTCTTTAGTAATTTTAGGTTTCATAAAACTAATTCTAGAGTACTTTTTATTTTTAGTTTCAGCTTTATGAGTAATTGTTTTCCCTTCTTTAATAAATGGAAAAAAACGATTAGCATCAATAAAATCAAAACAAAATATACCATTTTCATTCAAATGACTATGAATGTTTTTAATAGCTTTTTGTACCAATATATTATTCAGCAAATAACTAGTAGTTCTAGCTGTAATAATTATACTATCAAAAGTTTTATTTAAGTAAAAATTGGTCATATCTCCTTTAAAAAATGTACCTGTTGGATTTCTTTTTTGTGAAAGTAGAACCATATCATTACTCAAATCCATTCCATTGTAATCTATTGTAGAGTTAATAAAGCGTTTTGCTAAATGACCAGAACCACAACCAATTTCTAATACATTTTTTTTACAGTATTGATTAATGATTTTAGAATAAAACTCAAATTCATCTTTATAGTTTATAAAAGTTTGATACATTTCATCGTAAATATTTTCAAAACCGTTAGAGTATAAACTTTGCATAATTTATTTATAAAAATAAAAAATGCTACTTATTAAAGTAGCATTTTTAAGTTTAAGGGATTATTACTAGAACTTATAATTAACTGATAAATTAAATAAAGTTCCTAATTGACTAAAATGATAACCATCATAAGTCATTTGTGAATAACGTTGGTTAAACGTGATTAAATTTGACTCATTTTGAATTTGAGTTAAACCTGTTGATGTAATAGCCGTGCTATTAATTATATCTTGACCAGCTTGATTTTCTGCAACGAATTCCCATTCTGGTAATACATTAAAAATGTTGTTTATGTTTGCTGCAATTGTGATATTTTTTGTAGCGTTATAATTAATTCCAAGATCTGTAACTATTTTAGGGATAAACTCAGTTCTTAAGTTAGAATCTAAACCTGCTTGATGAAATGTAGTTTTACCGAAGTAAGTATTTCCTAAGTTAAAATCGAATTTTTTGATAGCATAATTAGCTCCTAAAATCCATTTTGTTTGAGGACGAGAAGTAAATAATAAAGACTCTTGAGTTTGATCTACTAAAAGACTACCATTGTCATCTGTTCTTCCATTATCAATAGTATAGTTACCTGATAAATTAAGCCCTAATTTTCCTTCACCTAGCTCAATACCTTTATAACCAACAACTACATCTATTCCGGAAGTTCTTGTGTCTATTGCATTAGAAAAGAAACTTAACGTCCCTAAACCTAATCCTAATCCGCTATAATCGATTTCATTACCTAAAACAATTCTATCATCTATTTGAATATTGTAGTAATCGATAGTAAAACTTAAATTCTTAATTGGTTTAGCTCCGAAACCAACAGTAAAGTTTGTAGATTCTTCAGCCTTTAATTTAGGAACACCTAATTGACGAGCTTGAGGTGAAACATTATTTACTAAACCAACTACTTGAATTCCTTGTCCTGCTACAAAAGAGAACTGAGATTTTTGTGTATAAATTTGATGTAAAGTAGGAGCTCTAAATCCAGTTGAAACAGAAGCTCTTAATGTGTATTTATCATCTAAGAATTTATAACGAGAACTTGCTTTCCAAACGAATGTTGTACCAAAGTCACTATAATTTTCAGCTCTTATAGTTCCTTCAAATAATAAATCTTTAGTTGCATCAAAAGAAGCACTTACATATCCACCAATATTATAACGACTAAACTCTCCAGAGTTTTCTGGTCTGTTACCAGCAAATGAATCTGCTCCGACACCCTCGTAAGAAGCTAATTGTCCTTCAAGGATATTAAAAAATTCACCTCTTACCTCAGTACCTACTGCAAACGATAACTTATCATTAATAATTTTTGAAATATCTATGTTTCCAACAATATGATTAAAAGAAGTTCCTCCAGGTTGGAAACTAATAGGGCTATTTTGTCTATACACATATGCACCGTTATCGTCTAAAATTTCAGCTCTATTATGTGAATTATTTACCAAATAAGTTTGTCTGTTTCCACCAACTGTAATACTTGCATCAGTATTCCAACCATTAATTTTTCCTTTTAAACCTAATGTTGCGTTATAGTCACTTAAATCACCTTCGAAAGTCGGTAAGTATCCATCATAACCATTTCCATTGAAAGATGTTCCTAAAGCATCTGTATAACTTCCTGTAGTAGCAGGGTTATTTCCAGGGAAAAATAATCCTAAATAAGGAAAATCTTGAATATCTCTCCAATAAGGAGTTCTATAGTTTGCAAAACTGTTTACTTTTTTATAAATGTATGCAGCATTGAAATATAAATCTTTGTCTTTAGAGGTTTTAAAACTACCATTAATTAAGAATTTAGCTGCACTAGTTTCTGGAGAACCATTAATGTTTCCAGCATCTGGTCTTCTTGATAAAAACTCACGAACATCTGCCAAAGTTTCACCGGATCTTGTACCACCAAAATCAGCAAATTCACCCTCTGCACTTACTGTACCTGGCCTATTAGCTAAAGCAGTTTTAGAAACATCTATTGTATAATTGATAAAACCTTTATCATCACCTATTTCATCACCTCCATTTATACTAACTCCAATCATTTCACCATCACCTTCACCTGAAATACCAGCTCTAAACGTAGCAGAAGAAGTTGAATAATCATCTTTTAATATCACGTTCATTACACCAGCAATAGCATCAGATCCATACTGGGCAGAGGCTCCATCTCTTAGTACTTGAATTGTTTTAATAGCATCAATTGGAATTCCAGAGATGTCTGCACCAGTTTCACCACGTCCTGGAGAAGTTTGCGTATATAGTAAAGAACTTAAGTTTTTACGTTTTCCATTAATAAGAATTAAAGTTCTACTAGGCCCCATATTTCTGATTTCATATGGGTCTAAAAGTGATGTAGCATCATTAACTGGAGTTTGAACAGTATTGAATGATGGAATTTTATACTGTAATGTTTTATCAAAAGTAGTTTGCCCTGTAGATTGTAACTCTTTGATTCCTACTATATCAATAGGTAATGGACTAGCAATATTACTTCTTACAGGAGTTCTAGATCCAGTAATAACAACTTCATCTAACTCAACACCATCTTTTAAAACAATAGTTAGGTTTGTTTTTCCATTTACAGCTACTTCTGTAGTTTCAAAACCAGTGAAACTAACAACAAGAGTAGCATTGCTTGATACAGTTAGCTCGAATAATCCGTCAAAGTTTGTAGATGTACCATTACTGGTACCTTTTTCTACCACACTTGCACCAGGTAAAGGTTGGTTACTTGAATCTACAACCTTACCTGAAATTTTTGTTTGTGCATACATAACTCCACAAATAAGAGTGAGTATAAAACATAATTTTGTTTTCAGCATAATTAAATGAATTAGTTTATTTTAAGTGTTTTTATGTTAATTGTCTTTTTAATTAACAATTCAGTTATATTATGCTTAAGTAATTTTGTTTTTTTTTATACTCTAAATTTTAAGAAAATTTTAAAACTTAGCTAAAATTTTACTGTAATAAAAGGCTCCATTTGTTCCCATTTGAACAGCATCCCATAAACCACCACTATCAGTATTTTCGCCTTGTGCGGTAGGGTAGGTATTGAATAAGTTATTCGCTCCAATTTGGAAAGAAAAATTTTTGTTGAAATTGTATGAGAAATGTGAATCTAAGGTAAGTTTTGCGTTATAATTATCTATAGAAGCTTTAAATCGTTCTTCTGAAGAGTTATTATACTCACTGATAGGGTTGTTAATTTGCCAATCGATAAGTTGTAAGCTGCTAAATTGAGTTAAAGTATTACTAATTGAAAACTTCCCTGTTGTAAAAATTGAATTTAAAATGATTTTGTAATCAGGAGCAGAAGCTTTTAGAAAAAACTGTTCTCTTATACCGAAGAATGTTTCAGGATTTAAATTCGTATAATTTATTCGGGTAATTTTCATATCATTCACATTACCAGTTAAGTTGAAACCTACCTTTGAATTATCCCATTTTTTTAACCAATTCAATTTAAAGTCGACCCCTAAAGTATTTGTACTAACTCCATTCGCAAAAAATTGAACGTTTTCTGCATCTGTGTTTAATAAAGAAGCATCAAAATTACCACTTAAAATAATTCGATCTTTAATAAAAATATAATATGCATCTACTGAAAAACTTAAGTTATTTGAAAACCTATGATGATATCCAAAACTATAATTTTCAGCTTTTTCTTCTTTCAGTTTTTGAATTCCAAATTGTCTTGTAATAGGATTGTTATTTGCTATTAAAAACGATTCTGTAGGCGCATTATCTATATAATTTGTAAACTTTAAATTATAATAAATTTGAGCTAGAGAAGGAGCTCTGAATCCTGTACTAAAAGAAAATCTTAAGTTTGATTTTGGATTAATTTTAAAATTAGAAGCTATCTTAGTATTAATTGAATTTCCAAAATCACTATAATTTTCATAACGTATCGCTGTAGCTAAAATCCATTTTTTAGTAACATCAATTTCACCATCTAGGTAAAAACTAAAACTAGTACGTGTTCTATCTACTTCATTAATAGATGCGTATCCGGGAAAACCTTGAGAACCTCCGGGTCTTATAATTCCATTGTAAGTAGGAATTAAATTAATAGGAGTATTATTGGTTACAACATTTCCGTTTAAATCATATGATTCATATGAATATGGCTCACCAGCGAAAATTTTGTAATTTTCAATTTTATTTTCTAAACCTAAGGCGAGGTGAAACCCTTCTAAAATCCCATAAAATTGCTTAGTTAAACCTATATTAGTTGTATTTTGGTTTAAACTATGGCCTCCTGCATCAAATTCATTAGGTGAGTTTTCTAATAAAGTGGAGTTTATAGTTTCTTTTATAAAATAATGAAAGTAGTTTTTTCCGTAGCTATTACTAAAATCTACATTCCAACCATTTATTCTACCTCTAAAACCAAGAGTAAAAGATTTATCAGAAATATTAGAGGTAATTAAAGGATTAAATCCGTTAGGAAAAATACTTTGTACATTTCTTTCACTATCAAAAGTTCTAGTAAAAGCATAAGCATTAGTATTTTTAAAGTTATATCCACCGTTTGTATAAACTTTAATTTTATTTGAAACAGGAATTTCAGAATTAAAAAAAATACTGCTACTAGTTACAGCAGCATCACCATAATTTTCTCTAATACTAGTTCCTTGTCTGAAAGTATGTCCTTTGGTTAAAAATTCAGCAGATAAATTAATAAAACCTTTCTGTTTAATTTGTGCTCCATAGTTTACTTCAGTCTTAAAAGTTAAACCATCAATCCCTTTTTTTGATTCATTTTTATTATTACTTGCATTATAAAAACCAAAAGTAGAGTTAATGTTAGTTTCGTTTGGATTATCATTTAATACAATATTAATAACTCCAGCAATAGCATCAGAACCATATTGTGCAGAAGCTCCATCTTTTAATATTTCTATCCTTTTTATAGCTGAAGTAGGAATTGTGTTTAAATCTGTACCTGAGTTCCCTCTACCTCTTGTTCCGTATAAATTAATTAAAGAGGTTTGATGTCTTCTTTTTCCATTAATGAGAACTAAAGTTTGATCTGGACCTAAACCTCTATAAGTTGCTGGAATGATATGATCTGCACCATCTGAACCTGATTGTTTTGTGGCATTAAATGATGGAATTTCTGTTTGAATAAGTTGATTAACCTCTAAAACTTCACTTCTCTTTACTGTAGTTTTAACATCTATAACTTCGGTAGTAACAGGTGAATCTATCTTTTGTCGTTTAGAGTTTCTTGAACCTAAGATAAAAACTTCATCTAACTGAACACCCGATTTTAAAATAACTTTAATATAGTTTTGGTTAGGAATAATAATTTCATTGGTAAAACCGATATGAGAAATAATTAAAGGATTATTATTGTTTGTTAATCTTAATTCGAAACTACCATCTAATCTTGTTATCGTACCATTTTTAGTGTTGTCTTCTATGACATTAGCTTTATGAATGGGTTGATAATATTCATCTAAAATAATACCTCTGACGATTTTGTTTTTTTCAAAATATAATTGTTTAATACTATCATGATTTTTATTAGTATTATCATTTTTTGTTGAACTAGATAATAGGTTGTATGAGTAATTTTTATTGGGTTTGAAAATCACATAATATTTATTACCTAAATATTCGATTTCATAAGACGTTAGTTTTTTAAGTAAAGAAATTGATTTTTTTAAAGAAAGATTTTGAAAAGGAGTTAAATCTACCTTGTTAACTTTTATTATTAAAGGATTATAAGTAAAATATACATCATGTTTTACACTTATATTTTCTAAAGCTTCAGATAAAGGTATATAGTTAGGTTCTTGACTATGAACGCTAAAATAATTAATAAAAAGAAACACCAAAATAGAAAAATATTGACGATAAGTGTTTCTGATCTGCATTAAAAATAGTTTAGTTAATCTTTATAAACTACTAGTATACTATTTTCTTTTTGAATTTTAATGTTTGTAGACTTTTTTATTGCGTTTAAGCAAATTTCTAAATCGGTTGTTGGTACTTTTCCAGTAATTAAAATATCTTTTATTTCAGATGTGTTGTATTTGAATTTAACTCCGTAATTTTCAGATACTTTTAATAAAGCTTCACCTAATGTAGCATTATCAAAAATTAAGTTTCCATTTTTCCATGAAATATGATTTTCATTATTGTTGTTATTTTCATTCACAATAATTTTTTGAGCAGTAGAAGAATACTCAATATAATTACCAGGAATCATTTTTTGAGCTTTTCCATTATTTAAGTTTAGTAACACACTTCCTTCTTCTAAAAATACATTTGTTTTATTTTTTGAAGTTTTAACATTAAATTGAGTACCATATACTTCAACAATCAAATCTTTAGTAGTAACTTTAAATTTGGCTCGATTAGTTAAATCTTTCTGAACTTTAAAATAAGCTTCACCAGTTAATTTTATATTTCTTGGGTTATTCTTCTTATAACTTATAGAAGAATTTGAGTTCAAAGTTACTATAGATCCGTCATTTAAGGAAATGTCAAACATTTCACCATAAGCTGTTTTATGAGTAACAGTAGAAAAATTAGTGTATATAAATACGCTTAAAGAAATGAATAATAATAGCGAAGCGGCAACAGAAAAATAATTGAATTTTAAAGCTCTTTTAGGTTTTGTTGAATTTTCCTTTTTTTGAAGCTTGGCTTCTAATTTTTCCCATTCAGCATCTATTTTTTCTTTGGAAATAACTTCTTTTTTAAAGTTTATGCCTACTATTATATCTTTAGCCTCAGCAGCTAAATTTTCATTAGTAATATTTTCTTTTATCCATACATTCCAAAAAGAACTTTCTGAATTCGTTTCATTTAAAGCCCAATTGTTAAAGGATTTGTCTTCTAATAAATCTTGAATTGTATGGTATGTCTGATTTTTCATTAAAAATATAATGTGCTATGCACTACTCTTTTTTATTAGAAGTATATATATTACGAAATATACTCTTTTAAGTATGCAAATTTATGAATTTAATAATTTAACAATGCCTTCTTCTTCTCTAAGATTTTTTATGGCTTTGTGTAATGTATTTATTACACTTTGATAATTTATACCCATTGTTTCCGCAATTTCACTTGGTTTAAAGTTGCAGCTAAATTTTAAGTAAATAACTTCTTTTTGTCTCTTAGGAAGCTTATTGATTAATTTAGCTAGGTTTTTATTTCGAAAGGTTATGGATTCTTGTTTGGTTATAAATTCTTCTGGAGTGAAACTTATATCTACAATATTTGCATCTATATTTCTAATAATTGTATATTTTTTTGTTTTACTTATTTTCTTAATAATAAACCTTCTAAAAGAGGCAAATAAGTATGGAGCAATTGATTGAAGATCACTAAGATTTTCTTTATGTTCATATATATATACAAAAAAATCTTGTAAAGCATCTTCTGTTAAAGTCTCATCTCTAGAGATTTTTAAACCATAACTATGTAATGAAGGGTAGAACCTTTTAAAAAGTATTGAGAACGAATTAAGATCCCCTTTTTTTAAAGATTCCCACAATATTTCATCAGATAATTCACTCATTAAATAACAGGTTAAGCGTCTAAATTTAAAAAAATGCTTTAATTTAAAAAAGAATCCCACTAGCTTTTTAAGTATAAAGGCCTTAAAAAGTAAAGTATTGTGCTATATTTGCAAACGCAAAAAATATCAATATATACTAAATGAAAGCTGGAATTGTAGGATTACCTAATGTTGGTAAATCAACTTTATTTAATTGTTTATCAAATGCTAAAGCACAAAGTGCAAACTTTCCATTCTGTACTATAGAACCTAATTTAGGAGTTGTAAATGTACCAGATCCTAGATTAGAAAAATTAGAAGAATTAGTAAATCCTGAAAAAGTAATTCCTGCTACAGTAGAAATTGTTGATATTGCTGGATTAGTAAGAGGAGCAAGTAAAGGAGAAGGATTAGGTAATCAATTTTTAGCAAATATCAGAGAAACAGATGCTATCTTACATGTTTTAAGATGTTTTGATAATGATAATATTGTACACGTTGATGGTTCTGTTGATCCTATTCGTGATAAAGAAACTATCGATATCGAATTACAGTTAAAAGATTTAGAAGCTGTAGAAAAGAGATTAGAAAAAGTAAAGAGAGCTGCAAAAACAGGAAATAAAGAAGCACAAGCAGAATTAGCTTTATTAGAAAAGATTCAAGAAGTTTTATTAGGAGGTAAATCTGTAAGAACAATTGAGTTTACTGAGAAAGAAGAAGAGTTAGTAACTTCAATGCAGTTTATTACTGCAAAACCAGTTTTATATGTATGTAATGTGGATGAATCTTCAGCTAAAGATGGAAATGCATATGTAGATAAAGTTAGAGAAGAAGTTAAAGATGAAGAGGCTGAGATTATTGTTTTAGCAGTAGCTACAGAAGCAGATATTGCCGAGTTAGAAGATTATGAAGAGCGTCAGATGTTCTTAACAGATATAGGATTAGAAGAACCTGGAGTTTCTCGTTTAATCCGTTCAGCTTATAAATTATTAAATTTACAAACTTATTTTACAGCTGGAGTAAAAGAAGTAAGAGCTTGGACAATTCCTGTAGGTGCAACCGCACCTCAAGCTGCTGGAGTAATTCATACTGATTTTGAAAAAGGATTTATCCGAGCAGAAACTATTAGTTATAAAGATTATGAAGACTATGGTAGCGAAGCAAAAGTAAAAGAAGCAGGTAAAGTTAGAGTAGAAGGTAAGGAATATGTTGTAGCTGATGGAGATGTTATGCATTTTAGATTTAATGTATAAGTGAAAATATTTAGTATAAATAACAAAATGCCATATCTTAATTGATATGGCATTTTGTTATTTTATAAAACAGGTATTTAAATTTTAAAATAAATAATCCTTTTTTTATCTACAACAAAGACCTACCTTTGAAACATATATTTAAATTGTAGATTAAATTACAAACGGATTCTTTAGTTTAACTTTCTTTCCCTAAGACAATCAGACAAACTTATCCTTCTTGCGCTTTAATTTTTTTTCTAACTATATAAATATTCAATTTTAATAATTGAATAAATATGATTGATATTTATCGTCTATTCATTCCTATTTGCTCATGTTTTTTAAATGAGTTTGTACTTAATGTATTATGACACAAATTTAATTAGACATGAGACAACTTAAAATTACAAAACAGCATACTAATAGAGAGTCGAAGTCTTTAAATAAATATTTATATGATATAGGGAGAATTGATTTAATAACAGCTAATGAAGAAGTAGAGTTATCGAAACGTATTAGAGAGGGAGATGAAAAAGCTCTAGAAATTTTAGTAAATGCCAATCTGCGTTTTGTTGTATCTGTTGCTAAACAATACCAAAATCATGGATTAAAGTTGATAGACTTAATAAATGAAGGAAATATAGGTTTAGTAAAAGCAGCTCAACGTTTTGATGAAACAAGAGGTTTTAAATTTATTTCATACGCAGTTTGGTGGATTCGCCAATCAATTTTGCAAGCTTTAGCAGAACAATCTAGAATTGTAAGATTACCTCTAAATAGAATAGGAGACATTAATAAAATTAATAAAGCTGTTGTACGTTTAGAGCAAGAGAATGAAAGAACTCCTTCGATAAATGAAATAGCAAAGTTTCTAGATATGTCTGTTGCTAATGTTAAGGAATCAATGAAAAATTCCAGTAGACATTTATCTATGGATGCTCCTTTGATAGATGGTGAAAATTCGAATCTATACGATGTATATAGTTCAGGAGAATTATCTAATGCAGAAAAAGAGTTAAACACTCAATCTTTGCTCATAGAGATTGAAAGAGTCTTAAAAACATTATCTCCAAGAGAATCAGATGTGATAAAATTATTTTATGGTTTGGGAGAAGAAAACTCAATGACATTAGAAGAAATAGGAGAAATTTATGATTTAACAAGAGAAAGAGTTCGACAGATAAAAGAAAAGGCTTTAATACGATTAAGACATGTGTCAAAATCAAAATCTTTAATAGCCTATTTAGGATAAAAATAATTAATAAATAATAATAACAAGTATGTTAATAATAAAAGTAAAGGACGGTGAGAATATCGATAGAGCATTAAAACGCTATAGAAAAAAATTTAAAGACACAAAGCTTTTACATGAACTTAGAGGTAGAAGAGAGTATGTAAAAGAATCTGTTAGAAGAAGAGAAGAAGTAAAAAAAGCAGAATATAAACAGCAAGTATTATTAAAAGATAATTAATAATAACTTGTTTAATTAAAAAATAAAGAACTACATTTGCAGTGTTCAAAATAGAACACCTTTTCAAATTAGGGTAGTACAATAAGTTTTTTTGAGTTTTCTCTTTCCTTCTTTATTCCAATTACTTTATTTTTTCAAGTGTTTTTTTAGACTTAAATGTAAGTTAATACTATTCATTTATGTGTTCTAGTTTGAGTAAAAAATAATATTAAAATATAAATTAAGTAAAATGCAAGAAGGTACAGTAAAGTTTTTTAACACTACAAAAGGATTTGGATTCATAACAGATAATTCAGGACAAGATATTTTTGTTCATAATTCTGGTTTGATAGATGAAATTAGAGATGGTGATAAAGTACAATTCGAAACTGAACGAGGAAAAAAAGGAATGAACGCAGTTAATGTTGAAGTTCTTGACTAAAATGTATTAAAATATCTCCAAAGACGTTTGGAGATTCTTTTTCATAGCAATTTTCCCACTCAATCTTTGAGTGGGTTTTTTTTATGGTAAAACTGAAAATTATTTTTAGAGTTTTACCTTTTGAAAATCATTTTGTTATGTCTTTTTTTGCTGCTTTGACAGTTGTAATTGTAGTTTTTGCTGATAAGTAAGAATTAAAACAAACTGTATTTTTACTTTATGAAAATTAGAAATAAAAAATTATTAGGTTTTCTTATCGGAATTTTAGGGATCGTATTGTTTTCTTCAAAAGCAGTTTTGGTAAAGTTATTATACAAACACGATGTTCCGATGATTACTGCTTTATTTTTAAGAATGATTTTCTCTTTTCCTTTTTATGTTTTCATTTTAATATCTTCTTCAAAAAAGAATACAAATAGTAAAATTTCTTCAAAGAACTTTATCTGGATTTTATTTTTTGGTTTTGTAGGATATTACTTGGCAAGTCTCTTCGATTTTATTGGTTTAACTTACATTAAAGCAAGTTTAGAAAGGGTAATCTTATTTGTATATCCAACGATTGTTCTGTTGTTTAATTTTCTGTTTTTAAAAGAAAAAATTAGCAAGCAACAACTTGTAGCGACTATAGTCACTTATATAGGAATAACAATAGCTTTTGGAGCCGAAGTTTCTATTTCGGGTTCTAATGTGATTTTAGGAGGTTTCTTTGTATTGTTATCTGCAATTACTTATGCATCGTATTTAGTTGGAAGTGGTTGGCTAATTCCTAAAATAGGAGTAGTTCGATTTACATCTTACGTTATGTTGGTATCTTGTATTTGTGTATTTATTCATTACGGCATCATTTCAGAAACATCTATTTTTAGTTATTCCTCAGAAGTATATGTATTAGGTTTTTTAATTGCCATTTTAGCAACAGTAATACCTTCTTTTTTAGTTTCTTGGTCTATTAAATTAATATCATCTTCAAATTTTGCCATTTTAGCATCATTAGGACCAGTTTCTACTATAATTTTAGCAGTATTTTTTTTAGATGAATACCTTTCATTATTTCAATTATTAGGTACATTAGTTGTGATCATCGGAGTACTGTTAATTTCTAGTAATAAGAAATAAAGTTACATACTAAAATGTAGTATCTTTATTCTAAAATAAATCTTAATGAAACTTAGCACAGATACTTTTCAATTTTTAAATAAACTTGCTGAAAACAATACGAGAGAATGGTTTGCTGATAATAAACCTGAATTCGATACTGTTCAAAAAGATGTAAAACAATTTTATAAATCGATTCAAGAAAAACTTGAGGTTCATGATGAAATTGAAAAGCATAAGTTTTTTAGAATCTATAGAGATGTACGTTTTTCAAAAGATAAAACACCTTACAAAACACATTTTGCAGGATCTTTCTCAAGAAATGGCGCACATTTAAGAGGCGGATATTATTTACGATTAAAGCCTGGTGAAAGTTTTTTAGCTGGAGGCTTTTGGGAACCGAATAAAGAAGATTTATTTAGAATTCGAAAAGAAATAGAAATAGATGCTTCAGAATTTAGAGCTATTTTAACTGATGCTGAATTTCAAAAGTATTTTGGAGATAAATTTGAAGGAGATGAATTAAAAACAGCTCCCAAGGGATTTGACAAAACGCATCCAGATATTGATTTAATTCGTAAAAAAGGATACATAGCAATTCGAAATTTTACTGACAAAGAAGTTCTTTCTTCTAACTTTATTAATGAAATTGATGTCTCATACAAAGCACTACGTCCATTTTTTGATTTAATGAGTTCCGTGTTAACCACAAACTTAAACGGAGAATCAATACTTTAACTGTTATTTTTTAAGCAAAGCGATTTCTTTACGCACAAAAAAATAAGTAACAATAGTAGCTAGCAAATCAGAAATAGGGAAGGAGAACCATATTCCGTCTAATCCATAATAAATAGGAAGAATCAAAATTAACGGAATCAAAAAAATAGATTGACGTAATAATGTTAGTATTAAAGCTGGTTTTGCTTTACCTACAGCTTGAAAATATGATGCTCCAACTAATTGAAATGCTATAAATGGAGTAGCTAATAAAGTAGTTAAAATAGCGTTTGGTGTTTGTTTTAATAACTGCTCATCGTTAGTAAATACAGTTGTCATTTCATAGTTAAAGAAATATACAGCTGCAAAAATAAAAATGCACAGCATCGTACCATACTTGTTTGCTGTGTTTAAAACTTCTTTTACTCGATCATATAAATTCGCTCCATAATTATAACCTGCAATAGGTAAAAAACCTTGTACTATTCCAAATACAGGGAAAAAGATAAACATCATTAAGCGATTAATTATCCCAAATACAGCTAAAGAAGATTCATTTCCATATTTGTATAAAGAATAATTTAGTATAATAGTTAAAATGCTCACAGTTCCTTGTCTTACAAGTGTAATGCTTCCTAAAGAACTAATTTCTGAAACCACAGTTTTATTCAATTTTAACTGACTGAAACGTATTTGTAAACTACTTTTTTTAGAAAGTAAAAAACCAAGAATAAATAATCCGCAAACGGCATAAGCAATAGAGGTTGCTAAACCAGCACCAAACATTCCCCAACCAAATACTTTTATGAATACGATATCTAAAATAATATTTGCTATAGCTGGTAAAATAAGAGCAATCATTGCATAAGTTGGTTTTCCTAAAGCTCTAATAATTGGATTTCCCATCATTGCATAAGCTAAAAATGGTACTCCTATGATTATAATTCTAAAGTAAGGAATTGCTGGTTCTAAAATATTTCCATTGGCTCCAAATAGTTTTAAAACAGTTTCTTCAAAAATTAAACATATAGCTACTAAAACAACTGAAGTTAGTGTTGTTAAACTGATTTGATTCCCAAATACTTTTTTAGCTTTTTCAACATTATCTGCTCCTAAAGCTAAAGAAATAACAGAACTTCCTCCAATACCTATAGCCATTCCTATAGAAGAAATTAAAAAACCAATTGGTAATACAACAGTAATAGCAGCAATAGCTAAAACACCTATCCATTGTCCAACAAAAATGGTGTCTACAATCATGTTAATAGACATCACTAAAATACCAATTGCAGCAGGTACAGATTGTTTTAATAATAACTTACTTACTTTTTCTGTGGAAAGTTCACTGGCAACTTGATTCATGATAGTAGAAATTAGCCTACAAATTAACGAAATAATAAGCTTACTTATGTAAGTTTGTAATTATGAATTTAAGTAAAATTTTCACTACAAATAGAGTAGTAGCTTCTGAAGAAATTGACAATTTAAATCACGTTAATAATGTAGTTTATGTACAATGGGTACAAGATATTGCAACATTACATTGGCAACATCTTGTTAAGGGTAAAAATGCAGACCATTTAATTTGGGTTCTTGTGAAACATGAAATTGATTATATAGGACAAGCAGTTTTAAATGATGAAATCACATTAAAAACTTGGGTTGGAGAAACTAAAGGGGTAAAATCTATTCGTCATGTTGAAATTTTTAAAGAAGATAAGTTGTTGGTAAAATCGAAAACTACTTGGTGTTTAGTAAATAATGAAACTTTGCGCCCAGCTCGAATAACAGAAGATGTATTTAATTTATTATCTCCATCTTAATAAGACTATCTTTGCGGTCTAAAATATATATATGTCAACTTTTTCAGATTTAGGTGTTCGAAAAGATTTTATAAAAGGATTAAATGAGTTGGGAATTAAAAAACCAACTGAAATTCAAAAAAAAACAATTCCTTTTTTATTAGAAGAAAGAACTGATTTTATAGGTTTAGCACAAACAGGTACAGGAAAAACTGCAGCTTTTGGGTTACCAATTTTGCATCAAATAAAACCTAATTCAGATACGATTCAGGCTTTAATTTTATCTCCAACAAGAGAGTTAGTGCAACAAATTAAAAAGCAATTATTTAAATTCACAAAGTACATAGATCATAAAATATTTGTAGAAGCTGTTTATGGTGGTGAGAAAATAGAGAGGCAAATCAAAAATTTACAAAGGACTACACACATTGTTGTGGCTACTCCAGGAAGACTTATTGATTTAATTGAAAGAGGTGAGATAGACTTAAAAAACATAAAGACTTTAGTTTTAGATGAAGCAGATGAAATGCTGAGCATGGGATTTAAGTTAGAAATCAACAGGATTTTAAAATATACTTCTGGTGAAAGAAATACATGGTTGTTTTCAGCAACAATGCCTGATGAAATAAAAAGGATTGTAAAAAATTACATGAATATTAACGCTAAACGAGTTGAAATTAATCCTGCTTCTATGGTTAATGAAAATATTACGCATTATTATACTGTAGTAACTTCTGCAAATAAAACGGATGCAGTGATTTCGTTTTTAGAAGGTAGACAAGATGAACGCGGAATTATTTTCGCTAGAACAAAAGCTGGTGCAAGAAAGCTAACAGAAGAATTATTAGAAGAAGGTTTTACTGTTGGCGTTCTAGAAGGAGATATGAAGCAAATAGAAAGAGATAAGGTAATGCGTGCTTTTAAAAATCAATCATTACAATATTTAATTTCTACAGATGTTGCCGCAAGAGGAATTGATGTGCAGAATTTAAACTTTGTAATTCATCATAAACTTCCAGAAAAATTAGAATATTACACACATAGAAGTGGAAGAACAGCAAGGGCTGGAAATAGAGGAATCTCACAAGCTTTTGTCACTTCTAGTGAGTTGGAAACAATTCATCAAATACAGAAAAGGTTAAATATTAAGTTCATTAAAAAGTAATATTCAGTTTGTAGTATGGACATAATTTACATCATAGATATCTTAGGAACTTTTGCTTTTGCTTTGAGTGGAGCTTTAGTTGCTTCAAAAAAAGAGTTTGATCTTTTTGGTGTAATCATCTTAGCATTTGTAACAGCTGTAGGTGGAGGAATGTTAAGAGATATTTTAATTAATGCACATCCGATTAACTGGATAGGAGACTTAAATTATATTAAAACTATAGCAATAGCAGTGGTTTGTACATTTTTATTTAAAAGTAAAATAGAACCGCTTAGAAAAACTTTCTTTTTATTTGATACTATAGGAATTAGTGTTTTTACTTTATTAGGGTTACAAAAAGGTCTAAGTTATAATTTACCTTCTGTTATTGCTATAATTATGGGGATGGTTTCTGCTGTTTTTGGAGGAGTAATTCGTGATGTTTTAACTAGAGAAGTACCTTTAATATTTAAGAAAGAAATCTATGCTTCTGCATGTTTGGCTGGTGGTTTGGTATATTTAGTATTAAAGAATTTTGAAGTGAATGAAAACTTTAGTTTTATATTTTCAGCCTCAGTTATCATTTTAATTAGAACTCTGTCAGTAATTTATAAGTTAGAATTGCCAAAAATTAAGGATGATTTATTTAAGAATTAAAGAATAGTTTTTAAATTGCTATAAATTAATTTTCTACATGAATAAAATAGTTGTTTTAGTTTCACTTTTTTTATCAATATTGTCTTTTTCACAAGAGAAAGAATTACCTGAAGGCTGGGATAAAATTTTGTTAGAAGGTAAAATTGCATACATGAATTTAATTACTGGTGATATTTCTAATGAATTTCCACAAAAAAAAGCTGTGAAACCTAAAAAAGTAGAAGAATACGATCCAACAATTACTCATACTGTAAAAAAAGGAGAAACATTAAGTATAATCGCTAGAAAATATAAAATGCCGCTAGCGCAATTATATAGACTGAATAGTTTGGTTGATTTTGATACGATTGAAATTGGTGATAAAATTGTTATCGGATACGAAGAAGATCAAACTAAAAGAGGTAAATTAACAACTATAACTAAAGAATCAATTACAGATTATTCAGGTGAATCTAATTATCATATAGTGACTTCAGGGGAAACTTTATATAGTATTTCAAAACGTTATAATGTTACCGTATCTTTACTTAAAAAGAAAAACAAACTTTCTTCAAATAATATTTTTTTAGGTCAAAAGTTGATAATTAAGTAATTTTAGACCTGTAAATATTGGAAATATTCAATAATGTTTCGGTTTGTTTAAAAATATGTTAAAATCAATTCATCGATACTTTTAAACCATTCATCGATACTTATGTGTCGTAATAGTACTGGTTATCATTAAAAAAGGATAAGTTCCTTACATTTAGGTATGTAAATTTTCAATCCCTCAGTATTATGAATAGTAAGTTTTTATATACAATAACTATTTTTGCTTTTACTCAAGTTTTTTCTCAATCAAATAAAACGTGTGATACACCTAATGACGAACCTATACTTGATTTGAATAGTATTACTAAGTGTTCTATTAAAGATTCAGACGATAAGAAATCAAAAAAAGTATCTGTTCAAGTTTCTTCAAGAAGAAGAGTTGTTAGAAAAAGAGATGCTGCTTCGGGTGTAATGACTAACGATTACACGCACAAGCTAGCAAATATGAAAAAAAAGACAGATATTATTAATAATCTTAGTTTCAATAAAGCTGGTGGATTAAAAATTATTCCTTTTAACTATGTAGATGAAATACCTCTTTTTAAAGAGTGTGAAAGTTCTCCGATTTATAAACAAGAAAAATGTTTCAAACAATCAATTTCTAAACATATACAAAAGCATATTCGTTATCCTGAGAATTCTTATGATAAAGGAATTCAAGGTAGAGTCTTAGTTCAGTTTACAATATTAAAAGATGGAAGTATTGGTCAAATGAATATTAGACCTCCTTACAAAGGAGAAGAGTTAGGAAAAGAAGCTGAAAGAATTATAAAGCGATTGCCAAAATTTGTTCCAGGAAAGCATGCTGGAAAAGAAGTAATTGTTAAATATGGTATACCTATAACATTCAGAATTCCTGGTGTTAAACCAACAAATATTAAGAAAGTTTCTAATAAAAAAGTTGTTAAAGAAGAAGTATATGTATTTGCAGATGTAGAAAAATTACCACAATTTAAGTCTTGTAATGATGCAACTTTAGATTGTTTTAACAAGAGGTTAGTGCAACATATACAAGATCATTTTGCTTATCCTGAAAAAGCTATAGATGAAAATATTCAAGGTAAAGTTAATATCAGCTTCGTAATTAATAAAGATGGAGAAGTAGTAAATGTAACAGCAAAAGGCCCTGCAAATGGAAAAATATTAGAAACATCAGCAAAAAATTTAGTTGAAAAATTGCCTGAATTTAAAGCTGCCGTAAAAAACGGAAAAAAAGTTAATGCTAAATACACTTTCCCAATTGAATATAGATTAGACGAATAAAATATTAAACTTAATAAAAATCATAATACAAGAAAAAACCATCCTAAAAAAGGATGGTTTTTTATTTACTTATTCTTGATTATTTAAAATTTGATAAAGTGATGCTTTAGATTTTAAATACTTATTTTTTGTGTTTATAAGTTTCAATCTTGTTTCTATTAATTTAACTTCTCTATAATTGATTCTAAATAAAGATCCTTCTCCTAAAATAAACATTCGTTCTTCTGCCTTTATTAGTTTTTTATAATCTTTAACCAAATTCAATAATAGATCACTTTGTGCATTGGTTGAAGATATTTCATTTTCTATAGTTTTTATTTTATTGTTAAGTTCTACTTTACTGGCAGAAATAACAAAATCTATATCTTGTAATTTTAATTTAGCAAGTTTAAATTCAGCTCTTTCTTTTCTTAAAAATAAAGGAACATAAACATTTAATCCTCCTTTGTAATTATTAGTGTCAAAATCAGTTAATCCGTTAATTTTCGGACTTAAAAAATTATATTCTAAATCTACTCTTGGCAATAAGTTATTCAATTTTAATCTTTTATTAACCAAAAGACCTTGCCTCTTATAATCTAAAGATCTAATCTTTAAATGATTATTGACATCAATGTCTTGCAACATATTCTTATTAATATTTAGAGCAGTGTCAATTGTCGTTGAAGTTTCAGTATCTGGAATAATATGACTTTCTAATTCTAAGGGTAAATTACCTTCTAACCAAAGGAAGTTTGAAAGTTTTAATTTGGATTTAATGTATTTTAAATTAGACTTTTCAAGATCAAGTTTTCTGTTTTTTAGATTAATATTAGCTTCTAGTGTGTCTATAGCAGGTTTATCTCCAGCATTAAAACTTTTCTTTACAATGTTGAATCTATTCTCTGCATTATTTAAGAAGTCATTATATGTATTTTGTATTTCATAATTTTTTAGCCATTCAAAATAAGCGATAATAGCATCATGTAATATTGAATTTACCAATAAAGTTTGTTTAGCTTTAGCTTGCTGAGTATATAATTTGGCTTGTTTTAATGTTGCCATTCTCTTATTCATCAGTAAACCTCTAGCTAAAGACACAGAAATTCCTGCACTATATAAACCTTCATTTGGTACATTAGATTCTGGGTTTAAAAAGATTCCAGAATTTTGTTCATAATTAGCTTTAAATTCAATTCCATACCAAGTTGGTATTTTAAAAGTGGTATTAAGTTTGTCAAAATATTCTGATTTTTTAAATTTCTTTTGATTATAATCAACAGAAATTTTAGGATCAAAAGCACCTCGAGCTTTCAGTAATTTTATTTCTCCTTCTGTACTAACTAGTCTGGCTTGCTTTACAATAGGATGAAATTCTTTAACATATCCTATGTACTCAGATAATGATAAGATATTGTTGTTTTGACTAGAAATTCCGAATGATAATATAACAGAAAAAAGCACAAATAGTTTTTTCATAGCTATTATTTTAATTTTTTTAACTTGCTCTTACCCGTGTTTTTTGAATCCTGAGGTTGGTAAAAATTTGGAGGAAAACTATTAAGTTGTCTCCATAATTCAAACCAGATTGGAACATTGTCTAAAAGTGCAATGGTTTTTGCACCAGAACCAACACGAATTGCTGTTGGCCATGGTTCTGCATCTTTATTTGGAGCTAATAACACACGATACATTCCATTATTACTAATAAAGTTTTCTATGGCTACAACCTTGGCGCCATAAGTTCCGTAAGATACATTAGGCCAACCACTAAAAACTATTGCAGGCCAACCGTCAAATTGTACGCGAACATCTTCACCGATGTGAACTAAAGGTAAATCTATTGGTCTTATATACATTTCTACGGCTAACTCGTAATTTGCAGGCATAATTCCAACCAATTGTTCTCCTTCTTTAAAAGTTTCTCCAATACCAGATTTTATTGCTTTATTTATAAATCCATCTTGAGGTGCTGTTATATACAATAAACTATTTCTTTTTGTATAATTAGCAACACTTGTTTCTAGTTTAGAAACTTGTACTTCAGTATCTAAAGTTGCAGATTTTGCCGTAAATAAGCTGCTTCTAGCTTTTGCTAATTTGTCTTGATAAGTAGCGTTTAAAGTAGAAATAGATAATTTTGCATTAATTACGTTGTTCTGAGAAGTTAAATATTTGTTTTCTTGTGAAATTAGTTTAGCATTTGCTTCTTGAAATTTTGCACGTTTTTCTTCTACATCTTTAACAGCTTTTAAGCCTTCTTTTTGTAAGTTAACTACACGTTTTAATTGTATTTCAGCAATGCTTCGTTTTGTTTTTACAGCTTCTAAATCAATACTATCACTTTTAACTTTTAAACGAGCTTGAGTTAATTTATTTTTTGCTTGTTCTAATTTTAAAACTCTTTCATTTTGCAAAGCTTTAATCTGATTTTCAAGAGCTATAACTTTATTTTTATAAGCATCTATAGATTGATTTTTAATATTTAACTGATCTTGAGTTCTACGAGCAAGTTGATTATCAAAATATTCACTTTTAATCTCAGAAATTCTCAAAATGGTATCTCCTTTTTTTACAAAATCTCCTTCTTGTACAAACCATTGTTCAATTCTTCCAGGAATTTGAGATTGTAAAGTTTGTGGTCTTTGATTTGGGCGTAAAGTTGTTACATTTCCTTTACTTGAAATATTTTGAGTCCATGGTAAAAATAAAATAATTATAATAATGAAAGAAAATACTAATAAGAACTGTTTAAATCGTTTATGGTACTCTTTCGTGAAAATATGTTTTCCAGACTTAAATGAAGTTAAATCCAAGTTTTCCGAAATAGAATTTTTAGAAATGTTAAGCATAATTTCTTATTTTTTAATTTGACCTTTTTCTAATACAATATGTTTGTTGCATTTTTCTTTCCAGCAAGAATTTCCGCTAACAACAATTAAACTCCATGGTCTTTCTGGTGAAGCTATAAAGTTTATTATTCCCTTAGTTTCTTCTATTTGACATTGATCTAAAGGATCTTCAAGAATTAATAATTTAGGTTTAATTGTTATTGCTCTGGCTAAAATGATTTTTTTTGCTGTAGTAAATGCTACTTGTTTTCCTTCAGGTTTTATTATGGTATTTAATCCTTTAGGTTGTTGTTTTACAAATTCTGTAAGTCCAACAACATCTAAAACATTGTAAATTTCTTCATCTGTTATATTAGTATTTCCAAATGTAATATTCTCGCGTATGGTTCCTTCAAAAGGAGTCTCTTCAGAGAGTGAAAAGCCTAAAAGCGATCTGTAATTGTTTAAATGCAGTCCTTGAATAGAAAGGTTGTTAACGAACAAATAACCCGATGTTGGCTCTATAACACCAGCAATTAATTGTAGTAGGCTAGATTTACCTGAGCCACTTTCACCTTGAACAAGTATACGATCTCTTTTGTTAATTGTAAATGAAATATCACTTAAAATGGGAGTATTTTTATTGATCACTTCATAAGAAACATTTTGTAATTCAATAGTTAAATCATCTTTTACAATTTCACCTTTTTGACTTTCTATTGGTTTATCTACAACTTGCCCTAATTTTTCAATTGAAGTTAATACGTCGTAAAATGATTCTAACCCAAGTATTAATTTTTCAACAGAACTAATTACTAATAATACAATAATTTCAGCAGCAACGAATTGACCAATATTCATTTTTTGATTTAAAACTAAAAAACCACCAATTAAAAGTAAACCAGCTGTAACTAAAACTTTAAAATTAATCATTAAAATGAATTGAATAATTAAAATTTTAAAATGACTTTCTCTTGAATTTAAGTATTTGCTTACTAAAGCATCGTTTTTTTCTAAAGCTAAATTAGTTTTTCCAGAAAGTTTAAAACTTACAACAGATCTAGCAACTTCCTGTAGCCAGTGAACAACTTTATATTTGTTTTTAGATTCATCTAAACTTGTTTCAATACCTCTTTGAGCTGTTAATTTAAAAAGTATATATATCAATACTAAAAGTAAAAGTCCAAAAATTATAAAAAATGGATGATAGAATGATAGTAGTAATAATGCAAATATAATTTGTAAAAAAGCAGAAGGAACATCTATTAATATTTTAGATAGTCCTTTTTGAATTGTTAGTGTATCAAAAAACCTATTAGCTAATTCTGGTAAATAATAGTTTCTTAATTCTTTCATTCTAATTTTAGGGAAACGATAACTTAATTCAAAAGAAGCTCTTGTAAATATTCTTTGTTGAATGGTTTCAATAATACGCAATTGCATAAGTTTTAAAACACCAGAAAAAATTACACCCATAGTAACTAAAACAACAAGAACAATCCATGAAGCGGATACTTGTGCTCCTTGAATTAAGTTTATAATAGCCTGAATTCCTAAAGGAAGAGATAACGATACTAAGCCTTCAAAAATTGCATAATAAGAAATTTGAAAAATATCTTTTCTTTCTAGTTTTAATAAACCAAGAAAACGTTTCCAAGGGGTTAAAGATTTAGTTGTCATTTGTTAATGTTTTTATAACTAAATGTGAATAAAATTCAGTTGGTGTAACAGATTCATTACAGTTAGTGATTGTTGGAAAATGTTGTTTCATAAATTGTTGATGCAATGCTCCTTCGGTTATAGAACTTGCTAAACTTAATGGGAATTTGTATTTGTTATTGTATTCTGAAATTATATTAGCTAATCTTCTAACCACAGTTTTGTAAGGGAAGAAATATCCTTGTTTGTTTTCCGAATCAACACTTTTCGTTAAATATGATTTAGAATTTTCGTTGATAATAATTTTGTTAAGTAAAACTTCATTAATATGAGAGAAGTTTTGATCTTCTTTAGTTGTTCTTGTAACAATTTCTACAGCTTTTATCAGTTTTTCTTTGATGTCTTTAATGCTAAATGTCTCAATTACTAATTGATATTCTAACCATCTCCAGTACCAACAACTTAAATAAATTAATAGTTTGTGTTTACTTTCAAAATACCTGTATATAGAGCTTTCATTAGAGCCGATTAACGATCCTAATTTTTTGAAATTAAAACTTTCAAAACCAATTTCATCGATCAAGATGATACTGTTTTGAACTATTTTTTTACCTAGTTCAGAGGACTCTGGATTTTTCAAATAAATCCCTTCAGGCACTTCTACTTTAATGTTTGAAAGTAATTTATCCATTGTTAATTGTTTTTTATGCAAATATAATAGTATTACTATTAACTAAAAGTTAAAATTATATTTTTGTTTAAAAATATGTCTTTTTTGTTAAACAAAATATTAGTATATTTGGATATGGTAAAATTCAATCGTACAATTTCATGGCTAAAAAGAAAAATATAACTCAGTTAGACATTATTTCAATGTATATGGATTATGTGTTAGAGTATAATGAGGATCCTAAATCAGTATATAAGTTCGCTAAAGAGAATAATTTTGAAGAACAATTGTTCTATAATAGTTTTGCTTCGTTTGAAGCAATTAAAAAATCAATATTCACAGTTTTCTTTGAAAATACACTAGCACTATTACACAAAAGTGAAGAGTTTGAAACTTTTGATGCGAGAAATCAATTACTAAGTTTTTACTTCACTTTTTTTGAGAATTTAACAGCTAATAGAAGCTATGTGGTTTATGCTTTATCGGGACAAAGTAATAAGTTGAAAACTTTAAGTACACTTAACGGATTAAGAACTCATTTTAAAAAATTTATAAATACGCTTAATATCGAGAAGTTAGAGTTAAAACAAGAACGTTTAGAAAAGTTTCAAGATAAAGCAATAAGTGAAAGTGCATGGTTACAATTAATAATGACAATGCAGTTTTGGTTAAATGATACATCGTCTTCTTTTGAGAAAACAGATGTGTTTATAGAGAAATCAGTTAACGCCAGTTTCGATGTGTTAAATATCGCTCCGGTAAAAAGTGTAATTGATTTTGGTAAATTTTTATTTAAAGAAAAGATGATGAAGTAGTTTATGAAGACAATAGATAATATCCCCACTTCCAAAATTCAAAGAGCTTCTAAATTAGTGCAAACTGGTGCTAAAGTAGGAGTAAACTATTTAAAGTATTACGGAAGTAAATTGGTTAATGGAGAAGAAGAAGCTAAACAACAGTTAAATAAAGATAATGCTGAAGATATTTACAATGGATTAAAGCAGTTAAAAGGAAGTGCTTTAAAAGTTGCACAAATGTTAAGTATGGAAAAAGGAATTTTACCACAAGCTTATGTTGAGCAATTTTCTTTGTCACAATTTTCAGTTCCGCCATTATCAGCACCTTTGGTTAAAAAGACATTTAAAAATTATTTTGGAAAGTATCCAAGTGAGCTTTTCGATAAATTTAACTTAAATGCTGTAAGTGGTGCTAGTATCGGTCAGGTTCATCTGGCTGAAAAAGATGGGAATAAATACGCAGTTAAAATTCAATACCCTGGAGTTGCAGAGAGTATTTCTACTGATTTAGCTTTAGTGAAGCCTATTGCAATTAAAATGTTCAATATCCGTGGAAAAGATAGTGATAAATATTTTAAAGAAGTTGAAAATAAACTAATTGAAGAAAC
The DNA here is from genome assembly GCF_052084715.1 of Tenacibaculum aquaeponti. Taxonomy (GTDB): domain Bacteria; phylum Bacteroidota; class Bacteroidia; order Flavobacteriales; family Flavobacteriaceae; genus Polaribacter. Next base: position 524,217 of record NZ_CP197288.1, on the reverse strand, counting down.
AAACTATATTTTAGAAGTAGAGCAAAGTCAGGCTATCGTAGACGCTTGTAAGCATATCAAAAATTTAAAATTTCCAAATTATTATAAAGAGTTTTCATCTGATCGAATTATCACAATGGATTGGATGGATGGTGTTCATCTTTCTGAATTCACAAGTACGAATACAGATCAAGAGAAAGCGAATGAATTAGGCCAGGCTTTATGGGATTTTTATATGTATCAAATGCATATTATTAAAAAAGTACATGCCGATCCGCATCCTGGAAATTTCTTAGTTTCAAAAGATAATAATCTAATTGTGCTGGATTTTGGTTGTATGAAACAAGTTCCTGAAGAGTTTTACAAACCATATTTCGAGTTAGCAAAAAAGGAAAGCATTTCAGATCCTGTATTTTTTGAGAAAAAACTTTATGAATTAGAGATTCTTAGAGAAGATGATAGTCAAGAAGAGTTAGTTTTCTTTAAAGAAATGTTCCATGAAATGTTGAGTTTATTCACACAACCATTCAATACAAAAGAATTTGATTTCTCTGATGAAACTTTCTTTGGTAAAATCACTGATTTAGGAACAAAGTATGCTAAGAATACTGAGCTTAGAAACATGAATGGAAATAGAGGGTCTAAACATTTTATTTACATCAACAGAACGTTCTTCGGACTTTATAATTTAATGCATGATTTAAAAGCTAAGAATATTAAGATTAACAATTTCGAACAGTATAAAGATGTTTTTTAAAAAAGAGAATATAAGCGGATTTGATCATATTTATAAGATCAACTTAATGAATAGTTTATCAGGTTATAAATCTGCAAACTTAATAGGAAGTATTTCTCCTGATGGTAAAGAAAATGTTGCTGTATTCAGTTCTATAGTTCACTTAGGATCTAATCCTCCATTACTAGGATTCATTTTACGTCCTACAACTGTTCCAAGAAATACCTATGAAAACATTAAAGAAACTGGTTTTTACACGGTAAATCATATTACAAAAAGAATCACAGAAGATGCGCATCATTCATCTGCTAAATATGATAAAGGAGTTTCAGAATTTGAAATGACAAATTTAACACCAGAATACAAGAAGAATTTTATAGCTCCTTTTGTGCAAGAATCACCAGTACAAATAGGAATGAAATATGTTGAGGAGTATTATATCAAGGCAAATGATACAATTATGTTAGTTGGTGAAATTCAATTTTTTGAAGTTGAAGATCATATGTTACAAGAAGATGGATTTTTGAATTTATCTAAAGGAAACGTAGCAACGATAAACGGACTTGATGGATATGCAATTCCGAATTTATTTACGAGATACGAATATCAGCGTCCAAAAAAGACAGTAGAAAAATTATAAAATGAAGATTTTAATCACAGGTACAACAGGTTACATCGCAAAAAGATTAGTATTGAGATTATTAGAAGATGGTCATCAATTAGTTTGTTGTGTTCGTGATTTAAATCGAATTCCAGACGAAATTGAGTATAAAGACGGAATAGAGTTTATAAAAGTAGATTTCTTAGAAGATAATTTAGAAGCTTTTCCTGAAGATATCGACGCTGCTTATTATTTGATTCATTCCATGTCTACGACAGCTACGAATTTTGAGGATTTAGAAAAAAAATGTGCTCAAAGTTTTAAATCGTTGGTAGAAAAAACGAATTGTAAGCAGGTAGTTTATTTAAGCGGAATTGTAAATGATGGCTCTTTATCTAAACATTTAAAATCTAGATTAGAAGTTGAAAAATCTTTGAAATCTAATCAATATGCTTTAACAACATTTCGAGCTGGAATTATAGTAGGAAGTGGAAGTGCTTCTTTTGAAATTATAAGAGATATTGTAGAAAAATTACCTTTAATGGTAACACCAAAATGGTTGAATACTCGAACACAACCTATAGCAATTAGAGATGTGTTAAGTTTTCTTGTGAATGGTTTAGCGAATTCAGAAGTGTATAATAAGTCATTTGACATTTGCGGACCAGAAATTCTTACTTATAAAGAAATGTTATTGCAATTTGCAAAAGTAAGAGGCTTAAAAAGATACATTTTTACATTACCCGTTTTATCTCCTCGAATGTCTTCATATTGGTTGTATTTCGTGACTTCTACGTCATTTAATTTGGCAAAAGCATTAGTTGATAGTATGAAAGTTGAAGTAGTTGCAAAGCCTAATAATATCAATGAAATTTTAAACGTAAAACCAATTCAGTACAGGCAAGCGGTTAGTTTAGCTTTTCAAAAGATTGAGCAGAATGCGGTAGTGTCAAGTTGGAAAGATGCTATTAGTAGTGGTGTTTTTAGTGATCAATTAAATACTTATATTAATGTTCCGCATTTTGGTTGTTTTAAAGATATAAGATCAAGAAAAATTGTAGATGAAGATTTTACAATTGATAAAATATGGTCTATCGGAGGAGAAAATGGTTGGTACAGTTACAACTGGCTATGGCGTATTCGAGGTTATGTAGATAAGATTTTTGGAGGAGTAGGCTTACGAAGGGGAAGAACACACAATACATATTTAGAGCCGGGAGATCCATTAGATTTTTGGAGAGTTTTATTAGCTGATAAAGAACAGAAACGTTTACTATTATTCGCTGAAATGAAACTTCCAGGTGAAGCTTGGTTAGAGTTTAAAATTGTAAAAAATCAACTATTTCAAAGAGCAGTATTTCGACCAAAAGGATTATTAGGAAGATTGTATTGGTACTCCGTTTTACCATTTCATGCTTTTGTTTTTAAAGGAATGATCAATGCCTTGGTATATCAGAAATGAGAGGAGTAAAAAAACAACATTTACCCACTAAAACTTGTCCGGTTTGTGAACGAGCATTTACATGGAGAAAAAAATGGGAAAAGAACTGGGAAAACGTAAAATATTGTAGTAAAAAATGCAGCAAGATAAAACAGCAATAGTTTGGTTTACAAATACGCTAAGAACGCGTGATAATAAAGCTTTATATGAAGCAATTTCTAAATATAACAAAGTTATTGCTGTGTACTGTTTCGACAAATCTATGTTTCAAACTAAGCAATTTGGTTTTAAAAAAACAGAGAAATACAGAGCAAAATTTTTGATAGAATCAGTTACCGATTTATCAAACCAATTAAAAGAATTAAACGTACCTATTTATATACATCATGAGCATCCGCATGTAATTTTACCATTGTTTTGTCTGACTCACAACGCGGATGCTCTCCTTTATCAAAAAGAATTTACTCACGAAGAAACATCAGAAATTAATCGTGTGATAGAAAAACTTCGTGATACGGTTTATGTTGAAAGTTTTTACGATCAATTTTTATATCATCCAGAAGATATTCCATTAGAAATAAAATCTATTCCAGAGGTTTTTACTGTTTTCAGAAAAAGAGTAGAGAAATATGCTACAATTCGTGAGGAATTGATTCCAGTAACAATGCCAAAAGAGAATTATCAAGAGAATGATACAAAAATTCCAACTTTACAAGATTTAGGCTATAGTGATTTTGAAGTTCCAGTTCAAACTGCTTTTCCTTTTAAAGGCGGTGAAACTGCTGCTTTTGAGCGTTTAAATTCATATTTCTTTTCATCGAAAAAGTTATCGTATTACAAGAAAACTAGAAATGGTTTAATTGGAGTTGATTATAGTTCAAAATTCTCTCCTTGGTTGGCTCATGGTTGTATTTCAGCAAAGTCAATTTATTGGGAGGTAAAAAAATATGAAAAACAATTTGGAAATAATCAGTCTACTTATTGGTTGATTTTCGAATTGATTTGGCGTGATTATTTTAAATATTTATCGCTGAAGCATGAAAATAATTTATTCAAGTTAGAAGGAATAAAGGAATTATCATATTCATGGAAAAATAACGAAAGATTAATTCAAAATTGGATTAATGGCGAAACCAATGAACCTTTTGTAAATGCCAATATGATAGAGTTAAAAGAAACAGGTTGGATGAGCAATAGAGGCCGACAAAATGTGGCTTCATATTTTGCAAAAAAACTGTTGTTAGATTGGAGAATTGGTGCGGCATATTTCGAAAGTATGCTAATTGATTACGATGTGCATAGCAATTATGGAAATTGGCAATATGTATCTGGTGTAGGTAATGATCCAAGAGATAGAAAGTTTAATGTGCAACTACAAGCAGAACGATATGATGCGAACGGCAAATATCAACAAATGTGGTTACAACCAATCTTGTTCTAATGAAAGCAGTAAGTATTATTTTTCCGCATCAGTTGTTTAAAAGTACAACGCATATTCCAAAAGAAAATGACGTGTATTTAATTGAAGAATATTTATTCTTCAAACAATATAAATTTCATAAGCAAAAATTAGCTTTTCATAGAGCTACAATGCAATTTTATAAAGACTTTTTAAACGAAAAAGGATATCAAGTTTCATATGTAGAAAGTACAACTGAAATTTCAGATATTAGGAAGTTATTACCACAATTAATTACAAATGGATACAAACAACTTCATTTTATAAATCCTACTGATAATTGGCTAGAAAAGAGAATTCATGAATTTGAAAATAATATTGAATTAATTGAAATAAACAATTCATTATTTATTAATACCAAAGATGAATTAGCTACTTTTTTTAAAGCTTCTAAAAAAAAGTTTTTCCAAACCTCATTTTATAAAAAAGAACGTTTAGCTAGAAATATTTTAATTACAAATGAACAACCAGTAGGAGGAAAGTGGACTTTTGATACGGATAATAGAAAGAAATATCCAAAAGGTAAAACTCCGCCACAAATTGAATTTCCTGATGCTAATACATATTACCTAGAAGCTAAGGAATATGTGGAAGAAAATTTTTCAGACGCCTTAGGAGAAATTGATGAGAAACAATTGTATCCATCTACTTTTGAAGAGTCAGAAAATTGGTTAGAACAATTTTTTGAAGTTCGTTTTCATGAATTCGGAATTTATGAAGATGCTATTGTGAAAGACAAACATTTCTTGAATCATAGTGTTTTATCACCATTAATTAATGTAGGATTGTTATCTCCTCTGGAAGTAATAAAAAAATCAATTGATTATGCTGCTAAACATGAAATTCCGATTAATTCTTTAGAAGGTTTTGTACGTCAAATATTAGGTTGGCGCGAATTTATCCGTGGAATTTATGAGGTTAAAGGAACCGAAGAACGAACAAAGAATTTCTGGAACCATTCTAGAAAAATACCAGCATCTTTTTATGATGGAACTACAGGAATTTTACCAATTGATACCACAATAAAAAAGATCTTAAAAACAGGATATGCACACCATATTGAACGCTTAATGATTTTAGGGAATTTTATGTTGTTATGTGAGTTCGATCCAGATGAAGTGTATCGTTGGTTTATGGAATTGTTTATCGATGCTTACGACTGGGTAATGGTACCGAATGTTTACGGAATGAGCTTATTTGCTGATGGAGGATTAATGTCTACAAAACCATACATAAGTAGTAGTAATTACATCAAAAAAATGAGTGATTATCCGAATGGTGAATGGCAAAAGATTTGGGACGGATTATTCTGGAGGTTTATGCATACCAACAGAGAATTTTTATCCAAAAATCCGCGTTTGAATATGTTAATTCGAAATTTAGATAAAATGGGAATTGAGAAAAGAGAAGATCATTTTTCTAATGCTGAACATTTTCTTGATAACCTAGATAATAAAAAAGAATTTCAACTGAACTTATTATAGTAAGTAAATATGATAATAATGGTTTTAAATAAAATTAATAACGTCAATCTGAACTTGTTTCAGATTCGTATTATGAGATTTCGAAATAAATTCGAAATGACGTTAGCTTTGTGTGAGCCATTATATTCAAATATTCAGAAAACGAAAATTTGAAATTATGAAGAAAAGAGAAGATATAGCAGTAGTTTGGTTAAAGAGAGATTTGAGATTGCATGACAATGAAGCGATAACAAATGCGCTAAACTCAGGAAAAAGAATATTGCTATTATTTGTTTTTGAAAACCTATTGATAAACGACGATCATTATAGTCAACGTCATTGGGATTTTATAAAACAATCATTAGTTGATATCAATACAGAATTGAAAGAATATAAAACTAAAGTTCTAGCTGTTAATGGTGAAATTTTTGCTGTTTTTAATCAATTATTAAATCATTATAATATCACAGATGTTTTTTCACATCAAGAAACAGGATTATTAGTCACTTTCAAAAGAGATAAAGAATTTGCACGTTATTGTAGAAACAATTCCATTGAATGGAAAGAGAATATAAATAACGGAGTTTTAAGAGGTTTATTAAATCGAGAAGATTGGTTTGATAAATGGGAAAGTTATATGTATCAAGATATTTTACCTTTTGATGTAGATAAAGAAGATTTTATAAGCACTTCGGAAATTAATAGAATCTCAGATTACTTTCATACTACTGATTTAGTTACTGGAGACACATCTAATTTTCAGCAAGGCGGAAGAACTATAGCATGGAAATATGCGAATACTTTTTTTGAAAAACGTCATGAAAACTACATGTATCACATTTCAAAACCAGAAGCCTCGCGAAGTAGTTGTAGCAGACTATCTCCATATATAGCATGGGGAAATGTATCGATACGAGAAGTATTCCAGAAAGCAAAAGCTGTTAAAGACGAATCTGAACATAAGCGTCATTTAGGAGCGTTTATTTCTCGTTTACGTTGGCAAGCACATTTCATTCAAAAGTTTGAAATGGAATGTACGATGGAAAATGCCAGTATTAATAAAGGTTTTCACAAGCTAAAAAAATCAATTTCTGAATCGTATAAAACGGCTTGGGAAGAAGGAAACACGGGTTTTCCTTTAGTTGATGCTTCCATGCGTTGTTTAAATGAAACAGGATTTATTAATTTCAGAATGCGAGCTATGTTGGTTTCTTTCTTTACACATATTTTATGGCAGCCTTGGCAAGAAGCAACACACCATTTATCACGTCAGTTTTTAGATTTTGAACCTGGAATTCATTTTCCTCAATTGCAAATGCAAGCAGGTGAAACAGGAATTAATAATTTGAGAATTTATAACCCCGTGAAAAATAGTCACGATCACGATCCAGATGCTGTTTTTATTAAGAAATGGGTTCCAGAATTGTCACATTTACCAACTCCATTTATTCATGAACCATATTTAATGACACATTTAGACCAGCAATTTAATAACTGTGTTTTAGGTAAAGATTATCCAAACCCAATAGTTGATATCAAAGAAAATAGAAAGAAAGCTAGCGATATTTTATGGAACATGTTAAAAGATAGTGAAGTAAAAAGAGAAAGCTTACGAATTTTGCGTAAGCATACGATTACAAATAGAAGTAGAATGTTAAGAGATGAATAATGATATTTAATACCACATATACGAATCAAGATTTCTTAGTGCATAGTAAAGAATTACTAGGAAAACCATTCTCTTTATTAAATAAGATAAAACTGAATGGAATAGGTTCTGGTCGTTTTATGATTGCAGAAGTAAGTCAGAAATTAAAATCAGATAAAGTTCAGTTTTCAGAATTGAATTACGGAAATATAGAAATGCGTCCGAAAGGAATTTTAGTTCATTTTACGAACAGATTAGAACGTTTTTCTTGGTGTATTCCATATCATAAGTTGGTGGTGTATAACGCTTCGTTTTTCAGTATTCATGCTGAAGGAAGTTTTATAAAGTTTTTAAAAAACAAGAACTATTCAGAGAATAAGAAATTCATTTCAAAAATGATTGATTATAAAAATGAATATCTAAATCTAGATTATTATGACGGATAGACAAATCGATAGAATTATAGAAATGGCTTGGGAAGATCGTACAACTTTCGATGCTATTCAATTTCAATTCGGATTAAAAGAACAAGAAGTTATTGAGCTGATGCGTAAAGAAATGAAACCTTCAAGTTTCAGAATGTGGAGAAAAAGAGTACAAGGAAGAGCTACAAAACACCAAGCAAAAAGGCCTTTTGATAAAGGAAGGTTTAAATGTACAAGACAAAGAAATATATCAAATAACAAGGTATCAAAAAGATAATAATGAACTCAGTTCATTGCATAAAAAATAATAGAAATGAAAATAATTTTAGTTGTAGGTGGAAGTAAAGGAATTGGTAATGCTATAGTAACTTCTTTACAAGAAACACATAAAGTAATTAATTTTAGTAGGAGTGAAGTAGCGAGTCATGTAAACGTAACACATTACTCAATCGACGTTATAGAAGATGAATTACCTGAACTTTCTGATGATATAAATGGTTTGGTTTTTTGCCCAGGAAGCATTAACTTAAAACCGATAGGAAGACTAAAGTTAGATGATTTTAGAAGTGATTTTGAAATCAACGTAATTGGAGCAGTTAAAGTGATTCAAAAGTATATTAACTCACTTAAAAATAATAACGGAAGTGTAGTTTTATTTAGTACAGTTGCTACCAAATTAGGAATGCCTTTCCATGCAAGTGTTGCAGCTAGTAAATCTGCTGTAGAAGGTTTAACGAAATCTTTGGCAGGTGAATTTGCCACTAAAGTTAGATTTAATTGTATCGCTCCAACTGTAACAGATACATCTTTAGCAGAAAAATTATTGCGTAACGATAAGCAACGCGAAAACATGGAAATGAGACATCCGCTAAAGAAATTTTTAAAAGCAGAAGAAGTAGCAAGCTTTGCAAATTATTTGTTGTCAGATCACGCTTCGGCAATTTCTGGTCAAGTTTTTCCTATCGATGCAGGAATAGTTAGTTTAAAATTATAATATGAAATATTTAGCCTTTATCATTATGTTGTTTGCTTTTCAAGATACTATAACCGTTGTAGACTTTTCTCAATCTTCTGATATTAGCAGTTGGAAAACAACCAATGATGATGTTATGGGAGGAATTTCAACTTCTTCTATAGCGCTAAATGAAAATAGCAAAGGCGTATTTTCTGGTCATGTTTCTACAGAAAATAATGGAGGTTTTGCTATGGTTAAAAATTCGGTAGCTGTAACATTACATGAAACTTCAAAAAAAGTTATTCTTCGTTTAAAAGGAGATGGAAAAGCATATCAATTTAGAGTAAAATCAAATCCAACAGATCGACATTGGTATACTCAAAAATTTACAACTTCTGGTGATTGGGAAACTATAGAAATTGATCTAAATAGTTTATATCCAATCTTTAGAGGAAATAGATTACGAAGACAAAATTTTAATTATACAGAAATTAAAGAAATTGCTTTTTTAATAGGAAATAAACAAGATGAAAACTTCAAATTAATAATCGATTCGATTAAAATCAACTAAATCAATGAAAAAATCTTATATCAGGTTCATTATTTTTTTAATAACTAACTTTTTAGCACTTTATGTAGGTGTTTTATTAATGAACGATGGCCCACGAACAGATTGGTATCAAAACTTAAATAAAGCTCCATGGACTCCTGCGAATTGGGTTTTTGGTGCAGCCTGGACAACCATAATGTTATTGTTTGCTTTCTACATGACCAAACTAAGTTATGAATATTCGCAATTAAATAAAAAGTTGATAGTAGTATATAGTTTGCAATGGTTTTTAAACGTAATATGGAATTTACTTTTTTTCAATAAACATTACACCGTATTAGGTTTAATAAGTATCACTTTGCTGTGGCTTTTGATTGGTTACATCACGTTTAAGCATATAAAACAATTAAAATATTATACGATTTTAATTTTACCATATTTAGTTTGGATGACCATTGCCACAAGTTTAAATGCTTATGTGGTTTTTAATAATTAATGATCTGAATTAACCGATTTGTAATTATTGTATGCGCGTCCTAATTGTTTACTGATTTTGTCTCTTAATTTTTCTGGTTTTAGTATTTTAATAGATTCTCCATACCCAAGAATAACACGCTCTAATTCAAAGTTTATTTGAACTAAAATATTGAATATGAAACCATCTTCAGTTTCTCTAATTAAGCGTTGAGTATGATGAAAAGGTTTGGTGATTACATAAGGAGCTAAGCGTTTTTCAATCCAAAATTCTATACGTTTGGGGCTAGAATTAGAAACAGTAACACCAATTACATTTTTAAAATAATCATCACCATTAACAGCTTTATCTATGTATTCAATTTCATCCTTCTCTTCAATTTTTATAATACGGTCAAGAGCTAAATTCATAAAATCAGTTTTATGATACACTATTAAAAACCATCGATTATTAAACTCTTTTAAAAGCTGCGGATGAACAGTCAAAATATTTTCTTGTCTAGCTTTAAATGACTTATATGTAATTTCTAAAACTTTCTTCTTTTGAATTGCACTGTATAATGGATCTATAAGTTGCAAACCTTTTAATTGTTCATTTTTATCTAAATGAATAATAGCACGGTTATTTTCTTGCGAAGAATAAACAGAATCTTCTAAACGTTGTAAAACTCCATCCATTTCTTTAAATAGCGAAAAGTCTTTAAATTGGCGTAAAACCTGAATCGCATTGTTCATTACTTTTACATCATTTTCAGTGACAGGAATATTCATAATAGAATAACCTTCTTCTGCATATCGATAATATTTTCGTTGATAAACTTCTATTGGTGCATTGTAACCCAACTTATCACTACGCATCATTTGAATATCGAGCTGAACAGTTCTTTTACTTACATAAACATCTTTACCTTCATACTCATATAAAGCATCAGAACAAGCATCAATCAGGTCATTTAAAGTCCATTTGCGCATGGTATTTCGTAAACATTGATCTATGGTTTTATATCTAATTAAAGCGTTTTTATTTGATGCCATATTATAATTTTAATTACAGGTATTACAGTACATTTTTTTTATGAAAGAATAACGTAAATTCTGGAAATCTGTTTTCATCCAAAAACACCACTTTTTTTTATTAAAATCCATAGCTTTCTTAATAATTATTTCTTTCACATAATTATTAAAATGTCTTGGATATGCTATAGCTGTTTGTGCTAAAATAAAAGTTGCATCTTCATTTAAACGATTTTCTAAATAAGGTTTAGATAATAGTTCTAAAGTTAAGTCAAATCTACTCCAGTGGTTAAAAAATAAAGCTAATTTAATATCATCTTCAATAATTAGCGCTCTTTTTTTGAAATAATCTGTAATGTGATAAAAAGATTCAGAAATCCTTGGATAATCATTAATCTGACCATAATATTCAATAACGGCCATATGATAATTTAGATACAAAGAATTGCTTTTTTCATTCTTAGTGATTTCTTTAAATAAAGTTTTTACTTTTTCTGGATGCAAAACTCGAGCAAATTTTTCATTATCAACATCCCAAAATAGTAATAATCTATTGGTTGTTATTGTATATAAATTCAGTAAGTTTTTTTGCGCATTTACCGATAATTCTTCAGCTCTTTTTAACCAATAATTGATGTAAAAAATCACAGTGTCTAACTGATAAAAATTAATATTTTTTAGAAATAGGGCAGAAGTATTCTGAACAAATTCTTTTTTGTCAATAAGACGCTCTAAAATAAAATCTTCACTTAGAATGAAACTGATATCTTTCTGGTTATACAAAGCAACTAATGCAGCATTTGCCAAATCTTTATTGTTATGAAGTAACGCATCGATTAAATTATATTCTGAATGCTCTTTGCTAGTTGATAACCAAGAACCATTTTCATAAATAATAGCTTTTGATTTTCGTTGTTGTGCAAACTCGTTTTTAAAAGTTTGTTTTAGTTGATTATTAGCTAAATATCGTTTCTCTTTTTTAGTTGAGTTAACATAGTTTTTATAATCATACATTTCTAATTGAAAATCAAATAATTCCCAGTTTTCTTTAGCTTCAATATTTATTTTTTTATTGATTTTACCAAGCTTCTCATGTAAATGATTGGTAATAAATTCTGCTCTTTTTGAAAACAGATATTTATTATTAGAAAATGTACCATCTACAGAGGTATAGCTTTTCACATCTATAAATTCAATAGCATTTTTCTGTATTGTATCTGAAGTAATTTTGTGAGCTGTAATTTTAGAAGAACCAAAATTGAATAAAATTTCTTTTACAAATGCAGTTCCTTTAGTTTTTAACTGTACATCAGGAATATACAATTCTGGTTGTATGGGGATTAAAGAATACGCAGAAGAGGGAATTATTAGAGGAACTCTGTAATCACATCGATTCCCATTATTAATTAGAATTAGATTAGCAGTAATATCTTTTCCTATTAAAAAATCTGGGACTTTTCCCAGTGAAACTGTTAATCTAAAATTACTATTTGCCCTATTTTTAGTTAAGATTTCTTTTAAGTAAACAGGTTTTAATAAAACACCATCATAAATAGGTGAACTATCAAGCTCATTAGGTTTACCACAAGATAATTGATTCCTTGTAATTAAGTCTATTGCAATTCCATCGTTTTGATCTTTAAATATTTCTTTGAAAGTTTGTAAACTATGGTATCTGAATATAATTTCATTATTCTCAATACTTAACCTATTACCGAAACTAGCTATTATATTACTGAATTTAGATACTTCTTCACAATCATCATAACTTTCTCCAATTCCAAAAGTATTTTCAGAAAGCTGATTTGAAACTTTAAAGTTTTTAGCCCCAAAAACGTTTGTAGCAAAAATTTGTTTCTTTTTTGTATTGTAAGTAAAACCAAAACCACAGTACGAAAAATCATTAGAGATCATATTTTTATAATGTCCTTTAGAATTTTTCCAAGAGTTATACATCAAATTAGCCATTAACGATAACTTACGTTTTGTAAATGGTGGTTTTATAGATCTAGTTTTTAGAATATTTTCTCCAAAAACATTAAACTCTTTAGAAAACTTTTCAATACGATGTTTAGGAGTAACAAATTCAGTTTCTAACTGATTGTGGGTTAACTTGTATTTTTTAGACATATAGTCTGAATGGAACTTAGCTGCTTTAACTAAATTTAAATCATTCTTCAATGGAGAGGCATTTTTTCTTTTTCTAAGTGTGTTTACTTTTTTAAATAATAAATCTGCTAAATACTTTTCTTCATCAGCAGATAATTGTGTGTAACCATAAAATAGATTACCAACGATAGCAATTAATAGTAGTAGTTTCGTTTTCATGTGACAGGGAAAGTCAAAAACAATGCCTAAATAGTTTCAAGCTCTGTTTTTAAATTGAATTTCGCCTGTTTTTCATAATGATCAATAAAAGTATAGGTCTTGTAAATGAAAGGCTTATCTATAAAATGACGTAATACTTTTTTTCTTCCATTCTTATATAAAATATCTGGAACGAGTTTATATTCTTTGCGAATAAGTTTAGCATATTGCTGATATATTTCTGAAGATTGACCTAAAATAGCTAAATCAAAATCAATTAAAAAGCGAGTATCATTATCTGAACCCTCATGAGTTTTAGTGGCTATAATTTGATTAAAAATGATGTTTAAATCATCTTTCGAAAGTAGTTTTCGAAGTCGATCTACAGCAAAATCAGCACTTTTTTCTTCGTTATCTTTTTTCCATATATTATAAACTACATCATGATAAAATATAGAAAAAGAAACCAAATTCGAATCTTTCAATTCATCTTTATAACGATCAAAATAAGAGAAGATTTCCTCTAAATGATTTAAATTATGATAGGTACGATGCTTTTCTTTGTAGTGTTTTTCAAGCTCATTCCATAATGAAGAAATGAGTTCATTATCTTGAGAATAAAGTGATAACAATTGGGTAAAACGTTCTTTTAAAGTCAATTTTTTCAATTAAATAGTTTGTATTACAAAAATAAAAACTAATTTTACATAGACTTTAATCAGTTAAAGTTATTCGTTCTTTACTTTTCGTTCAGCAATAGTCTTTGAATTAATGTTTAATTTAAATACAAATAATTATGAATTGGAAAATTCAAAAGCTATTGAATGGAGAAACAATTATCTCTAAAGAACCTGGAAACTCGATGTTACCCATTTTAAAATCAAGACAACCCGTTGTTTTAAAGCCAGTACAATGGCAAGATTGTGAAGAAGGTGATATAGTTTTCTGTAAAGTACGGGGAAATTGTTTTACGCATTTAGTAAAAGGTAAAAATGAAAAACGAGGATTACTAATAGGTAATAATCGTGGACATCTTAACGGATGGACGAAAAATGTGTATGGTATAGTAACAGAAATCTTACCATCTAAGTAGTGCTAATAAGCACTTTTTTTGTTTATAGACTTTTCGAATTCAATATAAATTTCAATTTTTTATAATTATTTTTTATTACGCAAAAATATTGCGTAATATAAACGGATGTTTGTACCGTAATTAAAATGAAATGGAAACAAATATTTTAAATATCGAAAAATTAGAGGAAGCTATTCATAACGGATATATTCATAAGAATAAACATCCGGAAGCTGATTTATGGATTTATAATTATACGCAATCTGCACAATATGAAAGTTATTGGACAAAAGAAACTTTACAATGTAGAGGATTGATTTTAGATGCAAATTATAATATCATTGCTAATCCTATCGCTAAGTTTTTCAATGTAGAAGAGATCGGATATGAAAATTTACCGAATCTTCATTTTAAGATATTTGATAAAATGGATGGATCACTTGGAATTTTATATTGGCTAAACAACCAGCCGTATATTGCAACTAGAGGTTCATTTAATAGTAAACAATCAATTAGAGCAAACCAATTACTAAATAGCAAGTATAAACATTGTATTCAGAATTTAGATTTGAATAAGACTTATGTATTTGAAATCATTTATCCTGAAAACAGAGTTATTGTAGATTATGGTCAAGATGAAAAGTTAGTACTTTTAGCTATTATAGATACTAAAACAGGTATAGAAGAAGAACTAGTAGATATTGGTTTTCCGTTACCAAAACAATATCATTATAATAGTATCGAAGAGCTTAAAAGTTTAAACTGGAATAATAAAGAAGGATTTGTAATTAAATATGAAAATGGTTTTAGAGTAAAAATAAAATTTGAACAGTATATAGAATTACACAAAATTGTGACTCAAATTTCTTCTTTAACCATTTGGGAAACTTTAAAAGAAGAGGGAAGTTTAACAAAATGGATTGAAGATGTACCAGATGAATTTTTTAAATGGGTAAAAAAAACAGAGTCAGATTTAAAATTAAAATTTAAAAATATAGAAGAAATCGCAAAGTTAGAATATAAAGAGTTTGGTACAGACAGAGAAACAGCAGCGTATTTTCAAAGCTGTACATATCCAGCTGTATTATTTTCAATGAAAAATAAAAAAAACTACGATCAAATTATTTGGAAAATGATTCGTCCAGTATTTGAAAAGGCATATTCTAACGAGCACAATTAGATATTAAAATATTATAACATTATTAATGACAACTATTTTACGTCATTCCGAATTTATTTCGGAATCTCAAGATAATCACATTTTAAGTTTTTGATGAGAACTTGGAACAAGTTCAGGTTGACGTTATTAATTTCAAAATAGATTAAGAATTACAATTAAAAACTAAGAAAATGAAAAGAATAATCATATTAAAAGGAATACCAGCATCAGGAAAATCAACATACGCTAAAAAGTTAGTTTCAGAAAATCCTGGAATGTATAAGCGTATCAATAGAGATAGTTTACGTGAAATGTTAGATGCAAATCACTTCAGTAAAGGAAATGAAAAGTTTATTGTGAAAACAAGAGATTTTTTAATCAAAGAAGCGCTTATAGCAGGAAAACATGTTATTGTCGATGATACAAATCTTTACGACAAAAATCAGGAAAGAATTGCAGAAATAGCCAGTGAATACACCAATGAAACAGGTCACGCTGTAAAAGTTGAAGTGAAGTTAATGGAAATAGATGTAGAAGAAGCAATTCGTAGAGATGCTGCTAGAGAAAAATCTGTTGGAAGGGAAGTTATTCTAAGAATGGATAAACAACTGAAAACAAAAGAAAAGCTAAAAAACGAATATGTAAAGCAAGATGAAAATTTACCAAAAGCTATTATTTGTGATTTAGACGGAACCTTATCTTTAATTACAAATAGAAGTCCGTTTGATGGTAGTAAATGTGAGCAAGATTTGCCTAATGTACCAATCGTTAATCTGGTAAAGAATTATCAGAAGCTAGGATACAAAATCTTATTACTTTCTGGTAGAGATGGTCAATACAAATCAGAAACAGAATCTTGGCTTCAAAAGCATGAAGTAAATTACGATGCACTTTGGATGCGTAATCCTAAAGACAAAAGAAAAGATTCTATTATAAAAGAAGAATTATATAGAAATGAAATTGAAAATAAGTTTTATGTAGAATTTATTCTAGATGATAGAAATCAAGTTGTTGATTTGTGGAGGAAGAAATTACAACTACCTTGTTTACAAGTGTTTTATGGTGATTTTTAGAATGTAAATTAATGTTGGTTATCTATACTAATTTTAGTTTTGACGTCATTCCGAATTTATTTCGGAATCTCATAACAGTTTAATCTAATTAACAATGATAATCTGAAATACTGAAATAAATTCAGCACGTTCAGGTTGACGTATATAGATAATCATAAGTAAACTATGGAAATTCCGTATCAAATTTTCGGTTCTAAAAGTTCTGTTGACTTAGATGTATGTTTTTTTGTTGATGAGTTAAATTCGATACAAGAAAATCATGAAACGATAAAAACATACATCGAAAAGTCAAATATCGATACAAATAAAGTCATAAATGCTAATCTAGCAATTATTGAAAAAGGTATAGTCATAGCTTGTTTTAAAGGAGAAGAAGATGAATTAAATAATGCCTTGTATGAAACTTATAACGTTTATAAACAGCAATTTGAAAAAAGAATAATAAGGAAAGTAAACAGAAATGTTGAAGCTAGAATAGAGAGGTGTTTACGTTCTCTAATATCATATTTTACAAGAACTGAATTTAGAACAAAAGCAAAAGAAGCTCTAAGAGGAAGTATTAAAGATAAAGTTGTTTTTTTAGAGAGTATACAACTTGATAAGATTAAAGGTTTTGGAAAAAATGGTTCTCAAATAGAAGTGTATAAAACCATAGCTTTTCAATTAGGAATTACGTTAGCCTTATTAGAAGCTGTTGAATTGTATACTAAAGAAGGTATCATTGAATATTATCCAAATCTTGAAAAGTATTTACTAAGAAAAGAAAGTAATGCAAATGCATTACAAGAGTATTTAAATGAGTTTATAAGTGTTTTGAAAAAGAGAAATTATGAAACCAACTTTAAAAAAGATACATGATTTTCCATTTCGATATTATCAATATGGATCAACAAGTTCTACTGATTTAGATGTAATTATTGAAATCACAAAGGAAGAAATGCCATTAACTCAAGAAGAACGCAAAATCAAGTTAAAACAATTAATGTTAGATTTTGAATTGAACTGGAATGCTATTTTTGTAGTAATTGAAGATGGAGTTTTGGTCGATACCATATATACTAAATCATGGATTGATTCTTTGAATAATGCATTCTATCATACTTATAAAAATCATAAACAGTTTTTTGATTTACCAATTAAACGATTATTAAAAAGAAATAAAACATTAGCGATTTACAAAGCCGTAAGAACAGTATTAACAATGTTAACTAGAACAGATTTAAGAGTTAACATTAAACCTATTCTTAAAGGAATTCATTCTTTTTCAAATAAAATAGATGTTTTAAAAATACTTGATTTTACAAGTTTTAATTCTTTTAATCAGAAGAATACAGCGAATGAAGATGTTTGGAAAATTTTAGCTTTTTACATAGCTCAGAATATTTTATTGCTTTCAAAAAATAAAGAAGTATATTCAAAAGAAGAGATATTGAGTTACTATCCTCAATTTTCTAATTTTATAAATAGAAAAGTAATTTCAGTATCCGATAAACAAGAACTAAATATTCTTAAAGATATTTGGATTAAAGAAATTTCTAATTATGGAAATTTTACTTCAGATCATAATATTCTAAAGTGTAATGAAGAAGTAATTGATATGGTAAAAGAAGTGAGTTTAAATAATTAATAGATAAATTTTATATGAAAAAAGAAGGTTATTCTAGACATATTTTTTTGAATTTGGAACCTACTAAAGATGCTTTAGAATTTTTAAAACAAAGCCTTGATGTATATAGTTATGATTCTTATGTAAGTAATTTTTTAATGGATATAATCTTTCAAATAGATGAAACAAAAAGGAATTTAGACAAAAATGGTAATTATTATTGGCCTGAAGAGAATTTGATTCCTTACACATATCATTCATTATACAATCAAATGAATAAGGCTTTAATAATTTCAGAATCACAAATTATGTTTGCATATAAACAATTTGAATTATGTTTAAAAAATCTAATAAAGACTTTTTATAGAGATGATTATAATTTCAATATGTATAAATGGAATAATATTATAGGCTTTTTCGAAACAAAAAATATTAATTTAAGAGAACTGGAAGGGTATGATGAAGTAAATTCAATTAGAATTATTAATAATCAATTAAAACATAATTTTGATATAATTAATGAACAAACAGAGTCTATTGCTGAATTTATGAATGTAGAAAAAGATGAAGTTTCTTATTATGAGTTAGTACATTTTTATTCTAGAACTAAATTTTATATTCCTATTTTTTATAGTGAAATATGTCAAAAAATAGAAAATGATTTATTTTAAATAATATTCTATTATAAACTTAAATTATGGAAAAAAGAATTTTAGAACATTTAGCTGCATTAGAAAAAGAAAAGAATATTGAAATTCTATTTGCAGTAGAGTCGGGAAGCAGAGCTTGGGGTTTTGCTTCTCCAGATTCCGATTACGATATTCGATTTGTATACAAACATTCTAAAGACTGGTATTTAAATCTTTGGGAAACAAAAGATACGATCGAATTTATGACAGAAGATGATTTAGATGGATCTGGCTGGGATATCAGAAAAGCACTTCGTTTATTAGCAAAATCAAATGCTTCGTTTACAGGTTGGTTATTTTCATCTGTAATTTATAGAGCCAACACCGCTTTTTTAGAAGAATTAAAAAAATTGGCAAGCGAAAATTTTAATCCAATTGCTGGTTTTCATCATTTTAATGCAATGAATAAAGGTTTTGAGGAAACTTTAGGAACTGATAAAATGACATTAAAGAGTTTCTTTTATACTATCAGAACTGCTTTATGTGCCAATTGGATTACCAAAAAGCATACAATTCCACCAGTATATTTTAGAGAATTGTATGAATTAATTGATACATCTTTTCATGCTAAAATTGATGAAGTAATTCAGCTAAAAAGTGAACGAATAGAAAAGAGTAGCGATCCTGTTTCAGATGAACTAATTCGTTTAGTTAGAGACATTATTAATGAAAATAACGAGTTAAAAAATAGTTTGCCAAGCGGAAAAGCAAATCAAGAAGCGTTTAATACTTTCTTTTTGAAATATTTAGATTTGTAACTAACACTAAAAATTATTTATGTGCCTAATACTTTTAATAAAAACCTTGTAGAGCAATTGTAAAAATGATCTATTGATAAAAAGTTTGAAAATCAAGGCAGCAGTGAGGAAAAAGATGAAAAACTGTTTGAGTGATAACGAGTTTTTTTCATCTGTGGCTGTAGATGCTGTAGCATTTTCTTAATTTTTTATCATAAATCTTGATTTTTGCTTCTTTTCATCAAGGAAAAGAAAGAAGAATTATTCATTATCAAAAAGTTTTCGACTGCGCTCAACCTGACATTTATTTAAAAATATAAAGAAATGACACTAGAAGAATTAAAAAAATCAAACTCGATTATTTTCGAAAGTATTAGTGGAAGTAGAGCTTATGGATTACAAACGCCTACTTCAGATACTGATATTCGTGGTGTTTTTATTTTACCAAAAGATAAATTCTATTCGTTAGATTATGTTGGACAAATCAATAATGAAACGAATGATATTGTGTATTATGAATTAAGAAAGTTTATAGAATTATGCTTAAAGAATAATCCGAATATTCTAGAATTATTAAATATGCCAGCTGAGTGTATTCAAATTAAACACCCTATTTACGATAAAATTACTTCGGAGTTATTTTTATCAAAATTATGCAAGAATACATTTGCTAATTATGCTTTTACTCAGATTAAAAAGGCGAGAGGTTTAAATAAGAAAATTGTTAATCCGGTTGAAAAAGAACGAAAAGAAATTATTGATTTTTGTACAGTTCTTCAAGGAAAAAAATCATTACCATTAAAAGAATATTTAACAGAACATGATTTAGATATCAATAATTGCGGATTGGCTAAAATTCCAAATATGAAAAATTGTTTCAATTTGTTTTATAGTGATGCATTAGGCTATCAAGGAATTGCGAGAGAAAATGCAAACGAGGTGTGTACAAGCTCAATTCCGAAAGAAGAAAATCCAATTGCTGTTCTATACAGTAATTTAGAAGGTTATTCATCGTATTGTAAAAAGTACAAAGAATATTGGGATTGGGTTGATAAAAGAAACGATGAACGTTATAAAAGTAATATTTCTCATGATAAAAATTATGATGCGAAGAACATGATGCACACATTTCGTCTATTGCATATGGCTAAAGAGATTGCAAAAAACAAAGTAGTAAATGTTAGAGTTAGTGAATCTGAAAGAAAATATCTATTTAGAATTAAAAATGCTGAATTTGAATACGATGATTTAGTTAGTGAAGCAGAAACTATTAAAAAAGAATTAGAACAGCTTTATGAAACATCAGATTTACCAGAAAGACCAGATAAAACTTTAGCTAATCAGTTATTGAACAGTATAAGAACTGAATTTTATAATCAGAACGAATATTAGTGGTCTGTGATCATAAACTTACGTCAACCTGAACTTGTTTCAGGTTCTCATTAAAAATTGTTGCTTGCAAAATTTATGAGATTCCGAAATAAATTCGGAATGACGTAAAAATAGTATTTACAACTAAAAATTATTCAATAAACTAAAATAAAGAATTACTATAATTATTCTTAACTCGTAAAACTAATAATGCCAAAGAATAGAGGAAAAGAAGGTTCAGATGATCGATTATTTGGACAAGAATTTATGCAACGAAAGATAAAAGGAGCAGTTTTCGATATGTCGTTTCTATTAGAACGTGGTTATGGAGAAGCTTCTTCTTGCGAATTAGTTGGTAATCGTTACAAGTTGAATAAACGTCAACAACAAGCTATAAAAGGAATGTCTGCAGCAGCATCAGCTGTAAAAAACAGAAAGGAAAAGCAAATTTCGAAAGAGAATTTGATCGGTAAAGAAATCACAATTGATGGTTTTAATCAAATTATATTATTAGAAAGTATTCTTTCTAATGCGTATGTTTTTGAAGGAAAAGATGGAGCTTATCGTGATTTGTCTTCTTTACATGGAACTTATAAAAGTGTAAATCAAACAGAAGAAGCAATACGTTTAATTGGTGATTTCTTTCAAAAATATAAGGTAAAAAAAGTTGTCTGGGTTTTCGATCAACCAGTTTCTAATAGTGGTAGAATGAAAACTAAATTATTAACTATTGCAGAAAAATATCATTACAATTGGGAGGTAATCTTAGAAAACAATCCAGATAAAGTAATTGCAAATAGTGAATTTGTAGCTATAACTTCAGATGCTTGGATATTAGATCGCACATCTATTTGGTTTAATTTAATAGCTGAATTACTTCCCAAAAATTATAAAACATTAGTTTCTTGTTAGATTAGAATTCTCAAACTCTAAAAAATATTGCATATTTGCATCAGAAATGAAACAAGAATCATTACATAACAAAATTCAAATATCGAGAAAAGATGCTAGTGTTTATCTAAATTGGATGAACGCAGGAAGGACGTTATGTAATTATTTCAGAAGAAAATAGAGATTAAAAACAAATAATAATTCATAGTAAAAGCGTCCAATTTTTAAGTTGGACGCTTTTTTTGTAAAAAATGATTAAAAATCTTAGAAAGATAAAAGGTAAACACATAGTCGATGTTGAATCAACAAATAACTAATAATCAAAATAGTAACAGATTTGTTGTGTATTCGTAAAACTACGGACAGGAACTCTATTGAATTGTTTTAAGATAAGTTGCTGGTTTTTAGTTCTTTAAAGTTTGTGTGTTTAAAATATTTGACACATATTTGCACCACGAAAAAATTAATTCATAGGAAATGCTAAAAATGAATAATATACAAGATTGGAATACTAATAAAAGTGCACAAATAAATAGTGCTAGTATTGTTATGGAGTTATTTCAAATGAAAATTAGGAGGTATAGACAGTAAAAAGTTTAATATATAAATTTTAAAATGCACCTCCGAAACGAGGTGCTTTTTTTATTGTCAGTATTAAAGAAAAAGTATTTTAAAGAATTAATAAAAAACGTAGAATTATAAAGGAATGTTTAATGGCAATGAGTTCGAATCTCATCTTCTACACAAGCGCGCAAAAAGAGAATTAGTAATTATTAAAAAAATAAGATCATGTTTAAGAAATATAACAGTATTGAAAACACATACCGTGAAAAACAAATTGAGCAAGTTTATCTTCATGGATATGATAAAGAAAAATATGTAGTTCAAGAAAAAGTGCACGGATCTAACTTTTCTTTCATTACAGATGGAGAAGTAATTCAAGTCGCAAAACGTAGTGGGTTAATTGCTGAAGATGAAAAATTTAACAACTATAAATATGTACTAGAAAAGTATAGAACAACAATTAAAAAACTATTTGTACTTGTTAAAGAAAAATATCCAACTATAACTGAAGTTACGGTCTATGGTGAAATCTTTGGAGGTAGTTACGAACATCCGGAAGTACCAAAATCAAAAGGAATGTCAAGAATTCAAAAAGGAGTATTTTATACACCTGATAACGATTTCTATGCTTTTGATATTCGTATCGATCAAGAAGTGTATCTAAATGTAGATGAGGCGAATGAACTTTTTGAAACTGTTGGACTATTTTATGCAAAATCACTTTTTGAAGGTTCTTTTAAAGATTGTCTAGCATATTCAAACGAGTTTGATTCAAAGATTCCAGGTTGGCTTGGCCTTCCAGAGATTAAAGATAACACTTGTGAAGGTGTTGTAATTAAACCAGTAGAAAGTAAAATTTTTAAAAATGGAACACGAGTAATCTTTAAAAACAAAAACGAAAAATGGTCTGAACGTTCACATGCAACAACACGAGTTAGAAAAACTACTGTGATATCATTTTCAGATAAAGAAAAGGAAACACTAGAAAAACTAATGAGTTACATTAACGAAAACAGACTAATGAACGTACAAAGTAAACTTGGTGATTTCGAACCAAAACAAACTGGTAAAACCATTGGTTTACTATCTCAAGATGCTTTTGTAGATTTTAAGAAAGATTACGAAGAAGAGTGGAACACTATTGAAAAAGAACGTCAAAAACTATTTACTAAAGAACTTAACAAAGAAGCTGTTAGTTTAGTTAAAGAAGTACTTCTTTTTAAGTAAAGTAACGTCAACCTGAACTTGTTTCAGGTTCTCATTAAGTAGATTTAATTATTTAAAAATAATTTCGAATTAAATTCAGAAACTATTAAAATTAGAAATGTAGTTTAAAAGACAAAACATTGGAAAATACCCAAAGATGTAAGTAAAAATCTTTCCATTTCTAATTTTTTAAATTGCTACGCAAAAAGAATACGCAGTAATAAATTAAGTTTGTAGTGTTATTTAATAAAACATGAAAAAAGAAGAATTATATATTATACTGTTTGCCTTACAGAAAAAGCTCATTGAAAAAGAGGAAGAACATTATTTAACCTATTGTAAAAAAGAACATTTAACGTCTTTCATATCTAATTTACACAGTTATCATTCAGATGCTAATTTTTTAAATACACTTGCTTTACCATATTTCGAAGAAGAAATTGAAAGAGATAGAAAAGCTGCCTATGAACAGTTTCTATTTTTGTTTGAGATAAATGAAGTTGATGAATTAATTCAAAGATTTCAACATACAGATATCACTGATTTTCTTTTGGTTTTAGGGCAACGTTTAACATCAGCAACAAATAACACGATAAACGCACTTCCGCCTTTAAATGATGATGTTTTTAAAGCAAGTTTTGAGCAATATAATTTACACGTTACTAAAGCAGTTAGAGCTTTTGAAAAACATTCAGAGCGAACAATAAATAACTTTTGGGGTAGTGTGGAAGGAAATCCGAAACAGAAAGAGGAAAAGGTAAAAGAACTGATACAATATTTACTACATCACAAAACATGGTGGAATGTATTTTATCATTTTAAACACGAGTTGATTTACGAAGTTCGTATTACTTCTGGTCACGGAGCCAGATGGAAAAAAAGTAATTTAGAATTTATTGGTTTTGTAGAGCCTTTCTTGAATTTAGAAAATGAAAAATAATAGTATTTTAGCCTAAAAGAAAAAGTATTTTGTTATATATCATTAGTACTCTTATTGTCCTTTTTTTAGTATATAAAGTAATCACTAAAGAAAAAGTTGAACCTAAAATTAATACTGTCGAAATTCAAGAACATTGGTATACAATATTAGAAGAAAATGTACTGTTTTATCAGCAATTAAGTACAGAAGATCGTTTACATTTTAAGAAACGAATTCAGACTTTTTTAAATAGTGTAGAAATTATTGCGGTTGATTTTGTATTTGAAGATTTAGATATTTTATTAGTTGCAGCAAGTGCTATTATCCCAGTTTTTGGTTTTAATAATTTTATGTATCCGAATTTAAAAACTGTGATTATTTATCCAGATTACTTTAATGAAGATTTAGAATTCGCAGCAAAGTCAAAAAACAAAATTATTGGTGGATTAGTTGGAAACGGACGCTTTGAAAATAAAATGATTCTATCGAGAAGAGCTTTACACCATGGTTTTACGAACAAAACTGATAAAGGAAATACCGGAATCCATGAATTTGTTCATTTACTAGATAAACTAGACGGAAATATTGATGGTATTCCTAAAGCATTATTAGACAATAAGAATTTGTTAGTTTGGCTAGATTTAGTTCATGATAAAATGGAAGATATTAATAACGATGATTCTGATATTAGGAATTACGGAGGAACATCAAAAGAAGAATTTTTTGCAGTTGCTTGCGAATATTTTTTCGAAAGACCAATGTTATTAAAAAGAAAACATCCGAAGTTATATCAAATGTTAGATGATTGCTTTACAGTAGATTAAAAAATTAATGGGATAGTAGTTTAAATGGAGAAAAACTAGGTGTCCGGCCAGACCCAGATGCGAGTTCGAGTCTCGTCTATTCCACAAAGAAAATCATATGGAAACATATCAATTTACTCAAGAAGAATGGGACAATTGTATTAAAGTATTACAAACTTTAAAAGACAATCCTTTTCATAATCCAGATAATCAATTGTTTTCTGGTTTAATTACTAAGATTCATAAAAAAGCGAAAAAGCAAAAGAGTCATGAGTCAACTCAAGAAAGATTAAAACAAGATTTAAATGTTTTAAAAGAATCTACCATTTTCAAAAATGCAATTCGTAATGAAACGTTATATGCTGAAGGTGAATTGAATACTACTAAAGAATTTAAATCGATAAATAAACCTAAGAATTGTTATGTCTGCAATGTACAGTACAATAAGGTTCATTTTTTTTATAATAGAATGTGTCCGAATTGTGCTGAAGAAAATTATGAAAACAGATTTAAAAATATTGATTTAGAAGGAAGAAACGTAATTATTACTGGAGGAAGAGTAAAAATTGGTTATGCAACAGCTTTAAAAATATTAAGAGCAAATGCAAATGTTGTAGTTACAAGTAGATTTCCAGCTTTAGCTTTAAATCAATTTAAAAAAGAAGAAGATTATAACGATTGGAAACATAACTTAATAGTTTACGGTTTAGATTTAAGAAACCTAACAGCTGTAAAAGAGTTTATTGAATTCTACAAGTCTAATTACAATACTTTAGATATTTTAATAAATAACGCAGCACAAACTATTAAATACAACGATATTTATTACACACCATTAGTTCAACAAGAGCAGAAGTTACTTTTAAATTCTGATGAAAATTTGTGTATTGCAAATACAACTTCAGTTTTGCAAGAAACTAACTTATTAGTGAATTCTGAAGAATATCAGGATTTTGAAATGAATAGATTTGGACAGCCTATCGATACTAGAGAGAAAACAAGTTGGAATTCAACATTAGAAGAAGTTTCTATGTATGAGTTGTTAGAAGTTAATTTGATTAATCAGATATCACCTTATTTTTTGATTAAAGAATTAACTCCTTTATTCTCTCAATCTAAGTTTGATAAACGATTCATTATTAATGTAACTTCTTCTGAAGGACAATTTAGTTACAATAATAAAACGATTTTTCATCCACATACAAATATGACAAAAGCAGCATTAAATATGATGACACGAACTTCTGGTAAACAGTTTGAAAAAGATCATAATATTTTGATGTATGCCGTTGATGTAGGTTGGATTTCTACAGGAGCAAAAGAAGTTTTACGAGAAAAACAGTTTAAAAGAGGCTATATTCCTCCTTTAGATTCTGTAGATGGAGCAGCTAGAATTTTACATCCAATTTTAGAAGGAATCCAAGAAAAACCTATATTAGCTGGAACATTGCTGAAAAATTACAAAATAGAAAATTGGTAATATGAAGATAGTAGTTCAATGGAAGAATATATGCCTGTCACGCATAAGGTTGCTGGTTCGAATCCAGTCTATCTTCACTTTTTAAAATATAAGAAAGAGGTAAGCTAATTGGAAAGCAGCGGAATGCCAATCCGATGATGTTGGTTCGATTCCAACCCTCTTTCTTTTAAAAACTTAAGACTATGAAACATTTCTTAGAAAAAACAACAAATACACATGTTTTAGAAGCTAGTAAAATTAAGGTTGTAAAAACTTTAAATAGCACAGAAGTTATCCAAATCGAAGGAGATGGATTTGTAACTCATGGTGAGCATGGATGTATAAAAATAGAAAGTGAATATGTAATAAAGTATGTTCAACAAGAATATAATCCTATTACACGTATTGTAGAAAATGCTTATGATTAATGATGGATTTACCAATTATAAAAATCGTTAAAGAAGAAGATTTAGAATTTCTACAATTATATGAAGAATTTCATTTAGAAATATATTTACATGCTTGTACAATACAACTAGATCATCTTAAAGGTAATTTAATCGTAAGAGCTACACATTGTTTATTTCCAAACTTAAAAATAGTAGATGGGGTATTGTCTGTTGATGGTAAAGAAAATGTATTTCCAGAATTACATTTAATTAAAGGAAATTTAAATATTCATGAAGTAAATACAAGGTTACCTAAATTAGAAAAGATTCTAGGAAAATTAAAAAAGTACGAAGAAGTATTACTTCCTAAACTAAAAGTTATAAATGGAGTAGAAAAAGAAAATGAATGGATAGAGATTAGTAACAACTCACAATTACAGAAAGTTAAAGACAATCAATACTGTAATCTTAGAATTTATGACGCAAGTTATCCATTGGTTTTTCCTATGGAAGAACATTTTGGCTCTATAGAAATCATAAATAGTTCTTGTAGTTTTTCTAATCTTAAAAAGATTTGGGGAGATTTACTCATCAAGAAAAATGATAAAAGAGAAGTACATACACCTAAATTGAAATTAATTTTAGGAAGATGTGAGATCAACTCTTCAAATCAAAGAATTTGTGTTGATGAAATAGGTAAAAAATTAATCATTCAAAAAGGAATGAATAATACATTTCCATCTTTATATAAAGTAGGTAGTATTACTTTAACTAAAGAAGGGACAGAACTTATTGCTCCACAATTAAGAATAATTCAAAAACAATCACTTTTAAATGGTCGTTTTAAAGCTCATTTATTAGAAATAATAAATATAGAATACAGTTATGACTTTGAGCATTATTTACCAAATCTAAGAGTAATTAATGGTAGTATTATAACTCCAGAATCAGCTAAGAGCATACATTATTTAAATAACTTAACAATAGTAAAAGGAAATTATTTTACTAATGATTATCTAGAAACACCAGAGCTTACTAAAGTTTTTGGAACTTTACGATTAGTAGATAATACAACCAAAAAGTTTAAGAATTTAAAAACAATTTCTGTCTTAGAAGGTAGTAAAGAAGCCAAAGAAAACTTTGTAAAAATTAATACTACAATTACTAACATTAATAAATCAGAATATTTTGAAACTGATAATCCAGGAATAGTCAAAGAGTTTTATCATCAGATAAGAGAAAATCAGCTATTGTCTAAAAATTATTTTTATTTAGGTTCCCGTTGGAGAAATCAAAAGTTACCAATTTCCTTCAACATGTATGTGCAAATATTGAAAATGAAACACAGTTCCTATCAAAACTTTTATACACGTGAAGTTTTAAGAGAATGGACATGTGAAATGAATCCACACTTAATTACTGTTTTAAAAAAGATAGAACGAGTATGGCAAGAAGTTGAAGCTTTAAGTTTTCAGAAATTATTTAAAATTGAGAACTTAAATATTAGAAGATTCTCATTTAATTATGTTGGTGTTGCAGAAGTAATGAAAGCTTTAAACGCAAGTAGAATTAAATCTGAAGGAATTTTAGTAAAGCATTATGAATATGATTTAGAAGGAAATAAAACAATTGTAGAAAAGCATAATATCTTTGAAACCTATGAAGTTAATTTTAATCAAATTAGTGATTTAAGAGTTTGGAATCGAAATTTGCAAAAAGGTTATGCCGTAAAATGTTGGTGTACATCAACAAATAACGAACATTGGTTATGGATAGAAAACAAATACAAAGACAATCCATTAGAAGCAATTGCATCTACTTTTAGAATTCATGAAAATATAATTCCTCATATCAAACATTTAAAAAGACAAGGTGATATATTACTTTGTGAAATGAAAAGAAAAATAATACCTGAAGGTGAAATTAGACCTTTAACCAAGGAAGAGTATTTTAAATTATTAATCGCAGAATCATAAAAAGCAAATGCAGTAAGCATTTATATGAAAAACTCTAACGAATAAAGGTTCAAGTTTTCAGAAAAGAGAAATAAAACCTAGTTTTACAGAGAGATAACTTATTAAAAAAATAAATTGTTATGGAAGATAAGTTGACAAAACAAGAAATACTTATTCAACAAGCCACAGAATATTACAATCAAGGAGATTATTCCTTAGGTTATCGAATGTTACTTGATGCAACTTTAAATACAGATAAAATTGAAGCGTTTAAAGCTGCATTAACATTTGTTGAAACTTATGAAAAAGAAGAAGATAAATCCAATGTTTTAAATGATTTTATAAAGTGTAAGGAAATTATAAATGGTTTTAAAATTGAAGATCAAAATGCAATTGGCCAACCAATACTTAAGGGGAATTCTATAGAAAAAGTATATAGAAGAGGGAAATTTAAACTGGGTCCAATCAATATAGAGTTAAATAAAGGAGATATTTTCGGATTAGTAGGTGAGAATGGTAACGGTAAAACAACTTTGCTTACAATTTTGGCTTCTTTAATAGAAAAAACCTCAGGTAATCTGTCATATTCATTTCTTAATAAAACAGATGATATTTATGATTTAAAATCAAAGTTGGTTTATATTCCTCAAAGAACTTCAAAATGGTATGGAAGCGTAGTTGATAACTTAAAGTTTGCATTGGTTCATCATGGAGTTACAGGTGAGAAAAATCATTTGTTAGTACATATGATGATTGCAAGATTTGGATTATGGAAATACAAAGATTTAAAATGGAGCGAATTGTCTTCTGGATATAAAATGCGTTTTGAGTTAGCGAGAACAATGCTTAGAAAACCTGAAATTGTTCTGTTAGACGAGCCTTTGGCTAATTTAGATATTCTTGCGCAACAAGTAATTTTAGAGGATTTAAAAATGCTGGCCAAATCTCATGTAAATCCTATTGCTATGATTTTTTCATCTCAACAATTATATGAAGTTGAAAAGGTTTCAGATGAAGTAATTTATTTAAGAAATGGTAAACCTACAGATCTTTTAGGTTTAAAAACTGAAGAAGAAAACTCTTTAATTATAGAGTTTGATACTGCTAATTCAAGAGAAGATATAGAAAAAGTGTTTGAACAATATGAATTAGAACAAATCGAGTATAATGGAGGAGTGTATATCATATATTTTAAAGATAACACGATTACTTTCAATACTGTTTTATCAATTATAGCGTCAAACAATTTTACAATTCAATACATCAGAGATATTTCTAAATCAACCAGAAGATTTTTTGTGTACTAATACTTGCTTATGAAAACGATTAAAAAAATAAATAAATACTTAGTAGAACATTATCCATTAATTTGGAATACAAAACTAGTTTGGATGTTAGCTTTTGCTATCATTGTACATCTTACATTTTTTATAGCTGGTTTTTTATCTGTAAATACTCAAAGTGATGTTTCTAGTCATTATAATTTAGAGGAATTTTATTATGGCTCTCCAGCATTTTTAATAGGAGTTTTAACTTCTATCATATCATTATTAATCTGGATTATTTTCTACTTGAAAAATAACGCTTTCAAGAATTTTTACCCATTAAAAAAAGGAACTTTATTCATACAGTTTTGTATTCTGTTTTTAATATTTTTCACCAATATCACTCATTATTATTCATATAAAAAAGGAGTTACTAGTAAAATAAAAACTTTATACAATTGGAATGAAATAGATACAGATATTAAAAAGTTTAATAATGCTGCGATCTTTTTTTTAAAAAATAGAACGAATTATGAAATTGAAGAAAAAGATTATCCAGATCCTTTTCCTTTAGAAGTTGTATCCACCAAAAGAGAAGATTATTTAGGAATTACAATAGATACAACACGAGCTTTTATAAAACATAACGACGAGTATTATCAATTTTTCAAAATCAATCATGAATTGATAGCTGAAGATGTTAAAAATAATGTTTTTGCTGATGAAGGAATTTATGATGAGGATTCATATGTTGAAAATAGTCAACCTTTTAAATATAGAATTGTTTATGATATTTCTTCTTACAAGGAATTAATTACTCCAAATTTATATAACTTTTCTAGAGAGTTTATTAGTTATGGGCAAGATTCTACTGATCGAAAGGATAGATTAATTTATTATCAAAAACTATTAGATAAGAAAGACGAAAATGTTCTTCGTAACAAATTAGACGAGTTTTATAATTTAGCAAAACAGTACAATGTAAAGCATAACATTAAGAAGGAAGATTGGTTGTATCTTTTAAATTTTAAAAATGATTATCAGTATATTATTAACATAAAAGATCGAAAAGCTTTAAATTATGATCTAGATAAGCTTAAACTAAATTACTACAGAACTAAAAAGAGAATAGATACTGTTTTAATTCCAAATACTTCA
The DNA here is from genome assembly GCF_052084715.1 of Tenacibaculum aquaeponti. Classification (GTDB taxonomy): domain Bacteria; phylum Bacteroidota; class Bacteroidia; order Flavobacteriales; family Flavobacteriaceae; genus Polaribacter. The sequence continues at coordinate 492,849 of NZ_CP197288.1, read as the reverse complement.
CATAAAAAAGATCAAATTTATTACAGTCAGTTTCCTAAAACTTCTGATGGGAAAAGTATTTTAATAGAAAAAGAATATTATGAATATTTTGGTTATGTACCTTATTGTGATTTTAGTGGTTTAAATACTTTCTTTAAAAATGTTTATTATACATTTCATCCAACTTTCGATTCTGTTAGTTTATATGTATTTATTGTTTTATCAATTGTATTCTCATTATTAATTTTCTTATTTAAAACTACAGATATAAGAAATATGTTATTAAGTGTTGTAGCAGCTGGTGTAGTATTGATTTTTGGAATATTATTGATTTTTATAGCAGATAGATATTTAGGGTTTAATAGTAAAATAGGAATTTTAATTGCTCTAATTTTAAATATTCTAATCGTAATTTTTTCAGTTTTAGCTTTATTAAATAAATGGCGTAAAGGATTAGTGTCTATTTTATTTTCTTTAGCTCAATTTGCTATTCCGTTAATCATATTACTCGCAGTTTTATATTACAAAGAACTGCTAGGTTATCCATATAGAAATAATGATCCATTTTTAATATGGTATGATCAATATGGATTTTGGTTTACCATTTCTGTATGGATATTTGGAATTTTCTTTTATAGTAAATCAATAAGAAATTGGAGAGCTTGGACTGAATAAGTTTAATAAAGTTGAATTCTAATGAATAAAAGAATTTCTAAAATACCTAATAATGTTCAAGATAGAACATCAATTGCTTGGAAAAAGTTATGCGAGTATGTAGATCAACTTGCAGAAAGCAACGCAGAAGAGTTTTCACCAAGAGATGTTCTTGGTAACGAGTTATTTTCTCAAATTTATACTTTACCAGAATCTATAGCTAAGCTTAAAAACGTAAAGAAAATTGATTTATATGGTAGTAATTTAAAGCGTATTCCACCAGAAATAGGTGAGATGGAATCACTTGAATTCTTTGATCCTTATACATCTTATGATTTACATTGGTTTCCATTTGAAATATTTAAATGTAAGAACCTAAAAGACAGTCGTATTAGTACAAGAGTGCTTTATGGAAATTACAAAAACCGTATGGGATTTCCTCGATTAAATCATAATCCTATTCGATATCATGGTGATACTTTAAAATGTAGTATTTGTAGTAAACAAATGAGCTATGAAGTAACAAATCAAATGTGGATAACTACCAGAGTAGGAACAGATATCATTCCAATGTTAGCTAACTTATGTTCAAAAGAATGTGAAGAACAACTTCCAAAACCACCAAAATATTATGTGCAATTTCCACATAAAGGAGGAGCAGATTTAGTACAACCAGATATGAACGAATTTGAATATATTGAAGCTGTATATGAAACTGTTACTATGAAAAAAGTCCAAATAAAGGATGAAGACCCAAAAAACGATAGATCTAAATTTTTAAAACTTTTAAGTAAACTATTTTCGTGAGAGTATTAGTTCGTTTATTATACGATTTTAAAGATGAAACTATTGATATTTCATGTAAAGAAGATATTATTTCTAGTATTGAAAAAGTAAAACACGCAAGAGTATTTCATGTTTTTGTATATATTTTAAGTTATGTAGATCAACGTAAATCTATTGTTTTAAAAAAGAAAAATGATAAATTTCTTGTAGAGTATTTAGATAATAATAAAGTTACTTTTTCAGAATTCGAAATCTCAAGTATAGAATCTTTTTATGGTTATATAGATAATTTTCTGGAGAAAAATTTAAATGATACAGATGAGTTTTTTGAAAATAATAAAGCAAAAAAAGAAACTTTAAATAAAGAAAATTATCAAAAATGGAAATTAAAGTATAATCTTGAACAAAAAAATGAACGAAAGAAAAAGTGGAAAAATGCCTTAATAGTAATTACTTTATCACCTTTATTTATTTACATAATAAACCTTATTTATACTGGAGAGTATAAGTTTATTGGGCAAAAAACTCAAATTGTAAAAGCACATATTTACAAAATAAATTGGGCCCATGCCGGACCTGGGAGATATTATCAACGACTATATTATAAATATAGTTGCAATAACAAGTCTTATAATGATATAACAACTATTAATAAGTTTGTAGGTGAACGAAAAGTAGGAGATTCGATAGTGCTAAAAATTTCAGAATCTAATCCAATGCGCTATGTAATTAAACAATATATTACTACTAAATAGTTTTTAAGATTTAATTTAAAAAGAAAGTAGCATATTTGTTCTTCGATTGAAAAGAAATTGTATTGAAAAATAAATAATTATGAAACCTAAAAATCATAAAACATTAAGAGAGAAAGAAGTTCGTAAAATATACAGACAACTTAATGTTCTATATGAAAAAAAATCAGAGTTAAAACTAATAAAGTTAGATCAACCTTACCGACATGGTTGGTTTAAAGAGCTAATTATTACTAATAATGTAGATAAGTATGCTAATAAAGAATATATAGAAGAAGTATACAGATTAGTTGAGAAAAAAGTTTGGGCTAAAACTAAGGAAGAAGCAGAACAAAAATGGAGAAACCAGATTTCTAAATATTTAATCAATAAAGAAATTCCTACGATCAATAAAAAACAATACAATAGGTTGAGTATTGAAGCTAAAAAACTATGTATTCCTTTTCAATATTATACTGAAAGAAAAAACTTAAGAACTCGTTTTTATATTAAGATACCTAAAGGAGCTTATAAAATAAAATTCACAAGAGCTTATGTAACTCATACTCGAAATGTAGATCCTCAATTAGGTAAACAAATCGCTTTTTTAAATCAAAAATTAAAAAGTAAAGGATATTACGAAACAGAAAGAAAATTATTCCCATGGTTAACTCATGATGATTGGCCTAGTTATAGAGAAAGTAGGCAAGAAGGTAAGAGAAAAGTTAGAAATTTAAAAAGTAAAGGAATTAAATACTTAATGAATGAAGCTTGTTAAAGCCCATATTTTATTTATTTCTATTTGTCCAAATTTAATTTAAAATCAATCTAAGCCTATAAATCAAATAAAATTGTCATATTTGCTGACATATTTATTAACGCAAAAACAAAAATATAACCTATGCTAATGCAATTTAATCACATATCGGACGCTCAAAAGCGATTTTTATGGAGTTACAAATAGGTTATTGTAGTATAAAATCACTCAAAAGCGTCCAAGTTGTAAAATTTGGACGCTTTTTTTATGAAAAAAATGTAGCCCTTTGGAAAAAGAGTCAATAGTACTACATAACTCAATTACAATAGATTAATTATCTGAAGAAATTCGGACAGGATTTTTATTGTTTTTATCCGGGTTAAGTGTTTGATTTTTAGTAAAATAAATTTGTTTTTTTCTTGCGTAATAAAAAAAAGCCTCACATCTTTGCATCGCAATTAAAGCAAAAACAAAATATCGTTTTAATAACTTTATTATAATAGTTAGGGGAGTCTAACTCATATAAAATAAAAAAAGGAGTTAAAACTTAACACATAAAAAAACGAAGTAAAATGTTCAATTTAAGAAAAGACATCGGTGTAACAAGAGAACTAGGTTCTTATGCACAACAGCTTCGTGACTTCATTCATAAATAGTATTCAATATGTTTAAAGTCCGAAGCCCAAAACAAAGTTTCGGATTTTTAATACTACACAATTCCGTTTAGTTTATTACCATTTCCGAAACAAACAGAGCAACGTTTAATAGGAAAATAATTGAAACCAGAACATAAAAAGTCGAAAAGGCTTAAAGAGGTTCGTGGTATCTGGAAAAGACAACGTCAAATTTGGAAACAAAAACAAAGTTTAGGGTATATAAAACTTGAAAAACCAATTCGACATGGTTGGTTTAAAGAGATTGTTATAACTCAAAACGTAGATCGATATAATAACAAGAAAGAGATTTTTGAATTATACGATGTAATAGAGAAGAAATTTTGGGGCAGAACCAAAAAAGAAGCTGATAAGCAATGGTTTCACCAAATTTCAAAATATCTGATCTATAAAGATTTTCCAACAATCAGTAAACGTCAATTCAACAGATTAAGTTATAAAGCACAAAAAATGTGCACAGTGTATTCGTACAGAACAGAAGATAAAAAGCTTAGAAAAAGATTTTATGTACGAATTCCTAAAAGCGCCTATCGTATAAAATACACGAGAGCTTATATAACACATTCTAAAAGAATTGATCCAGAGTTAGAAAGTGAAGATGCTTTACTTGATAACAAGTTGTTAAGAAACGGATACTACAAAGCAAATGCAAAATTTTGTGGTTGGAATCGAAAAGATTATTGGACAACCCAAGATTTTACAAAGGATAAACTTAAGGCTAAAAAACAATTAAAAGCTTTACAAAACTATCCAATAGCAGCAATTTTAAATGGGAAAGTAACATGGGAAAGAGATTAAAAGGAAAAGATCTAATCAATTTAGGATTTCCACAAAATAATAGCATAAACATCGCCTTAGGGCAAATTAACCGATACAGAAAAAAGGAAAAGAAAGAGCGCATTTTAGAAGAAGCAAAAGACGTATTGCTTCATCCTGAAAAATATCAAGGAAATGCGATTTGGGGGAAAGTTGCAGAAGGTTTAACAAAACCAGTAGAAGTTAGAATGCATCAATTACGAAATACAAGAGCTCCATTTTCAATTTATGGAGAAAACGAAATTGATGATCAAGCAAAGTATCAATTATACGATGCTTTAAAATTACCAATAGCAGTGCAAGGTGCATTAATGCCAGATGCACATTCGGGTTACGGTTTGCCCATTGGCGGAGTTTTAGCTACAGAGAATGCAGTGATTCCATATGGTGTGGGGTTAGACATCGGCTGTAGAATGGCCTTAAGTATTTATCCAATGAAAGCTTCTCACATCAAAGGAAAGCAACATCAAATGGAGAATATTTTAAAAGAGCATACAAAGTTTGGAATGTATGAAGCTCATGATAAAAAACAAGATCATGAAATATTTGAACGTAGTGAGTTTCGAGATATTCCATTAGTAAAGCGTTTAAAAACAAAGGCATTTAGACAATTAGGAACTTCAGGAAGTGGAAATCACTTTGTAGAGTTCGGAATTGTAACGATAACTGATGAAAAAAACGAGTTTGATTTACCAGTTGGTGAATATGTGGGATTATTATCTCACAGCGGATCAAGAGCTTTAGGAGCCAATATAGCAAAGCATTATACCTATTTAGCGAGTAAACAATGTCCGTTACCAAAGAACGTACAGCATTTAGCTTGGTTAGATTTAAATACACATGACGGACAAGAATATTGGTTAGCTATGAATTTAGCAGGTGATTATGCAAAAGCTTGTCATGATAATATTCACAAACGAGTAGCAAAATTGTTAGGAGTAAAGCCACTAGCAATGGTTGAAAATCATCACAATTTTGCTTGGAAAGAACAAGTAAACGGAGTAGAACGAATCGTACATAGAAAAGGAGCAACTCCTGCCAGCAAAGGAGAATTAGGAGTAATTCCAGGATCTATGACGGCACCAGGATACATTGTTCGTGGATTAGGTAATCAAGAAAGTTTACAGTCTGCTTCACATGGAGCAGGGAGAAAGCATTCTAGAAGAAAATGTAAAGAGAAATTCACCAAAAGTGATATTAAACATCAACTGAATATGAATCAAGTGAGTTTAATTGGAGGCGGAATTGATGAAGCGCCAATGGCATATAAAAACATAAAGAAAGTCATGGCAAATCAACAAGAATTGGTAGAAGTAGTAGGAACTTTTACACCGAAAATTGTGAGAATGGATAAGTAGTTCTGTGAACAATGATCATTTATATAATGATCAATTTTTAATGATGAATTACGAATTGTCACTTCGAGTGAAATTATTTGAAATGGTATGGAGAATAATTTTATATCGAGAAGTAATCGAATTGTTCTCGATACAATTTTACTTCATTTTCATTCATAAAATAACTCGAACTGACATTAGTATAACTAAGAATGTTTAATAAAATATTTCAAAAAAACAAACAGCTAAAAGTAAAGAGCCAATGGCTAATAGCTAATAGCATAAAGCTAGAAACTATGGGAGCAAAACATAACACAAAAAGATACGGAGAATTATGGCCTGATTACCGTATAGAATTAGGCTTAAAAATATTAGAAAAATTAAAACAATGGATTGTTATTTCTGGAGGCTGGGCTTGGCATTTTATGTCAGAAATGAATCATAAGGAATACAAACATGCACATGATCATAAGGATATAGACATTTTTGTGAATCCTAAAAATATAGGAATTGTAATGCAAATTTTATTGGATGAAGGATTTGAAAAAGTTTGGACTCGTTACGATCATATGCCTAGTCAAGAGAATTTTAGACGATACGAAAAAATAGAATGGTTACCAACAGGAAGAGAAATTAGAGTCACAATCGATTTCTTTGAATCTAAAACCATAGCAACAACAGAAGTTAATGGTTGGCAAGTAGTTCAGCCAGAAACGTTATTAAGTTTTTATTCAAACATTCATTCAAGTGATAAATGTTGGGCAGTAAAAACCGCAATAAAATTAGTATCAGAAGGGAAAAATCCAATAGGCAATCCATTGTTATCAAAAATGCCTTAAAGGCACTTTGTCACTTCGAGTGAAAGTATTCAAAATGAAATAAAGAATGCTTTTGTATCGAGAAGAGTTTGGTAGATTCTCGATAAAATTTGAATCTCATTTCACTCGATCAAAATCACTCGAACTGACAATAAGAAAATAACATGGAAACAAAAACAATTCAATTTACCGCAGGTCGTGGTCCTGCAGAATGTACTTGGGTAGTTGCTAAAATATTAAAAACGTTCATTAAAAAATTAGAAGAAAATAAGTTTGATTATACGATTCTTCAAAAAGAAAATGGGAATCAAAATGGAACTGTTCAATCGGTTACGATTCAAATTGAAGGTAAAAGTTTGACTTCATTTTTAAAAGAATGGTTAGGTACTATTCAATGGATTGGAACATCAACATTCAGAAAACATCACAAACGTAAAAACTGGTTTATCGGTTGTTTTGAATTAAAAATCAATAACAAAATTACTGTAGATGAAAAGCAAATAGCATTTCAAGCCCTACGAAGTTCTGGTCCTGGAGGACAACATGTAAATAAAGTAAGTTCTGCGATTAGAGCAAAACATATTCCAACAGGAATTCAAGTATTGGTATCAGAAAATAGATCACAGCATCAAAATAAAAAGATAGCAATACAACGATTAAAAGAGCGTGTGGTAGCAAGTAATATTGAGCAATTACAGCAATCGGTACAACAAGAATGGGAAAATCATTTGAATATAGAAAGAGGAAATCCAGTAAAGATTTTTACTGGAATTGATTTTAAAATTCAAAAACAGAAAAAGAAAAACTATAAATTAAAACGTAATCAATTAAAAAATGATTTGCGTAGAGAATTATAATAATCTAAGATTAAAAATTTAAAGAATTGTCAGTTCGAGTGATTTTTATGAAGATGGAGGCATACGAAATCGAAATAAAAATAGTATCGAGAACTTCTCGATATAAAAGTATTCTTCATTTTATTCCGAATACTTTCACTTGAAGTGACAAAAAATGAAAACAAAATGAAAACACTAACGAATAATTACATATTTAAAGCATTAGATGCATATCCATATGATTTAGAAGAAGCTATGGAAGCTTTAACTTATGCTTTAGCTTATGATGAAAAAAACACTATGGTGTTAGGCTTGCTTGCACGCATTTATGCTGAGAGTTTATATGATTATGAAAAGGCGAAAAGTTATTTTGCTGAAGCTTTAGCTGAAGATATTAATGCGTTTCATATTTATCCGCATTATGTTAATGTTCTATTATGGAATGAAGATTTAGATGAAGCTGAAAAATTAATAGATTTTGCTTTAAAAATTAAAGGTTCAGACAAAGCGGTTTTATATGTAAGTAAAGCAAGACTTTATGAACAAAAAAGATCTTATCAAAAGGCATTAGACTTCTTAAAAGAGGCAAAAATTCATACGTATAATGATAGTTTTATGTATACAATTGATCAGCATAAAGATAGGATTAAAGATAAAGTTCCACGGAAAAAGAAAAAGACTAAAAAGAAAGAAAAGAAAAAAGAAGCTAAAGCAAAGAAAAACAAGAAAAAGAAGTAACTGAGTTTAATCATCAAAAAATAAAAAATGAGAAGAGAAGTTTTAAAAAGATTTTTAAAAGGCACGGATAATTCAGGAAGATTTATTGTTCAGTCTAAAGTAACTGGAATCACATATTATGTAGAGCCTATAGATCAAGGAAAACCTGATAAGTTATGGGGAGATTTAGATCCAGCTACTAAAAAGCTCACTGGCGATTATGGAAATGTTAGGAGAGGAGCTGTAAAACCTTCTGAATCTTTAATTACTGAGGCGAATGGCTTTATAAATATTGATACATTTAAAGGAAGTCCGTTAGCTGAGATTGATCGTAGAGATAAAATTTATGAAAATAAATAACATTATTTTTTATTACGCAAAAACAATGCGTAATTCACCTCAATATTTGCAGTGTAATTATGAAAAAGAGCAATATTTAATCAAGTTGCTTACTGAAAAAGAAATAGAAAATCTATGAAATTGAAAAGAAGAGGGGGAAGATTGAAAAAGAAAAAAGCCTCATCATAACGAGGAGTATGATGAGGCAAAATTAAAAGTTCATTAACATCATAATATAGTTCGGTAGCTCAGCGGTAGAGCAACAGAAAAATACTATTCGCTATGAAAAAGCAACAATAGTTCCTATGAAAAAGATCCAGACTGTGTGTCGCAGGTTCGATTCCTGCCCGAGCTACAAATACTGACTAAGAAAGTTCCTATTTAACATTAGCTGTCACCTAAATATTACTTTCCGTTAGTATTACCAGACTCAGTAGCTCAATTGGATAGAGCACTAGATTTGTTATACTGTTCGCTATTAAAAAAGCATAAATAGTTCCTAGAAACTTTGGTTCTAGAGGTTGCAGGTTCAAGTCCTGTCTGAGTCACAAATCGACAAAAGAAGTTCCTATAAATTTATCCTTAAAAGAAAAATACTTCTCGTTGATTATTAAAGACAAAAAGAGTTCCTATTCATGGTTCGATTCCATACACGATTGGTTTTTTACTCTTCGTCTTTTTTTAAAATAAAATAGGTAAAAGGTGTTCCTATATATTCCATTAAATACACCTCACTTATAAATGATATGAAAAATGAAAACATTAAAATTATTTAATGCTGTAATAGCAAAAGAATCAGAAGCTAATAAAACTCCTTATGTATCTAATAAAGGATTTATTATTGAAAAAAATGCACTTTGGGCAAAAAATAAAATTGAAGGATTTTATGCTCGTGAACGATTAAATGGAAATGATTTAAATAAAACATTCCACAAATCTTGGGATAAAATTAAGTCGAGTACACGATTTGAATTATTTGTTGAGCAAATACAACATTACATTTCTACCTATGGAAGTAATTTTACAAGTGAGATTTATATTCCTTCAGAAGTTTTAGATGTTCCAGGTTTAAAATTAGTTTATAAAGTAATTAAGGCATATACAGTTGAAGAAATGACAGAAAAATGTTTGTCGTTATTACAATCAGGTATTGCTTTAAAAGAAGAAACTATAGATGATATTTTATCAATTTTAGTTGAAGAATTAAATTACAATTTTACAGGTAAAGATCAAATTAAAAATAAAGAAGCAATTGTAAAAATTGCAGACTTATATCAAGTTTACCCAGATAATGTTGTCGAGTTTTTTAGATATATTATCTATAGAACTACTAATACAACTTTACTAATTAAAAATGATGAATTAATCGAAGCTATTAAAAACAGTACTTACGATCCTACAATGGCGTTTAATAGATTTGGATTGGAAAGATTAGCTGAGATTTTCAATAGATTTAAACCTTTGTTTTTAGCTTTTAAAAATAGAGCGCCAAAAATAATTAATAAGATTAGTAAATTATCTAAACAATATCACAAACCATTAGTATCAAATCCATTAAATGAAGTAACACATTCTTTGTTAGCAGATAAAGATATTCACTGGTTAAACAATGCAACTCCATTTGCTTTATTTAAAGCTTTAAATGCTTGTTATATCAGAAAGAATGGACAAAACACTTTTTTGTATCGTGTTAGAAATGGAAAATCTTGGGTAAAATCTGGTGCTCCAACTCATGTTACAGAAAATGATTACGGAGCTTTATTAACTTCTCTAAAACATAAGTTTGGTTTTGCGAAAAAACAAAAAGAAATTACTTCAATCTCTGAAGTTTATTCAGGAGATACAACTTATATAAGTAGTAAAAATTATGATTTCTTATTAAATTACTTAAAGAGTAGATTTAATTTATCTGATCAAAAAGTTTATGTTCCAAATGATATTTCTTATGCTTTACCAACTTCAGAAAAAATGTATGTTGGTAATATTCCAACAGGAACAAAATTTTATGGAGAAAAGTTAGCTATTGGTGTGTATTGGGAAAATAAATGGGGAGCTCATGATTTAGATTTATCTGGTATTAACATTGGAGGTAAAGTAGGGTGGAATGCTAGTTGTAAACAAGGTGAAGGAAGTTTAATGTATTCAGGAGATATAACGGATGCACCAAATGGGGCAGTTGAATATTTGTATGCTAATAAAGGATTAAATGTACCAACTTTAGTAAACAATAATGTATACTCTGGTCGACAAGATTGTATTTATAAAATAGTTATAGGTAAAGGAGATGAAGTAAAATATGATTATATGATGAATCCGAATAAGGTTTTTGCAGATATAAAATGTAGTTCTGTGCAAAAACAAACTATTTTAGGTATGATTCTACCTGAAGAAAATAGACAGTCTTTTGTTTTATTAAACTTTGGAGCTGGTCATGCAAGAGTTTCTGGTAATTCTGAGATTTCTGATTTGGCTACTAAAGCTTTATACCAACAATGGAACAATCCACTAACTTTTGAAACTATTGTTGATTTATTAGGTGGAGCAGTAGTTACAGATAAGGAAGAAGCAACTTATGATTTTTCTTTAGATGTACTAGAAAAAGATAGTTTTATCAAAATATTTAATGAAAATGAAATTAAAAAGAAATAAAATAATAGTAATAGATATAGAAGCTACTTGTTGGAATGGTAAGATACCACCAGGAAAAACAAGCGAAATTATTGAATTCGGTATTTGTGAATTAGATACTGAAACAGGTGAAATATCCAGAAATAAAGGAATTTTAGTAAAGCCAGAACGCTCTGAAGTTAGTCCGTTTTGCACGGAATTAACTACAATTACTCAAGGTTTATTGGATAAAGAAGGTATTTCATTTGAAGAAGCTTGTCAAGAAATTAGAGAGAAATATAATTCTAAAGAATATGTTTGGGCAAGTTATGGAGCATATGATTTAAAAATGATTCAAAATCAGTGTGAAAAACGAGGTGTTGAATATCCTTTATCACAAGAGCATATTAACGTAAAAGTACTTTTTTCAGAGGTAAAAGATTTAAGACGAAAAGTTGGTATGAAAGGAGCTTTACATATTTTGGATATTCCTTTGGAAGGAACTCATCATAGAGGTGTAGATGATGCAAAGAACATTGCAAAAATTTTGCATTGGTGTTTAAGAAACAAATAGTTTAAATTAGTTTAAAATCTTTAAGTATTTATTTACTTAAAGATTTTTTTTGTTTAAAAAGTATACCTAAATCCAAACGTTGGAGTATCATCTAACATACCAGATGTTATTTGTATTTGTGCATTTTTATCATACGGTTTAGTAAATAAATAACTAAAACCATAACCAATTGCAGCTCCAGCCAAAACATCCCAGCCATCATGTTTTTTAGCTTCTATTCTAGAAAAGCCTACATAACTAGCAAGAACATATGCAGGAATACCATATTTCCAACCATATCTTTTTTGAATAAAAGTAGCACTAGCAAATGATATAGATGTATGCCCTGAAGGAAAACTATTTAAGCTTTCTCCGTTAGGACGTTCTTTATCTATGATTAGTTTTAATAATGAAGTAACTGCTACAGTACTTATGAATGATTTTGTAAACTGTAAAGTTCCTTTTTGTTCATCTTGCCAAATAAATGTAGAAGTTAAAGCAATTGCTGGTAATAATCCCACCAAAACATCTCCACTAGTTTTATGAAATTGTTGAGAAGAATTTAATGGAGCTTGTGATTGAATAGTACTATTTCCAGATAGAAATACTAAAATTAGACTCAATTTAAAGAATACTTTTCTAGTCATAAAGGGTTTTCGGGGTTTTATTAAGTAAAAATAAGCACCTTAAAATACAATTTTATATATTAAAAGATATGTTTATTTGATTAATAACTTAAAAAACAGCTTTGTATTATATCTTTTTAAAGTAAAATATGAGGTGAAATCAATAAAAAAATGATGAAATCTTTAGTCATTTTCAAAAAATGAACTAATATTGCACTACAAATGAAAACAATAAGTATACATATCAGCAATCAATCAGAGCTTTGTGCTTATGATTTTCGTCCTGGATTAGGCGAAAAAGGATGCTATGTATACAAATTTCAAGAGTTATTTTGAATGAAATAAAGAATAATAAATACAAATACTATAGCGTCCAATGAAAATTGGGCGCTTTTTTTATGAAAAAAATTGAAAGAAAATGTTAGACTAAAGAAAATAAAAATAAAAGTATAAAAAACTGAAAACAATTGAGAGACAGACTTTTGTAAACAAGTAAAGTATCCGTTTAAAAACGGACAGGATTTTTATTGTTTGAATTTAAGTGTAAATAATTGATAATCAATAAAATAAATTCATTTTTTCTTGTGTAGTTAAAAAAAGTGTTCCATATTTGCAGTGTCAAAAACAACAAGACAAAACAAAATATAAAAAGAATAAATAATAAAAATGTATCAAACTGAACAACATATAATTTCAATAAAGAACAACTATACATTAGTTCAGTATAATACAATTAATAAAAATAACATGAAACAATATCCACAACATAATACAGCCAATCATTTAGGATTCCGTTTACCGGAATGCGGCTCACTGTTTAGTGGATCGGATTTAGATTTTAGTTATAAAAAGGAGATAGATTATGAAAGTATATTGTGATATACATTCATTTAAAAAGATTAAAAGCATCTCCTTATCAAAGTGAGATGCTTTTTTTATGCTATGAAAATTTGGAAGAGCAAGCCAATTTGGTGGTGGCCACGGTCTTGAAAACCGTTCGGAGTTAACGACTCGTGTGGGTTCGAATCCCACCTCTTCCGCAAAAAAAACTCTGTTCGTATAACGGCAAGTACGCCTGACTTTCTATCAGGAAATAAGGGTTCGATTCCCTTACAGAGTACAGATTAATTAACAGTGAACAGTAATAACTCATTAGTTAAAAATTGATAACTGTTTATTTGAAATTGACAAGGTGGCTGAATGGTTAAAGGCGACAGACTGCAACTCTGTTTTTTGTGAGTTCGAATCTCATCCTTGTCTCGATTGAAGATCATTGAAATATTGAAAAGGAAGTATTGAGCAATTGGTTGGCTCGCCAGACTGTAAATCTGGTCTCTTCGGAGCTTGTAGGTTCGAGTCCTACTACTTCCACTAACAAGTAAACATTAATCAATTAACAATTATTATAGGGTAATTAAAACTGATAGTTGTTTACTGATAATTGAAAATGCATCTGTAGTGTAATTGGTAACATAGTAGACTTCCAATCTTCAGTTTCGAGTTCGAGTCTCGATAGATGCTCAAAAATACGTTTATAGTGTAATGGTAGCATCTGAGTCTCCAAAACTCAGGGTTAAGGTTAGAATCCTTATAAACGTGCGAACAAGCATCTATGGTGTAAAGGATAGCACAAGAGATTACGAATCTCTAAGTCTAAGTTCGAGTCTTAGTAGATGTACAATTTGCTCCACTGGCCAAAATGGTAAAGGCATCACGTTTAAGCCGTGTGAATTCTTGGTTCGAATCCAAGGTGGAGTACAATGTTCAGTGAATAGCGAACAATGATTAATAAAGAAATTGATCATTGTTAATTGATAACTAATCACTGAAAAAAAGGTTCATTGTGGTTAATGGTTAACCTTCCCGACTGTCTCTCGGGAGATACGAGTTCGATTCTCGTATGAACCGCTATAACTAGAGGTATAACAATTGGTAGTTTACCTGCTTTGGATGCAGGAGGTTGTAGGTTCGAATCCTGCTCTCTAGACTAAACCTAGAAAGAAGGTGTGTGTATGGTGACTTAGCGTTAAAGAAATTAATTGGCTGTTAAATATTAACATTAAAGTCACCAAAATTGAGGTATAACTCAGCTGGTAGAGTATCGTGCTGTTAACACGGAAGTCTTGGGTTCGAATCCCAATGCCTCAGCAAAACAATGATAAGTAAACAGTAATCAATTTACAATTATCAGTGATCAGTAAGAAAAAAAATGATAATTGTTTACAGATAACTAATCATTGAAAATGCAGGAATGGCGGAACTGGTATACGCGTCAGATTTAGAATCTGAATTTTGAGAGTTCGAATCTCTTTTCCTGTACAAATTAAACCTGTGATGTAATGGTTAGCATACAAGACTTTGACTCTTGTTGTATAGGTTCAAATCCTGTCAGGTTTACAAATGGTGGTTTTAGTTTATGTGGTAAAATATCTCACTGTGAATGAGAAGAACAGGGTTCGAATCCCGAGATCACCCCAAAATTCAATGAACAATTAATAGTTATCAGTAATCAATAAGTAAAATGATAATTGTTACTGATAACTGATCATTGAAAAAGGAACAATAGCAAAGCTGGTCAATGCGTCGGACTGAAAATCCGAAGATACAGGTTCAAATCCTGTTTGTTCCACTAAATAAAATGCAAAATGAATGAAAAATGAAAAATGTAAAACAAAAATGGAGAAATTTTAGTGGTAAAGAGTTCAGTGAATCAATAACTACACTTATTGAAAAAGCAATTGTAAGAGAACAAAGTGAAGGATACAATTTAAAAATTTGTGTAGGATCAGATTCACAAGCACATAAGTCACATATTGAATATGCTACTGCTATTGTAGTTTTAAGAGAAGGAAAAGGTGGATTTATGTTTATGAGAAACCTAAAAGGAACTAAACAGATTAGTATTAAAGAAAGAATGCTTAAAGAAGTTACAATGTCTGTTGAAACAGCCTATGCAATTTGTAATATTTTAGATAAATACAATGTTGCTTTAGAGGTTCACGCGGATATTAATACGGATCCTAAATTTCAATCTAATGTCGCATTAAAAGATGCTATGGGATATATTCTAGGTATGGGATTTGAATTTAAAGCAAAACCTTACGCATTTGCAAGTTCATCTTGTGCAGATAAGGTTGTTTAAAATATAGCTCATTTCATATTTAAAATTTTTATGAATTATAAGTTGCTGAAATAAATTTGGCAGATTAGAGTTGAAAAAGTCAAAAAAAAGACAATTAATTTAATTACGCAAAAACAGTGCGCAATGTGATGTAATATTTGCAGTGTAATTATGAAAAAGAAACCTATAAGAGGGGGAAATATTGAAAAGAAAAAGTAAAGCCTCACTATAACAAGGAGTATGGTGAGGCCTAATAGAAAAGAAAGTTCATTGAAAATAAATATTAATAATTGTAGTTCCCTTTGAGAGCCTCAGGGAATAAACGATAATAACATAAAAATATCAAGCGAGTCTTGTTGGGTGTTTCAGTGTAGCACTATTGTATGCATTCTTGCAGTTTTGTATCAGTAATGTATGTGCAACTTGACTTGAAGGTTTTGATTATTCACCAAAAAATAATCTCATTCTATAGGTCGCGGGTTCGAATCCCGCCATAAACTTAGGGTTTATGTAGTTTAGTTAGGTTAGAACGATAGAGTTAATTAGTGTGGGTTCGAATCCCACTATTTCCACAAAAGGAAATATGGCGAAATAGGTAAACGCGCTAGACTGAAAATCTGGTTAAAATGGAAAGCCGAAAGGTAAGCCGGTTCGAATCCGGTCTTAAACTCGAGATTATGAATCTCGCTGGTTTTTGTTTGCACAGGTTCGAATCCTGTTAGAACTTACGCAGTTCTATAGCTCAGTTGGCTAGAGCACTACACTGTTAATGTAGGTTAAAGCTCATCATCTTTTAAAACTGATAAAAAACTGAAGTATTGGTAATGAGTTGTTCAGTCAACACTCATGAGATGTACTTGTTATCTGTTTTGAATTTAAACGGAAGTATAAACTTTTTTAAAGTCAGTTGATTATTTATGAAGTAATTGATCCACTTTAAAAAACAATATACAGATATTTTAAATAGATTCAAATAACCGTGTATTAAAGAGCATTAGCAATACTTCTTTTATAAAAGTTAAGCATAATCATTCCGAAGGAAAATGAAAGCAGAAATCTTTTAAATAGATTACTTCACTTTGTTCGTAATGACTCATAATTAAATAAAAAAGGAAAATGAAAAGAGTAAGAATTCACTTAGGAAAAGTTGGCTTAGTTTTCAAAAATGGGAACTACCAAAAAGTAATTACTGAAGGAGTACACTGGTTAGGGTTTAATCAAAGTGTAATGATTTACGACTTATCGCATCAATTTCGTACTACTGTAGCTACAGAAATCTTACTGAAAGATGAAGCTTTAGTAGATTTACTAGATGTAGTTGAAGTTAAAGATAATGAGTTAGTATTAGTGTATGAAAATGAAAACTTTAAATCTGTACTTTCTGCAGGTAGATATTTATTCTGGAAAGGATTAATATATAGAACATTTCAGAAAGTAGATACTAGTAAAATTTATATTACAGAACACATAGACAAATCATTATTTTCAAATTATGAACTAGCTAAGTATGTAAGAGCTTTTGAAGTATTTTCTTATGAAAAAGCTGTTTTACTTGTAGATGATGTGTATACAAAAACACTATCAGGTGGAACTTATAGATTCTGGAGAAATAATACTTCAGTAAAGATAAGCAAAGTAGATATGCGTCAGTTACAAATAGAAATTGCTGGTCAGGAATTATTAACTAAGGACAAAGCAAATATTAGAATCAACTTTTACACGAATTATAAAGTTACTGATATTGAAAAAGCTTTACTAGAGAATAAAGATTATGAAAAACAATTGTATGTTGCTATGCAATTAGCATTAAGAAAATATGTTGGGCAATATTCTTTAGATGAATTATTAGAAAACAAAGAAGACGTTTCTAAAGTTGTTTTAGAAGCTTCTGTTGAAGTAGCTAAAAAGCTTGGTGTAAAAATCTTAGACTGTGGAATTAGAGATATTATTTTACCTGGAGACATGAAAGAAATTATGAATCAGGTTTTAGTTGCACAAAAGAAAGCACAAGCTAATATTATTACTCGTAGAGAAGAAACAGCTTCTACAAGAAGTTTACTGAATACAGCTAAATTAATGGAAGAAAATGAAATGCTGTATAAATTGAAAGAAATGGAATATGTAGAAAAAATTGCTGATAAAATTGGTGAAATCTCTGTTTCTGGAAATGGGAATATGGTAAAACAGTTAAAAGAAATATTTGCTGTAAATAAATAAAAAAAACCGTTCTGAAAAGAACGGTTTTAAAATGTTTAATGGAACTTTTATTTGACTAGCAATTTATAAGAAAACAAATTATTGTTGTTTTTCCCTTTAATAAAATACAATCCTTGTGATAATTGTTGTAAAGAGAAAGTATGATTCTTATTGTATTTTCCTTTAAAGTATAAAACTTGTTTTCCAGAAATATCATAAATTTTTA
Source organism: Tenacibaculum aquaeponti (assembly GCF_052084715.1). Taxonomy (GTDB): domain Bacteria; phylum Bacteroidota; class Bacteroidia; order Flavobacteriales; family Flavobacteriaceae; genus Polaribacter. Next base: position 475,076 of record NZ_CP197288.1, on the reverse strand, counting down.
CATCTGAAACCTCTTTGTTAATAGAAATAAAGTCTCTTGATGGATTTGGAAATACACGTAAAACGTCTTCATTATTCTCAATATCTTCATTAGATAATGTTACAGCAGAACTACCAAAAATTCTAAATTCTCCTGGTTGTAAAGCCAAAGTTGCAGTAGTATTAGTTACATTTAAAGTTTTAGTTTCATCTAATAAATCGTACCAAGTTCCTGCTTGTTGAAATGAAGGATTAATTGCCTGAGCTGTAATTCCAAAGTTTCCAATAATTGTAACGTATCTCAAATCGTCAGAAGTATTATCATTCGTTAATTGAATTTTCTTTAAACCATTAGAGTTATTTACATCTAAAGTAAAATCAGAAGTTCTAAAAATATCTTCTTGCTTTTTTAAAGCAATTAGTTTTGCCCAAACATCGTAAATAGCTTTTCTATTCGCTTCGTCTGCATATTCCCAACGAATTGGTTTATTTCCTGTTCTACCATTAAAATCGATATCTACATCGTAGCCTAATTCACCAAATTGCCAAATCATTTTTGGTCCTGGAACAGTAAAATAAAATGCTCCTGCGCTTGTAATTCTATTTAAAGCAGTTGCTAAATCCTTTACATTGTAAGTGCTATTAGAATTTCCAAATTGTAAATTTTTATACATTAATCGTTGCTCATCATGGCTTTCCATATAGGCAATATTAGCAGGCACAGACCAACCTCTATTTCTATAATCAATCCAAGAAAAGTCAGATTTTCCACTAGAATGGAAGCCCATTGTAGTTTCATTATAATTTGAATTTAAATTGCTCCACATCATAATTCCTTTTCCTTCAGATAAACGATAATTTACCCATTCCGATTCTTCTTGGTTGGTTCCTAGATGTTCAAAAATTATATAAAAATCAGGATCGATATCCCATTGATAATCTGCATATTCTTTTAAAACAGCAACTCTGTCTGCTTGCATTGCATTTGTACAAGCATCATCAGATCCAGAACAATTCTGTGTAAAACCTTTGGTTAAATCCCACCTGAAACCATCAATATTATATTCTTCAATCCAAAATTGAGTAGTACGTTTTACATAATCTTTAGTAGCTTGTTTACTGTGGTTAAAATCATTAAAAACATTAAATGAATGTTTAGCTGTAGCATTAAAAAAAGGACTATCAGCAGAAGCTTTCCCACCATAATTTCCATTATCAGTATTCCACATTCTATAGAAAGGATTCTGACCCGTTGCATGATTATATACAACATCTAAGATTACAGCAATACCTCTTTTATGGCATTCGTCAACTAATTGTTTAAAAGCATTTTGAGTTCCATAATATTTATCTAAGGCCATATGAAATGAAGGATTGTATCCCCAAGATTCATTTCCATCGAATTCACTAATAGGCATTAATTCAATAGCATTTACACCTAAATCTTGAATATAATCTAATCTAGCTTTTAAAGCATCGAAACTATGTAATTGATCAAAATCACGTAATAAAACCTCATATATTACCAAATCAGTTTTAGCAGGACGATTAAAATTGGTTACTTCCCAAGCATATGGAGTATCTCCAGTTCTTAACAATGTAACAGCATGATTGGTTTTTCCTGTCGGATATGCTGGTAAATCAGGATAAGTAGTAGCATTTATAAACTGATCGTTACTTTCAGTTAAAACAACAGTAGAGTAAGGATCTGCTACACGTAAAGATCCATCAATTAAAAACTGATACATATGATTGGTTTGTGGAGTTAAACCTGTTAATTCAATCCAAAAACGATCATTAGCTGTGTCTTTTTTTAATAAATAAGAATCATTTAGTGTCCAATTATTAAAATCTCCAATAACATGAACAAACTCTTTTCCAGGAGCATATAAAACTAAAGTAGCTTTTGTATTATCTGTTGGATTTAAAGTTAATCCATCTTTTATTCCAGTAGGAAGACTTTCTTCAACAACTGTAGGTTTTACAATAATTTGAAAGTTAGCTGTTTTTGTATCAGCCCCGTTTACAGCTTCTAACTCAAAATCTGTCGTAGCTGTTACAGTTGTAGTAAAGTTGTAATTAGTACTATTATTTTGAGTATTTATAGAAGTACCATTAGCTTTTAAATTAAAGTTTGAGTTTAAACTAGCTGTAGCTGATATTGTTACGTTATCTCCTGAATTAACAATAGTAGGAGAAGAGCTAGGAGAAGTTAACGTTAACTGAAACTTCCCAACTTCAAATACTTGATCTTGAGATTTTTTATCTCCACTACCATCTTTAGCTTTTACAAGCATTCCAATTCTTCCAATTCCTGTTCTATTATAAAAAGAGGTAGGAGTGAAGCTTATTGAATAACTTCCATCACCGTTATTGGTTAATTTTTGAGCTTCATTAGAGTTCGTCCAAGTTCCGTTTGTTGGAGAATCCATGATATTTTCATCATTGGTATCGAAAGACCAAGCCCATAAATAAATATCTGTTACTCCCCACGTAGCAGGATTTACATTAGTAACAGTAATTGTAATCTCTTCATCTTCATTAAAAGTAGTGGGGGAAGCAGAAAATGTGACATTTTGTTGTTGTGCAAATAATGAAACATGAATACAAAGGATTAAAAAAAGTACTATTTTCTTCATAAGGTATAATTAAAAAGCAAAAACCATCCATCAACTATAAAAGTTTATGGATAGTTTTTGTATTACATCTGTCTTAAATTATTAAGGTTGAATCGTATATGTTGGATTTGCAGCATCAGAAAAATCTAATGTAATAGTGTAAGTTCCTGCTGAAGCAGTTAAGTTATCACCATTTACTTCTAATGTACCATCTCCTCCAGTATCACCATAATTAATATCCCAAGCATTATTAGCTCTAAATTTAAATTCTCCATCTAATAACTCTACGTCTCTTAAGATCCAAACATCATCGAATGGTCTAGACCAATCCCTTGTGAATTGAGCATCTGGAGTAGCTCCCCAATTATTGAAAGCCGAACCTACAAGTCCCCATACATTTGTTATTTGTTCTAAAGAATAACTATTATCGTTTAAATTTACAGTAACTATATAAATACCTGCAGTAACAGTGATATTATCACCGTTTAATTCTATAGAACCATCTGCACCAGTATCTCCATAATTTACAGCCCAATCGTTATTCATTCTTAACTTCATTTCACCATCTAACAAAGTAACAATTCCTCTAAATACATCAGAATATTGGTCGTATTCTAACATAAAATCTGGAGTTGCTCCCCAATTATTGTATGCAGAACCTACAATTCCTAAAGAGAAAGCTTCGATAGCATATGTGTTGTCATTAAAGTTTAAAGTAACTTTATATGAACCTGCAGTTACAGCAATGTTATCACCGTTTAATTCTATAGAACCATCAGCACCAGTATCTCCATAATTTACAGCCCAATCATTATTTTCTCTAAATTTGATTTCACCATCGATTAATGTAACATAAGCAGCTAAAACACCGTCTACATCAGTTTTAAAGAAAGGTAAATCAGGAGTTGCTCCCCAATTGTTAGCCGCTGAACCAACAATTCCCCAAGTAGTAGATAAATCTAATACTGTTAAATAAGTACTTACAGTAACTGTTATTGGAGTACCAATTCTTTCTAATGTATCACCTGTACCGTTAGTAATTACAGAACGTAAACGAATTTCTATATCACCAGTTGTATCAGGTGCAATTCCTAAAGCTTGAGCTACAGCATTTAATTTAGCATGAGTTATATTAATGTTAGCACTATCTGTACTAGTTCCTAATTCTTCAACAGTTGCAAAATCTGTACCTACCGCAGCAGCTTCTAAAAAGTATTCAACAGTAACTCCTAAATTAGCATCTAAAATAGGATCATTAATTACTAGTGCGAATGCATTTTGATCATTCATATCTAATGATAGAGTGAATGAATCTCCATCAGCAAGTCCACTTTCTAAAGTTGGAGCATTTACAGGATAAGTTGTTACTAAAAATAGTACACTATTACTCACTTGTTCTCCTGCTTTAACTCTCATAAATACAGGAATATCATTAAATTCAGTTATCCCTGCATTATTAATTGCTTGATTTAATTCAGTTACAGTCATTGAAAATGATTTCTCTGAAGTAGTGCCTAATGCTACAGGAGTAGCAAAAGTATTTTCAGTTGCCATTTCAATACTGTAAGAAGTAGCTGAAGTTACATCATCTTTCCAAGTAATTGTAAATGCTGGATTATCAGGTAAAGAATAATTTAAAAACACATTTGAGATCCCAGGTGTATCTAATTCAAAAGTAGGATCAGGTGTTGTAATATTTATATTGTCTTCTGATTCACATGAAGTTAACAAAAGCATAGCTGATGCAACTACTGCGAAAAATATTTTATTTATTATTGATTTCATTGTAATACTTCTATTAATTATAAATTCAATGGAACAAGAATATACTCACCAGTTAAATCGTTAAACCAGATATCGTAATCATCTTCTACTATTACAGGAATGTTAGCGCCTCCATTAGTTGCTATTCCTGAAAAAGAAGTATCGCTTCCCCAAGTATCTGTACCATTTGCTAAAAATTGTACATCTCCTGGCTTTAATCTTACTGCAGATGCATTCCAAATATGACCATCAAAAGTTAATGGAGTTAATGCAACAGGAGCATCTAAGGAAGATCCTTGTACAGCTAAAGAGCTAGGACTAGTAATTCCATTTGCATCAAAAGCTTCGAAAGAAAAATTTTGAGTAGCAAAATTGATGGTAAAAGTATAGAATCCAGGAGTAATATTTGCTGCGCCTGCTGTTGGAAATCTTTCAGGATCATCTCCACCACCAGGATTTACTTCAATTGAAGTACCATCATTTGTACCCCACTGTGGTTGCCATAAACCTTTTGTTTCTAAAACTTTAAACTGTCCGTTACTGAAATATCCAGTATACTTAAATAAGTTTTCATCGCTAGCATCTCTAAATAAAGCCGGATTATTATTGTTATTATCCCAACCTGGTGCCGTACCGTCACCAACTAAGAAATAGTCGTTGAATACATAGTTGAAGTATGGAAATACTTTTAGTGAAAGTGAATTAGAATTAGCTTTGTTAGATCTCTGTGTTCCTAAAGAAGAAACTACTCTAACATATAAATCTGACCATTCAAAAGGATTTAAACCTGCATTACCAGCAGCAGAATTTAACTCTCCCATTGAAAATGTTACAGCATTTTCACCAGTTACTGAAGATGCTATTACAGGATTAGTAAAATCTTGATCATTAGCAAACTCAATATCATATACAACAGCAGTTTGTTGACCATAATCGGCACTTTGCCAACTAAAAGTTACTGCTGGATTATTTGTGTTTACTGCATCTAGTTCAATTTCGCTAAAACCTATACTCGTTAGAGTAGGGGCAGTACCATCTGAAACTGTAAAAGTTTCTGCATTATCATCACAACCTATACCAATAAAAATCAATAAGATTAATGAAGAAAGTTTATATATAAAATTATTTTTCATTTGATATCGTAATTGTTAATAACCTGAGTTTTGCGTTAAATTAGGATTTGAAGCTAAACTACTTGCTGGTATTGGAAATAAATCTAAATGATTAGCTATAGCAATACCGTTTGTAGCATTTCCTTTCCAAGCCCAATTGTAATTTCCTCCAGTAAAACGTCCGAAACGGATTAAATCTTGTCTTCTGTGAGCTTCCCAATGTAATTCTCTAGATCTTTCATCTAAAATGAAGTCTAAAGTAAGATCTGTAACTGTAATTGCTTGAGGGTTATTAGCTCTTGTTCTTAATTGATTTACTAAAGTAACCGCTTCACCAATAGAACCTCCTGAACCTCCTCTTAATACAGCTTCTGCATACATTAAATTTACATCAGCTAATCTAAATAAAGGGAAATCTGTATCAACAAAAGTTTGATTACCACCAGCAATTCCTCCAGAGCTAACATTAGAATATTTAGCTATAATATAACCAGTATCACGATCTGCAATATCTGTAATAGTAATTGGTCTTTCAGCTGTTATTAAAGTATTTCTAGTATCTGTAATAAATGCTCCTCCATTGAATAAGTCTGCAAATTGTTTTCTTACACGTAAAGCACCACCCCAACCTTCGGTAGTAACACCAAGATCAACACCATTTTTTTCGATACTTCCAACAGAACCATTAATCATAACAGTAGTAGGACCGAAATTTTGAACAAATGATCCGTCTGAAACAAAAGCAAAAATAATTTCATTTCTAGCTGTACCTTGATCGTTGTCTGCTTTAAATAAATCTAAGTAATTAGGAGCTAAAGTATAACCACTATTTAAAATTTTATTACAGTATTCAATACAATCGGAATAACGATCACTACCAATATAAATTTCAGCATTTAAATAAATTTTCGCTAAAACTGTCCAAGCAACAGCTTTATCAACTCTACCATATTCATTTTGTCTAGGATCTTTCAAATCTGATTCAATTGCTTTTAATTCACTTTCGATAAAAGTGAATAATTCACTTCTAGAAGCTTCTTGAGGTTTTGAATTGATTTCAGAATTTTCATCTGCGAAAGGAGCTTTTCCATATAAATCCATTAAATGATAATATGCTAATGCTCTAACTAATCTAGCTTCTGCTCTGTAAGTAACTATTTCCTGACGTGTATCATTTGATACATTTCTTGCATCTAATTTTTCAGGAGTTGTTTCATTTAAAAAATTATTAACAAAACCAACTGAAGCTCTAGCTCTTTCAAACATTCCTAAAACGATAGGATTTTGAGGAGTCCAAGTATTACGTTGGATTTCTGCAACACCTTGATCATTTTCATAAGACCAAATCATTTGATCTGCTGTTAATGTTTGTAGATATAATAAAGTACGTCCGTATTGACTTGTACCTGGATCTATACCATCTAAATTAGATGTGGTAGGACCATCAGTGCCGGTTAAAGAAAAGTTTGCATAAATACCTGCTAAAACTTCTTTATAAGCACTTTCATTTTCAAATAACTCTTCACTTAAAGTTGTTTGATCATCATTTGGTATAATATTTAAATCTTCTGTACATGATAACATAAATAATGTAATCACGGCAAAAAATAATACCTTCTTAATATTGTCTTTGATATTCATTTTTTCTTTTTAGAATTTAATATTGGCTCCGAATAAGATATTTCTTGATCTTGGATAAATAATATTATCTATTCCATCAAACACCTCAGGATCTAAACCTGAATAATTTGTCCATGTAAATACATTTTGCATACCTGTCCATATTCTAATACTATTTTTAGAAAACTTCTTAATAGGTCTATTAAAAGTATATCCTATTGTAATGTTATCCATTCTTAAGAATGATGCGTTCTCAACAAAATAATCAGATAAAAGTACATCTGCTGTATTTATAAAATTTGTGTTTAATACTGAAGTAGGAATATTACCTAAAACAGCATTATCTCTTAATAAGTTTAATTGAGCTCTAGAAGAATTTACGTTGTTGTAAGCATAGTTACCTATGTTTGCTCTTAAATTAAAAGAAAGATCGAAATTTTTGTAGTTTAAGTTACTTTGAAAGCCTAAAATTACATCTGGGTCTGGACTTTCTCTTAAATATCTATCACTACTATTAATAATTCCATCTCCGTTAATATCTAAATAAGAACCTTCAATTGGATTACCATTACTATCAGTTAATTGCTTTAAAACATAAAATGCTCTTGGAGCTTCACCAACTCTGTTGATTTGTATATCTGATCCAGTACCACCAGAAATCCCTCCAGTTTGGAATTCGAAACCAGAAACTAAGTCTTTAATTTCTCTATCGAATAATGTACCGTTGAAATTGAAATCTAAACTAAAGTCAGTGTTGTTTATAACGTTTGAGTTTATAGAAAATTCTAAACCTCTAATTTGTAATTCACCAACGTTTTGAATAATTCTATTTGTAAAGTTTAATGGAGTAGGAGCATCAAAAAGTAAATCTGTTGAATTCTTTTGGAATGCACTAATAGATCCTGTTACTTTATTATTAAATAAACCATAGTCGATACCAAATTCGATAGTAGCTGTTTCTTCCCACTTTATATCTTCGTTGATTGCTGAAGGAATATTTGTAGAAATTGGTACTCCTCCAAATAAATATTGAGAATTTTCGTTACCAGATCTGTATCGATTTAAGAAAACATCTTTTTCTGTAATTGCTTGTTGACCAGTAATACCATAACTCGCTCTTAATTTTAAACTAGAAACAAATTTAGAATCTTTTAAAAAGTCTTCTTCACTAATTTTCCAAGCTAAAGCAGCTCCAGGGAAGTTACCCCATCTGTTTTTTGAAGAAAAACGAGAGGTACCATCACGTCTGTAGTTTAAAGTTAATAAGTATTTATCTAAGAAGTTGAAGTTAGCTCTACCAAAGAAACCAATTAAAACTACATCTGGATCCGCAAACGTTTGAGGGTTAGAGTCAGGATCTCTTCTGTTACCAGTATCACTACCATTAAATTCAAATTTTTGATATGAATAACCCGCTGTGAAATCTCCAGAGATTTGATCACTAAATTTAGTGTTGTAATTTAAGTAACCATCTAATAACTTGTTTATTCTTAATTGTTCAGATTCAAAATCATTACCAATAACTGTTGCATTAGATGCTCTTGGTACACTTAAAGATGTAAAATCTTTTCTACTTGCTTGAATTCTATCGTAACCTAAGTTAACAACAGTTCTTAATTCTGGTAAAAAATGTAATTTATAATCAAACTGTAAATTACCATACTGTCTAAAAGACTTTCCAACATTAGTTCTTTGTAACAAAGAAGCAACAGGGTTTGTTGTTCCGTTAGCAACTCCAGTTCCTGATAAATGCTGATAAAAACCACCAAAAGGAGAATTTCTATCAAAAACGGGTTGAGTAGGATCATAACGTAAAGCAGCACCAATTTGTCCTGAATCAGCGAATCTACTGTTTTCAAAAGCTCTACTATAATTTAAGTTAATTTTTAAATGATCACTAAACAAAGAAGGACTTAAAGCCATGGATACATTTCTTCTTGTAAAATCAGAAGTTAATAATGCTCCTTCTTGGTCATTAAATCCAACAGATAAACGAATTGGGACTAAATCGTAAATTGTTCCTCTAGCTGTTAAGTTATGAATTGTAGAAACTGTGTTTCTAAAAATTTCATTTTGCCAATCTGTATTTGCTGTTCCTAATAAACTAGTATCTAAAGTAGTTCCTGGTATTGGTTGAGAATTTACTAAATTTCTAAATTCATCTGCAGAAAATACATTAATTCTATCATTAATTTTACCAGTAGTAACTTGAGTGTCAAAATCTAAAGACCAAGAAGATTTACCTTTTTTAGTAGTAATAATTATAACTCCATTAGAAGCTCGTGAACCATAAATTGCAGTTGCAGAAGCATCTTTTAATACAGAGAAAGACTCAATGTCATTAGGGTTAATATTAGCTAAAACACCACGAGAACCATCAACACCATCATTAGAAATTGGTAATCCATCAATAATGATTAAAGGATCATTAGAAGCGTTAATAGAAGAACCTCCACGAATTCTAATTTGAGAACCAGAACCTGGTGCTCCACTAGTATTAATGCTTACTCCAGAAACTCGACCATTAAGTAAATTTTCAGGAGTAACTATGTTACCTTTTGTAAATTGTTTTTCTGTTATAGCTTCAACAGAACCTGTGGCATCTTTTACAGTGGTAGTACCGTATCCAACTACAACAACCTCATCTAGTATTTGACCATCTTCTTCTAATTGTAAATTAATAGAAGTTTGATTGCCTACTTTTATTTCGGTAGTTTTCATACCTATAAATGTGAAAACTAAGATGTCGGATGCTTTCACATCTTTAATCTCATAATTACCATTAAAATCTGTTTCAGTACCTCTTACCTTTCCTTTTATTAAGATAGATACACCTGGTAAAGGCTCTCCAGTTCCTTGTTCGGTAACTGTACCTTTTACTGTTTGTTGTGCATAACTTAATAGAGAAAAACATAACAGAAATAAACTGAAAATTAGTTTCATTTTTTTCATGTAAAAAATCTTAAGTAAATACGTAAATTTGAATTAGTTTGTTATCAATAATCTTTGTTCCGCGTTGTGAATATAGGTATTAAAATGACGCTCTGTTAATGATTATTCCTACGAAACCGTTTTCGTGTTGATAACTTTTTAACTTTAAGTTAACGTATTAATAATATAACACATTTTTTTTGTCAGTTTTGTAAAATAAAGTAAGTTTAATTGTAATTAAAGGAGTTAAAAATCATTTTAATAATTATCTTCTACATATATCATTATATCTTTAAAATATGAAACCAAAAATTACCATTAAGATAATTGCTAAAGAATTAGGTGTTTCAACTTCCACTGTTTCAAAGGCTTTAAGAGATAGTCATGAAATTAGTCAAGAAACAAAAGATAGAATTAAAGCTTATGCAAATTATTATAATTATAGACCAAATAATTTAGCTCTACAATTAAGAAATCAAAAAACTAAAGTTATTGGTATTGTTTTACCAAAAATCGTACATCATTTTTTTTCAACTGTTATTAGTGGGATTGAAAAAGTAGCAAATGAAAGAGGGTATAATATTATGGTTTGTTTTTCTAATGAAAATCAGCAAAAAGAAATTGAAACAATTAATGTATTAACAAATGGTAGTGTAGATGGACTAATTGTTTCTATAGCTAAAGAGACATTGAGAAATAAAGCTTTAGATCATTTTTATCGTTTAATAGAAAATGAAATGCCAATAGTTTTATTTGATAGAGTTCATGATTCTATTGAGTGCGATAAAGTAATTGTAGATGATATTGGAGCAGGCTATAAAGCAACAAAATATTTAATTGGTATTGGTTGTGAAAAAATAGGTATTATAACTACACCAGAACATGTAACTGTTGGATTAGATCGCTATCAAGGTTATGAAAGAGCTTTAAAAGAACAAAATATATCGATAAATAAAAATTTGATTATTAATGTAGATGAAGAAAAAGATATTTATGATCAAATAAAAATACTTTTTGAAGAAAAATTAGATGCCATTTTTGCAGTAAATGAAATTTATGCAGCAACTGCAATTAAAATAGCTAAAGAATTGAAATTAAACATTCCAAACGATATATCTGTTATTGGATTTACAGATGGTTTAATTTCTAAGTATTCATCACCATCAATAACAACTGTTGTGCAACATGGATATACTATGGGTGAGCAAGCTGCAGAATTATTAATAGACAGAATAGAAAATAAAGATAATGATAGGTTTCCTCAAACTAAGGTAATTTCTAGTAATTTAAAACTAAGAGAATCTAGTAAATCTTAATTTATTTATTTTCTATGTAAATAAAATTTATATATTTACAACACAATAAGACTTATCAATAATCTTACTTCCGCAAAAAAAGAATGATAAGTCTAGCGCTTATCGTAGTATATAACTAACAATACTTTACGATAATGAACAAGCGTAAATTAAATTTCTGGGAGATCTGGAACATGAGTTTTGGTTTTCTTGGAATACAATTTGGATTCGCCTTACAAGGCGGATTTATGTCAAGAATATTTCAAACATTAGGAGCTGCAAAAGACGATATTCCATTAATGTGGATTGCTGCCCCTTTAACAGGTTTACTAGTACAGCCGGTTATTGGATACTTAAGTGATAGAACTTGGAATCCAAGGTGGGGTAGAAGAAGACCGTATTTTCTTATTGGAGCTATTTTAAGTTCCTTAGCTTTATTTTTTGTACCTCATTCACCTGTATTATGGATAGCTGTTGGTTTTCTATGGATTTTAGATGCTTCTATTAATATTTCAATGGAACCATTTAGAGCTTTAGTAGCAGATAAGTTGCCAGAATCTCAGCGTTCATATGGATTTGTCGTTCAAACATTAATCATTGGCATTGGTACTTGGGTAGCAAGTAATTTACCATGGGTTGTTTCTACTTTGGGTGTTAGTGATTCTGCTGCGCAAGGAGTAGTTCCAATGACCGTAAAAGTTGCTTTTGCTGTTGGTGCTTTTGTGTTTTTAGTTAGTATACTTTATACAGTGTTTACAACATCAGAATATCCTCCAGAAGACATGGAAGAATTTGAACGTGAAAAAGCAAAGAAAAATCAATTTATACCAGATATCATAAATAACATTGGTAGTATGCCTACTACAATGAAAAGATTAGGAATAATTCAATTTTTCAGTTGGTTTGCATTTTTTACGATGTGGAGTATGGCTAATCCAGCTTTAACAGAACATGTATTTGACGCTCCAGCTCCGGTAAAAGAGAGTTACAATATGGATAACCCTACAGAATTAGAAGCTTACAATGTAGCAAATACTGCTTTTCAAAAAGCATCTAATTCTGTAGGATCTTATATGGGAGTTTATGGATTATCATCTATGGCTTTTGCTTTACTATTAGTTCTTTACACATCAAAAAGAAGAATCAATAGAAAATATGTACACATGGTTTCTCTAATTCTTGGAGGAATTGGTTTTTTAATTATGAAATTTATTCCTTCTCATGAATATCTAACAATTTCATTTATACTAATTGGTTTTGCTTGGGGTAGTATACTTTCTATGCCTTATGCAATGTTATCAAGTTCTGTAGATCCTAAGAAAATGGGAGTGATTATGGGAATTTTTAACATGTTTATAGTAATACCACAAATTATAGCTGCAATAGGAGGTATAGTATTTATTTCTAATCTTTTTGGAAAAGAAGCTATTAATGCAATGCTTGTAGCAGGTATTTCATTAATCCTGGCAGGACTATCTAACTTTTTAATAACTAACAAGAAAGCAATTACATACGAAATTGAAAATGAATAAAAAAGGATTCATATTTGATTTAGATGGTGTTATTGTAGACACCGCTAAATACCATTTTTTAGCTTGGAAAAAATTAGCTAACGATTTAGGTATCGATTTTACAGAAGATCAAAATGAGCAATTAAAAGGAGTAAGTAGAGTAAAATCACTTGAGAAGATTTTAAATTGGGGAGGGATTTCTATATCTGAAGAAGAATTTCTTCAATTAATGGACAAGAAAAATACTGATTATTTGTCTTATATAGAAACAATGACTGAAGATGAAATTTTAGTCGATGTTCCAAAAGTTTTAAACCTTTTAAAAGTAGAAAATCAAGGATTGGCTTTAGGTTCTGCAAGTAAAAATGCAAGAACGATTTTAAAGAAAGTTGAACTATTTGACAAATTTGACTCTATAGTAGATGGAACAAATGTTTCTAAAGCAAAACCAGACCCCGAAGTTTTTATTATAGCCGCTGAAAATTTAGAAATAGCTCCAGAAAAATGTATCGTTTTTGAAGATTCTATTGCCGGAATTCAAGCTGCAAATGCTGCTAATATGATATCTATAGGTATCGGCGAAAAAGATGTACTGTCTGAAGCAGATTATGTATTCAAAGATTTTTCTGAAATATCAGAAGAATTTATATCTCAACTTATAAACAAACACTAACCCCCGTACAATAATTAAAAACTAGAAATGAATCAAGATTATATCATACCGAACGAATGGTCTATTATTGAAGAAGGATTTAATGAAGATAGAGTAAAATCATCTGAAAGTTTATTCAGTATTGGTAATGGAGCCATGGGGCAACGCGCTAATTTTGAAGAAAAATATACAGGTGAAACTTTTCAAGGTAGTTATATCGCCGGAGTTTATTATCCTGATAAAACTAGAGTAGGATGGTGGAAAAATGGATATCCAGAGTATTTTGCTAAAGTTTTAAATGCACCAAATTGGATAGGAATTAATGTATGTATCAACGGAGAAGAACTTGATTTAAATACATGTAAGAAAATATCTAATTTTAGAAGAGAGTTAAATATGAAAGAAGGTTGGTTATCACGTAGTTTCAATGCTACATTAGCCAACGGACTTGAAGTAAAAGTAGAAACAAAACGTTTCTTAAGTATCGATTTAGATGAAGTAGGAGCAATTTCTTATAATATAACACCTATTTCTGGTGATGCTACAGTTATTTTTGAGCCTTATTTAGATAGTGGTATTCAAAATGAAGACAGTAATTGGGATGATCAATTTTGGAACACGATAAATGTTTCAACAGAAAATGATCAAGCATTTATAGAAGCACATACAATGAAAACTAATTTTCATACTTGTACTTTTATGCAATCTGAAGTTTTTGTAAACACTAAAAAGCAAGAGCTAAATCCAGAAATTGAAAAATCAGCAACTAAAGTTTCTTTCAAGTATGTAACTCAAGTAAAAACGAATGAGACTGCTAGTATTCATAAGTTTGGAGGTTATGTAGTAGATAGAAACCACGATAAAAATCAATTGATTACAGCTGCTAAAAACACCTTAAAATTAGCAACAGATTTAGGATTTTCAACATTATTATCTCAGCAAAAAAAAGCTTGGGCTAATATTTGGGAAATGGCAGATATCACTATCGAAGGAGATGTAAAAGCTCAGCAAGGTATTCGATTTAATATCATGCAATTAAACCACACATATTTAGGTAAAGATGCTCGATTAAATATTGGTCCGAAAGGATTTACAGGTGAAAAATATGGAGGTAGTACATATTGGGATACCGAAGCATATTGTTTACCATTTTATATGGCTACTAAAAATCAAGAAGTTGCCAAGAGTTTACTAACGTATCGATACCATCAGTTAGATAAAGCCATTGAAAATGCTGAGAAAAACTTAGGTTTTAAAAACGGAGCAGCTTTATATCCTATGGTAACTATGAATGGTGAAGAATGTCATAATGAATGGGAAATAACTTTTGAAGAAATTCATAGAAATGGAGCAATATCTTTTGCTATTTTCAATTACCATAGGTACACAAATGATTACAGTTACATTCCAGAAATGGGACTAGAAGTTCTTATTGGAATTGCACGTTTTTGGCACCAAAGAGTTAACTTTTCGGAGGATAAACAAAAATATGTAATGTTAGGTGTAACTGGTCCTAACGAGTATGAGAACAACATCAACAATAATTGGTACACAAACTACATAGCAAAATGGTGTATCGATTATGCTTTGGAAAATATAGAGATTGTTAAATCTGATTTTTCTACTGATTATGATAGAATTGCAACTAAAACAAACATTACAGCTGAAGAGTTAGCGGATTGGAAGAAAGTTGCAGACAATATGTATTTCCCATATTCTGAAAAGCATCAAGTTTACTTACAACAAGATGGATTTTTAGACAAAGAGTTAATTACCGTTGCAGATTTAGATCAATCACAACGTCCAATTAATCAAAAGTGGAGTTGGGATCGTATTTTACGTTCACCTTACATAAAGCAAGCAGATACATTACAAGGATTCTATTTCTTTGAAGATCATTTTACAACAGAAGAATTAGAAAGACATTTCGATTTTTATGAACCTTTTACAGTTCATGAAAGTTCTCTTTCTCCTTGTGTTCACAGTATTCAAGCGGCTAAACTAGGAAGAATGGATCAAGCCTATACGTTCTATTTAAGAACTTCTCGTTTAGATTTAGATGATTATAACAAAGAAGTAGAAGAAGGCTTGCATATCACTTCCATGGCAGGTACATGGATGAGTATTGTTGAAGGTTTTGGTGGAATGCGTATTAAAGACGGATTATTAAGTTTTACACCACAAATTCCTAAACAATGGGATGCATTTTCTTTTAAGATAAACTTCAGAAATCAAATATTAAAAGTAAATGTTTCAAAGAAAGGAACTGAATTTGAACTAGAAGGAAATAAAGAATTAGAACTTCTGGTAAATAATAATAAAATACTGGTAAAACCTAACAGTTTAGTAACAGTATAGTAATTAAGTTCGTTAAATTTAAGTATGAAAAATGTTCTACACCTTATAGTTTTGTTTATAGTGTTGAGTTGTAATACTCAAGTTAAAAGTAATGCTCAAAAGAATGAGAATTTTGTAATTAACAAGCAAACAAGTATTACTTTATTTGAAGGGACTTTAGAACGTTTAGAACATTTTTCTTCTAAATTTATTAAAGAAAGACCTGTAGATATTTGGTTACCAAAAGATTATTCTAATAAAAAAAAGTATAATGTTTTGTACATGCACGATGGTCAAATGCTTTTTGATAGTACTCAAACTTGGAATAAACAAGAATGGAAAGTTGATGAATGGTCATCAAAACTAGTTAAAGAAGAAAAAATTAAAGACTTTATTGTTGTTGGAATACATAATATTCCAAAGATTAGATGGCAAGATTTATTTCCTCAAAAAGCTTATAATTTTATAGATGAAGAATCTAAAAAACTATTAAAAAGTATCTCCGGATCAAGTGATTTTACTTTAAATGGTGATAATTATTTGAATTTCATAGTAAAAGAACTAAAACCTTTTATTGATAGTAATTATTCCGTTTATACAGATAAAGATCATACGTTTGTTATGGGTTCAAGTATGGGTGGATTAATGTCTATGTATGCAGTCAGTGAATATCCAAAAGTATTTGGAGGAGCAGCTTGTTTGTCTACACATTGGGTAGGCGCAATGCCAATGGATGAAAATCCTTTTCCAGATGCAATATTTAAATATATGACTCAGAATTTACCAAATTCTGGAACACATAAAATTTACTTCGATTACGGAAATAAAACTTTAGATCGGCATTATCCTCAGTATGCTCCTAAAGTAGACGAAATTTTAAAGCAAAAAGGATATACAGTTAATGCTAAGAATTTATTTTTTGAAGGAACAGATCATTCAGAAATATCTTGGGCTAAACGATTAGATATTCCTCTTTTATTTTTATTAAAGAAATAATGAAAAAACTTTTCTTCATTTTATTTTGTATACAAACGTTTGTATACGCGCAAAATAGTAACAGAATTTTTAAAGAAGCTTTTGTACAGAATGGTGATATTTTAACTGTTAAAGTTAATGATGGCACCTACAAAATTCGTTTTTATTCTAATCAAATAATAGAAACTAATTTTATTCCAAAAGAAGAAACTTTTTCTTCAGCATCTCATGCTGTAATCAAACAACCTGATAATGTAGATATCTATTTAAATGATTCTGGTGAAAAAGTTATTTTTAAAACCAAAACAACTACTGTAGAAATTATTAAATCTCCTTTTCAGATAAAATATTACTACAACGGAAACTTAATAACTTCAGAAAAAAAAGGTTTTCATAAAAAAGAAAATAATGATGCTATAGAATTGAATTTAACTTCAGAAGAAGTTTTATATGGAACAGGTGCTAGAGCATTAGGAATGAATAGAAGAGGAAATAAGTTACAATTATACAACAGAGCTCATTATGGTTATGAAACTCGATCAGAGCTAATGAATTTTACCATGCCAGTGGTAGTTTCTTCAAAGAAATATATGATTCACTTTGATAACGCTCCAATTGGATATTTAGATTTAGATAGTGAAAAGAATAATTCGTTGACTTATGAAACAATTTCTGGTAGAAAAACATATCAGGTTATTGTTGGTGATACTTGGTATGAACTATTAGACAATTATACAGATTTAACTGGGAAACAACCAATGATTCCACGTTGGAGTTTAGGAAATTTTTCTAGTAGATTTGGATATCATTCAGAAAAAGAAACTAGAAATACAATACAAGCTTTTAAAAATGAGAAGATTCCAGTAGATGCTGTTATTTTAGATTTATATTGGTTCGGAAAAGATATAAAAGGTACTATGGGAAATTTAGAAGTCTTTAAAGATTCTTTTCCTAATATGAAGAAAATGGTCAGTGATTTCAAGAAAGAAGGTGTAAAAACTGTTTTAATTACTGAACCGTTTATTTTAACTACATCTAAAAAATGGGATCAAGCTAAATCTAAAGGAATTTTAGGTAAAGATGAAGCTGGAAATCCTTTTACCTACGATTTCTATTTTGGAAATACAGGTTTAATTGATATTTATAATCCTGAAGGGAACAAATGGTTTTGGAATATTTATAAAGGCTTAAAAGATATGGGAGTTGAAGGTTTCTGGGGAGATTTAGGAGAACCAGAAGTTCATCCTTCTAAATTGCTACACGCTACAGGAACTGCAGATGAAGTTCATAATATTTACGGTCACGATTGGGCAAAATTAATTTATGATGGTTATAAAACAAACTATCCTAATGAACGTCCGTTTATTTTAATGCGAGCAGGATATTCTGGCTCACAACGATTTGGATTAATTCCTTGGTCTGGTGATGTTAATAGAACTTGGGGTGGTTTACAAAGTCAACCAGAAATTGCTTTACAAATGGGAATGCAAGGATTATCTTATATGCATTCTGATTTAGGCGGATTTGCAGGTGCTAATTTAGATGATGAATTATATGTACGTTGGTTACAATATGGTGTCTTTCAACCTATTTTCAGACCTCATGCACAAGAAGAAGTTCCTAGTGAACCTATTTTTAGAGCAGATAAAGCTAAGGCACTCGCTAAAAAAGCAATTGAATTACGTTATCAATTATTACCCTATAATTATAACTTAGTTTTTGAAAACAATCAGAAAGGAAAACCGTTAATGCGTCCTTTGTTTTTTGAAGATAATACTATATCACTTTTTACAAATTCAACTTCATATTTATGGGGTAATGATTTTTTAATTAGTCCGATTTTAAAAGCTAAACAAACCGAGCAAAAAGTATACTTTCCTAAAAATCATTATTGGTTTAATTTTTATTCTGATGAGCTTGAAGAAGGAGGAAAGTCAAAGGATGTTAAAACTACAGAAGAAAACATTCCAACCTATGTAAAGGCAGGGAGTTTTATTCCTTTAACGAGTATTGTACAAACAACTAAAGATTATTCTTTACATACATTTGATTTACATTATTATCATCATGTTTCAGTAAAAAAATCAAATAGAGAATTGTACAATGATGATGGAGTTACTGCAAATGCTTTTGAAAAAAAACAGTATGAAATTTTAAAGTTTTCATCAAAAGCTAAAGAGAAATCAATTTCAATCCAATTAAAAGCACAAATTGGAGAAAATTTCAAGAAAAGTAAAAAAGAAATCAATTTAATAGTTCATAATATTAAATCAAAACCTAAAAAGGTAAAAACAAACAACAAGAAGGTCGAGTTTACTTGGGATTCTACTAAAAACCAATTAGTAATTCCTGTACAATGGCACACTTCAAAATCAAATAAAATCACTATAAAATTATAGTAATGAAGAAACTATATTTAATAATATTTTTTGCTTTAATCATTGTTAGTTGCAAAGAGCAAAATAAAGCAGAAGAAAAACCAGTAGCTGAAAAAAAAGAAACTCCTTTTGTTTGGAACGGAGCGAATTTATACTTTTTACTTACAGATCGTTTTAATAATGGTGATACTTCTAACGATATCAACTTCGATCGTTCTAAGAAAACGGCAAAACTTCGTGGATTTAAAGGCGGAGATTTAAAAGGAATTACTCAAAAAATCTCTGAAGGTTATTTCGATAAATTAGGAATAAATGCGATTTGGATGACTCCTGTTGTAGAACAAATTCATGGAGGAACTGATGAAGGAACTGGAATTACTTATGGTTTTCATGGGTATTGGACTAAAGATTGGACTAAAATTGATCCTAATTATGGAACTGATAAGGATTTAAAAGAATTAGTAGAAACAGCACATAAGCATGGCATTAGAATTTTACTTGATGCTGTAATTAATCATACTGGTCCAGTAACAGATAAAGATCCTGTTTGGCCAGACGAATGGGTTCGTACAGATCCACAGTGTAAATATGATAATTATGAAAATACAATCACTTGTACTTTAGTAAAAAACTTACCAGATATTAAAACCGAAAGTAACGAAGAAGTTGCCTTACCACCGCAATTAGTTGAAAAGTGGAAGAAAGAAGGGCGTTACGAACAAGAAGTAAAAGAATTAGATGAATTCTTTACAAGAACAGAGTATCCAAGAGCGCCTCGTTTTCATATCATGAAATGGTTAACTGATTATATCACAGAATATGGAATTGACGGCTATAGAGTTGATACCGTTAAGCATACAGAAGAAAATGTTTGGCAAGAATTTAGAAAAGAGTGTGATTATACATTTGCGGAATGGAAAAAGAATAATCCATCTAAAGTGTTAGATGACAATGGATTTTATTTAGTTGGAGAGGTGTATAATTACAGTATTTCAAACGGAAAACAATTCAATTTTGGAGATAAAGAAGTGAATTATTTCGATAATGCATTTAATAGTTTAATCAATTTTGAATTTAAATGGAATGCTAAACAACTATCTTTTAAAGACTTTAATGAAAAATATAATCAAGTTTTAAGCAACGATTTAAAAGGATATGGAGTGTTGAATTACATGAGTTCTCATGATGATGGAATGCCTTATGATCCTGCTCGAGAAAAAACTTTTGAAACAGCAAATCGATTATTATTAGGTTTAGGTACATCTCAAGTATATTATGGAGATGAATCTGCTAGATCTTTAATTATCGAAGGAACTGAAGGTGACGCTACTTTACGTTCATTTATGAATTGGGATGCCATTCAAAATGATCAAAAAACACAAGAAGTTTTAGCACATTGGCAAAAATTAGGTCAGTTCAGAAAAAATCATCCAGCTGTTGGAGCAGGAACTCATTCTGTGATAACTGAGTCACCATATGTTTTCTCTAGAAATTATAGTAAAGATACATTTACAGACAAAGTTGTAATTGGAGTTGATTTAAACCAAGGCGAAAAAATAATTGATGTAACATCAGTTTTCGAAAATGGAGACAAGTTAAAAGATGCTTATTCTGGTCAGAAAGTAATAGTTAACGAAGGAAAAGTAACACTAAACTCACCATTAAAAACAATTTTATTAGAAAAGATTTAACCATGAAAAAAATACTAAGTATACTATCTATAGGACTATTACTTCTTTCTTGTAAACAAGAAGTTAAAAAAGAAGAAAAGCTAGCAAATAATGAAGAAAAAATAATTACTGAAAAGTTAAAACCAATTTCTAAAGAAGTTTTAGAAACTGCGGTGATTTATGAAGCCAATATTCGTCAATATTCACCAGAAGGTAGTTTCGATGCTTTTACAAAAGATATTCCTGAGTTAAAGAAGTTAGGAGTGAAAATTATTTGGTTAATGCCAGTATTTCCAATTTCTGAAACGAAACGAAAAGCTACAGGAGGAAAGGATAGTAAATTTGCTTCTGAGTTTCCCGAAGCTGAAAGAAAAAAATACTTAGGAAGTTATTATGCTGTGTCTGATTTCAAAAAAATTAATCCAGAGTTCGGAACTATTGAAGACTTTAGAAAATTAGTAAAAACTGCTCATGATAACGGTATTTATGTGATTTTAGATTGGGTTCCTAATCACACAGGTTGGGATCATACTTGGTTAACAACTAATCCTGATTTTTACACAAAAAATGACAAAGGAGAAGTTGTTCATCCTGAAGGAACTGACTGGACAGATGTTGCCGATTTAAACTATGAAAATCCGGATTTACGCAAACAAATGATTGCAGATATGAGCCACTGGATTGTTAACGAAAATGTTGATGGTTTCCGTTGTGATGTAGCTGGACAGGTTCCTACTGCTTTTTGGCAAGAAGCTATTCCACAATTAAGAGCTAAAAAAGACATTTTTATGTTAGCAGAAGCCTGGGAGCCAGAATTATTAAAAGATGGATTATTTGATATGGGGTACGGTTGGGATCGTCATCATGCAATGAACCATGTTGCTAAAGGTGAGAAAAAAGTAGATGATTGGTATGCTACTTTTGATAAAGATGTAGAGCGTTATGCAGCTGACGATATTATTATGAATTTTGTTACAAATCACGATGAAAACTCTTGGAATGGAACTATTAAAGAAAGAATGGGAGAAGGAGCTAGTGCATTTACTGTATTAAATTATGTAACACCAGGAATGCCTTTAATTTATTCAGGGCAAGAATATGGTTTAAGTCATAGATTAAAGTTTTTCGAAAAAGATTCTATTCCAAAAACTAAAGGTACAGAGTGGACTTTATTAGAACAATTAGCTAACTTAAAGAAAACTAATAAAGCGATGCATGGAGGAAAAGAAAAAGCAAATTATACTAAAATAGATCTTAAAAATGATCATGTGTTAGCTTTTTCAAGAGCAAAAGAAGGAGATAAATTAACATTTGTTGCTAACTTATCTAAAGAAAGTCAGAAAGTTACTTTAACTTCAGAAGCAACTCAAAAAGATTACTTTACGAACAAAGAATTTAAAGGAACTACAGAGGTCGAATTACAACCTTGGCAATATTTAGTTTTAGAAAAGACGAAATAAACTAAAAATCAACTGTACTTTGAAAGGATCATGAAAATTTCATGATCCTTTTTTGTGTTATAATATCAAGTTTTCAATTTTTAAATTTCTAGTATAACAACTGAGTTATTTCCTTTTTTTCCTGAACTAAAAAAGGGAAAACCCCTTATAAGATATTTTTTTACTGATACTAGTTTTGCTTCATGATCAAACAATAGCTATTACATAACGATCTAACTAAAATGAATAAAACACAAAATTTAAAGAATGAAAGTATTTTATAACTACATAGTAATTGCATTAAGTATTTTAATTATTGGATGTCAGAATAATGATGAAATTGTCGAAAATAATACAGATTTAAAATCTAAAACAAATTTTTCTACAAAGGAATTTCCAAATGAAATTATAAACATAAATCACAAATACGATTATTATGGGAAAAAATTCCAAATAACATATGTATTCAATAATGAAACTCAAGAATTAATAGATGCTTATGGAGATGATGCTATTGCCAAAGAAATTTTTGGAAAAGATAAAGAAGGGCCTCAAGGAACTTTAGTTTTAAATGTGAAAGAAGAAGGAAATTATAAAGAAATTACTATGAAAATCTTCGATACAGTGAATGAAATAGATGAATACACAAAGGAAGAACAAGTTACAGAACCAACAAAAGAACCTATTAAGGGAAAATTAGCTTCGAGAAATAATTGCTTTGATATTGATTTACCTGGAAATGATGAAATCCGATTTTTCGAAGATATTAACTACGCATGGGAATTAACAGATATTAGAGGTTTAAATAAAAGGACTTATGGTAAGCAATATTTAGGGCATAATAATGACAGAATTAGTTCTTTTTATATGAGATCTAATGAATTTCAACAAGTTAGTTTTTATGAACATAGCTGTTACACAGGAAAAAGATTAACATTTAATAAATACCATACATCTCAGTTTTATGGGGAAAGTAATTTAAGGCATCACACTTTATCTGGAACATGGTTTTGGAGAGTATCTTGGAATGATAAAATTTCTTCATTCTGGATGCCATAAATAGAGATTAGTTAAGATTGATTAAAGAGAGACGTTTTTGTCTCTCTTTTTATTTTTAATTCTGTAAAATATAGTTTTAACGTAATGTTATCAGGTAATTATAATCTTTTTTCGTAATTTTATAAGAAAGCATTTATTATGAAAAGAGTATTATATTTTTTGTTTGTGATAGTTTTAATAACTAGTTGTGCTTCTACCAAAGAAAATTACACTGCTGTTCAGTTGAAAAAGTTTAATGAAATAGTAGAAGGAAAACCGTTTCGTATTGATTCTAGAAAAGCTTTTCCAAGAATAACCGCCGCTTTAAATTCTTTACCTGCTAATGTACTTTTACCAAACGGAAATACTATAAATATGATAGATATCACTGGTCATGGAAGTGTTTTTAAATTTAATAAAGATTCTATAACTAAAGGTAATTTACCTTACTATGGTGAACGTCAATTCGCTGGAAATTATAACAGTACAAATATTGGAATTGAATTTGATGCTAAAATAACAAACTATAAAACTTCTAAGACTAAAAGAGATAATCATCAAATTAAATTTACAATTCGAGATAAAAACTCAAATACAGAAAGTTATGATGTAACTTTAGTGATTTATAAGAACTTGAAAACTAAAATGGATATTAATTCAACTCACAGGTTTCCAATTCAATATTCTGGTGTAATTACGGAATAATTAGAACTTATAAATCTTTGGTAAAAGACCAAACTAAAATTCTTGTTATTTTATTTCCATGTTGCATTGGAATAATTTTATGTTTTGCTTTTAATTTTGATAGTTGTTTTTCTAGTTTAGTTAAATTTTCTTTCTTAGCTATTAAACTCGTAAAAAATCCTACTTGATTTTTAAATAAAATACTTTGTTTAATCATTCTTTTTAAGAACAAAGCTTCACCACCATTACACCATAGTTCGTTTGCTTGACCACCAAAATTAAGCTCAAATTCTTTTTTATTTAAATTGTTAAGTTTACGTTGTGTTCCCTTTTTTGCTTCATTTTCTGAACTATGAAAAGGAGGATTGCAAACCGAGAAATCGAAATAATCATCAGTTTTTATGATGCCTTCAAAGATGTTTGCATTATTAGTTTGATAAATTAAACTTACATTTTTCTTTAATTGGGGGGTAAAATCAATATTTTTTTGAGCAATTTTAATACTTTCAGCATTAATGTCACATCCTACCATTTTCCAATTATAAACTTGACTTGCTAAAATACAGTAAATTGCATTTGCACCAACGCCAATGTCTAAGCCTCTAACTTCCTTATTTTTATGAAGAATATCAGCTATATGATGAATATAATCAACTCTACTAGGAATTGGTGGACATAAATATCCTTCGGGTAATTCCCAGTTTAATACATTATAATTCGCGATTAAAATCGCCTTATTTAAAGCTACCACAGCTTTTGGATTTCCAAAATCTATGGTAGTTGTATGATATTCGTTTTTAAAAGTAAAAGATTTTAAATCAGGATTTACATCTGATAATTTTTCAAAATCGTAAGCTGAATCTTTATGTAAATTTCTTGAATGCATAAGATTGTCAAAATTATCAAAAAAACGTTAGAGAACAATTATCAATAAGCAATGAATAATATATTATTAACTGATCATTAACTATTAACAATCATCTCTACGAACTCTTAATTCACCACGTTCATGAACTATAATAAATGGAATTTCTTCTAATGTACAACGAGGTTCTATGACAAACTTTATAACTCCTGTTACAGTGAAGTTTTCTCTTGGTGTTTTTATTTTATAATTCTTATTGTAAATTGTATTTTCTTTAACCCAATTTACATAACCATTTACAAATGGATGAGAATCGAAAACTTCTTTAGATAATGGACTTTCAGTAATCCCTTTTTCTATAGCGATATGTTTATTATCACTAATTTCTACTCTAAATTTTCCTTTAAAATCTCCTTTAGATTTAGGGGATACAAAAAATGCTCCTTGAATCAATTTTATGTCTATTTCAAAACTATGTTTATCCTTATCAATTTGAAAAGTTTTCATAGTTAATTCATACAGATTGATATTTTTTGAAAAATCGTAAACAAAACTGTCATAAGGACTAATATAATTGTTCGTTTTTACTGTTTCAGCAATTGTATTATCTTGTTTTTTTTCTACTTTATTTTCTTTTTTACAAGAAATTGTAAAAAGTAAAGTAAAACCTAAGATTATATATTTAACCATTTTTTTATTGATTTAATAATTAGTAATTTATGAGAAAATATCGCGAAATTTTATTTCATTTTTATATCTCAAAGTTAGAGTATGCTTTTCCAAAAAGTGTCAAAAGAGTGTAAAAGAAGTGTCAAAAGCTATAAATTTTGGTAAAATTATATGTTATTTGTTGTAATGATTTGTAAAAAACTTTTTTCAAGCTTAATACGAACAATTGTCTTGCTATTTTTAATTAGTTTGATTTCGTGTAATTCATCTTCAGAATCTTATTTTTCAGAAATAGTAAAAGTGTCATTAAGACAAGTTGGTCACGAATTACTTATTGCAAATAAAGATTTAACATCTCCTGTTTTACCTGTGAAAAAAATTGATGATACAACTTATGAATTAGCATTTCCCAATACTATAGAAATCGAACCCAGTAAGCTGGTAAAACTTATTGAAACGAATTTTAAAAAGGCAAAATTACCAGAAGCTTACATTGTACAAGTATTTCAGTGTATTGATAACGAAGTTGCTTATAGTTATTTAATGCAACAAGAAATACAAGAAGGTATTATTCCTTGTGCCAATAGAATTTTAGCTAAAAGTTGTTATACGATTAGAATAAACTTTACAGGAGACTTAACAACAAGCTCATCTAATTATAAAAGTCTTTATTTCATAGTAGTTTTATTAATTGTAGTAACTATTATTCTCTTACTACTATTTAAAAAGAAACAACAAAAAAATAAAAATATAGTAGTTGAACAAGAAGTGAAATTAACTATAGGTAATTATTCTTTTTTACCAGATAGGAATATTCTTATTAGAAACTCTAGTGAATTGAACTTATCTAAAAAAGAATGTGATTTACTTTTAATTCTTGTAGAAAATTTGAATCAAACTGTAAAAAGAGAAGAACTAACTAAGAAAGTTTGGGAAGATAATGGAGTAGTTGTTAGTAGAAGTTTAGATACTTATATCTCTAAATTACGCAAGAAATTAGCTGAAGACGAAACCATAAAAATTACCAATGTTCACGGAGTTGGATATAAGCTAATTGTAAAATAAAAAAGACTCAATATTGTAATCGAGTCTTTTTAAATGATTTTTGAAATTAGATTAAATCCCTAAAACCTAACAGAAATAGTTCCTGTTAAGAAAAAAGGAGTTCCAGGTGTAAAATGAATTTCTTCAACAGAATTTACTTCATTTTGCAAACGAGATTCTGTTGCAAATTGAGTTTCATTCCATTCTGTATTAAAAAGGTTTTTCACTTGTATACCAAATGTGATGTTTTTATACTCATAACCAACATTTAAATCTGTTACGGTGTAACCTTCTGCAGCAATAGAATTATCTTCATTTGCTGGTCTATCTTTAATATATCTTAGTTGCGCGCTTCCAAAAAATCCTGATTTACTTTTATAGCTTAATCCACTTGTTAATGTAAAATCTGGAGCTAAAGGAATAAAATCTTGTCCTTTTAATTCTTCTGAAGCTCTTGCGTGTGTATAATTTGCATCAAAATTGAAATAAAGTTGATCAATTGGTTCATATCTTAAACTAAAATCAATTCCTTGACGGTTAGTTTTTCCGCTAGGTTCTACAATTCCTGCATCTCCAACATACACAAACTCTTGTTCTAAGAATAAATACCAATATGCTGTGTTAATTAAAACTTTAGGAATAGGTTTCCAGATAATTCCAGCATCAAATCCATAAGAAGCAGGTAAAATTGTATTTCCATTTTGAGCAACAACTACTCGAGTATCGTTTGAATGAAAACCTTTACCTGTTTTTAAATAGAACTGAGTATTGTCATTATGATTGTAGAAAATGTTTAATTTCGGACTCACAATGCTAGCTGTTTCAGACTGTGTTTCGTAATTCGTTTGTAAATTGTCATTATACTGGAAATTGAAATAATCTAAGCGTAAAGCTGGATTTATAGTAAACTTTCCGAAGTTAAAATTAGCACTTACATAACTTCCAAGGTTTGTTTCATTGATATCACCAAACTGAATTCGATTTAAAGTTTGTTTACGATTTACTGTATTTGCTAATTCATTACCAAAACTTCGATCATTTCGCAAGCTAATTCCGGCAGAAAAACTTCCGTCAAATGAAGTAAAATTTTGTTTGTAATCACTTGTTGCACCGAAAATTCTTCGAGTTTCTTTTTGTTTAATTTGATCACCATTAACAGGATCATCTAAGAAAAAAGTGAAATTAGAAAACAACTCAAAATCATAACGATTATAAAAAACTTTGTTTTTAATAGAAGCATTTTCAGAAATTATCTTGTTGTAAGTAAGTAAAGCGTTAGTTCTGCTTGTAGAACCTCCTTCAGTATCGTCAATAGCACCAAAACGAGTTATTAATCCACTATCTACAGCACGTTGAGGAATTTGCCCAGAAGCATCCCATTTACTTGTAAAATGAGAAACAGTTAATCCAACTTTATCATTGTCAGTTACATTTAAACTGTATTTTCCAAAAATATTTAGTCTATTGAAATTTTGAGAACTCTCGAAATATCCATCTGTCAAAATATATTCTGAAGCAACATAAGCACTCTGTTTGTTGTTATTCACAATATTAAACATTCCTAATAAACGTTTTGTGTTAAATTGCCCCACATCTAGCTTTAATAAATTATTGCTTAATCTCTCTTTGGTTTTAAAGTTTACATATCCTGCCGTATTAAAATTTCCCTTATCTGCATAATACGCACCTTTACCGAAATCTATTTTATCAACGGTTTCTGGAATTACAAAGTGTAAATCTGCATATCCTTGTCCGTGTGCATGAGATACCATATTTACAGGAAGCCCATCTGCTGTTATTGTAATATCAGTTCCATGGTCGATGTCAAATCCACGAAGAAAAATTTGTTCAGCTTTTCCTCCACCTGCATGCTGACCAATAAATAAACCAGGAACTTTTTGTAGAATTTCTTGTGACGAATTTACTGGTGAAACTTGTATGTCTACATCTGCAATTACATTTAAAGCATTTAATTTTTTAGCAATGGTAATTTCTTCAAGAGAGACTAAGTTTTCTTCTAAAATTATTGTAATTGACTTTAAATCTTTTATAATGACTTGTTTCTTTTTGTAGTTGATATGACTCACAATTAATGTGTCTCCAACTTTTACATGATGTAAAACAAAAGTACCTCTATGATTACTATGCGTATGATGTTCATCATCTGAATTAAAAATATGGGCTTCTACTATTGGGATATCATTTTGCGATACTATTTTTCCTTTTAGAATTTGCGCGAAAGAATGTTGCAAGAATAATAAGCAACATACAGTTATTAGGTATTTCATTTTTATACTTAATGGTAGATTTTATTAATCATTTTTGAGCATGTAAAACTAAAAATTAGATATCCTAATTAACTTATTTTAATAAAGTTTAACGTGTAATTAACAGGTAAAAATCAAGGTAGAGTTTATAAGCTTTTATTCAGTAAATTAAGAGTTATTTTTATCCTATATTTACTATATATTTTTTAATAGTGTAACTTTATAATTATTATGAAACCAATATTTACTGTAATGATTTTAATAATAATGTTAGCTTGTAATACTCAAGAAACCTCTAATATTATTAAATTAAATGCATCTCAATTAAAAGAATACATTTCTAAAGAAGATATTCAATTAATAGATGTTAGAACTTCCAAAGAATTTAATCAAGGTCATATTACGAATGCAAAATCGTTAGATTATTTCTCATCATCATTTAAAACTGAATTAAATAAATTAAATAAAGAGAAACCAATTTATTTGTATTGTAGAAGTGGAAAAAGAAGCGGCAAAGCCTCTGAAATATGTAATGAATTAGGTTTTAAAAAAATTTATGATTTAAATGGAGGTTATTTAGCTTGGTCTAAAGAAAATAAATAAACTTTAATAATCTCATCATAATTATTTTTTTGTTTAATAATTTATTAAATTTGTTAAACATGAAAATAATTCGTTTCACCAAAAAAGGCATTTATTGTACTCCTGGAAAGTTTTATATCGATCCTTGGCATCCTGTAGATTATGCAGTGATATCACACGGACATGCAGATCATGCACGTTGGGGAATGAAACATTATCTTTGTCATACTCACACTAAAAATATTTTAAAACAACGTATTAGTCAAGATATTTCTGTAGAAACACTCAATTACAATGAATCTAAAACTATTAATGGAGTTAAAGTTAGTTTTCATCCTGCTGGACATATTATCGGATCTTCTCAAGTTAGATTAGAATACAAAGGAAAAGTTGTAGTTTTTTCTGGAGATTATAAAATAAAAGAAGATAATTTAACTATTCCTTTTGAACCAATTACGTGTCACGAATTCATAACTGAAAGTACTTTCGGATTACCAATTTATAAATGGCAAACAGAAGCTGCGATTCAGTCACAAATCCATAATTGGGTGGCAAAAAACAAAGCCAATAATCGAACAAGTGTGTTTTTTGGTTATTCGTTAGGAAAATCACAACGTATTATGAAACTTTTAGAAGGATTAGATGAAATCTATGTTCATAATGCAATTCATCATATAAATACTGCAATTACAGCCTCAGGAGTCAAAATTCCAGAAACTATTCGCTTAGATGGAAATTTTAAAAAAGCTGATATTCAGAATAAAATTATCATTATGCCGCCAGCTTTGCTTGGAAGTAAAATGCTGAAAAGAGTTCCGAATGTAGCTACTGCAATTTGCTCTGGTTGGATGCAAATTAGAGGAAACAGACGCTGGAGAGGCGTAGATGCGGGTTTTGTAGTAAGTGATCATGCCGATTGGGATGGGTTACTTAAAGCTGTAAAAGCAACAAACGCAGAGAAAGTTTATGTAACTCACGGATCTCAAGCTATTTTTTCTCGTTATTTAAATGAAATCGGAATCGAATCTGAAGAAGTTATTACCGAATATGGTAACGATCAAATAGAATCAGAAGAAAAGCAAATTGTAACCCAAGAATCAACTTCATGAAACAGTTTGCCGAACTTATAAATGCAATAGAAATCACAAATAAAACCAATGCAAAAATTGATGCATTAGTTGATTTTTTCGCAACAGCACCAGACAAAGATAAACTTTGGATGATTGCATTATTCACAGGAAAAAGACCTTCACGACCTGTAAAATCTTCGTTAATGAAATTATGGTGTGCAGAGATTTCTGAACTCCCAGAATGGTTGTTTTTAGAAAGTTATAGTACAGTTGGTGATTTAGGGGAGACTTTAGCCTTATTATTATCTGAACCAGAAGCAACAATTGAAAAGTCGTTACATGAATGGATGATTGAATTAATTGCTTTAAAACCTAAAAGTGAAGAAGAAAAAAAAGAATATGTAATCAATGCTTGGAACGGATTACAGATGCAAGAACGATTGATTTTCAATAAATTAATTGGTGGTAGTTTTCGAATTGGTGTTTCTAAAAAAACATTAGTCAATGCTTTAGCAAAGTTGACGAATATCGATGTAAATAAATTGATGCATAGTATTATTGGTAATTGGGATATCAATACGATTTCTTTTGATGAACTGTTATCAGGAACTCATATAAACTATGATAATTCTAAACCATATCCGTTTGCTCTAGCATACAGTTTAGAGAAAGAACTTGAAGAATTAGGCGATATAGACGATTGGCAAATAGAACATAAATGGGATGGAATTCGTGGACAAATTGTAAAACGAAATAGTGAATTGTTTATTTGGAGTAGAGGAGAAGAACTAGTAACAAATCAGTTTCCTGAACTCGTAGAAGCATTTTCTACCTGGAAAGAAGATTTTGTTTTAGACGGAGAAATTTTAGCTATTAAAGATAGTAGTGTGTTGTTATTTAATGATTTACAAAAGCGATTAAATCGTAAGAATGTTACTAAGAAACTATTAGAAGAAATTCCGATCGGATTTTATGCTTATGATTTGTTAGAGTATCAAAATGAAGATATTAGATCAGAAAGCCTTGATGAAAGAAGGAAGAAATTAGAAAGAATATTTCAAAATAATAAGACTAACTCTATTCAATTATCAAGTGTAATTAAATTAGACTCTTGGAATAAACTAGATGAAATTAGAAACGATTCTAGAAAAATAAATGCTGAAGGATTAATGTTGAAATCTAAAAATACGGAGTATCATATTGGTCGAAAAAAAGGAACTTGGTGGAAATGGAAAATAGATCCATTAACGATTGATGTAGTTATGATTTATGCACAAAAGGGTAGTGGCCGTAGAAGTTCCAAATACACAGATTATACGTTCGCAGTTAAAAAAGACGATAGTTTAGTCACGATTGCTAAAGCCTATTCCGGACTTACAAATGCTGAAATAACTGAAGTTAGCCGTTGGGTAACTAAAAATGCTACAGAAAAATTCGGACCAGTTCGAACTGTGAAACCAGAATTGGTTTTTGAAATTGCTTTTGAAGGAATCGCTTTAAGTAATAGACATAAATCTGGTGTTGCACTTCGTTTTCCTCGAATTAAACGTTGGCGAAAAGATAAAACAGTAGCTGATATCGACACTATAGAATCTGTAAAAGACTTAATTTTTAATCAATGAGTATAGAAACAACTGAAGGATATAAAATTATTGAAGATTGGTTGTCTTCTAAAAACTTTTCACCTTTTGATTTTCAATTAAAAGCTTGGAAAAAATACGCTCAAAATTATAGTGGATTAGTCGTTGCACCAACAGGTTTTGGTAAAACCTATTCCTTGTTTTTAGCTGTTTTGATAGATTATTTAAATCATTCTGATCAATATAAAAAAGGCTGTAAATTATTATGGATAAGTCCCCTGAGGTCTTTAGCAAAAGATTTACAAAAAGCAATGCAAGCTGCAATTGATGAAATTGGTTTAGATTGGATTGCAGCTGTTAGAAATGGCGATACACCTCAAAATATTCGTCGACAACAAGAACGAAAAATGCCGGATGTATTGTTAACGACTCCAGAAACCATGCATTTGTTGTTTACACAAAAGAAAAATTCTAGATGGTTTAAGAATATTCGCTGTGTTGTAATTGATGAATGGCACGAACTTTTGGCTACAAAACGTGGAGTTTTAACAGAGTTAGCCATAGCTAGAATTCTATCGTTAACCAAAGATTTGAGAGTTTGGGGAATTTCAGCAACTATTGGAAATTTAGAAGAAGCAAAAACAGTTTTGTTACCAAACCCAAAATTGAAAACGACAATCATCACTTCCAAAGAAAAGAAGAAACTTAAAATTGTTTCTTTATTACCTGATGAAGTGGAATTACTGCCTTGGGCTGGTCATTTAGGTGGACAATTGGTGA
Source organism: Tenacibaculum aquaeponti (assembly GCF_052084715.1). GTDB lineage: Bacteria > Bacteroidota > Bacteroidia > Flavobacteriales > Flavobacteriaceae > Polaribacter. Next base: position 442,217 of record NZ_CP197288.1, on the reverse strand, counting down.
AAAAAGTATTGCCTATTATTTATGAAAATACGACAACACTAATTTTCACTAATACTAGAAGTCAATCAGAGCTTTGGTATCAATTATTGTTAGATACTGATCCAGATTTGGCTGGGCAAATTGCGATTCATCATGGATCCATCGATAAAAAACTACGAAATTGGATTGAAGACGCTATTAATGATGGATTATTGAAAGCCGTAGTTTGTACTTCTTCTTTAGATTTAGGTGTCGATTTTAAACCTGTAGATTGTGTAGTACAAATTGGTTCTGCTAAAGGAATCGCACGTTTTATGCAACGAGCGGGAAGAAGTGGACATTCACCTAACGAAGTATCAAAAGTGTATTGTTTACCAACTCATACATTACAATTAATTGAAGTTTCTGCATTAAAAGAAGCCGTAAAACAAAAAGATGTCGAAGCTAGAATTCCTGTGGTCTTAGCGTACGATGTTTTAGTTCAGTTCTTAGTGTCTTTAGCTGTAGGAGAAGGTTTTCAATGGAAAGAAACTTTTGAATTAATTCAGCAAACACATGCTTTTGCTGAACTTACTGAAGAAGATTTTAGTTGGGTAATGCAATTTATTACGCAAGGCGGAAATATCTTAAAGACTTACGAGGAATTTCATAAAGTAGTCTTTGAAGAAGAAACCAATTTATATAAAGTTACCAGTAGGAGAATTAGCATGTTACATCGAATGAATGTTGGTGCTATTGTAAGTGATGCCATGTTGAAAGTTCGTTTTATGAAAGGCGGATTTATTGGTATGATTGAAGAGTTCTTTATTTCTAAATTAAAAAACGGAACTCCATTTGTATTAGCTGGTCGAGTTTTAGAAATCGTTCATATTAAAGACATGACCGTTTTTGTGAAAAAAAGTAATTCTAAAAAAGCAATTACACCAAGCTGGAAAGGAGGGAGGCTACCATTAACTTCATATTTGAGTCATTATTTACGATTAAAACTTAATGATGCTTTGCACCCTGGAATTAGAGAGAAAGAATTAAAGTTTTTGAATCCGTTGCTAACAACGCAAAATAGTAATTCTCATATTCCAAAATCGGATGAATTTTTAGTAGAAAAAATAAAAACTAAAGAAGGTTATCACTTGTTTTTCTATCCTTTTGAAGGTCGTTTGGTTCATGAAATAATGGCATCATTAATTGCCTACAGAATCAGTAAATTGAAACCAATTACATTTACAATTGCGATGAATGATTATGGATTTGATTTATTGAGTGATCAAGAAATTCCTGTTTTTGAAGAAAATTTAGATCGTATATTGTCCAAAGAAAATCTTATGGAAGATGCCATAGCAAGTGTAAATGCTTCTGAAATGGCTAGTAGGAAGTTTCGTGATATTGCTGTAATTGCTGGTTTGGTTGTACAGTCGCAACCCGGAGCAAGAAAAACAAATAAGAGTTTACAATCGTCATCAGGCTTAATTTTTAGAGTTTTAGAAGATCATGAACCAAATAATTTGTTATTACGACAAGCCTATACAGAAGTGTTTAATGAACAGCTAGAACAAGCACGCTTATTTGAAGCTTTCGATCGTATTTCGAAAAGTAAAATCATTTTAAAAGAGGCGAGAGGCTATACTCCTTTGAGTTTTCCTATAAAAGTTGATAGTTTACGAGATACTATGAGTAATGAGAAATTAGCAGATCGTATTTTGCGATTACAAAAACAACATTATAAACTGATTCAGTGAATATTTTAACAGAAGATATTGAGTTTTCCAATACTAAATTGACCTTAACAAATCAACGAGTTATCTATTGGAAAGACAAAGAAACATTAATTTTATCTGATATTCATATTGGTAAAACAGCACATTTTAGACAACATGGAATTGCTGTTGCAGACACTGTTTTACATGAAGACTTACAACGCTTATTAACCTTAATCACTCATTTTTCTCCAAAAAGAATTATTGTGGTTGGAGATTTATTTCATGCGAAATACAATTCTAATATCGAGACTTTTAAAGAGTGGTTAGTTTCAATTTCAAATGTTGATAAAGTTCTGATCAAAGGGAATCACGATAAAATGTCTGAAAAGAAAATACAAAAACTCGGTTTTGAAACCGTCACTTTTTTACGAGAAAACGGACTCACTTTTCGCCATGATTTAGATGATGCAGTTGAAGGAGAATCTATAATTTGTGGTCATATGCATCCTGGAGTTCGTATTAAATTCAAAGGAAATCAATATGTAAAGTTACCGTGTTATTTGGTAAGTAAACATCAGTTAATTTTACCAGCGTTTAGCTTATTTACAGGTTTAAATACAAAGTTTAGTCAAGAAGAGAATAAAGTTTATGCCTTTGATGAACAACTAATTTTTAAAGTTTGAAAATATATTTTAATGCTCAATTAAAAGGTCATTATTTTTTAAAGAGTTTATTAATTGCTTTTTTAATTTATTAATGTTTTTTTCCATGTTGTCTTGATCTTTTATTTCAAACTGACCTTTCCATATCAGTTCTCTTTCCTTATCCGGACAAATACAATATAAAGACGTTTCAAAAACTAAAATAACATAATCCTCTTTTTTTCCTTTTTCAATCATATAATTATACTGATTTCCATAATAATATTCTTCAAAAGTTTGATTACTTTTCATGTACTGATAAAGTAAACTTGTGGTATGATATCTTTTTTGTCTACCTATTATTTTGGTTACCAAAATTGCATCAAAATCATTTTTTAATAAATCGTCTTCAATTTTTTGAAATTCAGTTTTAGATATTTCTTTTTTAATAAAAGGAGTATTTAAAAAATCAATACTTTTCTCAACAAATACACCTTGATTTTTTAAAGCTTTTTCTATACTGTTTTCAGTAATTTGTCTTGATTCAGTATTGGTGTTCAAACTAATTATTAATACTTTATTTGCATGAAAAAATCCTATATCAGGGTTTTTATATTGTTGAACCAGTTTATTGCTTACACAGCTAATATTAAATAATAATAGTATTCCTAAAAGAATGATTTTTTTCATATGAACTTATTAATCTGTAATTCTTTTTAATCCTAAAGCTAAATTTCTTTCCAATACAGAAAAATCGTTATCAGCATTAAAAATATCTCTCATCTCATTAAAAAGTAATTGAATTTGATGTGTAGAATAATTAAGATCTTGTAGTGTGTTTTTTATTTTATGAATAGACTCATAATCATTGTCTGAATTAAACTCTAGATGCATTTTATTGAAAATTGATTCAGAAACTTTAGTTTTAATTAGAGTCAATTCTTCCTCAGATTCTTTTAAATCAGCATTCATCGCGTAGATAAAGAAATAAGCTTTAAGTTCTTCATGATTCCAATTTGTTTTTAATTGTAATTTCGTACTCATAATAGTGGTATTTAATTTTTATAAATGTATGTAGTTTATAATAAATAAACTATGACAGATATCATTTTACTTCTTGTTTTTCAGCATTATACAAGCATTAATAAAGAAGTTCTCTTTATTTATATTATTTTTAAAAAAGTCGAGTAATTCTTTTTTAGATGTGATATCTTTTTTAAGTATTTCAGGATTCACTTCATAAAACCTAAGTGTATCGTTTTCTACATCAAAACCATAAAAAGTATTCATATTACCTGTATTTGAAATAATATTCATGATTTCTTGACCTTTAATTTTAATAGAATAAGAAATAAGTTCTTCATTAGAATCAAAAATCAATTTGTATTTCTTTTTATTTAAAGCTTTTATTTTTAAAGAATCACCTTCAAAACCTTTAATACAAGGTGTTGTCCATGTTCCTATTAAGTCAATATTAATTTCTTCACTATTAGGCAATGAATATTCTGACTTAAGTGAACAGCTCAATAGAAAAAGCATTATTATTAAATGTCTAAATTTTAACATGATATAATTTTTAAAGTGTGAATTTTTTAATCATTAATCTTCCGTTTAAAACAAATTTATTAGTAATGTGAAGGCTGTAAAATGATATAAATCAGCTGTTCGATATGATTTATATCATTGTAAATTAAGGTTATCGAAAATATTTTTGTTTCAACAAAAAGAATAAAATGAAGAAAATATTAATACCCACTGATTTTTCTATAAATGCACATGAAGCATTATTTTATACCATTAAACTTTTTAAAAATGAGCGATGTAAATTTTATATTTTACATTCATTTGAGGTAGAAAATCCAATCTTTACTACTAAAAACTCAAAAAAAGATGGTAAAATAAGATACGAAGAGAAATTAACGGAGATTAATACGAAATTAAATGAAATTTTAGTAAGTATTTCTGGAATTTCTGAAGGTTCTGAACATATTTTCGAGACATTAGCTATAACTAAACCTTTAGTTGAATCTGTACAAAAGACCATTCAAAAATTATCTATTGATTTAGTAGTGATGGGAACAAAAGGAGCTAGTGGTATAAAAGAGATGTTTATGGGTAGTAATACTGTAAAAGTATTAAAATCTATTTTTGATGTTCCTTTGTTGATAGTACCAACAGAAATTAATAATTTTAATTTCAAAAATATCGCTTTTGCAACTTCATTTAAAAATGAATATTCTGAAAGATCATTAAGATATTTAAAGGAATTTTGTAAATTATATAAATGTAATTTAGAGATTATTCACATTGATAACTTAAAAGAATTCACAGATAATGAAAATAAGAATCGTAAAGTATTAGAATATAATCTTGAAAACATCAATTATTCAATAAATTTAATTACAAAAAATAAATCGACAGAAAAAGATATTAGAGATTATTTAAGTAATATAACTTATGATTTATTAATTATGGTTAATTATAAACATGATGATTTATATAATTGGATGAACGAATCTGTTGTAAATAAAATGGGGTACCATACTAAAATTCCTTTTTTAATTTTACCTGATTAACTTTTATTATTTCATAGATTTAAATTTTATAAGAATCTCATACACAAAACTATTTGTTTTTTGACATGGGATTTTTCTTATTAAAATTAATGTTATTATATTTTTTATTTAACATAATATAAATTATAGTACAAAAATATTTGTAAGCTATAATTCTATATTATGTATAAATAGCCCAGAATGTTAACGTTTCTAAAAGATTGTTCAGTACTCGGGTCATTTAACATTGGTTCGGTTTTCTGCTAACAATAAACATTTCGTTCGTTTGTACTATAATTGGCCGCTATGTTAAATTGCCGCACGCAAACGCATGTATTGCTTTTTAAAAATAATTATGCTGTCGCAGTAATTTTTTTAAACACAATTTTCCAACGCTTACAGCCGCACAAAAAGCTTACATTTCGTTTTTAAATTAAATTTTCGTTGAATATGGAATTCTCGTTGTAATTTTTTTCAGGAGCTTTTCGTTAAACTATACGCAAGAGTATAAAATTTTCCTACCGCATCATCCACACTAAAATTTCTATACACTTGCTAACATTTTGGTTCCAATTAAGCATTTTTAATTTCTTGCATTATCTTTTGTCTTGAAACAAAAGAAACAAAAATTCAAGGCTTCAGATAATTTTGGAAACAATTACGGTTCATTCGCTATATTTTAGAAAACATTCTAACTAGTTAATCTTGTTCTGAATTAGCCTTAAAGTTTGTATTAATTAAGAATATGTATTACTAAAACTCTAAAATATGGACGCTCATTTCACCTATTGTTTTCACCAAAATTCTCTGAGGCCGTTTTGCCAATGCTACATCCAGATAAAACAAGCTCTATTTTACATAATATGATACAATTAAAAATCGTTAATTGATACATTTATCCCATGTATAACTAATGCATCTCTATTCTTTTTTAAATCTGCAGCTACTGCGTAATTTAACTTGTAGATTTTATCTATCTCTACATTAATCCTTTCTTTAATTAGGTTAATTATTTCATAAGTAGTTTGTCCATTAAAAAATTCAATTAACCCAATAGTTGCAGAACCTACGAAAGCATCTAAATACTTATTATCCCATATCCAAATTTTCTTCTTATAGCCAATATAACACAAAACACCATTTTCATTTGTCAGGTCTGCTCCTAGCGTTAATCCTGTGCTACAGGCAAATGTATAGATAAACCCCCCAGAAAGAGCTACACCGTTTAAATCTGTTGAAATATATTCCTGAGTTCCCCTTACTAAAGCATCAGAATTACCGTGAGAAAAAGCCCCAATTATAAATCTTTCTTTAGGGTTTGCAAATGCAGTAATACCTGTATGATGTATTTGTGGACTAGTTAATGAAGAAAATTGAATTCCATTATTAACAAAATAATCTTCAATTACTTCTTTACATAGGTTAAAAAAGAAACCAGCTCTGACATCATTTTCGTCAGTAATAAGTAAAGTATCCGCCATTATAACTTCTCTTTACCTCTTAATAATAAATCGATTGTAAGTGCATTTAATCTCTGTGCAAAGTCCTTACCTATTTCTGTTTGATTTCTCACTTCAAAAAGAATATCATTTAGTGAGTATGCGTCACCCTCTGTAGAAAAATAAATAGGCTTGTCTTTATCTTCTGGACTTTCAATTATCCAATCTTCAATTGAATTTTCCAGGCTTTTTTCTAAAAATAAATATGCTTTGTTAATTATTTCCATAGCTTCAGCTATAGAACAATCTTTACTTAAAAAACCAAAAGCTCGATTATTTATAAAGTCACTAAATTCTTCATTTGCTTGATTAATTCCACTCCAAAGAATAACAGGGATTAAAGATGAGCTAGAGTAAATTTCTTTCAATAAGTCGTGACCATTTAAAATATCATCTTTAGAGAATTCAATATCTAATAAGACGATTAAATTTATTTCTAAATTATCTTTGATATAGTCTAAACCTTCCTGCGGATTAGAAAAAAACCTAACGTTGTTAAATTTATCTTCTATTGTAAATAGTAAAGGATGCTCTTGAATTTCCTTATTATCATCTATTATTACAAATGTTACTTCCATTTATTATTATTTTTTAAAGGGTAAAGTGATATTAAATGTTGCGCCTGTTGGCTTTAATTCATTATCTACCACTTCAATACTCCCTTGCATAGCTTCTACTCTTGTTTTGACCATATATAGCCCCATCCCTGCTCCTCCTTCTTCAGCAGTATCAGTGAAAAAAATATCAAAAATCCTATGCTTATCTTTTTCTTTTATTCCAATTCCATTATCCGAAAACAAAATAGTTACTTCATTTTTAGATGTCAAGCTACTACACTTTATAACCTTATCTTTTTTATTTTTTAATGCCTTAATTGAGTTAGAAATTAGATTGTCAAAAATATCTTCTAAAGCTTTTCTATTATAATTTAGTATTAAGTTATCTTTTATTTCTATGGTTGTCTTAATGCCTTGTTCAATTAGCCTATCATAATAGATGTTATTAAAAAGGTTAGATATTAATTCTCTTAAATTTATTTCTTCAAGTTCTGTATCTGATTTAGCATATTTAAGCATAAAATCTACTCCTTTTCTTAGTTTTAGCATTTCTTTATAAATACTTTTAGATATACTAATAAAGCGACTCTCTAAATTTGGATTTGGATAGTTATTATAAAAATATTCGGCACCCGTTAAAATATGACCTAGAGTATGCTTTGTCATATGTGAAAACATTGCAGCATAGGTTTGTAGTGATACCAAACTCATAAACAAGTTTTCTTGTTGTTTACTTTCTTTTTCTAATTTGGAATAGTCTTTAATACTTTTTGTAACACTTCCTTGTATCTTACCTAAATTTGCTTCAATACTTCTAAGTTTAGCCTGCACTTCAGGAGAAGCATCTTTTTTTACAGATGCGATTTCTTTTTTTAATGTTTTGAGATCCTGATTAGCAGTTCCTAAACTTGATTTAGTGTTTTCTCTTTCTACTTTTTTGACATTTTTAAAATAAGATTCTAACTGAACAATTTGTTCAATGATAAACTTCCTTAATTCTTCCCAAGCTTCATTTTCGACAAAACCTTGCCTATTAGTAGATTCTATTATCTCAGGATTATTTTCATCTGTTATCTCTACATAACCAAGTAAATCTCTTGTTCCAAACCTATCAAAAAAACCAGACCATCTTCTTTTATCAATTCCAAGTATATCTTTTTGTTTGTTTTGGTCTGCCACATATTCAGCAAAAGGTGTAGTGATTATGCCATCACGATATATCTTGATTCCGTCAATTTCTGAGTTGAAATGTTTTTTATATTTCCTTTTTGCAGGTAGGTCAAAATAATACAGTGTTAATTTTAAAAGTCCACAAGGTCTTTCAGGAACATTTATTTTATTTAAAGTCCCTTTTTTGTATTGTAATATCTCCTGAGTTTTATTCTTTTTATCAAACGTCAACTCAATTTTCTTAGTTGCAAAATCTATTAATTGAGTTTTTACTTTGACATTCTCAAATTCTGAATAGGGTGATTTTATTGTAATGTTAAAAGGGTAATTATTGGCAATAGTTGAATTAGGAGGTACTAACTTCGATAATTCTTTAAATGCTCTACTAATATCACTTTCAGTCCAAATTTCATTTACCTGAGAAATCTCTAATGTTGTACCTTGTTTTCCTTTGTCTCCAGTGTCATACCAATATTTATTTTCAACATCAGTAAAAAAAGGCTTTTCATCTTCAAAACTTAATTTCAGTTGAGAATCTTCAAGCTTAGAATAATGTGACCAATCTGTCTCTAAACACAAAATATCTGAACTACCACTCTTCTGAGTCTTTAGGATTAATTTATCTCCTAATTTATCAACTGCAAACCTACCTATTCCCTTTTTTCCTGCAACTTTTCTTTTGTGTGGAGCTGGAGATAATCTTTCTCGTCTTTTACTACTTGTCCCAATAACCATCCATTTGTTTTTGATATCAGAAAACTGCATTCCAATCCCATCATCTTTAATAACTATTTTTGAATTTGGAGTTAGAGGATTTATATCAATAAACTCTACAGTAACATTTTCAGCATTTGCATCATAAGCATTCTTAACCAATTCAAATAACGCAGTTATTCTATCAGTAATAAGCTCTCTCCCAATTAGCCTATATGCACTAACATCGAAATTAAATTTAATAGATTTCTCTTCTTTTAATGACATTAACTCATTTGGTTTATCTGTTCAAACAATGCTTTTGCAAGTAAAGGAGGTACAGCATTTCCTATTTGTTGTTGCATATACATTAGTGTTCCTTCAAAGATGAAATTATCAGGAAAACTTTGTAATCTAGCTGCTTCTCTAACTGATAGTCCTCTATTTTCAAAAGGGTGTATTAACATATTTTTTCTGTAATTTGAAATCACTATAGATGGTTTTTCAGAATCTAGACGTTTATAAATACCTGAATGGCAATTATTTTTATCGGCATAGTTTTTCATTAATTCATCTGGAATTGCCTTCCAATTTTGACCTTGCTTAATATGTTTATATCTCTCTAAAACATAATCTCTATTTCTTGAAACATAGTTTTGTGTCGAAAAATTAGAATTCGTTCTCATAGCTTCTGCAAACTCATTATTTGCTAAACTCTTATAAGGTAATGATGCTATATAATCACCATTTTGTAAGCTTGGTAAATCCAATATTGCATCTGCAACTGTAAACTTATTGGTCAATGGTTCTGGAAAGTCAAACTTTATTCCTTTTCTATTTCCTACCATAAAAAAGCGTTTTCTGTCTTGCGGGACACCATAATCTGATGCTAATAAAACATCGAAATTTACAGTATAGCCTAAGTCTTCCAACCGTTTCTTTAAAATTTTAACGACCTTACCTTTTTGAAAACTTCTGAAACCTTCAACATTTTCGAAAACACACCATTGTGGCTCTAGCTCCTCAATAAATCTTAAAAACTCCTCAAATAAACTATTCTTTTCATTTTTAGAATTTCTGGTAACTGTATTGGATAAAGAAAAACCTTGACAAGGAGGTCCTCCAAATAAAACAAATGGATTTTTAGAAATTAATTCTGTTGGTTTAACTTTTCTTATGTCCTCTACAATAACTTTCGATGATTTATGATTTTTAATGAAAGTATCCGCTGCATATTTATCATTTTCAACAGCAAAAGAAATATTAATTCCAGCCATCTCTGCACCGAGACTCATCCCTCCTGCCCCACTAAAAATATCACATCCTAGAATATTTCTTGAGGTATTATTTAAGTCAGTACTTAATTGTAATTTGTCTTCAATTAAAATATCCATAGTTATTTCTCGACAAGTTTTAATTTTTTACAGACTTCTTCAAATATTTCGCAAGGCTCTACATCAATAGCCAATGCTATTAAATACAATTCACTAGCTCTAAGTTTTGTCCTTTTATTATTTGACAATTCACTCAATCTCGTTTTACTGATTCCAGTTTTCCGAGATACATCAGACCTGTTTACAGATTTCCTTGATAAATAAAGTCCTAAATCAGTCATTTTTGTCCGTTTTTTAGATTATAAATGTAAAAATTAAGACAGTTTATTCCGATTTTCTAAACAGTTAATTTTTATTTTGTCTGTTTTTTGATATATTTGTTCCGAAAAACAGAACATTTAATCTTAAAAAGATACAACTTATGGGTAATTCAAGATATACAAAAGCAGATTTAGAACGTGTTGTTTACACTCAATTAGATAATTTAAACGCAATTCACGATTTACTTAGAGTTATGAAGCTCCAAAATGAGCTCATAGAAAACGCGAATAAAAAACTCAAAGATGAGATTATAGATTTTAAAAAGAGAGTTAATTATTCAACAGGCAAGAAATAAAACCATTCCATACACATTTTGCCTCCACTCCTATGCCCTTTCTGCAAAAAGAGTATTCCATTACATTTTTAAAGAAACTTTTAGAAAGAAAAAAAATCCAAGAAAAATATTGCTTGTAAAAGCTTTTTCCCAAAGCAAAGTAACATAACGCAGAACATTATAGTGCAAATTTATTATATAAGTATAATGGCGTATACTGTGTATTTAACATAATTGTAGATATAACTAACACGCTAGTGTTTTATATCGTCAAACAAATCGGCTTTAGGAGATTCACGAAATCCTCTAAAACAATATAAACCTGTGAGTAATTATGTTACAGCCATTTTACGACACGTTAAGTTTATTCGTAAGTATAAATTCTCAATACTATGTAAAAAATCCCATAAACTGATGTAATTCATTTTAATATTCAGTATTTGAGTAATTAAAAAATCAAATACGCGATTCTCACGGATTAAGATTTCTTTATTAAGAAATGTAAAACCTCACTAATAATTAGTGAGGTTTAGAGAAAGAATTATTAAAAAACAATTCTAAAAATCTCTAAACATCTTTAGAGACAACTAATTTGAAAAACTAAATAAATTTGAACTCGTCACTATTTAACATTCGTTTATAATAATATTCATTAACTATTACTGGTACTTTTAAATATGGAAATTTTATTTTAAAATTTCCTTTTTCCTTACCTAGAAATTTTACTTTAGTTTTTTTCATAATTCAAGAATTTAAATTTTAAAAATTAGTAAATCATTTTTTTTGAAAAGGACTAATTTTATGCCAATTAAAATCTGAAAATGAAAGACTGTCAAAGTGTCAATACTTTGTTATAATGTTGTTAAAACCATTTTTTCTTTTTAAAAAAAATTAACATAGAGACTGTCACTATTACTATTATTGCCCACATTAGGAAATAACCATATTTTAGTTTTAACTCGGGAATATTATTAAAGTTTGTTCCATAAACTCCAACAATAAATGTTATAGGTATAAATACAACGGAAAATATGGTTAGGAGTTTCATAATTTCATTAAGTTTAAAATTAACATTAGTTGAATACACTGTTAACTGCTCACTTAACATATTCTTATAATTTTCTAAAGTATCGTATACTCTATGTATAAGCTCATTTAAATCGTTAAAGTATGGTTGTTCTTTTTTTGTAATTAAATGTGATTTAAAATTCTTAAAATTGCTTATGGTTTCTCTAGCTGGTCTTATATTTTTCTTAAAATAATTAAGTTCTATCTTGTTTTTATTAATATCTTCAAGAATATGTTTACTTGGATGTAATAAAATACGATCCTCTAAATTTTCAACATTTTCTCCAAAAATTTCAATTAAACTATTGTAATTGTCTACAATAACATCTAATAAACAATATTTTAAATAACTTAAACTAGTACTTCTAACTCTTCCTTTTTTATTTCTAATTCTTTCTCTAATAGGATCAAAAACATCTCCTTCTTTTTCTTGAAATGTTAATAAAACTTGTTGTGTTAAAATTAAGGAGAGTTGTTCTGCATGTAATGTTTGATCTTTATTTAGAAACATCATTTTTATTAAAGTAAAAATATAATCTTCTTCAAAGTAAGATTTTGATCGTGATCCAGTATTCACAATATCTTCTATTCGTAAAGTATGAATATTAAATAATGTACAAATTGTTTTTATTTGTTCTACATCATGTATACCATTAACATTTATCCACACATTCTTATAAATCGATAAATAAGTAGAAATTTCTGAAATATCTTCAATTTCTACTTCAACAAATTTTTCTTCATTATAAGCAATTAAGTCGATCTGTATTTCATTCTGTTTTTTTACACCTATAAAAATTGGTTTTCCAGGAATATCTGCTTTATTTTTTTGTTCGACTACAAATCTCATTTAATATATTTCTTTGCATTTCTGATCTGAACTAATTTATGTAGTTTAGTTAATAGAATTAATTCTGACTTATTTTTACCATGATCTGCATTACATATCTTATGGCAATCTTCTAAAAGTTCATGATTAATTTCTTTATAAAATAATTTTTCATTTGCTATAAAATAAGTTTTAAAATGATCAAATGCTTTTTCAGCTAAAACTTTGTTTTTAATTAGATTTCTTATGGTTTCATAAATAAGTTCTTCACTATCAAAACCATATTCATTCGTAGCCCATTCTTCTTTAACCGCCCAAATAATTTCCTTTTTTTCTTTAACAGACATTGTATTATCTATCATAGAAAATGAATAAAATAAATTTGAAATTGCAATGTAAAAATCTTTAGTAAATGATACGCTTTTCATTATATTTCTGGTAAAATTAACAAAGGAATATGACTTGAAAATGTTATTTTTTTAATAACATTTTCGCTCAATAAATTATTAAAAAAGTTATAGTGATGATTAATAAAAGCTAATAACTGACCTTTAGATTCTTCAGCATATTTTTGTATAGTTTCTGTTTCAGAATCTTCCCAATCTAATTTTACAAATGATGTATTAACATCTTGTAATATTTCTCTTAATTTTACTTTATGTGTTCGCTGTTTGTTTGTTAGTGCTTCTTCTACTGAAAGGTTTACAATTTCTACAGCACATTGTTTCATTTTACTAAACTTTAATAAAGCAAAAAGTTCTTTTTTATTAAAAGCTCTTTTATAGTTTGTAGAAAATATAATTCTATCAATTTTTTTGTATTTATAATTTGTTGGTATAACTAATATTGGTGTGGTATTAATAGCATTAATTATTTTAACAGTATTAGTTCCTATAAAAGTTTGTGCTAAACTTTTGGCTCCTTTTGTTCCACTAATAATTAAATCTATTTTTTCTTCTCTAATAGCTTCTTTCACTGCATTAGTTAAAGAATTTGAATCTACAATAGCATGATAATTAATACCTTTACTTTCTCTGTTTAGAATTTCAACCAAATATTTTAACTCATCTTCAATTTTATCATCCATTTGGTTAAACCAACCTTTATTATATTCTTCACTCAGTAAATAAGATCTTTCTCCTATGTAAACATCTAATAAAAAAACATTTACTCTTTCTATTTCAAAGAATTTCTTTGTATAATTAAGTGCATTAACTGCAGCTTCCGAAAAATCATAAGGAATTAAAATGTTTTTCATTTTTTAGCATTTATATAAAATTATATGAAAATTTCATCTGGTTCTTTAAATGTTTTGAATTCTATAAAATAACCATTAGGGTCTTCTACAAAAAATGAATTTTGCTCACCATTTTTATCTTCAAAAAAAGTTTTCTTTACGATGGTATCCATAGACCATCTATTAATTTTATCATGTAGCATTTCCCATTCATCACTATCTAAAATGACTCCAAAATGAAAAGATGGCAATTTTTCATTTTCTAATTTATAATACGGATAATCAAATTTGAAACTATCAACAGTTACAAATGTTAATTGACATCCATATAAATTAAAATCAACCCATTCTCCATTACTTCTACCCTCTTCAATTCCTATATCTTGAGTATAAAATTTTATGGTTTCTTTTAAATTTTTACAAGGTAATGATATGTGAAAATTAGTATTCATGTATTAAATTTTTAATTTGTAGCTTTTGCATGATAAAAACTTCATCGCTTAAAAGCATCAATAATTAATAATCATTTTTAACTTTTATCCAACAGATAAAATTAGATTTCCAGCTTTTCTAAATTTAAGCTTTTATTATTAATTAGTTTACAATTTAAATTATTGACTATTATTTAGATTGAAAATAAGTATAATATTCTTAAAAAAATTGAGGCTTCCCTCCTAGTTAATTTATAAAGTTGTTTAATAGAAAAGCATTTTAATTACTTCGAACAAAATTAAAATGATAATAATCCATTCTAACATACTACTATATCGATGATTTAAGATATCTCTAAATAAATCTAAGTTTTCTTTAATTACATCTAAGCTATTAATAATTCCATGATGTCTTTTAACTATATCTAATTCATCTCTTAATTTATAATCTAATAAAGAAAGGTTTTTATCATTCCAAGCTAATTCTGGAACCTCAAAAACAAATAAATCTTCAGCTATATTATTTTTCATATTCATTGTTTTACCAATAAATTTTCTCATTCTTTTTCTTGATAATTTAAAAGTTCCTGTAAGTTCTAGTTGTTTAGAGTATACTAGTGTTTTTTCATGTAAATCTGAAGCTTTATCTACATAATTCATTAAAGCTACAGATTGAGCTAAATTCAAACAAATGATATGAACAATGTCTGAATTTATTTTTTGTACATTAATTATTCCAAAATCAACATCATTTGCACTGGATAAAGACAATTTATAACTTTCTGAAGGAAGTTTTTTTATATCAATTTCTTTATTCAAGATTCTATGAATGACTTGAACTATTAATAATTCATTACAATTAAAAAAGACTATACTTCCATAATCTTTTATGTATATATAAGAGTTTGATTCTCTCTTATATAACAAAAACGTATGCTCCCTTTTTTCTATAAAAAAATTAGGGAAAAGAGCTCTAATCTCTGAAAGCTCTAATCGTTTTTCTAAATGATAAGCTTTAACAGATAAATTCATATTATTCTCTGTTATTAATCTTTGCCTTTAAGCTCTATTCCTTTATATAACATAACAATATTGGGTATTGTTATTTGTTTTTTAGTTTCAGGAATATAAAGTAATACATAAAATCCTGTAATATCTTTTATTTCTCCTGTTAAATCATATTCTTTATCTAGTATTTTAACTGTATTTCCTATTCGCATAGGATGATAAAAGAAAAGGATTACACTAGCAGTCAAATTAGAAAGCATAGACCATTGAGCAAAAAAACCTACTCCAAGAACTGCTAAAATAGATGAAGCGAAAACGCCAAACTGTTTAAACTCTATTCCTAAAATAAGTAAGAGGATAAAAAATGCCGATAAAAAATAAACTAAATAAAATAAATTTAAAATTAGTTTTCTTCTGTGCGGTTCAATAGCATTTTTAGTTATATAGGTTTTTGTTAATTTTTTAGTAATGTTAATAATAGTTAAAAGTATTATTAAAAGAACTGAAATTTTTATAATTATTGTATGCATTTCTTGTTTTGTAATAAAACCTCATTTATTAAATAAACGAGGTTTTTTTATTTATTAAGGTTTATTCTAATAATTTTAGAGATTTTAATACTAAAATTTCTTCATCAGAATCATCATCTGTAGATTCAATTATTGCGTATTTTAGTTCAAAAGTTTTACCTACATATGTTTCTCCTTCTAAATCATATTTTTCTATAAATTCTTCTTTAATTTCCTCGAAAATTAATGTTGATTGAATTTCTTTTACTTTATATGAAAAATTATATCCCATTTCATCATAACCTTCAAAAGTAGCTTTTACTTTAATATCGTTTGTTGTATCATGTAAAATAGCACTAGCCATTAAAGTTAGAGATAGAAATACTGTGAAAATTGATTTTAAAATTGTTGACTTCATCATTTTCTTTATTTTTTAAATTATAATTTAATTTGATCTTGGATATTAGCTACAACAAGTCCAAGAAACTTTTAGCAAAAACTAAGTGTTAATTATGCTCGTAGCATTAAAGAAAATGATGTTACATAGGCGTAAATTTATACTATCAAAAATACTTCTTTTTAAATTAAAAATAAAAAAAACATAATTAATTTTATTAGTAAAACCACATATTTAAAGTATTGAATAACAGAGGTTTAGAAAAATAATTTAATTAAACAAATTTCAACTTAGTCTTTGTGCGTTTTTTTAAAAATCATACCTTCATAAAAATATGATATATCCACAAATAAATTTAACTTTGTTAAAGCACAATAATCATTATTATTCATGACTAAAAAAGTTATACTTATTGTATTAGTATTTGTTATAAATTCAATAAGTTTTGCACAGGATAAAATTCAATCTGGTCCAATGGTAGGATACTCTACCATGAGAGAAGTTCTATTATGGATACAAACAAAAAAATCTTCGGAAGTTCATTTTGAATATTTCGATAAAGAAAATCCGAAAAAACGCTTTCAAACTGAAAAATATATAACTGAAAAGAAAAATGGATTTGTAGCTAGTTTAATAGCTGACAAAGTTTTACCAGGTAAACAATATATTTATGAAATATATTTAAATGGTAAAAAAGTTAAAAGAAATTATCCTCTAGAATTTCAGTCTCAAACACTTTGGCAATGGAGAACAGATCCTCCTGAAATTAATTTTGCTATTGGTAGTTGTACTTATGTTAACGAACCTCGTTTTGATAGGCCTGGTAAACCTTACGGAAGTAATTACGAAATATTCACTAGCATTTATAAACAGAAACCCGATTTCATGCTATGGTTAGGTGATAATACTTACTTGAGAGAAGCAGATTGGAATACTCGTACTGGTTTTTTACATAGATATACACATACAAGATCTTTAAAAGAATTACAACCTTTATTAGCTTCAACACATAATTATGCAATTTGGGATGATCATGATTTTGGTCCTAATGATTCAGATGGTAGCTTTCCTTTAAAAAATACTGCAGTAGAAATGTTTAAACTCTTTTGGGGAAATCCAAATTATGACGCATTAAATAATGGTGGTATTACTGGATCTTTTCAATGGGGAGATTTAGATTTTTTCTTGCTAGATAATCGATATTATAGAACAGCTAATAAAAACTTTACTGAAAAACGTGAAATGTTGGGTAAAGATCAAATTGATTGGTTAATTAATGCTTTATCATCTAGTAGAGCACCATTTAAGTTTATCGCTATTGGTTGTCAAGTTTTAAGTTCTGAAGCCATGCATGAAAATTATGCAACTTTTCCAGAAGAAAGAGCATATTTAATAAGAAAAATTAGAGAAGCTAAAATTGAAGGAGTTATTTTTTTAGATGGTGATCGTCATCATACTGGATTGAGTAAAATGAAAGAAAGTGATCGAGTTTATCCTTTATATGATTTAACTTGTTCTCCTCTTACTTCCGGGTCTCATCCTAGCAAAGAAGAAAACAATGTTTATAAATTAGAGGAAACGTTAGTTGGAAAACACAACTTTGGAATGTTAAATGTTAGTGGACCACGAAAAAACCGTGTTTTAAATATCAAAATATTAGATAAAAACGGAAATGAATTGTGGAGTAAGAATATAAAAGCTAATGATTTGAAATATAAAAAGTAAAAAAAGTGATGGTAATTTACCATCACTTTTTTTTAAGTGTTAAACTTAATTATTCATCTTTCCATTAGCACAGCTAATGAATGATTTAACTTTTTTACCTATAGAATTGGTATCGTTTTCGTCAGGATATCCTAGGTTTGATAGTATTTTTTTTACCGAAATTATATCATTATCATTTTTATAACGAAAACTAACTATAGAATTTTCAATATCGATACTTACTTCAGAAATATTGTGCACTTTATTTAACTTATTTTTTATTGTATTTGAACATCCAGAACACTTTAAATTTTGAATAACAATAGTATATTTTTTCATGATTTTTTTATAATTTAGATGGACAAATATATTTTGACACTTCTATTTCAGCCAATTTAATAGCTTTAAACCCACCTCTAATATCAATTAGATTATGTATGCCTCTACTTTTTAAAATTGATGCTGCTATAATACTTCTGTAACCACCTGCACAATGTAAATAAAAAGTTTTATTTAAAGGGAAATTGTTTAAATAGTCATTTAAATACTCCAAAGGTGAATTTTTAGCTCCAATCATATGTTCTGATAAAAATTCTGAAGATTTTCTTACATCAAAAACAGATATTTCTTCAAATGAATTTTGAATATTTTTAAGTTTTTCTGCTTCAATAGAAACAACTATATCAAACTCATTACCAATACTTTTCCACGACAAAAAACTTCCTTTTAAATATCCTAAAACATTATCAAAACCAACTCTTGATAATCTTTCTATAGCTTCTTCTTCTCTTCCCAATGGAGCTACTAATAAAATTGGTTGCTTTACATCTGCAATTAATGCACCAACCCATGGAGCAAAAGTTCCATCTAAACCTATAAAAATAGACCTTGGAATATGACCATTTACATAATCATTTTGATAACGAACATCTAAAATTAATGCTTCTGTTTCATTAGCTAAAAACTCAAATTCTACTGGAGATAAAGCTTTAGTACTTCTCTTTAAAATTTGATCAAAATCTTCATATCCTTCCTTATTCATTTTTACATTTGCTGGAAAATATTTTGGAGGTGGCAACAATCCATCCGTAACTTCTTTTATAAACTCATCTTTACTCATATTTTTACGCAAAGCATAATTTGTTTTCTTTTGATTACCTAAAGTATCTGTTGTTTCTTTACTTAAATTTTTTCCGCAAGCAGAACCTGCTCCGTGTGCGGGATAAACAATTACATCATCAGCTAATGGTAAAATTTTATTTCTTAAACTTTCAAATAACAAACCAGCTAAATCTTCTTTTGTTAAATCTGTAGCTTTTTGTGCTAAATCTGGACGGCCAACATCTCCTAAAAACAGAGTATCACCAGTAAAAATAGCATGATCTTTACCATTTTCATCTTTTAAAAGAAATACAGAACTTTCTAAAGTATGTCCAGGTGTATGAAGTACTGTAATTGTTACTTTCCCTAATTTGAAAGATTGTTTATCTTTTGCTATGATAGCATTAAAACTTGGATTTGCTTTAGGTCCATAAATTATAGGTGCAGACGTTTCTTTTGCTAAAGTTATATGCCCACTAACAAAATCTGCATGAAAATGAGTTTCAAAAATATATTTTATTTTTGCTTTATCCTTTTTTGCTCTTTCAATATATGGAGAAACATCTCTTAATGGATCAATAATAGCAACTTCGTTGTTACTTTCTATATAATATGCTCCTTGTGCTAAGCAACCTGTATATATTTGTTCTACTTTCATTTAAATAATCTTTTTAATTACATTTAATCTTCAGTTCATTCTTCTACAATTCATTATAATTGAGAAAATTCACATAAGTAACTTCCTAAAAATTTAAATATTAAAGTGGTTTGTAAACGAAATGTTTGTTATTGTAAGCTAAATTATTAAGTTCCCTTTATGGTATATACTATTTTATTGGGGGAAAAGCTGTATGTAATCAGGAACTGATAATGATTCAGCAATCATTGTACATACCATACCTTTAGGGAACCAAATTTTATTTAAATTCTTAATATAGTTACAAGTACTATTTTTTAAAAAAATAATTTTTCTTTATAACTTAAAAATAGTACTAAGTATAAATTTATTTTTATCTAAAGTATTTTTTCTTTTTAAGAATTTCAGTAACATTTGTAACATAAGGAATTATTTCATTAGAATATAGTTTCTATGTAACTCTAATTTTCCTAAATTTTCTAATTTTTTTAATAATCTAGAAATAACAACTCTAGAGGTATGTAGTTCATAAGCTATTTCTTGATGAGTATTTTTAATAATACCATCTTTAAAAATACGTGCTTTTTCCTCTAAGTATTTAAGTAATCTTTCATCCATTTTTAAAAATGCAATATTATCAATTGCATATAGCATTTCATTTAATCTATTATGATAGCTGTCAAAAATAAAACTTCTCCAACTTCTGTATTTACCCGACCACTCTTCTATTTTTCTAATAGGTATCATCACAAGTTTAACATCTGTTTCTGCTACAGCTCTAACTTTACTTTTTGATTGACCTAAACAACAAGTAAGTGTCATTGCACAAGTATCTCCTCTTTCTAAAAAATATAATAAAAGTTCATCTCCTTCGTTATCTTCCCTTAAAACTTTAATAGCTCCAGATAATAATAAAGGCATTGATCGAATATAATCACCTATTTCAATAATCTTATTTCCTGCCAAAACCTCTTTATATGTAGCTACTTGATTAATTTCAAATAATAATTCGTCTTCTAGTGTATTGCCAAATATATCTTTGATTTCATTAATCATTTTTGAAGATTTTAAGTGAAAAAGTTATTAAAAAAAATAAAATCTTTGAATTAAAGATTCAATTATTATACAAAATTACAATTTTACAACAGTTTTATTTGTTACCGATGTTACAAGTTTTTTAAAAACAACAACTATACTTGAATTAGTTTTTTACCTGATTCAATTAAAGTAGTATCTGTTTTTGCAAAACAAAATCTCAGTATACATTTGTTTGATGGACTTTTATAAAATACAGAGATTGGTATTGCTGCTACTCCATGCTTAACAATTAATTCCTTTGCAAAATCGACATCATTTTTGGTGCTAATATTTTTATAATTTACGAGTTGAAAATAAGTTCCTTCTGAAGGTAAAATTTCAAATCTGCTATGTTTTAACTGTTCTTGAAATAACTCTTTCTTTTTAGCATACATTTTAGCTATATTTTCAAAATTTACAATATCTAAATATTCAGAAATTGCATGTTGTGCTATACTATTTACACTAAAAACTAGAAATTGATGTATTTTTTTTATCTCTTTCATTAAGTTTTCAGGAGCTATCAAATACCCTACTTTCCAACCTGTAACGTGCAAAGATTTTCCAAAAGAAGAAACAATAATAGATCTATTAATTAGTTTAGGTCTGTTGTTAACCGATATATGTTGGTGCTTAAAAGAAATATATTCATAAACTTCATCACTCAATAAATTGATTTTAGGGTGCAAATCTAATAAAGCCTCAAAATCTGTAAAATCAGTTTCATTCCATATTTTTCCTGTTGGATTATGAGGATTGTTTATAATGATTAATTTAGTTTTAGAAGTAATTGCTGCTGCTATTTTATTAAAATTAGGAGAGTAATCTTCATTTAAAGATACTCTAACTGGTAGACCTCCAGCTACTTTAACAGATGGTACATAACTATCATAACTAGGATCTAAAATAATTACTTCATCTCCATTTTTTACTAAAGCATTAATTGTTGTGTAAATTCCTTGAGTAGCTC
Source organism: Tenacibaculum aquaeponti (assembly GCF_052084715.1). GTDB lineage: Bacteria > Bacteroidota > Bacteroidia > Flavobacteriales > Flavobacteriaceae > Polaribacter. Next base: position 420,529 of record NZ_CP197288.1, on the reverse strand, counting down.
CAGAAGTAATTAACATTTCTGATTGTATATCTACCTTTCTTTGATAATTTTTCTCAGTAAGAAAAGCTACTTTTTTAAGTAAAGCTGGTAAACCAATCATAGGTGTATATTGATGAATATTTGTTGTTAACAAACGTTCTGATATTTGCAATAATTTTTCATCTACAGGGAAGTTTGGAAATCCTTGAGATAAATTAATAGCATGATGTTGATTCGCCAATTGCGACATTACAGAGAATATACTTGAAGTAACATTAGGTAATTTAGACATAAAAATTCTATCTGTTTACACGAAAATACCACATTGATAATGAAACTTGAATTTTATTTTACATAATTTTTATAAATAAAAAAGAACTTCCATCTTTTCGGAAGTTCTTATAATCTTCTAGGTTTTGTAACACTATTGGTTATTTCCCCCAAAACAAACAATAGTGAAATAAATTGGAAAACCTATGGTAACATATTAATAATGAAGCTAATGCTACCTTTATCACGATATTAACAAATTTAGTTAAACTTTTTTTAACTTAAAGTTAAACAAAACAGGAAAAACACTGTTTTTTTGATGTATGAATTTTATAATTGTAAAGCGAAGAAAACCTCAAGTTTGAGATTTTCTCCACTAGTGTTTATCCATTACATATCCCCCAATAGCAATCAAAACACATTTATTTAGACAATAAAAAAAATTTAAAGTCACATTATAAAAATTTACTGAAGCTTATCTCTTAAAATAGTAGATAGAGTTAAATATTTTCTAATAGTTTTTTTGCTTGTTTTGCTACTTCTCCATTTTTATCAATAGCTATTACTTTTTGTAAAATTTCTATTCCTTCTTTTTTAGAACCTAGTTTTATATAGTTTTCTCCTAAACCTTGTAGTGCTTTAACTGAATTCGGAAATAAATGAGTTACAAAAGAAAAAATTTGAACAGATGCTTGCGGGTTATAATTAGACACTTGATTTCCAGACTTTATTAATTCTGATTCGAAATCGAAAAATGAATATTTCGGGTCTTGTATCATTTTAGGAATTTCAGTGGCTAATTTTTCTAATTGATTAGTATCGTATAAATTTCTTATATGATCCATTGGTTTATGAATAAAATTTTCTGCTTTAAAAGTTAATGCTGCTTGTAATACAGGATCTTGATTTGTAATATAATCTTTGAAACTCATTGTGACTGGAATTTGTGGAGCAATCCATTCTTCGTTTTCCCAAGCTGGTTTATCTTGCCACCAAGCAAATGATAAATACACTGGTATTTTACTATTTGGAAGTATTTCTGGACGTGCATCTCCCCAAAAATTTACGTTTTCAGCAGTTGGTTCACCTACAAAAATTACGTTCGTATAATTGTCTAATTCGTTTACTAAATTCTGGCAAGCAGAAAATGTTCTTCTACCAATAATTACATATAAATTTCCAACTTTATTAATTTTATTAGATCTTATTATTTCTTTAATTATCGGTTTGTTTAAATAGTTATTTCCTCCCCCATTTAATCGTAAATCAATCACTAACTTTTCTACTTCATTATTTTCTATAAAATCAAAAACTCCTCTGTAAAAGTTTTCTGTATTTACAGATTTATCGTCTCTAATTTTACTGTGTCTAACATACACAGCTTTATGCTTGGGTAAATATTCTTGATAATAAACTTTATCCAAATGTTTTAAATACAAAGGTGTTGAATTTTGACCTCTAGCGGTTAACCAATCTTCATTTTGTTGTATATGACTATATTTTTTAGGTACGGTTTCTCCTTTTGGAAGTGCATTAAATTCCATTTGAAACACTTTTCCATTTTTTTCTAAAGTAAGTTCTATAGTTTTTTGAAGTGTATCTGTAATCCTTTTTGCATGTAATACTTCAGCAATTGTTAAATAATTAATTCCGTAAGCTTTAAAATATTGACTATTCTCTGAATTTACAACAGGTTTGATCTTCTCTAAAGCATCTGATATATCAACATTGTTGATTTTTAACACTTTAGCACCCAATGCTTTTTTATATGCTTTAGAAACTCCTTCAATAAAAATTCCGTCATTATATTCATAAAGATTGAAAGGAAAAGAATGAAATTTCATGGGATTTAACCCAAAATATATCCCTGTATGTCCGTATTCAAAAGAAGCTATAATTTCAGTCATCCTAACAATGATCTCGTGCTCTTGTAGATTTGGAATATCTTGGTGTAATTTTTCAATCTTTGCATCAAAGTCTGTTTCCGTGGTTTTAACAAATAATGAAGCATAATCTTTATGAATTTTATGTTGTAAAAATTTAAGATCATTTCTCCAATCTTCAGCAGGTAAAATCTTTTGAGCCGATAGTTGTACTACAATAAATATTGATAGTATATAGAATATTTTTTTCATGGTAATAATTTTTTAAAGAGATAATTACACCACAAATATTCTTTAATTTTGAACTTTAAGACATTAGTTTCTATTGAATTGTAGTTTTTTAAACTTGAAATGTCACAGTTACATAAGATTTTAAAATAGATTCATAACTTTACATTGCAGAAATGTTTTCATTTATCAAATCAATATATCATGAATTTATCTACATTAAACTTAAAACAGTTAATAGCTGCAGCTAGTGTAACACTAATATTATTTTCTTGTAAACAAGAACAAAAAGAAAAAAAAGTTGTAGAAAAAGATACTACTAAAACAGATTTAAAAGCTGCACTAACTTTTTATAGTTCTTTTGATAATGGCATTGAAGCAGATTTTGCACTTGGAGATAAAAAAATGTATACTGTACCGAATAGAAAAGCTGTAGATTCTGCTAAAGTTGGATTGCATAAACCTGATATAACAAGACAAGACGGAAAAGGAAAATACGGAGCAGGTTTAGTATTCACAGAACGTAGTTCTGGTAATATTTATTACCCTAGTGAAAAGAACATTAATTATAATACTGAAAATTGGAATGGAGCTGTTTCTTTTTGGTTAAGTTTAGATCCAGCGACTGATTTAAAACCAGGTTATTGTGATCCGATTCAAATTACAGATGTTAGTTATAATGATGCTGCTATTTGGGTTGATTTTACTAAGGAAAATCCGCGTGATTTTAGATTAGGAGTTATTGGTGATCGAGAAGTTTGGAATCCAAATCCTGAAGGACCAGATAACGAAAATCCTATTTTCAATAAAAGATTAACTGGAGTAAAAAACCCACCTTTTGAAACTGGGAAATGGACTCATATTTTAATTAACTTTTCTGATTTAAATACAAAAGAAGGAAAAGCTTCTCTATATATTAATGGAGAACTTAAAGGAACACGTAAACAAATTGACACTCCTTTTACATGGGATGTATCTAAATCGAATATTTATTTAGGATTAGGTTATATCGGTCTTTTTGATGAACTATCTATTTTCAATAGAAGTTTAACAGATAAAGAAATCAAAACGTTGTATAACTTAGAAAATGGAGTTCAAACCATTTTAAACTAAAGGAATTAAGAATTCATCCAAGATTTAAAATCACTTGTTTTTTGTCTGCTCACAATAAATTCCTGATCTCTAGGATTAGATAAAACTAATTTTACACGGTGATTGAAATAAGGATCTATCTTTAGAATTGAAAATTTTGAGACTATTTGTCCTCTATTTATCTTATAAAATTTAGTTTGATCTAAAGAATTAAATAATTGATCGATAGTCTCATCTATAATATATCGTTTTGTATTAGTTACACCAAACGTTATACTATCTTGAGAATACACGTACAAAAGTTCTGATATTCTAATTTGTACAAAACTATTTCCTTCTTTGACTAAAATTCCGGCTCTTTCCTGTGGAGTTTGTAGACTTCCTAATAACTCTTTCAAAACATCAGAAGACAAATTATTAGAATTTGTATTAGACTTTTGAAACTTATTTAATGCCGTTTCTAAATCTTCTTGTTGTACTGGTTTTAAAAGATAATCTACGCTATTTACTTTAAATGCCTGAATAGCATATTGATCGAAAGCGGTAGTAAAAATTATAGGAGCTTCAATTTCTATTTTCTGAAAAATTTCAAAACTCAAACCATCCGCCAATTGAATATCCATAAATACTAAATCTGGATCAGAGTTCTCTGTAAACCAAACAACAGTGTCTTCAACAGTATCAATAACATCTAACAATTCGTAATTAAAAGAAGTTTTATTTAATAAGTTCTCTAATTGTCTTGCTGCACGTGGTTCATCTTCAATAATTAATATTTTCATAGTTTTATTTTTGATCATCTATTTTTAATAAAGGTAGAATTACAGTGAAAAATTCTCCATCGTTATTAATCTCTATGGCTTTATCAGATACTAAACTGTAACGTTTTGTGATATTTTTTAATCCGATTTTGGTTGAAGGTAATTGCGTAGATTTTTTTTGAATTTTATTACTCACAATTAACTGATTTTCTTTGGTTTTTACAGAAACTATTAAAGGTTTAGCTTTTGAAACTATATTATGTTTTATTGCATTTTCAATTAAAAGTTGCAAACTCATAGGAATAATCATAGTTGATAGTTTATCTTCTGAAATATCCCATTCAATAATTAAGTTATCGCCAAATCGTTCTTTTTGAATATGAATGTAAGATTTAACAAATTTCAATTCTTCATGAAGCTGTAATAAATTAGAATTACCAGATTCTAAAATAAAACGATAAACATCAGATAATTTATCTACAAATAATTTTGCATCTTCTTTATCTTCCACTTCTATAATATCTCGTAATGTATTTAAACTATTAAATAAGAAATGAGGTTTAGCTTGATTTGTTAATGTATCTAATTGAGCCTGAATCATAACTTGTTTCGTTTGTTCCTCTTCTCGTATAGATTTCTTTAAACGAACATTATAATAAATAGCTTCATAAATAGCCATATCCATAACGACTATAATTATAATGGGTAAAAGAACTTTAAAATTCATAGCATATGTGGAGTGCATTCCAAAAAGACTAAAGAAAAATGTTAAAAATTTATTTCCGAAAAGATCTACAATTAAAATCACTGCAATAATTGCTATGAAAAGTATTATTATCCGTTTGGTATCATCTTTAAAATCAGGGAATTTCTTTCTTAAAAAAATTAGTATACTTCTAATAACTAACCAATCAAAAATTGTAAAAAAAAGTGAAGAACTCCACCTTATCAATAAAATAATTATTGGATTATTAAATGACATATCATTAAAAAGGAAGCTTGTAACAAAACTTATAATAACAATCCCTATAATACTAAACCAAAGGTCATCAAAACCTAAATACAGTACACGTTTTTCTTTATCGAACAATTTCATAATTTATAATCGTATAAATGGTAATCCTTGTTTAGCTTGATAAAACGTAAAAGCAATCCACAAAGCATATAACAATCCGAAAACAGTAACAACAATAATTTTATTACGATCTGTTGTTTTCCATTTTTTAGAAAGTATGAATGCGAATAAAGGAATTATTTGTAAGCCATGCAAACCAAAAAAATGCGCTACTCTTAAATCACCAGCAATTGTACTCCAATTTACTAATGGTAAACCTTCTCCTCCATCTGCTACTCCAACATTATGTGCTAATTGACTAATCATTTGTCCACCAACCCAACTTCCAGCAACAATAATAATCCATCCCATTAATATTGCCCATTGAATTGATTTTTCAACTTTAAGTTTTAATCTAGTTGTTTCAAAAATGAAAAATATCATTATTAAAACATTAATAGCAACAAAAATTCCCATTGCAGCGAATAACAAACCATCTAATAAAGAAGATTGATTATAATGTGACTTAACTCCTCTTATTCCTTGTGCTACAATAATTCCTATTTCAATTAGCAAAGTCCACGAAACAATATTATTAAGTATACTTTTTTTTCTTTTTGAAAAAGGATATAATGACATGAAATATCCAAAAGTTAAAATATAAATTGCTCCAGAAATCAAGAATTTTAAAGGTTTTATCCAAACATTTACTCCCATTAAAACTCTATTATCAATTAAAAGCCCAACTATAGCTACCATAACAAAAATTAAATGCGCTAAAACAATACTATAAAGTACCGGACTTTCTTTCTTTACTGTACTTAAAACATGTGTTAAATACTTTTTCATAATTATGCTTTTTTAATTGATTTTATAATTGTGAATAAAAGAAAACCAATTGGTCCAAGCATAAATGTTCCAAACAGACATGGAGCCAATATTACTGGATGAATTTTTAGTTCTTTATTTTGATCTAACATCCACATTCCAACAACAAGATCGAAAGCTAAATAATGTATCCATCCTGCAAGAACTGCATTTTCTACTGTAAATAATTTCATTACAGAAGTCAAACTTCCAAAATCCATCATTCCTCCTTGTCTTATAGAAATAAATATGTAAATCATATAAATTATCGATAATAGTAAAGGAATGATTTTAAAATCTATTAAAATTCTTGTTACCTTCCATTTAGGTAAGAAAATCATTAAACTCCACATTAACATAGCTAACATGCCGGAAATAGAAAATATATCTGATGGTATCATAATAAATTGTTTTTGATACGTCAAATATCTAATCATAGTTTAAATAGATGAATTCATTTCTTTTGAATCATCGTTAATTAATATTGAATTGTTATAATTCCCATTCATATTCAATATAAAACTATAACTACAAAGTGTATTAAATACTTTAAGCAATATTTATTAAATATTACTTTATCTTTTTAAAAGTCACATATATTAACTAATTTGGTAAATTGGAATTATTATGTAGTTGTGAAAAAAATAAAGTTTCCCTAATGGCTAAGAGATATATAAAACAGCTATACCATAAATGGCTTTATTTATCTATCATTTTAACCTTTTTCTCTTTTTATACTTATGGATTAGAGGAACAGAAAGATCATATAATTGATTTAAAAAACATATCTTTTGAAAACAAACCTGAAATTGATCTTAAATCTAATTGGGAATTTTACTGGTTAGAATTAATTGAACCTGGGAATTTTGATAATTATAAATTATCCTCTTTAGTTTCACTTAAAAACTGGACCAATTTTACATTTAATAAAAAAAAACTACCATCATTTGGATATGCAACATATCGTCTAAAATTTCATGTTTCTAAAGACTCTCCAAATCTATCATTATACATACCTGCAGCTTATGCTTCTTCCAAATTATGGATAAATGGTAAATTGATTTCTGAAATAGGAAAAGTTTCTGTAACAAAAGAGAAAACATTACACAGAAGGCACACCCAAATTATTCCTCTAAACACTCATGAAGTTGACTTTGAAATTGTTATTCAAGTTGCTAACTTTTATCATATTAAAGGAGGGATAAATAAACCTTTGAAACTAGGAACAAGTCGTCATTTAAATAATGTAAAATCTAAAAGAATTGTAGCGGATATGCTTTTTATAGGCTGTTTAGGTTTTATAGGCACTTTTTTTATTATATTTTTCTTATTGTACTGGAACAAAGATAAAGCCATTTTATATTTAGGTATTGCTTGCATTTCTTTGGCTTATATGGCTCTTAGTGATCGTTATGCTCCATTAGCTGAAATTTTTAAAACAATTAACTGGAGTTTCTTAACTAAAATAGAATATATATCGTTATTTGTTGCTGGGGCTAGTTCTAGTCTATTTTTTTCAGTCATTTTCAAAGGTAATGTTCATAGATATTATGAAAAAGTATTAAAATACGTTAATTTACTACTAATCATTATTGTAGTTTTATTACCAGCACCATATTTCACTCAGTTAGTAATTCCATTTTTATTTTTAATGATTATTAATTTAATCTATGTTACCTACATTATTATAAGAACAATGTTATCTGGTAAATTACATGATTCTATTTTAATGTTAGCAAGCACATTACTTGGCTCAATAGTTTTTTATATTCATATTTTTGTTTTTTTAGGAAACAATGATAATGCAGTTGTTTATGTAAACTTTGGCTATGTATCTGTTTTTCTTCTTTTATCTATGCTTTTAATGCTTCGTTTTTCTAACTCTTTTGAACAATTAGAAAAGTCAACAATACTTGCTTTACAGCAAAAGATAGAAATTACTAAAAAGTCGGAACAATTGTCTGATATAAATTTAAAATTGAAAGAAAATTTAAAACAATTAAAAAATTTCAATAAAGAGTTAGATAGTTTTAATCATATTGTATCTCACGATTTAAAAGCTCCTCTTATAGCCATGCATTCATTAGTTTCATTTATTGAAGAGGATTTAGATACAACTTTAGATGATAATGCTAAAAGTCATTTTAATTTACTAAAAGAAAGAATTTCAAAAATGAATGCTTTAATAAACGGTTTATTAGAATACTCCAAAATATCTAGAGGTAATAAAAAAAAGGAATTATTTCGTTTGAATGACTTATTAAATGATGTTATAAGTGTAATTAATTATCAAAATAATAGTATTATTAATATTCCATTGGAAAACATAGAAATTAGTACAAATAAAATTGAATTAGAGCATGTTTTTCAAAATTTGATTAGTAATTCTATAAAATATAATGATAAAGAACAAGCTATTATAGACATCTCCTTTCTAAAATTTAAAGATAAATATATATTCACTGTTTCTGATAATGGACCAGGAATTGAACCTCAGTATCATAATAAAATTTTTGAAATTTTCAGTAAGTTAAATACTAACGATTCAATAGAAAGCACTGGTGTTGGTCTCTCTATTGTCAAAAAAATAGTTTCAGAAAATAATGGTGAAATTACAGTTGATTCTGAAATAGGAAAAGGAACTAAAATTAGTTTTACTTGGAAAGTTTAAAAATTAAGCTTCTCTATTCAAAAATAAAGAAGCTTAACAGTAAGTAGTGAGTTTTTGAACTCTAAAATTAATTAAATTAATAAACCCTTCCTCTTATTTAATTAATTTATATCTTAAAAATAAAATAACTAATTGTTTATAAATATGATAATAATCAGTTTCGATGTTTTTTTAAAAGTTTAAATTTTAGTTGACATGAAGTGAATTCGTAATCAATTTTATTATTAAGCTTTATATTTTTCGGTACTATTATGATACGTTTGAAAGCCTGAATAGGCCTTATTTGATTTAAACTTGTCTTATTTTTTTCTTTTTCTCCACAAATTACAAGTAGATTGTCTTCCCAATACACTCTAAATCTCCATTTACAAGAACCAGTAAAAACTAATTTTAAAGAAAAAACATGTTTATATTCTTTAACAGTTAATGGTGGTAAATAATCATTATTTCTAAGAAAATAATCACCAAAATTAATATAATCGTTAGTAGACCATGGAGTTAACTCATTATTAAACTTAGTTGCGTATATCATTTAGAAATTAGTTGTTTTGGTAAAATTACCTATCCAATATAAGTTTCTAAATGATAAAAATCATTTATTTATAGACGAATGATTCTTTTTGTAGGTTTACTTCCCTTTCTAATACTACTAATGATATAGCTTCTAATTCATTTAATTTTTATTAAAAGCTATTATCAAAAAATACACAAAATTTCAAGTTGTAAGAATTATTTATAATTCCATTTAAATTCATTAAATAAATCTTTCCAATTTTTAGGTAAACTTGATACTAAGTTTAACTTTTCCTTTGTAAAAGGATGTTCAAATTCTAAAGAAATAGCATGTAAGAATAAATTCTTCCAGTTAAAATTTTCTTCAAACATGGCATTATGATTTTTGTCTCCATATTTACCATCGCCAATGAGAGGATGGCTAATTTTATTCATATGAATTCTTAATTGATGTAAACGTCCTGTTTTAGGTAATAACTCAACTAAACTGTATCTAGAAGTATCATATGGTTTTACAGGAACATTTAAAATAACATTTTGTAATGTTTTTAAATGTGTTTCTGCTTCTTTATAAACTTTGCTATCTTTTCCTTTAACAGGAGAATCTATAATTTTAGTTTCTGGAGAAAAACCTCTAACAACACCTAAATATTTTTTTTGAATATTATTTTCTGTAAATAATTGTTGAAACTTAGAAACATATTGTGTTTCTTTCGTTAATAAAATAATTCCAGATGTTCTTCTGTCTAATCTATGAACTGGATAAAACTTTTGTTGAAATTGGATATTTAATAATTGTAATAAAGAATCTTCTTCTCTAACATTTCTTGAATGATAAGCATGATGAACAACCACATCATTTGGTTTTGTAACTACAATACAATATTCATCTTCATAAATTATTTCCACATTCATTATTCAAAAATGTTTTTTAATTCTGACTTTAATTCAGACATTGATATTTTATTTTTAATAATTTTTCCATTTTGATCTATTAAAACCATGTGAGGTAAAGCATTAACCCCGTATAAAGATGACACTCTATTATAATCATCGTAAACATGATTCCAACTTTCTAAACCATCAATCAAAATTCCATTTTTCCAATCAGAAACTGATCTATCTTCTGAAACAGAAAGTACATCAAATCCTTTAGGATAGTATTTTTCATATAAAAATTTAATTTCTGGTGATGCTGCTCTACACGGAGGACACCAACTTGCCCAAAAATCTATCAATAAAGCTTTTCTTCCTTTTAATAAACTTTTTAGTTCTGTTTTAGAACCTCTTAGATTTACAGCAAAAAAATTAGGAGCTACTTTTCTTCTAGAAATACTTTTTTCTAGTTCTAACAATTTCATTTGTTTCACTCTTTTTTGAATAGAGTTTAATAAATTCTGATTTGTTGAATTGATTATTTTATGATTTAATTGTATAGCTTCTGATGAGGACATTTTAGATTCTTTAAAAACAATTTCAGATAAAATATTATTTTTATTTTTAATTATAAAATTCATAGTTTCCTTGCTTTTATTTTTTTGTAAGGAATCGATGCTTTTTAAAAGAGTTCTTAATGAAATGTCTTTAAATTCATATTTTGAATAATAAGCAGAGATTAAATTGTTAATTTGATTGCTTTTAAAACGATAATTATTAAGTAATGTATTTAATTTTCCGCCTATTATCTTAGCTTCAAACTTATCTAAAACAGCTACAAACCTGGTAGAATCTATAATAAAAGGATATGAAATTTGGTTGATATTTAAATAAAATAACTCTTGCTTAAAAACATTTCTGTTAAATATAAAAGAGTTATTTCTTATTAAAGTTGAATCTATTTTATTAAAAGATTTATCCAATAAATACACAATATTCGAGTGATTATGCATTATTTTTCCTTCTAAACTAAAATTAGTTTCATCATTCTTTACATCACCATTTTTTTTTTCTTTTTTACATGAGAAAATAACTATAATAAAAGTAATGAATAAGAAACCTGGAAATTTCCTCATGATTATTTTTAATAATTCATTGACAAATTTACAATTTTATACCTACTGAAAACAAAAAACCATCTAAAAAACAAGTTCATAGATGGCTTTAATTTTATATTGTTGTTTTATTTAGAAGTCTTGAAAAATAGCATGCATCATACGCTTTTTATCATTTATACTTTCTTCTAAAGAAATCATTGTTTCTGTTCTGTTTACACCATGAATTTCATCTATTTTGTAAATAATATCTTTTGCATCATTAGTGTCTTTTGCTCTTACTTTACAGAAAATATTATATTTTCCTGCTGTAACATAAGCTACGGTTACATTCGGTATTAAACGTAAATTATCGATAACGTGCTGAGTCATTGATGTTTTTTCTAAGAAAACACCTACATGAGCTATAAAAGCATAACCCATTTTCTCGTAATCTAATGTTAAAGTAGATCCTTGTATAATTCCTTCATCTTCCATTTTCTTAACACGAACATGTATAGTACCAGCAGATACTAATAATTTTTTTGCGATATCAGTGAATGGAGTTCTAGCATTTTCGATTAAAATATCTAATATTTGATGATCGATTTCGTCTAATACAAATTTCTTCATTTTTTAATTTTATTCATAGTATCGGGCAAAAATATGAATTATTTTTAACAAACAAGAACTATTGTGTTTGAAAAATTAAACATTTAATAAAATTTTAATATTCGAAAACGATTTCGTTATGTCCGATATGCTCTTTTAAATTTCCTTCTTGATGCTTTTTTAACGTAGAAACGAATTGATTATCTATTATTTTATCTTCATATTGATAAGCTATATCCTCTTTGTTTTTATACCTATGAATTACGTCAAAAAACTGTTTATTATTGTTCGGTATATCAAAATAAGATTTGTAAGTAGAAAAATTATCTGATGTAGAAATATGTAATAATCCCTTCAATAATGAGTAGAAATTAAACTTACGAACTTCTTCCCTATTGTAATCATCTTTATAGTGCCCTGCCTCAATAAGAATTGTATTGTGACCTAATTTCTGAAAATTATCACCAGTTGCTGTTGGGTAAAACTCATCTGTATATCTTCCTACTTGATTAGGTATAATACTTTGCAATAAATTATTCATTGCGATAATAACGTTCATAGTTTCTTTTCTTCCAGAAGTAATTTTTCTAGATTCCTCTTCTGATGGAGCCAAAAAGGAAATTGTTGCTGGTTGGTTTTTTCCTTCTACTCCAAATATAGTTCTTTGATCATGTAAATTGAAACAAAACTTAGGATTAATTATATCTAATGTATTACGAAGTAATTTACTTTCACAAGCTAGTAAATCAACAGCATCACGATTTAAATCTATATTTTTAGCATTAACTCTTGTATATGCTAAAGCTCCATCTGGGTTTAGCATCGGTATAAATGTAATAGTACAATTATCTAAAATTGATTTAGCTATATTATGTTCGGAATAAGATTCAAAAAAATTAAATAAATCAAATAGTGCTTTGGTGCCGGTACTTTCGTTACCATGCATTTGACTCCAAATCATTATTTTTTTTCTTCCATTGCCTAATTTCAATTTAAAAATATTTCTATTCTGTTCAGATTTTCCTAGTAAATCTAATTGAAAAAGATTTTTATTTAAAGAGGAAACTAAAGGTTCTATATCAGAAAGTGTAATCCATTTACCAAATAATTTATCTTCTTTTATTTTTGGATAAATTTCTTCTAAAAAAGATATCGTAATACTTGTATTCATATTAAATTGAAAACCAATTTTTAACTAGTTCTTTTTCAATTGGTGCTACAGAATTATGTACATAATCATTTTTGATAGGATCATAAGTATAATCTTTAGACCAATTTTCAATATTCTGTGATAATTCTTGTAATGAATTACAAATGAATTCTAATTCTTGAGTTGTAATTGTTGGGTGAATAGATAGACGAATCCAACCTGGTTTTTCTATATTACATCCTTCTAAAATTTGATGTTCAATAGATTTAGAAGTTTCACGATCTACATTCAATAAAAAATGTCCGTAAGTTCCAGCACAAGAACACCCTCCTCTTGTTTGAATTCCAAAACGATCGTTTAATAATTTTACAACTAAATTAAAATGATATTTTTCGAAATAGAAAGAAAAAATACTTAATCTATCTTTATGGTTAGGTGCTAAAATATGTACTCCATCTAGTTTTTCTAAGCAATTAAACATTACTTCATTAATTTCATCTTCTCTAGATTTTATATTGGCTGTTCCCATTTGATCCTTAAGTTGCATCGACAAAGCAATACGGATTGTTTGTAAAAATGCAGGAGTTCCACCATCTTCTCTAGTTTCAACATCATCAATATAATCATGTTCTCCCCAAGGATTTGTATAAGTTACTGTTCCTCCTCCTGGATTATCCGGAATAACATTTTTATATAATTTTTTATTAAAAATTAATACACCAGAACTTCCTGGCCCACCTAAAAACTTATGCGGAGAAAAGAAAATTGCATCTAAATATTCATCTTCATTTTCAGGATGCATGTTAATATCTACATAAGGAGCAGAACAAGCAAAATCTACGAAACATAAACCATTATACTTATGAATTAAAGCAGCTACTTTATGATAATCTGTTTTTATACCTGTAACATTAGAGCCTCCAATAATTGAAGCAATTTTTATAGGTCTGTCTTCATACTTTTGAATTACTTTTTCAAACATCTCAAGGCAAACCAATCCTTCGTTATTACAAGGAACGACTTCTACATCTGCAATAGTCTCAATCCATGAAGTTTGATTTGAGTGATGTTCCATATGACTAACAAAAACTATAGGTCTTTTCTCATCTGGAATTGTAGTGTGTTCTCTTAAGTTTTCAGAAACTTTTAAACCTAAAATACGTTGAAACTTATTTACAACACCTGTCATACCTGAACCTTCAGTAATTAAAACATCTTCTGAAGAAGCATTTACATGGCGTTTAATAATATTACGAGCTTCGTGATAAGCTAAAGTCATTGCTGCACCAGAAGTAGATGTTTCTGTATGCGTATTAGCTACAAAAGGACCAAACTCATTAATTAATTTATTTTCAATTGGCCTATACAAACGTCCGCTTGCAGTCCAATCAGTATATAAAAGTTTTTTTTCACCATAAGGTGTTATAAACTTTTGATCTATACCAATTATATTATCTCTAAATTTTTGAAAATACTGCTCTAAAGTCAAAGTTTCATTACTCTTCATAATACGAATTTCTACATTTTTTTTTAATTGTTAAATTTCTTATTCAATATTTAACAATCCTACTAAATTTGTATGGTAATAAAAAATCCCGCACTTATGCGGGATTCAAATTAAATTATTTCTTTTATTTCTTTTATAAAACGTTCTGCCAAATCATCTGCTTTTTCTTGAGACATAGCTTCAGTATAAATTCTAATAATTGGCTCAGTATTAGATTTTCTTAAATGTATCCATTCTTTAGGAAAATCTATTTTTACTCCATCGATAGTATTTACATCTTCATTTTTATATTTATCGGCCATTGTTACTAAGATTTTATCTACATCGATCTCAGGAGTTAATTGGATTTTATTTTTACTCATAAAATAATTAGGATAGCTATCACGTAAAGCTCTACATGAAATTTTCTTATGAGCTAAATGAGATAAAAATAAGGCTACACCAACTAATGAATCTCTACCATAATGAGAATCTGGATAAATGATCCCTCCATTACCTTCTCCTCCTATTATAGTATTTGTATCTTTCATCATTTGAACTACATTTACTTCACCTACAGCACTTGCTGTATAAACTCCTCCATGAAATTCTGTAATATCTCTTAATGCTCTAGATGAAGATAAATTAGAAACGGTATTTCCACCTTTATTTTTACTTAAAACATAATCGGCACAAGCTACTAAAGTATATTCTTCTCCAAACATTGAACCATCCTCACAAATTAAGGCTAAACGATCTACATCTGGATCAACAACAATACCTAAATCAGCCTTCTTTTTTACTACTAACTCAGAAATATCTGTTAAGTGTTCTTTTAAAGGTTCAGGATTATGAGGGAATTTTCCATTAGGTTCACAATATAATTCTATACACTTAACTCTTAATTCTTTTAATAAAGCAGGAATTGCAATACCTCCTGTTGAATTTACACCGTCTACAACAACTTTAAATTTCGCTTTTTTAATCGCTTTTTTATCAACTAAAGGAAGTTTTAATACTTCCTTAATATGTTTTTTGATATAGTTTTTCTTTTTCTTGTAAATCCCTAAATCATCTACATCAGCAAAATCAAAATCATCATTATCCGCTATTTCTAAAATTTGTTTACCATCTTCACCATTAAGGAACTCTCCTTTCTCATTTAACAATTTTAAAGCATTCCATTGTTTTGGATTATGTGAAGCTGTTAAAATAATTCCTCCATCAGCTTTTTCTATAGGTACAGCAATTTCTACTGTAGGTGTAGTTGATAAGCCTAAATCAACAACATTTATTCCCAAACCAATTAAAGTATCTGATACTAAACCACTGATCATTTTACCAGAAATTCTTGCATCTCTACCTATTATAATTTTTATATCTCTTTTTTCTTTATTCTTATTTTTTATAAAGGTTCCGTAGGCAGCAGCAAATTTTACTGCATCTATAGGAGTTAAATTATCTCCTGTATTTCCCCCAATGGTACCTCTAATTCCTGAAATGGATTTGATTAATGTCATATTTTGTTTTCCAGTTTTCAACAAATATAAACATCTAAATTCTAAGCAAAAAAAAACACTGAATAAACAGTGTTTTTTTTATTTGTTTTGATAAGGGTTATACTTATAAATTGAACATAATTCCAGCATTTAAATACCCTCCACCTCCTACACCTGTATAGGAAGCTCTTAAAGCCATGTTACTAGCAAATTTATATTCAAAAATAGGTCTAAAATAAAAACCGTTGTTAGCATTATTCATTCCAATACCATAACCTGTATCAACACCTAAATTTATCTTGTCTGTAGCGTTAAATCTACCTGCAAAAGCTAAAGGTAAAACAATTCCATTAGATTCTGTTGTTACAAATAAACCTGATGCAGCACCTATTTCAAATCTTTTGTTTTCTGTGTTAAATAAATAATCTACATCTGCTCCAATAACGAATTCAGAGTTATTTCCTCCAGTTGTAAAACCAATATTTGCACCTATCCTTAATTTTCCATCTTGTGCTAATCCATTAAAAGCAAAAGCTACGAAAGCAACAATGCATAAAATTTTTTTCATTTTTTAGATTTTTAAATTTGATACTCTTAACGACAAATATAGTACCAAAGTATAATTTAAACCAAGTTATACATTTCAAAAACAAAAAACCACTACATTTTTGTAGTGGTTTTGATTTTATTAAATAGAATCAAGAATTATTTTCCTTCCATTTTTCTCTTTAATTCAGCTAATCCTCCGATATCACCTAAAGTAGTTTTTTCAGATTCTTGAGCTTTCTTAGCTGCTGCTTTCACATTTCTTTGCTCTTCTTCTCTGAAGATAGAAGTGTGAGAAACAACAATCTTACGATACTCTTTACTAAATTCAGTTACCATAAACTCTACAGTATCTCCTTTAGCTAATTTACTACCGTCTTCTTTTTCTAAGAAACGAGATGGTGCAAATGCTTCAATACCATCTTCAAAAGTTACAGTAGCTCCTTTGTCATTCTTGTTTGTTATAGTACCTTCGAATTTAGATCCGATAGCATACTTAGCTTCGTGAGCATCCCAAGGGTTATCTTGAGTTTGCTTATGACCTAAGTTTAACTTACGGTTCTCTACATCTAATTCTAATACTTGAACAGCTAATTTATCACCTACAGTTACAAACTCAGATGGGTGCTTAACTTTCTTAGTCCAAGATAAATCAGAAATGTAAACTAATCCATCAATTCCTTCTTCTAACTCTACGAATACACCAAAGTTAGTGTAATTGCGTACAGTTCCTTCGTGTTGAGAACCAACAGGGAATTTATTAGTGATATCTGTCCAAGGGTCTGGGTGTAATTGCTTCATACCTAAAGACATCTTACGCTCATCTCTATCTAAAGTTAAAATTTGAGCTTCAACTTCGTCTCCAACTTGCACAAAATCTTGAGCAGAACGTAAGTGTGTAGACCAAGACATTTCAGATACGTGGATTAATCCTTCTACTCCATCTTCTACTTCTACAAACGCACCATAGTCAGCTAATACAACTACTTTACCTTTTACTTTATCTCCTACTTTTAATCCTCCATCTAAAGCGTCCCATGGGTGAGCAGATAATTGTTTTAATCCTAATTGAATTCTAGATTTGTTATCATCAAAATCTAAGATTACAACGTTTAATTTTTGATCTAATTCAACAACTTCACTTGGGTGGTTGATACGAGACCAAGATAAATCAGTAATGTGAATTAATCCATCAACACCTCCTAAGTCAACAAATACACCATAAGAAGTTACATTCTTAACAACTCCTTCTAATACTTGTCCTTTCTCTAATTGACCAATGATTTCACGTTTTTGATCTTCTAAATCAGCTTCAATTAATGCTTTATGAGAAACTACTACATTCTTAAATTCGTGGTTGATTTTAACAACTTTGAATTCCATAGTTTTTTCAACATACTGATCGTAATCACGGATAGGTTTAACATCGATTTGAGAACCTGGTAAGAAAGCTTCAATACCAAATACATCTACGATCATACCACCACGAGTTCTACACTTAACAAAACCATTAACGATTTCTCCAGTTTCGTGTGCATTATTAACTCTATCCCATGCTTTAATCACACGAGCTTTTTTGTGAGATAATACTAATTGACCAGAAGAATCTTCTCTTTTGTCAACTAATACTTCTACTTTATCACCAACAGCTAAATTTGGGTTATAACGGAATTCATTTAAAGAAATAACTCCTTCAGATTTAGAGTTAATATCAATAATTGCATCACGATCTGTTACACGTACAACTTCACCTTCAATTACATCACGCTCGTTTACGAAACCAACAGTTCCTTCTAATGCTTGTTCGAATTCTTTTAATTTAGACTCATCAACTTCATCAATACCTTCTTCGTATTTATGCCAGTTAAAAGTTGCTAAAAATTGTGCTGGGTCTACAGTTGGATCAACTGTCTTTTTTGTTTCTTCAGACATGTCTGAAATAATTTTGTATCTTTTTGTTATTCAGATTTTTAACGGCAATAACTCAAAGAGAGATTAAACTTATAAATATAATTTTCAACCTTTTTAATAATCTGTTACCGTAAAAAGGCGTGCAAATTTACGGATTATTAATGAGTTAACCTATTTTAATTTCTTTTTTTATTTTAAGTTGTTATTTTATTTAATATGAAAAACATATAAAATCAAGATACTAATATTAAATATTTTTGTATCATTGCTAAAAAAAGAACTATAAAAAAAATACTACTATCTTTTTTGCTATACTTTATATTTTCAAATCTATCTTACTCACAAATTAATTGGAAGAAAGTTATTGATTTATCTGAAAAAGGGATTATAAATATAGAAAGCATGAAAGTTATAGATAAAAACAATGTTTACATATCATCTTTTCATGGATACCCTTTTAAAAGAAGAATACATCATTCTAAAGATGGAGGATTAACTTGGAGTGAAATTTATGACGAAAGAAGCTCTTTTTTTAGTTTTGATTTTGTTGATATAAAAAATGGATATTTTGTAAACGATAAATCTGGTGAAATTTATTTTGGTTCTACAAATAATGGAGGAGAATCATGGACCATTAAGAAAATTTCTTTGTGTAGTTCTTGTGGTACAAGAGCTTATAAAATCTTCTTTGAAGACACAAATAATGGATTCATTATAACTAATGAAGCTATTATTAACACATCAGATGGAGGCGCTACTTGGAACAAAAACTCTTCATTTTCTTTAAGAGATTTTAAAATAGATAAATCAACAGGTAAAGGTATTGGGACTGCGGATAAGAAAATATATAAAACAAGTAATTACGGAAGAGATTGGATAAAATCTTTTGATATGCCTACATCTGGTTCTGTTGAAAGTTATTCTGTGATTGATTTAGATGCACAAAATAATGTTTTTACAGGTATATACGATTATGGTGATTCTGGTTATCCTAGCGGTACTGAAGGAGCTATATTTAGAATACCAGAAAATAAAGTTTCCTATCAAAGAATTTATCAAAACAACCAAGAATTTACCTCTATAGCTAGTTTTGATAATAAAATTTTATATGCTTACAATAGAGAAAACAAGTACATTTATAAGATAATCAATTATAAGGATGCTAATATTAACCCAACATTTGAAAAAGATTTTGAAGCTGACAAATCTATATCTGAAATAATTATAAGAGAGGATTACGGCTACGCTTTTTCCTATTACGGAGACATATATAAGCTAGATAAAGAAACATTAAGCATTAAAGATGATTTATTGAATAATAACTTTAACATCTTCACTAAAGAAAATAAAGTTATTTTAGAATTAAAAAACAATAACTTTCAAGAAAACATTTTGATTAAACTTTATTCTATGAAAGGAGAATTAATTAATCAATTAGAGAATATTAATTTAAACTTAAATAACTCTAAAATAATCATCAACAAAAAACCTGTTTCTTCGGGAGTTTACATTGTAGTTATTAAAAGTGAGAAAGAAGAAATTACTAAAAAAATTCTTTTAAATTTTAAATAAACTAATTCAAAAACAATAAACACCTATCTTCAAATGAAGAAGGGTGTTTAATTCAATTAAAAGTAATTTTATAGCTTAATTAGTTCATCAATAATAAATCGATATGTTAACAACACATTGATGTTATTTTTTTTCAATCCTTTTAAATTAGGACTTAATCTTCCAATATTATTTAAGAATTGAAAATTCCCTTCTCCGGGAGCTTCAACTAGAGTTCCCCAATCAACACCTATTAAAACATTATGTCTTCTGAATTCGAACTTACTTCCTACAACAAAATGAATATGATTTCCATCTAAAATTGTATTTCTAAGCTCATTATTTACAGATTGTCTATTTCTGTAGGCGAAATTATTCGTTCTTAAACCTCCGGAAAGCTCTACTTTATTACTTATTTTTCTTGAATATCCAACTCCTACATTAAAAACCCCTTCACTACCATTTACCCATGAAGCATTATTGTTAACAGATTCAATAATTCCCATTTCATATTCAGAAATACTAGAATAATAACTTGCTGTAGCCCAAATTTTACTTCCTGTTTCAAACAAATAACTATAACCTAGAGAAAATTCCCAAGGTGTTTTAATTTCTGTATCTATATCATTATCAATAATCTGAACAGAATCATTAGTAGTGTTGTCAATATTTACAAAAGTACTAGTAAACTCACCATTACTATTCAATCTTAAATATTTAGGGGTAGTTATTGTAACACCAAAATCATGATTTTTTGAATCATATAAAAAACCAAATTTTGTAACAAAACCAATATCACCATAGTTACTATTCTGCTGAGAATTAAAATAACTATTCGATATAGCCATATTGTTGGTCATATCAAATTGCTCTATTAGAATATTGTTACTATAACTAAAATCGGCTACAGTTAAGAATTGACTTACACCTAAATGAGTTTTAGGTCCTATTTTAAAACTAGTTCCTGCTCCAAACCAACTATCTTCTCCTGTATACTTATACTCAAAAAATTGAGTAGTTAAATCATTTCCATTTGTAGTTTCTCTTTTAGCACTAAAATTATCTGTAAGAACACTTTTACTAATCTTTATGAAAGCAATATCAAAACCTTTTATATTTACTTTAAAAGAGATTAAAGAAGGTCTTAATCCGAAATTTGTATTTAATTGGCTAGTTTCATTTCCTCCCCAAAAATTATCAAACCCGAAACTTCGTATAGCTGGTTGAAACAACGAAATACTTACTTGAGAAGGAGCTTTATGAATTGCAGCTGGATTATAAAAAGTCATGCTTTCATCATCTGCTCCAGCAATTACTGAACCACCTAAAGTTGCACCTTTTATACCGAACTGCTCTGTATCGTATAAATAATTTTGAGAATATATAAGATTATTAATACAACAAAAAAGTAATAAGAGTAAATATCTTTTATGCATAGGGAAATGAATGAGAAATAGTAAAAGGTATTACTGAATACTATTTAAACTA
Organism: Tenacibaculum aquaeponti; assembly: GCF_052084715.1. GTDB lineage: Bacteria > Bacteroidota > Bacteroidia > Flavobacteriales > Flavobacteriaceae > Polaribacter. The sequence goes on along the minus strand of NZ_CP197288.1, from coordinate 398,998 downwards.
TTTTTTGGAGGTTATATTATATTTCTGAAATTTCTAATTTATATATACTTTGAAAAGTATTAAAGATATGTTCTGAATCTTTTTTTCGAACAGAAATCACATACTCACAATCTAATTCTAACTTTTGGTTTAAAATATCTAAGTTCTTTTCTTTAATAACTCGTTGAACTTTATTCATTAAATCATATCCGAATTTTAACTTAAAATGTACATCGATAGTTTTTTCTATAATTTCTGAAGCTTCTAAAGCCAATTGAGCGGAAGTTCTGTAGGCATTAATTAATCCTCCTACTCCAAGTTTTACTCCACCAAAATAACGAACAGAAACTATAAGAACATTTGTTACTTCAAATGCTTGTATCTGACCATAAATGGGCTGACCAGCAGAATTATTTGGTTCACCATCATCATTTACTCTAAACCTAATGTTTTCTGTTCCTAATTGCCAAGCATAACAATGATGTCTTGCTGTGTGATGTTTCTTTTTTACTTCTTCTAAGTATTTTTTTACATCATCTTCGGTTTGAACAGGAAAAGCGTAACCGAAAAACTTACTATTTCTGTCTTTAAATAAAGTTTCTTCAGATGGTTTAATTATTGTTTTGTAGGTATCTTTTTCCATAAAATTAAACCATTGTAATTAAAATGATACTAAAAACAGCTATGGCAATTCCAATCCAATTCCTATCTTCTAATTTTTCTTTAAAAAGAAATAAGCCAGCAATTGTAGTTAACAACACTATACTCACATTATTGATTGTAAAAAGTATAGCGCTATCAAAGCCTTCTATTTTAAGTGCTCGAATTAAAAATTCAATCGAAAAATAATTTGGAACACCTAATGCAATTCCTGCTATAATATTTTTAATATTTATATTTTTTCCATTTTGAAAAAGTAATTGATACAAAAAATATATTATACCTAAAACAAAAGCGATTCCGAATATAGAAGCTGAAAAAATAGATACATTCTCAGAAGAAACATGATTAACTTCAGTAAACTTAAGTAAAGTATCTATAGCTCCTGATCCTAAAAATAAAAGAACAGGAAAAAGTAAAGAACTACCTTCTATCGTTTTACTATTTTCTTTAACAGATGTTAAATATACAGCCACCAAAGCTAAAAGTATACCAATTACCTTTACAATCGTTACACTTTCGTTGTATAAAATAACACCAAAAATAATTGGAATAACAACAGCCATTCTTCCAGATACAGATGCTACTGAAAGTCCATTTCTTTGTGAAGTTAAAGCCATTAAATTGAAAATGGTAATAAATAAAAAACCTAAAAAACAGGCTCCTAAAAACCAAGATTGACTAGGAATTTCTTGTATTGGTAATTTTACAGGAGAATATAAATATCCTATTGAAAAAGCTACAATATAGTTTACTACTATAGCTTGAAATGTATCTACCTTAAATCTCTCGAAAAGTTTAAAAATCACATATAAACTGCTCGATATTAAAATGCTTAAAACTAAATAAATCATACGCTAAATTCCTCTCTCGAAAACAAATCTACAATATCTTCACTAGTAGGATCTATATTCCAAGCTTTAATTCCTAAATTCTTAACAGCATCAGTGTTCTCTTTAGTATCATCAATAAAGAATGTTTCTTCTGCAACTAATTGGTTTTCATTTAAAACAAATTCATAAATATTTTTGTTAGGTTTTCTCAAATTAATTTCATGAGATAAATAGAATTGTTCGTAACAAGATTTAAACTCTTTATATAATTCATCTCCCCAATTCTTTTGAATCCAAGAAATATGTAAATCATTTGTGTTACTTAGCAAAAACAAACGGTACTTTTTTGAATCTGCTAATTCTTTTAAAAAATTAAGCCTATGTAATGGAAAATCTAATAAAATAGCATTCCAAGCATCGATTAAAGATTCTTTATCTATCTTGAATTCATTATGAAAATAATCAACAAATTCATCAGTTGCCATTAATCCCATTTCATAATCATAATATACTTGCATCATAGATTCTGAAACTTCATTTACACCTAATTTGGCTAATGCTACATAAGTAGCTTGTTTATCGAGATTAATGAATACATCACCAAAATCGAAAATGATATTTTTAATCATTAAAAAAATACTTTAATGTGTTATTTTTTATTGTTTCTTGTTTTGATAAGAAGCTATTTAAAACAGGTGCTTTTATACCTTCAGAAAAACTAACATCCCCTATAAAAACTCTAGCTTCATCCCATAAATTATCATCTATGAAACTTTGTAAAGTTTGTGTTCCTCCTTCAATAATTACTGATTGAATTTTATGTTTTGATAAAACTCCACAAATTTGAAATGCTAATTCTTTTGAAAAATCAATACGTTCGAATATGATATTTTCTTTAGTACCTTCTTCTTTTTCTGTTAAAATTATAGTTGGAATACTTCCGTCTATAACACTTGAGTCATTTGGAATTCTAAGTGATTTATCTAACACAATTCTTGTAGGGTTATTTCCGCTCCAACTTCTTACATTTAATTTTGGATTATCCGCTAGAACTGTATTGGTTCCTACCAAAATCGCATGTTCTTCACTTCTCCATTTATGTACTAGTTGTTTAGCATAAGTATTGGAAATCCAAACTGGTTCTTGTTTTTCCTTATTTTTTGGAGCTATAAAACCATTGCTAGTTTCTGCCCATTTTAAAATTATGTAAGGTCTTTGTTTATTTTGAACGGTAAAAAAACGTTTATGATGTTGTTTACATTCTTCTTCTAAAACTCCAACTTTTACGTTACAACCTGCTTTTTTTAAACGTTTTATTCCTTCTCCAAAAACTAAACTGTTAGTATCTACAGTTCCAATAACAACATTTGGAATTTGTTTTCTAACAATTAAATCTGCACAAGGTGGTGTTTTTCCATGATGTGAACAAGGCTCTAAAGTCACATAAATTGTAGCTTCTTTTAGCAAAGATTCATCTTTAACCGAGTTTACAGCATTTACTTCTGCATGTGGTCCACCATACGAATCTGTAAACCCTTCTCCAATAATTTTATCATTATGAACAATTACAGCACCTACAGAAGGATTTGGTCTTGCAGTTCCAGTTCCGTTTTTGGCTAACTCAAGGCATCTAGCCATATATTTTTTATCGTAATTCAATGTAATTGTATTAAAACTTAATTTTAACTTCTTCAGTTTTATCAACAACGTAAGAATTTGAAAAACCTAATACTTTATATTTAATAACTCCTTTGAATTGAACTTTCAAATTATTGTTTATTAAAGAACTAAGAATTCCTCCTAAAATTCCATTTTTTTTATCATTGAAAATCTTATTAGCCGGCACAACAACATTTAATGGTATAAAAAATTCTTCGTTAGCAGGAACTTTAAACTCTTCCGAAGATACTTGTGCTACTTCTTCACCACTAATAATAACTTTAATCTCATCTGTAGCTAACTTCCCTCCTACATCATTTTCATTTTTAAAATAAGCTTTGGCTTGTAATCTTACAGTATCTGATTTTAATGATAAGAACTTAATGTCGTCTACTTTAATAAAGGTAGGTTTCTTTTTTACTGAACAATTCACCAATAAGAAACATATAGCTATAAAATAAATTAAATTCTTCATTTGTTTTCTATAAATTTGACTCATCAAAAGTACCAATTTACCTTGAATATATGAAGCTAAACGACTTCAGAACTTTTTTTAATAAAGAACTAGAAAATATATACCCTAAAAAAGAGATCGATGCTTTCTTTTTTAGAATTATTGAAGATAAAATGGGGTTAAGTTTACTTGATCTTTTTACTCAAAAGGCTACCATTATAAATCCAAACAAACTAGAATTATTCCATAATATATTAAATCGATTAAAAAATGAAGAACCAATTCAATACATTTTAGGTTCTACTGAATTTTATGGATATAGATTTTATGTAAACCCCAATGTTTTAATTCCTCGACCAGAAACCGAAGAACTGATTAGTTGGGTTAAAGAATCTTCTATTGTTGATAATAATATTAAAATATTAGATATTGGTACTGGATCAGGTTGTATTCCTATAACTATAAAAAAAGAAATTCCTTCAGCAGATGTATTTGCTTTAGATATTTCTGAGAAAGCAATTGAAACAGCAAAGAATAATGCTAAATACAATAATGTTAATGTTACTTTCCTTTTACATGATATACTTTCTGAAAAAGAATTAGAAAATACATTCGATATCATAATTTCTAACCCTCCTTATGTAAGAAATCTAGAAAAACAAGAAATAAAAAATAACGTACTAAATAATGAACCACATTTAGCGTTATTTGTAGAAGATGATGATCCGTTGATTTTTTATAAAAGAATTGCTGATGTAGCTAAATACGCTTTAAATCCAAATGGAATTCTTTTTTTTGAAATCAATCAGTATTTAGGAATAGAAACCAAAGAAATGTTGATTCATAAAGGGTTTAAAAACGTAACTTTAAAACAAGATTTATTTGGTAACGACAGAATGATTAAAGCCAATCTTTAAATAAATTATTATGGAAGATAATCTCCAAAACGAATTAGAAAAACTACAAAAAGAAAATGATGCTTTACGTGCTAAAGTAGACAGAGCAAACCAAAAAGCTCAACGAAAACAAGAACGTACAAAGAAAACTTTAAGTTGGACATGGAAATTATTCACAGGAGCTTCATTAAATAAAAACTTTAACAACTGGTTTACGGAATTTCATACAGAAAGAAAAGTTTCTCCAGATACTTCTGCTAATTTACTTACATCCTTAGTACAACGATTTGTTCGTGTACGTCTATTAAGTGTTATTTTATTATTGTTTTCTATAGTTCCGTCTTTAGTATCGTTATATATATTAGTAAAACAGAATGACTTAATTAGAACTCAAAACGCTCTTGTTGAAGGAACAAGAAAAAGTTCTTACAGCTTTCAATTAGAGGGTATTTATGATGCAATTGGAAGAAACAATGGAAAAGTAACCAAAAATATAAGATCTAGAATTATCTCACTTTCTCACAGTTTAACACCTTATAAAATTTTAGAAGAAGACAGTAAACTTTCTAATAAAACATATAGTTCAGAAAGAACTCAACTTTTATTATTCTTAGTAAACTCAGGTATTAACACAGATGAATTAGATAAAATTTATGCTGCTTCAGATTTTTCACATTGTTATTTTAAAAACACAAATTTAACAGGAGCTTATTTATCTGGAATTAATTTAGCTAATTCTAATTTTGAAAATGCTGAATTACAAAGAGCAAAATTAGAAGGGGCTAATTTAACTAACTCAAACCTTAGAAATATTCAGTTTTCTAATGGATGGGCGAGAAATACTATTTTTATTAATACTGATTTAACCGATGCAAGAATCACGAAAGCTAAAGATCTTTCTGGAGCAGATTTTACTGATGCCAAAATCAGTAACACTAATTTCGATCTATCAGAACTCAAAAACGTAAAAGGATTATAAAACAAAAAAGAGGCTTATTTAAGCCTCTTTTTTGTTTTTATGTAAAATTTTATTAATTACTTAAAGTTATAAGTAATTCCAAAATTGATTCCAAATGAAGAATATGGCGCTTCAGGAGAAGGTAATCCATTTTCACCCCACTGTAATCTTTCTTGTAATAATAAACTTAATTCTGATAAAGGAGTAGCTCCTAATTGTTGAGCTAAAGCTTCAGCTGGAACATCAATAACTCCATTTAATGTCGCTTTATATTCTCCCAATTCAGAAATATCTCTAGTAACATCGATAGACATATATTCTACTTCTGCAAATAAAGATAATCTCTCTGTAATCGGGAATTTATATCCAGCTGCACCAATAAATCCTAATGGGAATTCTCCTCTAAAATCTGTAGTAAAATCAGCTTTAATATCGCCTCTCCCTGTTAAAGCAGCAGGAAGCGTTAAATCTACTACAGCTTCTGTTTTTCCTGCAATTTTAGTAAGCATACCCGCACGTACATAAATGTTTTTAGTAACATTATAAACTCCAGACAAAGATGCACCAAAAGCTCTACCCCTAGTTTTCATGTCTAAAATCCCTTCTACTTTTTGAAACTGTTGGTCAGTTCCGTAGATATATCCTACACCTACTTCTACTCCCCATTTTTCATTAAAAAAGTAACCACCTCTTAATTGAGTTTGCACTCCTTCTCCATAACTACCTTCAAAAGTACCAAGATTAACAATACCTGTAGGAGATAAAACAGAATTAGTTCCAAATTCTTTCTCTCCTGCTGCGAATGCATATCCTCCACTAAAAGATACATAAAATTGTGCACTAGCTGTAAATGAACATAACACTAGACACAACATCAAAAAACTGTTTTTAATCATAAATATTAAATGTTTGTTGCAAAAATTGAGGCGCGAAATTCATAAAAATATCAGTATTTTTGACTATCAGAAGCCATATTTTTTTACTTTTTTTGAATACAAATATTTTAAGAACTGACGTACAGGATTTTATAAACTCCAATTTAAAAAGTGATATTTCGAAACTCATTTTTAAAGGGAGTCCTTTTGATAATATCACTATACAAGAACTCGTAAATCAGATACAAGCAAGACAAAAAAGCGAGAAAAAACTCCCAACTTGGTTTAACACTAAAAACATTTATTATCCTGCTAAAATTTCTATAGAGCAAACATCTTCGGAAATTACCGCAGCATACAAATCTAAACTAATTACAGGGAAAAGCATTGCAGATATATCAGGTGGTTTTGGAGTAGATTCTTATTATTTTTCAAAATTTTTTGATATTGTTTTTCATTGCGAAATCAATTCTGAGCTTTCTAATATAGTTCAGCACAATTTCATTCAACTTGACATTAATAACATTGAAACTATAAATGATAATGGTATTCAATTTGTAAAAAATCATAAAGAAAAACTTGACTGTATTTATGTTGATCCTTCCAGAAGAGACTCACAACAAAACAAAGTTTTTTTCTTAAAAGATTGTACTCCAAATGTACCAGATTCATTAGAAATTTTATTCTCAAAATCAAATCAAATATTTATAAAAGCCTCTCCTTTATTAGATCTTTCTTCTGCTATAAATGAATTAAGAAATGTAAAAACAATTCACATTATAGCAATTAATAATGAAGTTAAAGAGTTATTGTTTTTGTTAGAGAAAAATTACAATAACGAAACAATAATAAAAACTGCAAATATTTTAAAAACAGAAATCCAAAAATTTAAGTTTGGTATTTCTGAAATTAAGCAAAATCCAGAATACAGTTTGCCTTTAGAATATCTTTACGAACCAAATGCAGCAATTCTTAAGTCTGGAGCTTTTTATCAAATTGCAACACATTTCAATATAAAAAAACTACATAAACATACTCATTTATACACATCAAATGAATTAATAGATTTTCCTGGAAGGACTTTTAAAATAAAAAAAACTATACCCTATAATAAAAAAAATATTATAAGAGAAGTCCCTCAAAAAAAAGCCAATATAACTGTAAGAAACTTTGGGAAATCTGTAGATCAAATAAGAAAAGAAACTAAAATTAAATCCGGTGGAGATCTTTATCTTTTTGGAACAAAGCTCCTTAATGAATCTAAGGTTTTTATAATCAGTTCAAAAATTAAATAGTTTTTTTTATATTTGACTTAGTTACTTAACTAAGTTAGAGGTAGCTACTGAAAAGTGTTTAAGGGGGAAACACTAGCGTAGCCTAGGTCTTTTAGGCTACGCGCCCCTTATAAATTATAACTACTTACACAACAGTTTATTTATATTTTAAAAAGATTTGTATTTTAGCTATTAATAATCAATTTAACTCAACTCAATGCCTTTTTTAAACGATCAAGAACTAGAAGATTTACAACAAGAAATTAAAGACTTAAATTCTAAAAATGAAGATTTAGAAAATGAATTGAATGAAAAAGCAGAAGAAATAGCAGATGTAAAAAGTATTTCTAGAAATAGGAATATAATACTAAGCTTTATAGCTGGTATTAGTTTGGCCATAGCTTATTTCGCCTATCAGGGGAAATTTGGTGGGCCTTCCTCAAAAACATCAGCATTAAATCAAGAACAAATAGATAGAATTATCGATAGTATTCAAACAGCAAACACAGGTGATCTCCAAGGTGAGGATTATAATGATGAATATAATGATGAAGTTTCTTCTACTGGAAATGGTAAAATATCTGCTATTAAGGATGGAATTAAAGGTAAGAAAGTATATTCAGTACAAATCGGTGCTTTTACAGAAAAAAGATACCCTTTATTATCTAAAACAATTGCAGGAAATTTATCTGATGACGATTACTTGAGATACTCTATCGGTTTATTTGAAACATTAAAAGAAGCTCAAAATTTTAGACGTCAATTATTAAAATATGGATTTGACGATGCTTTCGTTGCTTCATATATAAATGGAAAAAGACAACAAATTCATAAACCATATTAAGAACTAATGACTAACAGTTTTTTCAGAACGCTAGTGTTATTTTTATCACTAAGCGTTCATTTTTTTTACGCACAAATTAAAGAAACAACAAACCATAAAACTCAAATAGGATTTGCGCAAGTAGATTTTTTAAGTATCAAAATGCCTAATAATAATGAACCTAATATGGATTTTACAGGTATTCATTATAACATAAAATTGAATGATTGGAGTTATGCAGGATTAGGTTTCTATGGTGCCATAGGTGGTATTAGAGGTGGTTTTTTTACTTTAGGAGTGAATGCTGGTGTTAATTATAAATTTTATAAAAACTTTTTTGTTGACACTGGAATACATTTTGGTGGTGGTGGTGGTGCTTCAGCTCCTGATGGAGGCGGTGCTTTTATACTACCTCATTTTAATTTAGGTTATGATTTTAAGCACTTCTCTATATCTTCAGGTTGGAGTTACATAGACTTTTTTGATGGTGGCACAATTAATAGCAATCAATTTTATGCTTCAGTACAAATACCATTGAATTTTAATCATTCTGATTTTAAAAATAAAGAAGTTAAATACACTTTTGAAGATTTAAAAAATAGCAATTGGAACACTAAATCTAACAGAATTTCTTTAATGGTGCATTTAAATAATTTATCAGTTGAGGGTGATTCACAATTCACAACAGGAGAAGCTATTAAAGAAAGAACTATAAGGCTAGCTGGTTTTGAATTTATATCTTTTTTAAATAAGAATTGGCTATTCTTTGTTAGAGCAGACGGTGCTTTCCATGGAATTCCTGCTGGTTATATGGACATTTTCTTAGGTGGCGGTTATCATTTATCTCTGAATAAAAATAGAACTAATATTCAAGCTAAATTTGGAATTGGAGCCGGTGGCGGCGGCGGAGTTGACACTAAAGGTGGTTTCTTAATTTATCCTGATATTTCATTAGAGCAAAAATTATTTGACAATTTTTATGCAACCATAAATAAAGGATACTTAATGAGTCCTGATGCTCATTTTTTAACTTCTACTTTTGGAGTTGGATTAAAATATTATGTTGATAAAGAAGGAACTACTTCAAGTTTTTCTGAACCAAATAGTTTTAAATTCAAAGGAATACAAACTATCATAAAACAAGATTGGTATTTGGATGCTGCAAGAAATGGTAATTTCAACTTAGACATGCATCAAATTTCATTACAAGTCAATGTATTCTTAAATAAATACATATATGCTGCTGGTCAGACTTCATTTGCTAATTTTGGAGATGCAGGAGCATATGCAGAAGGAATTGTTGGTTTAGGTGCTGAATCTAAACGTTTTCTAAAAGATAAATTAAGTATCTATGGTCAATTATTAGGTGGAGCTGCTGGAGGTGGCGGAATAAGTACTGGACAAGGGTTAATTGTGAAACCTAGTTTTGGTGTTGATATAAAACTATTAGAAAACTTAAGTCTAAGAAGTGGTATTGGTTATGTAAAAGCAAGAGGCGGACGTTTGAGTAGTACTTTTGCTAACTTTGGAATTAATTATAATATTTCTATGCTTACTGCTAAATAATATTATTTAATTTTGTAGCTTATTGCTGAGGAATTATGCAGAAAAAAATAAACATACAGAATAAAAAAGCTCGTTTTGAATACGAGATTATAGATAAATATACTGCTGGTATCCAATTAACGGGTACAGAAATCAAATCTATTCGACAAAGTAAAGCTAGAATCACAGAAAGCTTTTGTGAATTTAATGAACGAGGTGAATTGTTTGTAATTAATATGTATATAGAAGAATATGCTTTTGGACACCATTACAATCATAATCCTAAAAGTGAACGTAGACTTTTATTAAATAAACAAGAACTAAAAAAACTAGCTCGTGAAGTTGAAGCAAAAGGTAATACAATAGTTCCCTTACGTTTATTTATCAATGAAAATGGTTGGGCTAAATTAGATATTGCCTTAGCTAAAGGTAAAAAAACTCATGACAAACGAAACACAATAAAAGATCGTGATAATAAAAGAGATTTAGCTCGTTTGAAAAAGAATTACTAATCATGCTTAAAGAAAAACTAGCAAAATATAATATCATTCTTGCTTCTGGTTCACCAAGACGTCAACAATTTTTTCGAGATTTAAATTTAGAATTTGAGATTCGTTTAAAAGAAGTAGATGAAATTTTTCCTGATCATTTTAAAGAAGTACAAATTACAGATTTTTTAGCCGATTTAAAATCAAAAGCTTTTGATAATGAACTTAAAGATAATGATATATTAATTACATCTGATACTATTGTTTGGCTAAACGATAAAGCACTTGGTAAACCAAAAGATTATGATGACGCTTTTAATATGCTTAAAAGTTTATCCAATAGAAGTCATAAAGTAATTACCTCTGTAAGTATTAAAGGAAAAAACTTTCAAAAAATACTTCATGATACTTCTTTGGTTAACTTTAGAGAACTTACAAATGAAGAAATTCATTACTATATAGAAAATTACGAACCTTTTGATAAAGCTGGAGCATACGGAATACAAGATTGGATAGGTAAAATAGGAATTAACAAAATAGAAGGAAGCTATTTTAATGTTATGGGACTACCTGTTCATAAATTATATAAAGAATTAGAAAATTTATAAGCTTCTTATAAGCTAAAAGTTTATTTTTGGTCAGAATTTACAACACAACAATGAAAAAATACACATTTACAGAAAAAAAAGATACACGTTCTGGTTTTGGTGACGGTTTAACTGAATTAGGAAAAACAAATCCTAATGTAGTAGCCTTATGTGCTGATTTAACAGGTTCATTAAAAATGAATGAATTCGAAAAAAATCATCCAGATCGCTTTTTTCAAGTAGGTATTGCAGAAGCAAACATGATGGGAATAGCAGCTGGACTTACTATTGGCGGTAAAATTCCTTTCACTGGAACATTTGCTAACTTCTCTACGGGAAGAGTTTACGATCAAATTCGTCAATCTATCGCGTATTCACACAAAAATGTTAAAATATGTGCTTCTCACGCAGGTTTAACTTTAGGTGAAGATGGAGCTACACACCAAATTTTAGAAGATATCGGGTTAATGAAAATGTTACCTGGTATGACTGTAATTAATACTTGTGACTATAACCAAACTAAAGAAGCTACTATCGCTATCGCTGAGCATGATGGACCAGTTTATTTACGATTTGGAAGACCAAAAGTTCCTGTATTCATGCCACAAGGTGAATTTAAAATTGGAAAAGCTATCAAATTAACTGAAGGTACAGATGTAACTATCGTTGCAACTGGTCATTTAGTTTGGGAATCTTTATTAGCTGCAGAAGCATTAGAAAAAGATGGAATTTCTGCTGAAGTAATTAACATTCACACTATAAAACCTTTAGATGAAGAAGCTATTTTAGCATCTGTAGCTAAAACAAAATGTATTGTTACTGCTGAAGAACATAATAAATTAGGTGGATTAGGCGAAAGCGTAGCACGTTGTTTAGCAGAGAACACTCCTACTCCACAAGAATTTGTTGCTGTAGATGATAGTTTTGGTGAATCTGGAACACCAGATCAATTGATGAAAAAATACAAAATTAACGATGAAGCAGTAATAGCAGCAGTTAAGAAAGTAATAAAGAGAAAATAAACGAGTTATTAACTCGTTTTTTTTATATATAATAATTCTAAAAGTAAAATTATGAAGAAACTTATTTTTACATTATGCTTATTATTTGCAGCAGTACAATTTTCTGAAGCGCAAATAGGTTTTGGTATTAAAGGAGGTATAAACTACAACTCAGATTCGTTTAAAGAAGTGTCAGATGATATTATTAACGGGAATGCTGAAAGCAGAACAGGTTTTCACGCCGGTGTTTGGTTACGATTTAAATTACCAATGTCTGGCTGGTATGTTCGTCCTGAATTAGTTTATACTTCTTTAAAAAGTGAAGTAGATTTAAAAACTACTGCTACTACTACACAAAAAGTAGGTTATGATTTTCAAAAAATTGATATTCCTGTACTATTAGGAAAAAAATTCTTTAAAGTTGCTTACGCGCATATTGGTCCTTCTTTTCAATATCTTCTTGATGGTGATTTGAATTTTGATGCAGTTTCTGATCTTAAAGCTGATGGGTTTACTGTAGGCTTACAATTAGGTGGTGGTGTTGAATTAGGTAAAGTTGGTATAGATTTACGCTGGGAAAGAGCTTTTTCTGATGTTGAATCTGAAATAATTTCTAATATTGGAGGAGTTAATAATACTACTAATTTTGACACTCGAGTTAATCAAATTATTATAGGACTTTCATATAGATTTTAATTAAAAAGAAATTATAAATTTCCTCAAATAAAAAGGACAACGAATTCGTTGTCCTTTTTATTTTTTATACTATACTATTTAAAAAAAATGAATTTAGTCATCTTTTGATTTTCTAACTTCTGGATTTAAATAATCTGGTAAAGTTGGATTGTTAGGGTCACTAAAATCATTTAATGGGTTACCATCTTTAATTTTTGTATCCTCATTTCTTGTTAAAACAAGGTCTCCATCATCATCTGTATCAACAAAATTTGGTAAACCGTCTCCATCTGTATCATCATTCCATGGTTTCCCATCGCCATCTAAATCTTCTAATATAGAAGGTATTCCATCAACATCTCCATCAGTATCTACAACAATATCATTTACTTCTACATAAAACATTAAAATATCATTAGCTAAAATTCCTCCAGCAACAAGGCCTTCATTTCTATAAGCTAATCCAGAAGGAATAAATAAAACTCCTTTACCTTTATTTGAAAAAGTTAATGGTTCGTTAGGATTAGTGGTATTTATTCCTCCTTTAAAATTTGTCATTCCATAAGTCCAACCACGTATTACTCCAGATCCTAAAACGAACCAAGTGTTTACATTAACATCAAATTGCACAGGACTAATTCTTTCAGTATCTAAGATCTTTCTTCCTGAATAATTTACTAAAACAGAATCTACTACAGTTGGAAATCCTTTAGGAGAAGAACCTTCATTTCTAACATAGGCATATAATTTAAAATCAATTTCTTTCCCATTTATATTATCAACTACATCTTGAGTTTTTAAATTAGGATCTTCTGATAGTGGCGTTTTTCCTGCCTCCATCGGCTTTACTATATCTGTATCTAAATCATAATAATGATTTTTAAAAAATTTAACCAACGAATCATTATCAATAGCAGATTGTGCTGCATGATCAAAGTTTGGGTCTACTGTACTTACAGGACCATCATCACCACACGAATACACTAAAATTGAAATAATACCAACTAATAGTATATGTTTTATTTTCATCATTTATTTTTATTTAGGGCTGCAATTTACCATTTTTATACCTTTGTAAAAAGAAGTCAACAAAAAATTAACTTTTTGAATGAGAATTGATAAATATTTATGGTGTATCAGATTGTTTAAAACAAGAAATATAGCTACAACTGCTTGTAAAAAAGGACAGGTAAAAATAGATGATAAAATATGTAAACCTTCTAGAGATATTTTTGGAAGTGAAACTATAACAATCCGTAAAAATCAAATCAATTATAAAATAATTGTTCTAGACATACCACCGAATAGAGTTGGTGCTAAATTAGTTGATTTATATAGAAAAGATATAACTCCAAAGGAAGAGTTTGAAAAAACTGAATTGTTAAAATACGCAAAAGACTATTATAGAAAAAAAGGCACAGGAAGACCTACCAAAAAAGACAGAAGAGATATTGAAGATTATTACGAAACTAATGAAGAAGATTCATAAATTTGCACCATGATCGAGACAAACAATATCATACTGAACACGACACAGGTTCATCAAAAAATTAAAAGAATCGCATATCAGATTTACGAAGTAAATCATTTAGAAAATGAAGTTGTTATTGCAGGTATAGCAAATAATGGTTTTTTGTTAGCAGAAAAGATTGTTGAAGAACTTAAAAATATTTCTGATTTAAATATCACTCTCTGTAAAGTAAGTATTAACAAAAAAAATCCTTTAGAAGAAATTACAACTGATATTACCGTTAAAGATTATACTAACAAACCTTTGGTATTAGTAGATGATGTTTTACATTCTGGAACTACTTTGATATATGCTGTAAAACACTTTTTAGGCGTTCCTTTAAAGAAATTTAAAACAGCTGTATTGGTAAATAGAAATCATAAAAAATACCCTATAAAAGCCGATTTTAAAGGTATTTCATTATCAACATCTATAAAAGAACATGTTGTAGTTGAATTTAATGATAATAATATTATCGCTTTTTTAGAATAGATTTAATTTCTAATAAAATATCATCTATATTTTTATTGTTAGTATTTATTTTATGTGAAGCTTGTTCGTAGAAAAAACTACGTTCAAATAAATGTTTTGCTATAAACTCATGTAATTCACCATCATTTAATTTAGCAATTAAAGGTCTTGATTCTTTTTCTTTCTTTAACCTTTCTACTATTGTATTAATGGAAGTTCTTAAGTAAATGGAAATTACATTTTCTTTCTTATTAATTACATCCATATTTCCAGCATAACAAGGAGTGCCACCTCCTAAAGAAAGAATAAAATCATTTTCTCTTTCTAAAAGTTCTTTTAAGCATTCATGCTCTTTTAATCTAAAAAATATCTCTCCTTCTACATCGAAAATTTCTGGAATTGTTTTATTTAATTTACCTTCTATATAATGATCTAGATCAATAAAAGGTAGTTTTTTCTCTTCCGAAAGTAATTTTCCGATAGTAGATTTACCACTCCCCATATAACCTAACAGTATAGTTTTCATTGAAATAATTTTTAGAGTTACAAAGATTAAAAAAAAAACATAAAAAATACTTTCAAGTTTCAAAAAACGTATATATATTTGCACTCGCTTTTCGAAAGAAGAGTTATTGACCGGGTAGCTCAGTTGGTAGAGCATCTCCCTTTTAAGGAGAGGGTCCTGGGTTCGAGCCCCAGCCCGGTCACATAAAGTTAAGCATTTGCTTAACTTTTTTTATTTAAGCGCATATGGCGGAATTGGTAGACGCGCTGCCTTGAGGGGGCAGTATTCTTATGAATGTGGAAGTTCGAATCTTCTTATGCGCACTCAAAACGTTTCTTTATAATTAGAGAAACGTTTTTTTATGGTATATTTTTTGAAAGTTCTTTAACGTATAATTGACTAATATCACCATAAATATTCCGTATTATTGCATTATGCTAAAAAAATTATCTTTACTATTACTTATCTTAACAGTTTACAACACTTTCGCTCAAGAAAACAAATTAAGAGGGCAAGTTGTTCATGCAGTTACAAAGAAACCGCTTAGCGCTTCACATGTACTTAATTTAAATACCGTAATTGGTACTATCACAAATGAAAAAGGACTTTTTGAATTAACTGCTAAAGCAAACGACACTGTTTTAGTATCTTTTTTAGGTTTTGAGTCTATTAAATTGAAAGTAACTAATGATTTACTAAAAGGTAACGAATTAGAAATAGCTTTGAACGAAAAACCAGAAGAAGTTAAAGAAATTATTATAAAGTCTACTAAATTAATTGGTGTATTAGAAGTAGATATAAAACAGGTTCCTAAAGATAAATTTACTAGAATACATTTAAATGGATTACCACAGACTTATGAAGTTGGAAGACCACAAAAAATCTCCTCTCCCATTGCTAAACTTCTCAACCCTGTAGATCTCGTTTATAACTTATTTGGGAAAAAACCTAAACAACTAAAAAAATTACAAAAGCTAAAGAAAGAAGATGACTTGCGTAAAATGTTAGCAGGCAAATTTGACAGAGAAGTAATGATGGAATATTTAGAAATGGATAAACAACAATTAACAAAACTGTTAGATGATTGTAATTATTCTGAATACTTCATTAAAAAAGCTAGTGACTTACAGTTAATTGAGGCTGTGTTAAATTGTTATGAAAATTATAAAGCAATTAAAAAAGGTAAAATTGAAAGAGATAGAATACCTAGAAAAAATTAAATTATAGTTTTTAAATCAATTCTTAAAAAAGTTATTTATGGTAAAAAAAATACCTTTAACTATTTTTGCTTTGTTATACTTTACTATAACAAGCTCTATTTATGCCCAGCAAAGTTACTACAGTGATGTAGACTTAAACCTTACCGGAACATCATTAAAAAACGCTTTGGCTGTAAAAATAATTAATACTCACACCAACGCTTTAGATTATACTCCTGGAATATGGGAAGCTTCAAGAGCTACTGATATTAATCCCGTTAACAGTTCTGAAGTTTTACTTATTTATGGTTACAGTACTTCTGGATCTACTTCTAGAACTAGAGGAATTAATGATAATGGAGGAAACAACGGAGAATGGAACCGAGAGCATGTTTATGCTAACTCATTAGCCAATCCTGATCTAGATGCAGGTGGTACTAACGGACCTCCGTATGCTGACGCTCATAATTTACGTCCTTCTGATACGCAAATTAATTCATCAAGGGGTAATAAAAAATTTGCTACAGGATCTGGTAATTCTGGAGCTGTTACAAATGGATGGTACCCTGGAGACGAATGGAAAGGTGATGTAGCTAGAATTATTATGTACATGTATTTGAGATATGGAGACCAATGTAAACCTACACAAGTTGGTGTTGGTAATTCATCTGCTACTCCAGATGACATGATTGATTTATTTTTACAATGGAATGCAGAAGATCCTGTTTCTGATGTTGAAAAACAAAGAAATACTTTTCATGAAAATACTTCAAACACTTATGCTCAAGGAAATAGAAACCCTTTCATCGATAATCCAAGATTAGCTACAAGAATTTGGGGAGGACCAGATGCGGAAGATATTTGGGGAATTTATTCAAATTCAGATACAGAAGCTCCAACTGTACCAACAAATTTAATGGCAAGTAACATCACTACTTCATCTATTGACATTTCTTGGACAGCTTCAACGGACAATGTTGATGTAACTAGTTACGATATTTATGTAGATGGAAATCTAAACACTAATGTAACAAGTACAAACCATACGTTAAATAATTTAGCTTCTAATACAACATTTTCTATTTCGGTTTTAGCTAAAGATGCTGTTGGTAATGAGTCAGCTCAAACTTCTCCAATAACACCTAAAACTTTAGAAGATACAACTGCTCCTACTACTCCAACAAATATTGTTATTAGTAACGAAACAGATACTACATTTAAAGTTTCTTGGAGTGCATCTACCGATAATACTGCTGTCACTGAATATGAAATTTATATTGATGGAAGTGTAAATGGAACTAGTACGAATACAGAATATACTGCAAATAGTTTAACAGCCTCTACTACTTATAGTGTTCAAGTTTTAGCAAAAGATGCAGTTGGTAATTCTTCTTCATTAAGTACTGTAGTAAACGCAACAACTACAGATGGGGGAACTTCAAGCGCAAATGAACTATTTTTCTCAGAATATGTAGAAGGGTCAAGTAATAATAAAGCTATTGAAATCGCAAATGTTACTTCTAATCCAATTGATTTATCTGTGTATAGTATTAAAAGAAACGGAAATGGTGGTTCAACTTGGTCTGCTCCTCTTAATCTTTCAGGAACAATAGCTGCAGGCGATGTGTATGTAATCATTAACGGTAGCTCTTCTATTCAAAAACTAATTGATGAAGCTGACTTGAATCATCCAAATTCTAGTGCAACTAACAACGGAGAACCAATAAACTTTAATGGAAATGATCCTGTAGGTTTATTTAAAAATGATGTTTTAATAGATATTATTGGTGTTTTCAATGGAGGAACAGCTAATTTTGCTAAAGACAAAACATTACGAAGAAAATTAACTGTAGTTACCCCTAACACTACTTTTGATTTAATAAATGAATGGGAAGAATTTCCACAAGATAATGTAGACAATATCGGAATTCATAATACAGCTACAGCTAGCGTAAATGAAGAAATTCTAAATAATATTAAAGTTTTTCCTATTCCAACTATTAATGGAACTATAAAGATTCAAAACAAAACTAATATTACTATTAATAGAATAAGTGTATTTTCTATAGATGGTAAAGAAGTTTTTAATTCTTCTAAAAACTTAAATGAAAACACAATCTTCATTAAAAATTTACTAACTGGAATATACTTTTTAAAAATAAAGACAAATTCTGGAGATAAACATCAAAAGATATTAGTAAAGTAAAAATTAAAGCGGCAAAATTTTGCCGCTTTTTTTATGCTTCTATTTCATCCAAAAGAATTAAATTTACACCCTTATAACAACACGTAAACACAACTTAACATAATGATTCATTTCTTTGGAAACACAAGCAGCAAGGTTTTTGCTGTTCAAACAACAGAAGAATTAACATCTGAGACTATAGCAAAATTAACTTGGTTATTTGGTAATCAACCTAAAATAAACGTGGCGTCTATCGACGCCTTTTTTGTTGGACCAAGAGCGGCTATGATTACACCTTGGAGTACAAATGCCGTTGAAATCACCCAAAATATGGGTATTGAAGGTATTATAAGAATTGAAGAATTTAATGCTGTAGCTAAAGATTTTTCAGAATTTGATCCAATGATTTCTCAAAAATTTGAAAAATTAGATCAAGAAACGTACACCATAAACATTAGACCCGAACCAATTATAGCAATTGAAGATATTGCAACTTATAATGAGCAAGAAGGTTTAGCATTAAGTAGCGAAGAAGTTGAATATTTGAATGAAGTTTCTGAAAGAATTGGAAGAAAACTTACAGATTCTGAAGTTTTTGGTTTTTCACAAGTAAACTCAGAACACTGTAGACATAAAATTTTTAATGGAACTTTTGTCATAGATGGAGAAGAACAACCTACTTCTTTATTCAAAATGATTAAAGAAACTTCGAAACAAAATCCAAATGATATTGTTTCTGCATATAAAGATAATGTCGCTTTTATAAAAGGTCCTAAGGTTGAACAATTTGCTCCAAAAAGTGCAGATAAACCTGATTTCTACGAAACCAAAGAGTTTGAATCTGTGATTTCATTAAAAGCAGAAACACATAACTTCCCTACTACTGTAGAGCCATTTAATGGAGCAGCTACTGGTTCGGGGGGAGAAATTAGAGATCGTTTAGCGGGTGGTAAAGGTTCTATTCCAATGGCCGGTACTGCTGTATACATGACTTCTTATTCTCGCTTAGAAGAAAATCGTCCTTGGGAAAAAGCCATGGATGAAAGAAAATGGTTATACCAAACACCAATAGATATTTTAATTAAAGCTTCAAATGGAGCTTCTGATTTCGGAAATAAATTCGGACAGCCATTAATTTGTGGATCAGTTTTAACTTTTGAACATGAAGAAGATGCTAGAAAGTTAGGGTTTGATAAAGTAATTATGCAAGCTGGTGGAATTGGATATGCTAAAGCAGATCAAGCTTTAAAAGACACACCTAAAGAAGGTGATAAAATTGTAATTCTTGGAGGTGAAAATTACAGAATTGGTATGGGAGGAGCTGCAGTTTCTTCTGCTGATACTGGTGAATTTTCTTCAGGTATTGAATTAAATGCTGTTCAAAGATCTAATCCAGAAATGCAAAAACGTGCTGCCAATGCAGTAAGAGGAATGGTTGAAAGTGAAGAAAACTTTATTGTTTCTATTCACGATCATGGAGCTGGTGGACATTTAAATTGTTTATCTGAATTAGTAGAAGATACAGGTGGAAAAATTGACTTAGATCAACTTCCTGTTGGAGATCCTACATTATCTGATAAAGAGATTATTGGAAACGAATCTCAAGAAAGAATGGGATTAGTAATTTCAGAAGAAAATTCTGAAATATTAAATAGAATTGCAGAAAGAGAACGTTCTCCTATCTATACTGTTGGTGATGTTACTAACGATCATCGTTTTACATTTAAATCTAAAACTAAAGGTAATACACCAATGGATTTAGCTTTATCTGACATGTTTGGAAGTTCTCCAAAAACAATAATGACAGATAAAACAATCAATCGTAACTATAAAGAAATTACATATTCTAGTGAAAACTTTGAATCGTACTTACATCAAGTTTTACAATTAGAAGCTGTTGCTTGTAAAGATTGGTTAACAAATAAAGTAGATCGTTGTGTTGGTGGTAAAGTAGCTAAACAACAGTGTGTTGGACAATTACAAATACCTTTAAATAATGTTGGTGTTATGGCACTAGACTTTAAAGGTAAAGAAGGAATTGCTACTTCTATTGGCCACTCTCCTATTTCTGGTTTGATAGATTCTAGAGCAGGAAGTTTAAATTCAATTGCTGAAGCTTTAACGAATATTATTTGGGCACCTTTGAAAGATAATTTACAATCGGTTTCTTTATCTGCAAACTGGATGTGGCCTTGTAAAAATGAAGGTGAAGATGCTAGATTATACAAAGCTGTAAAAGCAGTTTCTGAATTCTCTATTGATTTAGGTATAAATGTTCCTACAGGTAAAGATTCTTTATCAATGAAACAAAAGTATCCTAATGAAGACGTGATTTCTCCAGGTACAGTAGTTATATCAGCAGCTGCAAATTGTAATGATATTACTAAAGTTGTAGAGCCAGTTTTTCAACAAAATAAAGGAGATATTTACTACATCAATTTATCACAGGATAGTTTTAAATTAGGTGGTAGTTCTTTTAGTCAAGTTGTAAATAAGATAGGTAATGAAGTACCATCAATAAAAAATGCAGCTTTTTTCAAAAAAGCTTTTAATACTATTCAAGAATTAATTAAGCAAGAAAAGATTGTTGCTGGACATGATGTTGCTTCGGGTGGTTTAATTACTACTCTTTTAGAATTATGTTTTGCAAATACAAATACCGGAGCTAACTTAGATTTATCTGCGCTAAATGAAAATGATTCTTTACGTTTATTATTTGCTGAAAACTCAGGAATTGTAATCCAAGCAAGTGATAGTTCTATAGAAGATACATTAAAAGCTAATGCTATTGAATTCTTTAAAATAGGTTCAGTAACTGAATCTGATAGAATTAATATTAAGAATAATACTGATTTATTTTCTTTATCAATTAGTGAATTAAGAGATGTTTGGTATAAAACTTCATATTTATTAGATCAAAAACAAACTGCAAATAACTTAGCTGAAGATCGTTACCAAAACTATAAAAACCAGCCTTTAACATATACTTTTCCTAATAATTTTACTGGTGAATTACCAAAAATAGATACTACCAAGCCAAAACCTAAGGCTGCTATTATTAGAGAAAAAGGTTCTAACTCAGAAAGAGAAATGGCAAATGCCATGTATTTAGCTGGTTTTGACGTTAAAGATGTTCATATGACTGATTTAATATCTGGAAGAGAAACTTTAGAAGACATCCAATTCATTGGTGCTGTAGGTGGTTTTTCTAACTCAGATGTTTTAGGTTCTGCTAAAGGATGGGCTGGAGCATTTTTATATAATGAAAAAGCAAATACTGCATTAAAGAAATTCTTTGAAAGAGAAGATACTTTATCAGTTGGTATTTGTAATGGGTGTCAGCTATGGATGGAATTAGAGCTAATTAATCCAGAACATGATATTCATGGAAAAATGATTCATAACGATTCTAACAAGCATGAGAGTTCGTTTACATCTGTGAAAGTTCAAGAAAATAACTCTGTAATGCTATCTAGTTTAGCAGGAAGTACTTTAGGTGTTTGGATTTCTCATGGTGAAGGTAAATTTAATTTACCTAAACAAGAAAACGAATATAATGTTGTAGCTAAGTACGCTTACGAAGAATACCCTCATAATCCTAACGGTTCAGATTATAACGTAGCCATGTTAACTGATAAAACAGGAAGACATTTAGTTACTATGCCACATATTGAACGTTCTACATTCCAATGGAACTGGCCATATTATCCTGAAGGTAGAAAAGACGAAGTTTCTCCATGGTTAGAAGCATTTATTAATGCTAAAAATTGGATCGATAATAAAAATGATGATTAAGTAATTTAATTATATGACTAGTCCTAAATAACCGTTACAGTTATTTATTGATTAAATATATTAAACATCATCTAAAGCTATAGCTTTAGATGATGTTTTTTTTCGATATGATTTTATCTTCATTTTATTTTGTTGATGTGCCTGGTTAGGAGTTTTAAAATGACATGACCAATGCGGTCTTTTAGAGTTATAAATAGTTATTGATTGCTTTACTATTTTCTTCATTATCTTAATATCTAGATTTGTGGTAGCAATAAAGAACTCTTGTTTTAAGATTCCATTAACCCGTTCAGCTATCGCATTTTGATATGGATCGTATGATTCTGTCATACTACATTTAATATTATGTTTTGATAAAATATTTTGATAGATGTTACTACAGTACTGCAATCCTCTATCTGAATGATGGATAAGTTCCTTCTCTGGATATACTCTATTTTTCATAGCTATCTCCAAGGCTTTTACCGTTGAGCTTACTTCTAAAGTTTTATCCAAATGATATCCTATGATTTTCTTAGAATATGCATCTGTAATTAATGATAAATACATAGGGTTCTTACGATTGCCTAAATATGTAATATCTGCTACCCATACTTGTTCTGGTCTATTTATTTCCAGATTTTCAATAAGATTAGTATGTTTTCTAAAACGATGATGAGAGTTGGTTGTAATGTGATAACTCTTTTGTCGTTTTATCAATAGTTTATTAGCTCGTAAAATATCAAATAATCGATCTCTTCCAACAGCTAAACTGCTTAATTCCTCCGAAAGAAGATAATACAGTTTTCTTGTCCCAATCCTTGGTTGTTCCATTCTTACACGCTTAACCAATTCAACAACCTTATTGGCTATTGATTGAGATTTCTTAACTCTATAGTTAGCTTGATAATAGACCTGTCTGCTAAACCCAAGTAATTTACAGGTAGAAGAAATACTTTCTTTCTTTTGTAAAACAAACATATCAATTACTCGGTTTTGGAGTTTTTTCTAATAGGAATATTATACTCTTTCTCAGCTAAATCAATCATCATATCAAACAGTATCGCTTTCTTCTCTGATGCTGCTGCTTGAGCTTTTAAACGATTGTTTTGCTTTTCTAATTGACGTAATTTTTGCTCTAACTCTAATAATTTTTGTTCTGGTGATTTTGGCATATTAGATGGTGTTTGATCAGTCCAATCAAAGTTACCATATTTTCTCAACCATACTAAAACAGTACTTCTTCCTTGAATCCCATATTTAAGTTGAGCTTGTTTGTAGGTTAATTCGCCTTTTTCTACTTCCGATACAACCGAAAGTTTAAAACTCATCGTATAATCTTTCTGAGTACGTTTGCGGTAAATGTTGTCGTTCATAAGGTTACAAATTTGTGTAACGCTATTTCAGGACGAGACAATATGATAAAATTAAGAGACACTATTATTAGTGTCTCTTTTTTTTTACAATTGTATACTAATAGATAGTTTACATAGTTAAACTAATTAAGATCTAGATAATTTTACAATTGTAACCTCTGATTAGGTTGTTAATTATGCTCAAAAGGATGGCTAATAGCAAATATTGGTTTATTAATATATGTATTTTTAAGGTAATTTACTACTTTTAGGTGTTTACATTTGTATTTTAAACCCCTAAAAACGCATTATTACTCAATTATAAGTATAATTTATAGTATATATCTAAATAACTGTAATACAATAAGTTAAACATAGTTAATTAAAGTATTTTATAGCTGTAAATACTGGTTATACTCATCTAATACAAGGAATTTTTTGCTATTCAACTTAGATTACTTATATTTACACTTGTAAACACTAAATGTTAGTTTACGTTTGTAAAATGATAGATCGTTTAAAATTGATTTTAGATCATTATAATCTAACGTCAACAAATTTTGCTGAAAAAATAGATGTTCCTAAATCTAGTATTTCACATCTACTCTCTGGCAGAAATAAACCTAGTTTAGATTTTATTATGAAAGTAGATAAAGCTTTCGAAGAAGTCGATTTAGATTGGTTGCTTTATGGTAAAGGATATTTTCCTAAAAATAAAGAACAATCTACTTCACAACAACAATCTACTTCTTTATTTAATCAAGAAATAGAAGAAAGCAGAAAAAAAGAATCAATTTTAGAAAATAATTTTGATAGGTCAGAAAAAATTAATAACTTATCAACTCTACCCCCGAAAACTTTAACCAAAATTATTTTACTGTATAACGACGGTACATTTGATGTATTTGACAAGTAATTCCTTAAAGAGTTACTGATTTTAAATAATCCCCTTAAGAAATAAGCCTGTATAAAAATACAGGCTTATTTATTTATATAAAATACTGATATACAGGTAAAAAAAAACACTTAACCTAAATCAAATATTTAAAAAAAGTCTATATTAAAAATATTTAATATGGACTTTAAATAAATATATCTAAAACATATAATAACCTATAATTAAACCATAGCAATATTTTGTACAATAAATTAAATACACTGTCTTTCTAGTTTCATTTCATGTATTCCATTTATACCTTCAACAAATAAATTTAACTTATCGTCTTCCAAAAGAACAACCTCGAAGAATCCTTTAATTTCATTACTTAGGTTTTGAGAACTTAATAAAAATACAACTTTATTTGTTCTTTCAGCTTTCCAAATACCTACTGAATAATCTCCACCACCAAACGCATTATAAAATATAAAAGTCCCATCTTGGAAAAACTTAAACCTGTACATTGTATAATTTGCAGTTAAATTATTACCGTCTTTATTTAAATCTGCTATTTTCCAAATACAATTAAGAACTAAAAAATTTAATCTATCAACACTTATATCATCAGGAGCTGTACTACAATCCTTTTGAAGTTTAATAGTTTTTCCAGAATTACTCTGAATTAATACATTACTATTTTCTAAACTAGCCACAAAATACTGATCAACAATATCAGAAAATACTGAAGAAATATTAATAGTAACATTTCCAAACTCATTAGTTTCTACTTTCCATAAGCCTGTATATGTATCCGTTCCGTCTGTAATTTCAAATGTTTCATCTGATTTGAACTTAAATTTAAAATCGGAATATTGATCAGACAGATTGTTACCATTATCTATAAAATCTGTAATTGCCCAATTACAACCTGACAAAACTTCTTTTACTTTATCTTCGGTAAAATCTGGACATATTTTTTCAATTTTCATTATGTCATCATTTAATTTTACCTCTAAAAATTTATCTCCACATTCTTTTATTATCCATTCACCATTAAAGTTTGTTATAGTTGAAGATAATTTTAACACATTTCCATCAGCTAAAGAATCAACAGACCAATCTCCAAATCCTTCAATTGTTCCATTTTGAATTATTGTAAAAGTTAAATCACTACTAAACCTTAAGCTATAATTCTCTAATAATGAATTATTAGCATATGATGTAACTTTCCATAAACATTTTTCTATACTCTGTTTAACAAAATCAACATTGCAATAATCAGGGTCATCATCATTGTAATTAAAATCATCATCTTCATCACAACTATCTGCTGCATCAATAATAGCTTCTTGTAATTCTTTATTATTATTAACTGAAATTAATGTATCATCTGCTTTTATTAAAGTAATTGGATATTTGATATTTGCAATAGTTGAAGCGTCAAGGTTTTGTAAAAAAACATAAAGGTTAGCATCATTATTTACAGTTTTAGTATCAAGAATATCAAAATCCGTATTGAAAACAGAAATTGATATTGGGTATACAAAATCAATACATTCTATATCATCATCTTTTTCATTTTCACCTTTACATGTGCTAACTAATTCCTTTAATTCATTTTCATTATCTATTTCTATTTCAGTGAATTCATTTGTAACAATTTTTATTGGATATTGAATATCAATTCTATCAATATCGTCATTAAATCTATCAAAAATTTCTTCAATTACTTGATAATCTTCTATTGAATTAATCTCGACTCCAGTTCCATTTACTACAACAAAAACAGGTAATTTGACTTCTAAACAATTAGCTTGATCTATTATATTATCTATTGAACCATCATTAGTTACAGTTTGAGTAATTAAAGTTGTTAAAGTAGAATTTGTAGTTAACTTTATTTCTTCTTCTTGAGAACTAGATATTTCTATAACTTCTTTTTGACAGGAAAATAGTATTAACGTTATAACAACTAGCAAAAAAAAAGCTAAAAACTGATTACGCTTGACACTCATAATAAAATTAATATTCAACAACTTACAAAAACTTAAATTAAAAAAGCAAACTCAAAATTAAGGATTAATGTTTCAATAAAATAAAAATAAGTTTGATTTCATAAAAAAATTATACAAAGCGTTGTTAACTATTAAAAATCAACCTCGTAATTTTTGTTTGCTCATTATTATAACAACAAACTAAAAAAAAATCCTACCTTCGTAATCGTTTTTTTATAAATTACAAAAAAATTATGGCTGTTGCTTAATGGAAAAACCAATACATAAAAATATTTGTAACGAAAATCTTTTCTCTTCTTTTTTTAATAAGCATTTTAAAGATTTATATAATTTTTTATACTATAAATTTGGTGAAAAACTAAATCCTGAAGATAAAGTTCAAGAAGCTTTTTTAAAAGTTTGGCAAAATTGCCATCGTATCACACCAGATAAAGCAAAAAGCTTTTTATACACTACTGCAAATAATTTGATGTTAAATCAAGTTAACCACGAAAAAGTAAAATTAAAGTACGCTGAAATCCCCCAAAAAAAATCTACTAATGAATCACCTGATTTCGTTTTAGAAGAAAAGGAATACATGAATAAAATTCAAAACGCAATTAGCAATCTAACTGAATCTCAAAGGGTTGCTTTTTTACTAAATCGTATAGAAGGAAAAAGATTTAAAGAAATTGCAGAAATTTTAGGTATTTCAGTAAAAGCTGTTGAAAAAAGAATTTACGGTGCATTAAAAAAATTAAGAGAAGATATTGATGGATTATAATCTTTTTGGGGTAGGAATTTTTATTCTCTACTTGTTATAGTATTGTAGATAGATATGGAAAAAACAGAATTAATAAAAAAATGGTTAGATCACGATCTTAATCCTCAAGAACTTGAAAGCTTTAAGTCTATTGAAGATTATGATGAACTGATGTATATTTCTGAAAGTCTTAAGAAATTTAAGGCAGAACATAATGTTAATCAACAACAAATTTTAAACAACATTATTTCTAAAAAGAAAAAAAACAGTTTAAATATTTTTAGTGTACTAACTAAAATTGCAGCTCTTTTTGTAATTACCTTAGGAGCTTATTATTTTTTATTCAACAAAGACAATATTACTAAAGTTGAAACAGGCTATGCTAACAAAATTACAACATCTTTACCCGATGCTTCTACAGTAAAATTAAACGCAGTAAGTTCAATTAATTACAATAAAAATTCTTGGGATAAAAAGAGAGAAGTTATTTTAAAAGGTGAAGCATTTTTTAAGGTAGCCAAAGGTTCTACTTTTAAAGTAATTACAGAACAAGGTAATGTGACTGTATTAGGAACAGAATTTAATATAAAAACTAGGGATAGCATCTTTCAGGTTGTTTGTTATGAAGGTCTTGTAAGTGTAGAATACAAAAACAAAATAGTAAAATTATCACCAGGAGATTCTTTTAAATTTGGGCGATTTATAGAAAAAGAAACAGGAAATATTTCTCCTTCTTGGATTAACAATGAAAGTGAATTTGTTAGTGAGCCTTTTTTAGAAGTAATTAAAGAATTTGAAAGACAATATAAAGTCAATTTCACAATAAATAATATCAACACTCAACAATTATTTACTGGTAAATTTAACCATAAAGACTTGAATTTAGCTTTAAATTCAATAACTTTACCTTTAAATTTAAGTTACACAATCCGAGGAGATGAAATTATTTTAAAGCGTGAGAATCCTCAATAAGTTTTTTTTTGTTCTATTAATATTTAATCTTAACATTTTCATTTCTTTAGGTCAAAATGAAAATGAAATACCTCTTGTTAAATTTTTAAAAAAAACTGAACGAAAATTTAATATAAGTTTTTCTTATGCTGATAAGACAATTGAGGAGATTTATATATCACCTCCGACAAATAGTTCTTTAAGTTTAGATAAAATTTTATTTTTCTTAGAAGATAAAACAAAGTTAGAATTTAAAATTTTAAATGATCGTTTTATTATCATTAAAACTAAAAACACAGAAAATATTTTATTTGAAAATTTAGAAGAAATTTCTGTTCAAGGCTATTTAACCTCAGGGATTTCAAAAAACAATGATGGATCAATTAGTGTTAAAACAGATAAGCTAGGAATTTTACCAGGACTTATTGAACCAGATGTTTTACAAGCAATAAATGCTTTTCCTGGTGTAGTAAGTTCAGATGAATCTATTTCAAATTTAAATATTAGAGGTGGTACACATGATCAAAATTTAATTCTTTTTGATGGTATTCGTATGTACCAATCTGGTCATTTTTTTGGTTTAATTTCTGCCTTTAATCCTAATCTTAAATACAATATAACTTTATCAAAAACAGGAAGTAGTGCTAAATACGGTGAAAGTACATCTAGTATCATAGATATGAAGTTACCTAATAAAATTACAAATAAATTTGAATTAGGCTTCGGTATGAATTTACTTAATCTAGATATTTTGAGTACTATACCTATGAAAAAGAATTTAGAATTACAGATTGCAGCAAGAAGATCTACCACAGATTTCTTAAACACACCTACTTTTGATCAATATTTCCAAAGAGCATTTCAAAATTCTGACTTACAACTGATTTCCGATGATAGCAGTATTATTACAAAAGATGAAAATTTTAAATTTCATGACTTTTACGGTAAATTAATATGGGATATAAAAGAGAATCATCAACTTAGATTTGTACTATTAAATATAGAAAATGACTTAACCTATAACGAATCTTTGATTAACTCTTTGAGAGATGAAGAGCTAAAAAGTGAACTTAATCAGAACAATATAAGCACTGGAATAACTTATGTTGGAGATTTAAACGATCGTTTTAAACTTACTGCTCAAGCTTATTTTTCTTTTTATAACTTATCTTCTACCAATGCTAATATTATAGATAAACAAAACTTCACTCAAGAAAACGAAATTCAAGATAATGGGTATAAATTTGATACAGAATTAATTATATCTCCAAATACAACTTGGTCTAACGGATATCACTTTTCTCAAATAGCTATAAGTAATTTAGAAAAAATTGATGATCCTTTTTTCAGACGCTTTATTAAGCAAGTATTAATAACACACTCATTATACACGCAACTAAATTACTCTAGTGATAATTTTTATTTAAAAGGAGGATTAAGGATAAGTTATTTTGAAAAATTTAAGCGATTTTCATTTGAACCTAGATTAGCTTTTAACTATAAATTTCATGAAAATTTTAAATTTGAGTTTACAACAGATTTCAAAAGTCAAGGAACATCACAAATAATTGATTTACAAAATGATTTTTTAGGAATAGAAAAAAGAAGATGGGTATTAGCTAATGAAAATACTCCTATACTTACAAGTCAGCAACTTGGATTAGGTTTATTTTACGAAAAAAACAAATGGTTAATTAGTATAGAAACTTATTATAAAAAAGTTAATAATATAAGTAGTAGAAGTCAAGGATTTCAAAATCAATTTCAATTAATTAATGACATTGGAAATTATGAGGTTAAAGGTGTAGACTTATTGATTCATAAAAAACTTAAGAACTTAAAAACATGGTTAAGTTACAGTTACAGTAAAAACGATTATATTTTCGAGAATTTAAATGAATCAAAAAGCTTTCCAAATAATGTAGATATTAGAAGTGTAATTAGTTTAGATGGGACATATAGTTATAAAAATATAGATTTTGCGCTTGGCTTTAATTGGCATTCAGGTAGACCTTTTACAGAACCTAATGGGGTAAGTTCAACAGGAAGTAGTATTAATTATGAAGATCCTAATAGTAGCAGATTACCCAATTACTTCAGATTAGATGCTTCTATAAACTACAACTTTAAAATATGGAAATCACATGCTAGTACTGGTTTATCAATGTGGAATATTTTAGATAGAAAAAATGTATTAAATACCTACTATGATATAGAAAACGGAAATTTATCTAAAATTGATAATATTTCTTTAGGCTTTACTCCAAATATTAGTTTCAGAGTTAAATTATAAACACTTGTTTTTAGTTATTTAATACTCTTCAATATTGAAAACTGATATTTTATTTTCTGGTAGTAACTTTACTATTAAAACCATAGTAGCCTGTTCAAATTCTAATAAATAACAATTACCTAATTCACCTTCCATCCAAAACTCTGTAGAAGTAATTTTCCCAAGTTCTTTTTGATGATTAAGAATAGTCTTTCTTAGACTTTCAAAACTATTTTCTTTTTTTAAATTGTCAGAAAACAATTCATAAACACTTTTAAAATCTTGACTATTAATGAATTTGGTAACTTTTTCAACTAATTTTTCGTAATCAGAATCAGTTTGAGAAAATGATGCTAAATTTATACATAATAATAAAAATATGCAGATCACTTTTTTCATATAGATGAAAATGTTTATGTTAAAATTGAGGTTAACTAGTTATAAAAACAAAAAATTAATATAAATATAGTACATAACTTTTGATTTTTAGTTGATCTATATAACTATTTGATTAATAAATAAAAAACAACTAAACACTACTTTTTTTCTTGATTAATATAATAGTTCTCATTTATAAAAACTCTATCAGAATTAATTTTAATTTCTTGCCATAATTCAGTGGGTTTTAAAACAATTTCTTCGGTTTTAAATTTCACTCTTAAAGGCATATTAAATCCTTTAACTACATTATTCCATTTATAATACAATTTACCATTTTCAATTTTATTTTCTAAAACAGGAATTTTAACTGTTCTAAGGTATTGATCAAAAACTTTTGAAAGGTCAACTCCTGCCATTGTACTAATATAATTCTCTATTTCTTCAGTAGTTACTGTTTTATGAAAAAATGTTTCATTTAAACCTCTTAAAATAATTCTCCATTTTTCATCATCATTTATTATTGTTCTTATAGTATTAAGCATATTTGAGCCTTTATAATACATATCTCCAGATCCTTCATGATTCACATTATATACTCCAATTATAGGCTTATCATTAGCAATATTTCTTCTTGTTCCAATTACATATTCCGAACCTGCTTTTTTACCATAATAATACTCTAAAAATAAACTTTCTGAATATGCTGTAAAACTTTCATGTATCCACATATCAGCAATATCCTTATTTGTAATATTATTTGCGAACCACTCATGACCAGCTTCATGAATAATAATAAAATCAAATTTTAATCCCCAACCAGTTCCAGATAAATCATTTCCTAAATAGCCTTTTAAATATTTATTCCCATAGGTAACAGAGCTTTGATGTTCCATACCTAAATAAGGCACTTCAACTAATTTAAAACTATCTTCATAAAAAGGATATTTTCCAAACCAATATTCAAAAGCTTTCATCATTTTAGGAGCGTCTTTAAAATGTTCTTTAGCCTCAGATAAATTGTCTTTTAAAACATAATAATTCATATCTAGCTCTCCTCCTTCTCCATTATATTTTTCAGAAAAATTAACATAATCACCAATATTAACATTTACGCCATAATTATTAATTGGATTTTTCACAAACCAATGATAACTAGTAGTGTTATCATTATGCTTTTCTATTTTTTGTAATCTTCCATTAGCAACTCCTGTTAAATCTTTTGGTACTCTAACACTTATAGCCATACTATCAACTTCATCGTACATATGATCTTTATTTGGCCACCATACACTAGCTCCTAAACCTTGACAAGAAGTTGCTATAAAATGATTTCCATTACCGTCTTTCTTCCATGAAAAACCACCATCCCAAGGTGCATTTTTTGCAGCTTTAGGATTTCCTTCATAATAAACAGTAATTGAATTTTGACTTCCCTTCTTTTGCTTCTTTTTTAAGTTTACAAAATGTGCATTTATATCTGAAGAAAATTTTAATTCTTTTCCATCTTGAGTAATTTTCGTGATTTTTAAAGGCGGTTGTAAATCAACTTGTAATGTTTGAAATGAATTTAAAACTTTATATCGAATTTCGTTTTTCCCTTTAATAAATTTTTCCTCTGGATTTACAGTAACATCTAAATGATAATATGTTAAATCCCACCAAGCTCTTTCAGGTGTAATAGTTCCTCTTAAAGTATCTTGCTTAGTAAATTTATGTTTATGAACAAATAAACCTTCTTGCGCTTTTACATTTATATTTATTAAACATATAATCACAAATAAAAAGCTACTTTTTTCTCTAACCATAATTTTAAACATTTTGTATTCGCGAATATATTGTATTTATAACAACATACCTCTTTGTTAAACTTAATAATAAAATTTACATAAAAAATTAAGAGATTATTTAAAAAGATTATAGTCTTTAAAAAGGATTCAATATTTTTGAATCATCTAAAAAACAAACAATTCAAATGAAAAATACTGCGTTAACACACGTACATGAAGCTCTTGGTGCAAAAATGGTCCCATTTGCTGGATATAACATGCCGGTGCAATACGAAGGTGTAAATATTGAACATGAAACGGTTAGAAATGGTGTTGGTGTTTTTGATGTAAGTCATATGGGAGAGTTTTTTCTAAAAGGAGAAAACGCTTTAGCTTTAATTCAAAAAATTACAACCAACGATGCTTCAAAGTTAGTTCCTGGAAAAGCTCAATATACTTGTATGCCTAATAATACAGGTGGTATTGTAGATGATTTAATCATTTACATGATAAAAGAAAACGAGTATATGCTAGTTGTAAATGCATCTAATATTGAAAAAGATTGGAACTGGATTTCTCAACATAACGATTTAAATGTTGATATGGAAGATAGATCTGAAAACTGGTCTTTATTAGCTATTCAAGGTCCAAAGGCTGCAGAAGCTATGCAATCTTTAACTAAAGTAGATTTATCAACCATTAAATTTTACACATTTGAAATCACCGATTTTGCAGGTATTCCAAACGTGGTGGTATCTGCCACAGGATATACAGGGTCTGGCGGTTTTGAAGTTTATGTAAAAAATGAAGATGTAGAAGCTTTATGGAAAAAAGTGTTTGAAGCTGGTGCTGACTGGGGCATTAAACCTGTTGGATTAGCAGCTCGAGATACTTTACGTTTAGAAATGGGATATTGTTTATATGGAAATGATATTACAGATACTACCTCTCCTATTGAAGCTGGTTTAAGTTGGATTACAAAATTCTCTAAGGATTTTGTGAATGCTGAAGCCTTAAAAGCTCAAAAAGAAAACGGTGTTTCAAGAAAATTAGTGGCTTTTGAAATGAATGAACGTGGTATTCCTCGTAAAGATTATGAAATCGTAAATACAAACGGAGAAGTAATCGGAGAAGTAACTTCCGGTACTATGAGTCCGAGTTTAGGTAAAGGAATTGGTTTAGGATATGTCACTATTGAAAACTCTAAAGTAGATTCTGATATATTAATACAAATTAGAAAGAAACAAATTCCAGCAAAAGTGGTTAAACTGCCATTTTACAAAGGATAATACATAAAGAAAGCTGCTTTTTAAAGCAGCTTTTTATTATTAAAGAGTTCTGGTTTAGCAGGAACAATATCTTTATAAAAATTTAGAAAATGATTAAAATCGTTTTCTTTATCATCTGTTAAATAATAAGGTTCTGCAACTTTTATTTGTTTGTTTCCAAAATCAAAAGCAAACATTACTATAGGTACATTTGCACCTTTCGCTATATAATAAAATCCAGTTTTCCATTTCTCAGTAAATTGTCTAGTTCCTTCTGGAGAAAGTGCTAATCTAAATTCTTCTTTCTCTTCAAAAATAGACACAATACTATCTACCAAATTACTACTCTTTGTTCTATTAACTGGAGTACCACCAAGTTTTCTAAAAATAAATCCAAAAGGAGGTTTAAATAAAGACGCTTTTGCTATATAATTAATTTTAACTCCAACGGTATTTCTAGCTAAAATAGCAATATGAAAATCTTTCCAACTTGTATGGGGAGCACCAATAACTATGTATTTTTTTAAATCTTTAGGAAAACTACCTGTTACTTTCCAACCTAATATTTTGGTGAAAATAAATTTAGAAATTGCTTGTATCATTAATTCATGTTAAAGTGGTAAATTTACCGTTTTAATTTTTTATATAAATGAGCGAACAGTTATTATACATTTTAGCAACTGGTTTTGTAGGAATTATCATAGGTTTTTTGGTAGGTTTTATCATTCAAAAAAGTAAAGCTTCTGTTCTAGAAAAAGACAATTCTAGTCTTCAGGAACGAAATTCAATGCTTTTGGAGCAAAAAACTACTGCTGAAAATAATATAGTAATTCTAAAGGAAGAATTAAAAACTATTCAAACAGAAAAAGATACTTTAAAAGAAAGAAATCAATCTTTAACTGAATATAAATTTTCTTCTGAAAAAAATGTAGAAGAATTAAAAAATGAATTAAAGTTTTTACAAACAGAAAAAGAAAGTTTAATAAAAGTCAATACGCGTCAAGATGTTGATCTAAAAAACTTACAACATAAGCTTACTGAACAAAAAGGTGAATTAGAAGGATTACAAGAAAAATTCACAAAAGAATTCGAAAACTTAGCGAATAAAATTTTAGAAGAAAAGTCGAATAAATTTACTGTTCAGAATAAGGAGAATATTCAAAACATTTTAAATCCTTTAGAAAAGAAAATTAAAGATTTTGAGGATAAAGTAGATAAAACTCATAAGGAAAGTATTGATTACCACTCTGCTTTACGTCAACAAATTCTTGGTTTAAGAGAATTAAATGCTCAAATGAGCAAAGAAACTTTAAACTTAACTAGAGCTTTAAAAGGTGATAGTAAAACTCAAGGAAATTGGGGAGAATTAGTTTTAGAACGTGTTTTAGAAAAATCTGGTTTAGAAAAAGATAGAGAGTATTTTGTACAACAATCGTTTACAAATGAAGAAGGAAAACGTATTTTACCTGATGTTGTAATTCATTTACCTGATAATAAAAAAATGGTTATCGATAGTAAAGTGTCGTTAACTGCTTACGAGAAGTTTGTAAATTCTGATGATGACACAGAAAAAGCAACCTTCTTAAAAGAACATTTAATTTCTTTAAAAAGACACGTTGAACAACTTTCTGAAAAGAAATATGAAGATATTTACAAAATAGAATCTCCAGATTTCGTGTTACTTTTCGTTCCTATAGAACCTGCTTTTGCTGTAGCTTTAAATGAAGACAATACGTTATACAATAAAGCTTTTGAAAGAAATATTGTAATTGTAACTCCTACTACTTTATTAGCTACTTTACGAACAATCGATACGATGTGGAATAATGAAAAGCAACAGCGTAATGCTATAGAAATTGCTCGTCAAGCTGGAGCCTTATATGATAAATTTGAAGGTCTTTTAAAAGATTTAATTAATATAGGAAAGAAAATAGATGCAACCAAAAGTGATTATAGTGCAGCTATGAATAAATTAGTTGATGGAAGAGGAAACTTAATTACCAGTGTAGAAAAACTTAAAAAAATGGGAGCTAAAGCTAAAAAAGCACTTCCAGAAAGTATTATTGAAAGAGCAAATGACGATAATTAATCAAAAATTGAAGTGTAAATGCAAGAGTTAAAAAAAGGATACTTATTCAATTATAAAACTCAGACCTGGAAAGTTGTTGATATATATAAGATTAATTGGGATGATGGTTCTAATACAACAGAATATAAAGTAAAAGATAAAAACGGTATTATTCGATATTTAATGATCGAATATGTTAGAAAAGAATCGCCTAAATATACGTTTTGGGAAAAACTATATAGCATAGATCATTTCTTATCTCAAATTACAAAAACTGAAACAGATTATGTTTCTATCAATAATGCAAAATTTCCTAAGAAATTCAATTACAAAAGCGTAGCGTATGATTTTGATGAGCGTTGCGATGGAACTTGTTATTATGATTACGAATCGGAAAGAGTAAATTCTTTAGATTATACCAACACAGACGATACAAAATTTTTCTCTATTCAATTATGGGATGATGAAATTGAAATTTGTACTGGGAAATTGATTTCTAAAACTGAAATCAAAAATATTCAAGAAAGAAAAACTTTTGTTGATACTAGTTCTTTAGGAAGTTTTATCAGTCGATATTTTGTAGGCCTAATCTTTGGAGCTTTTATTTTAATGACATTAATGCTTGGAAAATGCTCAAATAATAATTCTTGGAATAGTAACAGAGATTATAATGACTCTACGAAAGTTTATAGAAATACAAACAATTACTACAGAGGTAGAAGCTCAAGAGGATTTGGTAAATAGAAAATTATGGAAGAAAATACACTTATTTGGCTTACTAAAACCGTAACGTATGTAACGCTATTTTATGCCTCGTTTATTATTGCTAAACTGTTTTTTAAATTAAAAAATAGAAAAATAGACATTGAAAGCGAATTAACCATAAAAGATAATGTAGCATTTGCTGTAACTGCTACGGGTTATTTTATTGCTACTTTAACCATTTTTGTTGGCGTTCTGCATGGTGAATCACACGGATTAATAAAAGATATAATTTTAATCTTATTCTATTCTTTCTTCGGGAATTTACTATTGATTCTTACTTCTATTATTAATGAAAAAATAGTTTTTGGAAAAAAGTTCCGATTTTATAAAGAAATTATAAAAGATGAAAATTTAGGAACTGGTTTTATGGAAGCTGCTAATTTTATTGGAGCAGGATTAATCATTTATGGTGCTATTTCTGGTAGAAACATCAATTTATTTCCAGATCACGGAGAAATAGGACATTATTTATCTGACTTTTTAAGTTTATTATTCTTCTGGTTATTAGGTCAAGTTATCTTATACATATTTTTAAAAGTATATCGCAAGTTTGTGAAATACGATTTTATCAAAGAAATTCAAAAAGATAATAATGCTGTAGGAATAGTATATGCTAGTATTTTTGTGGCAGTTTCTTTCTTATATTCATTTGCTTCTAGAGGTGATATAGAATCATGGGAAATAGCTTTAGAAGATATTGCATATCATTTAGGTTTAGCTATTATTTTACTTCCATTATCTAGAATTTTTGTTGAAAAAATAATACTACCTAAGAGTAATCTAACTGATGAAATTGTACATCAAGAAATTCCGAATAAAGGAGCTGCTTTAATAGAAGCTTTTGCTTATATCGGTAGTGCTATCATTATAAGTTATTGTATGTAAATGGCATCCATAAAAGTTAAAAGAAGAATTTTATTTCTTGCCTTGTTTGCAACAGGATTATCGGGTATAGTTGCTGAATATTGTTTCGCCACGTTATCTACTTATTTTATTGGAGATTCTGTTAAGCAGTGGTCTATTGTAATTTCTTTGATGCTATTTAGCATGGGATTAGGTAGTCGAATTACGAAATCTTTTGATGGAAATGTATTTAAACTTTTCATTTTTACAGAATTCGCTCTTTCCTTATTAGTTTCTTTCTCGGCAGTTACAACCTATTATCTAGCTACTCAATTAGAATATGTATCTATTTACATTTACTCAATGGCTATTTTAACAGGAATGTTAATTGGTATGGAACTTCCTTTGGCAATGCGATTAAACAACGATTTTCAATCACTAAAACTAAACGTAGCTAATATTTTAGAAAAAGATTATTACGGAAGTCTAATTGGTGGATTATTTTTTGTGTTTATTGGTCTTCCTTATTTAGGGCTAACTCATACGCCTTTTATCTTAGGT
This sequence comes from Tenacibaculum aquaeponti, assembly GCF_052084715.1. Taxonomy (GTDB): domain Bacteria; phylum Bacteroidota; class Bacteroidia; order Flavobacteriales; family Flavobacteriaceae; genus Polaribacter. The sequence goes on along the minus strand of NZ_CP197288.1, from coordinate 360,783 downwards.
TTTATTAATCTTTTTGTAGCCATTCTTCTACTTATATTTTTTAAAAATAAATTGAATAAGCAAGAGAAAAACATGCTATTCTCTTTTGCAGGAGTATTGGTTACCATATTAATTATCGGAAATATTTTTGCTGGAAAAATCATTTTACATGGAGAACAAAGTAAGTATAAAGATAAAATTGTTTTCCAAGAGCAATCTATTTATCAGAAAATTGTGGTTACCAAATGGAAAAATGATTACTGGTTATATTTAAATGATAATTTACAGTTTTCTACTTTTGATGAACCTATGTACCATGAGGTTCTAGTGCATCCTGTAATGCATATTTTAGACAAACCTAAGAAAGTTTTGATTCTTGGTGGTGGTGATGGTTGTGCTGCTAGGGAATTATTAAAATATCCTTCTTTAGAACAAATAACTCTTGTCGATTTAGATAAAAAACTAACCGATCTTTTTATTAATGAATCAGAATTGGTAGCTATTAATGAAAAGTCTCTAACAAATGAAAAAGTTCGTATTGTTAATCAAGATGGATTTAAATATGTTACGGATACCAAAGAGTTTTTCGATTTAATTCTTATCGATCTTCCTGATCCTAGAAATGTAGAATTAGCTCGTTTGTATTCTAAAGAATTTTATGAACTGTGTCGATTAAAGCTAACTCCAAATGGTGGTTTAATTACTCAAGCTGGTAGTCCTTATTATACTCCTTATGCATATAAATGTATAGAAAAGACTATGGAAAAAGCCAATTATAGTGTTTTAGCATTACATAATCAGGTACTTTCTATGGGAGAATGGGGTTGGATTTTAGGAACTAAAAATCAACTTTCTAAACAAGAAATGATGGCTAAATTGAATCAATTAGATACGAAAGTAATTACAACAAAATGGTTAAATAAAGAAGCCATGCAATTAATTACTTCCTTCGGAAAAGACTTTTTTAAAAAGAAAAAATTAGATTCAATAGAAATCAATCAGATTAGTAATCCAGTACTTTACGAATATTATAACAAAGGAAACTGGGACATTTATTAATTATGAAAAAAAATAACGAAAAATACATTGCTTTAAAGGCAGAAATGTTCCACTTTGATACTTGGTTATCTACCACTAATACTGATCAATTAAAACACAAATTAGAAAGGTTATTAATCGATTCGGGATTTAACATTGTTAACTTCATAGAACATAATTTTCCTATTAAAGGATACACTGCTGTTTGGTTATTAGCTGAAAGTCATTTAGCGATTCATACTTTTCCAGATCAAGAAAAAACATATTTGCAAATCAGCAGTTGTAATGAGAATAAATTAGTATTGCTTAAACAAAAAATAAAAATAACTTAACAATCAATTCACTTCATTATAATCTTACAAAACGACAACGATATCGTAATACATAAAAACAAGTTTTAATCAACTAAAATTTAATTATTGATAATCATTTCGTAGAAAATCGATTTATTTATTAACACGAAATCGATTTAGTTTTCCTTTCCTTTTTTTTGATTGACTATTTCACAATAAATTCGTTTTAAAGTGATAATAATTTCACTTTTTTCTTAAAAACATTATCAAAATAAACAATTTAAAATGTTTTTTAAGAACAACTATCCTATTATAACCTTTCAAATAAACTCAAATAACACAATGAAACGAACTCTAAAATTATTACAAATTATTTTAATATTCTCTTTAGCATGGAATATACAAGCACAAGACGAAGATGTAATGTTTCAAGCTTTCGATTGGAATGTTCAAAACCAACCTGCTGGACAAACATGGTTTAATGTTGTCACTCAAAATAGTGCAGAAATAAGTAGTGCTGGTGTCGATTTAATTTGGTTACCTCCAGTGAGTGACTCTGCAGCTCCACAAGGATATTTACCAAGAGAATTATATAATTTTAATAGTGCTTATGGTACAGAAGCTCAATTAAGAGACTTAATTAATCAATATCATAATTTAGGAATGAAAATTATTGGAGATATTGTAATTAACCATAGAGTTGGTACTAGTGACGCAGTTACTTTCACAAATCCTGCTTGGCCAACAACATTTATTACTGCCGATGATGAAGGAAGAAACTTTGTTAACTTTCCTGTAGAGTTTAGTATTAATTCAGATTACTTTCCTGGTACAGCTTTAAAAGCTGATGGTTCAAACGGAACTTATGGTCCTGCTAGAGATTTAGATCATAGAAATCCAGCTGTAAGACAAGAGATAAAAAACTGGATGAATTTCTTAAAGAATGATTTAGGATTCGACGGTTGGAGATATGATTTTGTTCATGGATATGATCCAATATATAACAAAGAATATAATGATGCTACACAGCCTTACTTTGCTGTAGGAGAGTTATTAGAAAGTAGTAGAGTTCAAACAAATAACTGGGTAAACTTTACACAACAGTCTTCTTCTGCATTTGACTTTAATACTAAAGTTACTTTACAAGATGCTATTAGAGACAACAATATGTCATACCTAAGAGATGGACAAGGAAGACCATCTGGAATGATTGGTATTAATCCAGGAAAATCGGTAACGTTCTTAGATAATCACGATACTGGTTTTGCACAACAATGTTGTGGTTCTAACTATGTTTTCCCTGGTGGTGAAACAAACTTAAGAAAGGGATATGCTTACATTCTAACTCACCCAGGTAATCCTATGATTTTCTGGACACATTATTTTGATGCTGGAAATGGCGTAAGACAGGCAATCAAAGATTTGATAGCAATTAGAAAAGATGTAAGAATTTTTGCGAGTTCGTCTATTAATATTGCTGAAGCAAGAAACGATGTTTATGCAGCTTACATTGATGGAAGAAATGGAACGATTGCAATGAAACTTGGTGGTGGTAATTGGTCTCCTCAAGGTTCAGGTTGGACTTTGCGTACTTCTGGAACAGATTATGCAGTTTGGACAAAAGGTGGAATTGTTACGCCTCCTCCTCCTCCAGCTCAAGTTGATCCTTTTACTGTAAACTTTAAAAAACCTAGTGGTTGGGGAAATAATGTAAATGTATATTTATTTGATACTTCTACAAATGCTATTATTCCGGGAACTACAGGTTGGCCAGGACAATCAGCTACTAATATTAATGGAACTCCATGGTATTCATTACAAGTTAACCCATCTTCTGGTGTTGCTGCTGAAAATATTAGAGTGATTTTTAATGATGGAACTAGTCAAACTGATAATTTAAGCAGAAGTACTAATGGTTGGTATGATAATGGAACATGGTCTAATACATGTCCGTCTGATTGCAGTGGAAGTACAAATCCACCGACAACTAATACTAGATTTATTGTTAACTTTAAAAAACCAAATGGTTGGGAAAATGGTGTAAACGCTTATTTCTTTGATGCTGGTTCTAATACTACAATTTCTGGAACCGCAGGTTGGCCAGGACAGGCAACAACTAACATTTCTGGAACACCTTGGTTTTCTTACGAAGTTGCTATTCCTTCTGGAACTTCGTTAAATAATGTTCGTGTAATTTTTAATGATGGAAATAACCAAACTGATGATTTAACAAGAAGCTCAACTGGTTGGTATGACAATGGCACATGGACAAATGCGTGTCCGTCTGACTGTGATGGTGCTACTCCACCACCTCCAAGTAATAATAATGTTACATTAAACTTTTTAAGAACATCTTCTTGGGGAAATACTGTAAATGTATATTTATATAACACGAATACAAATTCTACTTTAGCTGGAACTCCTGCTTGGCCAGGTAGAACAATGCAAAATCAAGCTAGTACTTCTTGGTCTTCAACTTCATTTACATTACCTAGTAATGTTTCTGTAAATAATGTTGGAGTTGTTTTTAACAATGGAAATGGTCAGCAAACTGTAGACTTAAATAGAGGAACTTCAGGATGGTTTAGAATTACTGGAAGTTCTAATGGAAAAGCTACAGGAGTTTGGTCTAATTCATGTCCTAGTGGATGTGTTTCTTCAAGACAAATATCAGTAAATAATAATTCTGATTTAACAACAGAAAACTCTGTAAGAATAGCTCCTAATCCAATTAATCAGAATGGAAACTTATTTATTACAACAACTCAAAAAGGTGTTTTAAAAGTATCTGTAATGAATTTATTAGGACAATCTAAAACAGTTTATGAGAAAACAAATAAAGCTGGAAATCATACAATTCAATTAAACAGTAATGATTTTGGGTTAAAAGGAATTTACATTATCACTACTACTTTAAATAATGTACATATTACAAGACCTATGAAAATAATTAAAAATTAACTCTTTTCAGTAGTTATTAATAATCCCCAAATAAAAACGGTTGTTTTAAATAACAACCGTTTTTTAATTATATATGTTACATACAAATTACATTACAAATAATCTTCTATGGTGCATTAAATCCTGTACCTTTTCACCTATTTCATGTAATTTTTCATCATTATCAGCATTTTGTATAGCTTCGTCGATTAAATCAACAACAATAAGCATATCTTCTTCAACTAAACCTCTTGTTGTAATCGCTGGTGTTCCAATTCTAATTCCTGAAGTGACAAATGGAGATTCTGTATCAAATGGAACCATATTTTTATTTACTGTAATTTCTGCTTTACCTAAAGCTAATTCAGCATCTTTACCCGTAATTCCTTTATTTCTAAGGTCAATTAACATCATATGATTATCTGTTCCTCCAGAAATAATATGATATCCTTTCTCTACAAATGCAGCAGCCATTGCTTGAGCATTTGCTCTAACTTGAATTTGATACTCTAAGAATTCATCAGTTAAAGCTTCTCCGAAAGCAACTGCTTTAGCAGCAATTACATGCTCTAACGGTCCTCCTTGGTTTCCTGGGAAAACTGCACTGTTTATTAAAGTAGACATTTTCTTTAATTTTCCACTTTTTAATTTTAAACCAAATGGATTTTCGAAATCTTTACCAATCATAATCATACCACCTCTTGGCCCACGTAATGTTTTATGAGTTGTAGTAGTTACAATATGACAGTGAGGTAACGGATCATTTAAAATACCTTTAGCAATTAATCCAGAAGGGTGAGAAATATCGGCCATTAAAATAGCTCCAACGCTATCTGCAATTTCACGGAAACGTTTAAAATCCATATCTCTTGAGTAAGCAGATGCTCCAGCAATTATTAACTTTGGCTTATGTTCTTTTGCTTGACTTTCGATATGATCATAATCTAACAAACCAGTTTCTTTATCAACTCCATAAAAAACTGGATTATAAAGTTTTCCTGAGAAGTTTACAGGTGATCCGTGAGTTAAATGTCCTCCGTGTGATAAATCAAATCCTAAAATAGTATCTCCAGGTTGTAAACATGCAGCAAAAACAGCTGTATTTGCCTGACTTCCTGAGTGAGGTTGTACATTTACATATTCAGCTCCAAAAAGCTCTTTTGCTCTATCAATTGCAATCTGCTCAACTACATCTACTACTTCACATCCTCCATAGTAACGCTTACCTGGATATCCTTCTGCATATTTATTAGTTAGTACAGATCCTTGAGCTTTCATTACTTGCTCACTTACAAAATTTTCAGAAGCAATCAACTCTAAACCATTAAGTTGACGTTCTTTCTCTTCTTGAATTAAATCAAATATTTGATGATCTTGTTGCATTGTTGTTTGTTATTTTAAATCTTCTATATCTTTTCTAAAAGAACTTGGTAAAATTGTAGGGATCAATTTCACTAACAAAGGTAATAATAAAGAACCTCCTGGTAGTAAGAAAATTGCAAAAGCTGGTATAGCTTTACAAATATCTAATAACTGTTCCTCTATCTTATGTTTTTCTTCTGTAGTTAACTTATTCGTTGTTGATTTTTTAAGTAGTAAAATAAGTTCTTTACTCTCTTTTAATTCATTTAAAAAACGAATTTTATTACTTACTAGTAAAGCTTTTATTTCTTCTACTCCAGTCATTACAGTTTTCTACGTTTTTTTTCAACTTTAAGGAGTTTTAACTCTCGTGAAGTTTGTCCCTCTACAGATGTATTTTCTTCTGCCCTTCTAATTAGATAAGGCATCACATCTCGAACAGGTCCAAATGGAACATATTTTGCTACATTATATCCTTCTTTAGCGAGATTAAAACTAATATGATCACTCATTCCATATAATTGACCAAACCACATTCTTTTGTCGTCTTTTTCTATATTATATTTCTCAGCTAATTGCATTAATAAATATGAACTTTCCTCATTATGAGTTCCTGCGAATAAAGCCATATTTTTATGTTCCATCATATATAAAATAGCTTCATCGTAGTTTTTATCTGTTAGTTCTTTAGTTTTACAAATAGGAGAAAGATAATCGAATTCTTCTGCTCTAGCTCTTTCCTTTTCCATGTATGCGCCTCGAACTACTTTCATTCCAATATGAAAACCTTTCTGATGTGCTCTTTGATGTAAAGCCTTTAAATATTCCATACGATCGTGACGATACATTTGAAGTGTATTAAATACAATTGCTTTATCTTTATTGTATTTCTCCATAAGTTCCTCAACTAAATCATCTGCTGCATCTTGCATCCAGCTTTCTTCTGCATCAATTAACAAAGGAACATCTTTCTTAAAAGCCAATTCGCAAACTTTGTAAAACCTTGCTTTAACTCTCTTCCACTCTTCTTCCTCTTCAACAGTTAATGGCTTTTTTTCTCCAATTTTTTGATATAAGGCAAATCGACCAAACCCTGTTGGTTTAAAAACAGCAAAAGGAATTGAGTTTTTTTCTTCAGAGAACTTAATAATATTTTCAATAGTTTTTACTGCACTATCAAAGCTTTCCTCCTCTTCTTTTCCTTCTACAGAATAATCCAAAACACTATGAACATTTCCTTCATTGTACATTTTTTCTATGTTAGGAATACAGTCTTCTTCTGTTATTCCTCCACAAAAATGATCGAACACTGTAGAACGAATTAAACCTTCAACTGGTAAATGTGCTTTTAAAGCAAAGTTTGTAACAGCAGTTCCTATTTTTACCATAGGTTGACTCTGTATTAAGCGAAACAGAAAATGAGCTCTTTCTAACTCAGAATCTGATTTTAATTTAAACGCTACTTCGGTATTTTCAAAAAGTTTCATTGATAGTAGTAACTAGTTTACTTTATTCCGACAAATATAGAAGACAACATTTAAATATTTTAATATTTTCTATTTAATTTGCATCATATTAAAACAACCAATGAATACAATTCAAGCAACTACATATCCAGTACATTTTTCTGACAAAGCATATCAAGAATTAAATTTACATTTAAAAGAAAATACGTATTCATCAATTTTTATATTGGTTGATGATAACACTATTGAATATTGCTATCCTAAATTCATACAACATTTAGAAACCGACTTAAAAATTGAATTAATTCAAATCGACTCAGGAGAGATTCATAAAAACTTAGACACTTGTTTGGGTGTTTGGAATGCTATGACTGAATTAGGAGCAGATCGTAAAAGTTTATTAATTACACTTGGTGGTGGAGTTATAACAGATTTAGGTGGTTTTGTTGCTTCTACATTTAAACGAGGAATCGACTTTATCAATCTTCCTACTACGCTACTTTCAATGGTAGATGCTTCTGTTGGTGGAAAAACTGGAGTAGATTTAGGAGTTTTAAAAAATCAAATTGGAGTTTTTGCTAATCCACAAATGGTATTAGTTGATCCAGAGTATTTACACACATTAGATCCAAGGGAAATTCGCTCTGGCACTGCTGAGATTATTAAATATGGAATGACACACGACATTCACTTATTTAATGAAATAAAAGATAATCCTGATTTAAATATCATTGACTTAATTCATAGATCTATTGAGATTAAAAACGAAGTTGTAACTGAAGATCCTAAGGAAAAAGGGTTGCGTAAAGTTTTAAATTGGGGTCATACAATTGGACATGCTGTTGAGTCTTACTTTTTAGATTCTGAACATAAAGAAAATCTTACCCACGGTGAAGCCATTGCTATAGGAATGGTTTGTGAAGCTTATTTATCTTCTAAAATTTTAAATTTCTCAGAAGAAAAAACAGCTGAAATTAAAGAAGCTATCATCAATATTTACGGAAAAATTGAAATTTCTACAGAAGACATTAGCCCGATTATGGGATTATTGATTCACGATAAGAAAAATGAAGCTGGTGTTGTAAAGTTTGTTTTACTAAATGATTATGAAGATTTTGAATTAAGTTGTGAGGCTTCTGAAGAATTAATTCGAGAGAGTATTAGATTTTATAATTTATAAAAGTTAAAAGTTGGTTTAAAAGCCAACTTTTTTATTTAAAAACGATATTACTCTAATAATAAAAACATTATTATTTTCAATATTATTAAGTTTATCAAAAAAATTAAACTGAATATTAGAATCTAAGTCCAATAAAAAAATTAAAACCAAGTTATATATCTCTAGGGAAGATTTTATATTTTTTTAAAATAAACCAGATCTAAGGACATAGTTAGGTGATTACATAAAATTAAATATAAAAAAACAGTCAACTAACAATTAATCACAATAACGTTTTGTAACTTAAAAACAAGCTTGATAAATCTTTTCATATTGTGGTAAAATCTTATCTAAAGAAAACTGTTTTGTATGCGCTTTAGCTCTTTGTTTAAACCCTAATAAAGAAGCGTCGTTTTCTAAAATTTTCAATGTGTTATTTGCCATATCTTCAACATCTCCAACATCACTTAAAAAACCTGTTTTTCCATGAACATTTACTTCTGGTAAACCTCCTGCATTTGTTGATATTACAGCTGTATTTGCTGCCATAGCTTCTAAAGCTGCTAACCCGAAACTTTCTGCTACTGATGGTAATAAAAACACATCGGTATAACATAAAAGTTTAGCTACTTCGTTACTGTTTCCTAAGAATAATATCTTATCTGCAATTCCTAATTCTTTAGCTAAATTTTCAGCTTTTAAACGCTCTGGTCCATCACCTACCATTAATAGTTTTGCAGGTGTTTTTTGTTGTACTTTATGAAAAACCTTAACTACATCTAAAACTCTTTTTACAGGTCTAAAATTACTTACATGAGTTAAGATTCTTTCTTCAGGATTTGCAACTGCACTACGCATACATTCTTCTTGATCAGCCATATCGTACTTAACTGTATCTATAAAATTATATACCACTTTAATATCTTTTTCAATATTAAATAATCGTAATGTATCTTCTCTTAAACTATTAGAAACAGCAGTCACTTCATCAGATTTATTAATACTAAACTCTGCAGCTGTTTTGTATGACGGATGACTTCCAACTAAAGTAATATCTGTCCCATGTAATGTAGTTACCACTTTTACTTTAATACCTTTCTCTTTAAGCATTTTTTTAGCCATATAGGCAGCATAGGCATGTGGAATAGCATAATGTACATGTAAAACTTCTAAATTATATTGTTTTACAACTTCTACCATTTTAGTAGATAATGCTAATTCATAAGGCTGATATTGAAATAATGGGTATTCTTCTAACATCACTTCATGAAAATGCAAGTTATGTGAAATAAAATCTAAACGAACAGGTTGATTGTATGTTATAAAATGAACTTCATGTCCTTTATTAGCTAATGCCATTCCTAATTCAGTTGCCATTACTCCACTTCCACCAAAAGTAGGATAGCATACAATACCTATTTTCATTGAGTTAAAATTGTTTGATCTTTTAGTACGTAAAAATACATATTTGTTTACGCTGAAATGTTAATAATAATAAAAAAGAAACGCCGCTATGTTAAGTAGCGGCGTTTTATATTGATATTAATCTGATTAGTAATCTCCTAAAGTAGCAGGATTTTGAGCTAATGCAGATTCTAATTGCTCATCGTTAGGAGCTTTTCCATGCCAAGCATGTGTGTGCATCATAAAATCTACTCCATTCCCCATTTCTGTATATAATAAAATACAAACTGGTTTTCCTTTTCCTGTTCTAGATTTAGCTTCATTTAAACCTTCTAAAACAGCTGCAACGTCATTTCCTTGTTTAACTTCTAAAACATCCCATCCAAAAGCTTCAAATTTAGCTTTTAAACTTCCCATAGCTAATACTTCATCTGTAGTACCATCTATTTGTTTTTCGTTTACATCTACAGTTGAAATTAAGTTGTCTACTTTTTTAGCAGCTGCGTACATTGCTGCCTCCCAAACTTGACCTTCTTGTAATTCTCCATCACCATGTAAAGAGAATACTAATTTATTATCATTATTTAATTTCTTAGCTTCTGCTGCACCAATTGCAACACTCATTCCTTGCCCTAAAGAACCAGATGCAATTCTAATTCCTGGTAAATGTTCGTGAGTAGTTGGGTGACCTTGTAAACGAGAATCTAATTTTCTGAAAGTAGCTAATTCTTCTACTGGAAAGAAACCACTTCTTGATAAAACACTATAATATACTGGTGAAATATGACCGTTAGATAAGAAAAATAAATCTTCATTTTCTCCATTCATATTAAAATCAGTAGAATAATCCATTACCTCCTGATATAAACATGTAAAAAATTCTGCACATCCTAATGATCCACCAGGGTGACCTGAATTTACTGCATGTACCATACGAAGTATATCTCGACGAACTTGTTGTGTAAAATCTTGAAGTTGTTGTGTTGTTGGCATTGTATATTATTTTGTTGACACAAAAGTAATAGATTCAGAATGAAAAAAAAGCTAATTGACAAAGAAAAAAGGGCTCGATTATTTAGTTGATTAAATTTTCTTTTTCCTAAGAGATTTTCCCGTCCTCTTTAATTCCCCCGAACCCTTTTCTTACCCCAAAGAAAATCTTAAAGTTTTAATTACACAATAAATTGTACCCACGTTTTATAAAAAACGAGTCCTAAAACATCTAAACTACTATAAAACAAAACCATAAAATGAGTACTTATTTTTAACTTTTTAATACTTATTTTTGTTAAAAATCGCTTCGTTAATGAAATTTTATAAATTCTTTTTTCTCTTTTTTTCTACTTTTTTAATCAATCAAAATTTAAAAGGACAAGAAATTGTAAACGATAGTTTAGCTGAGAAATCATATGCTTATTTCATAAACTCTTTCTACAAGAATTTAAAAGATACTGCAATAGCAAAAGTTTATGCTCGTGCATATTTAAAAAAAGCAGAAAAGAATAAATCATTTACTTATAAACTTTACGGAAACTTTTTATTATCTCAATACAAAAATGATTATAGGGAATTTCATGTTTTTTGTGACTCTCTTATAAAAATATATGAACCTCAAAAAAAATATGATTTTTTAATTGAGATCAGAAGTCAGAAAGCAAATGCATACGAAGTAAAAAAACTTAAAAACAAAGCTTTAAAAGAATATTTAGCGATTAAGAAAATTATAAATTATTATAAAAATGATAGTATTTATGAATTTGTTAATTATAGAATAGGAACAATTAAACTCGCTAACAAACAATATAAAGGAGCAAAAGATATTTTTAATGAAATATTGAAAAAAAAGAAAACTAATTCAAATAATCCTATTTTAACATATAAAATATATAACAAACTTACATTAATTTACTCATTATTAAAAAAATACGACTCTGCATATTATTTTTTAGATAAAGGTTATGGAATTCCATATCAATATAAATCTTTAGAACATACTAGAACTCTTCTATACTACAATGCTAAACTTAAATTTGAAGAAAAAAAGTATGACATCGCTATTAAACATTTAAAAAGATATGTCAAATTTATTATTTCTGATCACGTAGCAATTAATCGACTGTCTTACTGCTACACACAACTAGCTATATGTTATGATAAAACAAATAATTATAAAGAAGCTCAAAGATTTCACTATAAAGTTGACTCTATTTACAAGAAGGAAAATATTATAAATCCTGAAATTGAAAAGACATATTATTTTCTAATTGAAAAATCAAAAAACGAAAATAACTTAACTGAACAATTAAACTACTTAAATAGTCTAATTGATATTAACAACTACAACAACAAAACAAATAAAGAACTAAATATTTCATTATCAGAAAATTACGATAAACCCAAACTCATTGCTGAGAAAAATAAAATTATTGCTAAGTTGCAAAAAAAAGCAAATCGAAATCAACTTTATAAACTATTATATGGAACCGGAATTTTAATAATTCTTCTAATTTTAATCTACCAAACCAAAAGAAAACGTAATTATAAACGTCAATTTTCAAAACTAATTGAAAAAGAACAAAACTCTAATACAGTATCATTTAATAATACAACTTTAATACCTAGACAAGATTCTTACCAAATTTCAAAAGAAATAAGTGAAGCTATACTTAAGGAATTAGATTTATTCGAAAAAAATAAAGAATTTTTAAACCCAGAAATCAATCTTAAAAAATTAGCTAGTCATTTAGAAACAAATTCTTCTTATTTATCCAAAGTTATCAATCAGCACAAACAACAAAATTTCTCTAATTATATTAATCAACTTCGTATAAAGTACATCGTTAACGAGTTAAAACATAATTCTACTTTTCAAAAATATACTGTAAAAGCACTTGCCGAAGAAGTTGGTTTTAAAAGTGCTGAATCTTTCTCTAAGGCATTTTATAAATTCACTAATGTAAAACCTTCTTACTTTATTAATGAATTGAAAAAAAATAATTCAAATTAAATATTCCTCGAGCTTTTTAACCAAAATTAACATAATTAACTTCCATCTATTTAGTAGATTGGCCGAAAAATTAACCAAATGAAATACATTTCAATATTATTTACATTATTAACCTTTAATTTATTCTCTCAAGAGAAACCTAATTGGTTAAGACACTCATCTATTTCACCTGATGGAAAAGAAATAGTATTCACCTATAAAGGTGACTTGTACAAAGTTTCTTCTAATGGAGGAAACGCAACACAATTAACTTTCCATAAAGCACATGATTATAAAGCTATTTGGAGTAAAGATGGTAAAAAAATCGCTTTTGCTTCTAATCGTTACGGAAACTTTGACATTTATGTTATGGATGCTCGTGGAGGTGCTGCAGAAAGATTAACTTTTCATTCTAGTAATGAAACTCCATTTTCATTTTCAGCAGATAATAAAAATGTAATCTTCGGTGCTCAACGCCAAGATCATGTAAAGCATAGACAATACCCTACTGGATCGCAACCAGAATTATATAGTGTTCCGGTTTCTAGTGGTAGAGTGAGTCAATTGTTAACTGTTCCTGCTGAAGATGTTCAAGTATCTAAAGACGGACAAACAATGCTATATCATGATAAGAAAGGTGGAGAAAATGAATGGCGTAAGCATCATAAATCTTCAATTACTAGAGATATCTGGAGTTACAATACTAAAAATAAAACTCATAAAATGATTACTTCATTTGAAGGAGAAGATAGACAACCTATTTTTTCTGAAGATGAAAAAAGCATGTATTATTTAAGTGAAAAAAGTGGAACATTTAATGTTTATAAAATTAACTTAAATAACCCTAATCAAAATCAACAGATAACTAGTTTCAAGTTGCATCCTGTTCGTTTTCTAAGCATGGGTAACGGAACTTTAAGTTTTGGTTACGACGGTGAGTTATATACAATGAAAGAAGGAGAAAAACCTTCTAAAGTAAATGTTATTATTAGAACACAGAGTATTGATAACAGTGACAAATTTGTATCTATTAATGGAGGTGTAAACGAAATGGCTATTTCTCCTAATGGAAAAGAAATTGCTTTTATAGCTCGCGGTGAAGTTTTTGTTACTTCTGTAAATGAATCGTTTACAAAAAGATTAACAAATACTCCTGAAAGAGAACGTTTTGTTACTTGGACACCAGATGGTAAATCTGTAGTATATAGTAGTGAAAGAAATGGAAAATGGAGTATTTACAAAACTGAAAAAGTTAGAAAAGAAGAACCTTTCTTTTTTGCTTCTACTTTAATTAAAGAATCTCCAGTAATTGAAAATAAATTTGATAATTACTTACCTGAGTTTTCTCCTGACGGATCTAAAATTGCTTTTGTTGAAGGTCGTCGTACTTTAAAAGTAATGGATTTAAAATCTAAAAAGCAAGTAACATTACTTACTCCAAAAGATTTATTCCATATGAGAGATGGAGATAAATATTATACTTGGAGTCCAGATAGCAAATGGTTATTAGTCGGATGGAGTAAAACGTTAAGCAATAGTGAAGTTTTATTAATGGCCGCAGACGGATCTAAACGTGTTAATTTAACTGAAAGCGGATATAGTGATTATTATCCGAAATGGGTTAACGGAGGAAAGCAAATGCTATGGTTTAGTAATCGAAATGGTTTAAAATCTTACGCAACTAGCGGTCAGTCTCAAACTGATGTATACAGTATGTTCTTTACACAAGATGCTTGGGATCAATTTAATCTTAGTGATGAAGATTTCAAATTAATGGAAGCTATTAAAGCTGAACAAAAGAAGAACAAGAAAAAAGAGACTGCCAAAAAGGACAAAAAAGACGATAAAAAAGATAAGAAGAAAACTGATAAAAAGAAGGAAATTAAACCTCTTACTTTCGATTGGGACAGTATGAAAGATCGTACTAAGAGACTTACTATTCATTCTTCTAGTTTAGGTGATGCTGTATTATCAAAGAAAGGTGATATTTTATACTACTTAGCTCGTTTTGAAGGAAAAATGAACCTTTGGAGTACAAATTTACGCACAAAGGAAACTAAAATGGTAATGCGTTTAAATGCTAATTTTGGTTCACTTCAATGGGATAAGGATATGAAAAACTTATACTTACTAAGTGGAGGAAGAATTTCGAAAATAGCTCCAGCTAAGAAAAGTAATAAAGGCGTTAAGATTAATGGTGAAATGCTATTAGATACTGATGCAGAAAGAGAAGCAATGTTCGATCACGTTTGGATTAGAACTAATGCGATTTTCTATCATCCAGATTTTCATGGTATCAATTGGAAGCAAATGAAAAAGGAATACAAAAAGTATTTACCATCAATTGGTAATTCTTTTGAGTTTTCTGAAATGCTTTCTGAAATGTTAGGTGAATTAAACGTTTCACATGCTGGTGCAGGTTATAGAACTAGTATCAATAATGCAGATGCTACTGCTTCTCTTGGAATTTTCATGAATTACAATCATAAAGATGATGGTATTTTAATTGATGAAATCATAAAAGAGGGTCCGTTAGACAAATCATCTTTAAATGTAAAAGCAGGAATGATCATTGAAAAAATTGATGGTGTTACTATCGATAAAAATGTTGATGTTGCTAAATATTTAAATAGAAAAGCTAGAAAATTTGTTTTATTAGATATTACTGATCCTAAAACTAAGAAAAAACAAACTATAACAATAAAACCAATTTCTCTTGGTGAAGAAAGTAGCTTATTATATAAGAGATGGGTAAAAACTAACGAAAAAGAAGTAGATAGATTAAGTAATGGAAAATTAGGATATGTTCATATTCCTGGAATGAGTGATGGTCCATATAGAAGTATTTACAAAGATATTATGGGTAAATTCTTCGAACGTAAAGGAATGATTATCGATACTCGATTTAACGGTGGTGGTGATTTAGTTGCCGACTTAGCTATGTTCTTTACTGGCGTACCTTTTATTTCTTATGAAACTGAAGCTAAAGTTGTCGGTGGTGAACCAACGTCTCGTTGGACAAAACCAACATTAACCATGTTTAATGAAAGTAATTATTCTGACGGACATTGTTATGCTGCTGGATATACAGATCTTAAAATTGGTAAAACAGTAGGAATGCCTGTTCCTGGAACATGTAGCTTTGCTGGTTGGGAAGGTTTACCTGATGGAAGTTATTGGGGAGTTGTTCCTGTAAGTGCTAAAGATAAATCTGGTAGATGGATGGAAAATAACCAAACCGAACCAATGATTAAAGTAAAAAATATGCCTGGTATTATTGACAATGGTCGTGATCAGCAATTAGAACGATCTGTTAAAGAAATGCTTAAAGATATTAAATAGTAGTATTTATATATAATAATAAGGTTAGCATTTTATATGCTAACCTTTTTTATGACCTTACAAAATCTCTATGTTTTTAATTAACTAAATCTTATTGTATCCAATGATCAATAACATTTTTCTGTTTCCACTCATTTTCTTCAAGTTCATATAAAGCTATCGTTCCTCCGCCACAAAGAGGTCCACAAATTTTTTCAAAATATATCAAAGCGCGATCGTATTTCTCATTGAAAATCGGTTTTGATATTGATCCAAATCCATATTTACAATTTTTCTTTTCTAACCAATCAAGGTAAGAATAGTCTTCTTTGTGAAACAATTCAAGTAATGCAGTAAAATCTTTATATTCATTTATAGTGATTATTCTTTTAGGTTTAATCAAAATTGAAGGAACTCTAAAACTATCCAACAAACTTAATTGAAAATTTAGATGCTTTAAATCCCTTATCTTTAGACTATTACTCAGGAAATCAATGTTTTCTTTCACTAAATCTGGACTCCATAGAGAAACTTCTAATATTCCATTTACTTTTAAAAAATCTTCATTTTTCAATAATGATTTGATGAAATCATTTGTCATTTTACGATCATGCGTTACATCATTTGACGAACATGAAATACAAAATAATAACATTGTAAGAAACACTCTATATATCATTATACTATTTACACTTAAAAACCCTCACATGTTTTAAAACGTGTGAGGGTTCTAAATATTTTTAATGTGTAAAACAAAGGTTATCAAGTCTTTTGTTTTTTCTTTTTAGCAGCTGGAAACAGAACATTATTTAAAATTAAACGATATCCAGGTGAAGTTGGATGTAAGTCTAACTCTGTTTTTGGATCCCCTACTCTATGTTGATAATCTTCAGGATCATGTCCTCCATAAAAAGTAAATAAACCTTTCCCTTTTGTACCATGAATGTATCTTGCTTCTCTATTGGTTTTATTCTCGCCTAAAACCATAACATTAGATTTAATTGCTCTTCTCTCAAAAGAAGTTGTTTGTCCCATAAAACCTTTTACAAGTTGAGTATGATTTTGACACAACATTGTTGGAACTTGATCCCATTTTGCAGAAAAATCTTTCAAAACAAAATAATCTACTTCTTTATTAATTCTTCGCTTTCTTGTCATATCTATTGAAGAAAACTCATAAGTAGTTGGGTTACGAATTAATTCGAAATTTTTAAACGCAAAGGTTTTGTTATAATCAATTTTCGATTGATAATTTGGTTCAGAAGGATCTCCATCAAACATAGCTTCACAAATATCTACACCATCTGCTGCTAAAGCAATATCAAAACTATCAGTAGCAGAACACATAGCAAACATAAATCCTCCCCCAATTACAAAATCTCTAATCTTTTTAGATACATCTCGTTTTGCTTCAGAAACTTTACTATATCCTAATTTTGTAGCTAAGGCTTCAGCATCTTTCTTTTGTTGAATATACCAAGGAGCAGTTCTAAAAGCTCCGTAAAAACGTCCATATTGTCCTGTAAAATCTTCATGATGTAAATGCAACCACTCATATAATAACAATTTATCAGACAACACTTCTTCATCGTAAACAACATCAAAAGGTATTTCTGCATAAGTTAACACCATAGTTACAGCGTCATCCCAAGGCATTTTATCTTTTGGTGAATACACTGCTATTTTAGGAGCTTTCTCTAAAGTTACAGCTTCTTGATTTTTACTTGGTGATGAAATCTCTTCTAATATTAATTGAGATTTAACATCTGAAATTACCTCGTAAGAAACTCCTCTTATTTTACATTCGTTAACAACAGCATCATTATGTTCAATTAAAAAAGCTCCTCCATCGTAATTTAATAACCACTTCGCTTTTAATCCATTTTGAAGTCCGTAATAAACAATACCATAAGCTTTTAAATGGTTTTTTTGATTATCATGACTCATCGGCAGGTAAATAAATGATGCCGATACAGTATTTGATAATAATATAATTACTAGTAATATTATGTATTTCTTCATATGTAAAAACTAAAATACACAATTACCATAAAGCAATTGTGTATTTTAATATTTTTTGTGATTTGTTTATTGTTATTTTTCTGTCCAATCTTTAATTTTCTTATCTAATTCAGGAAATCCCATATACGAAGCAAACATGGCTATTGGCATTCCAATGATAGTTTTTAAAAAACCTTTAGGATTTTTTTTATATTCATAACTGTATCCCCAAATAAATATAAATAGATATGTTGATATTACTATTATGATAAAAACTATTTCCACTATTTGAGTTTAAAATGGTACATCATCATTAAAATCTGGAGTTGAAGGTGGTTCTGGAGCTCCAAAAGCATCTGCGGCAGATGGAGATGGTAAAGAACCAGACTCAAATGTATTCATACTAGATTGAAATTCACTACTAAATCCTTCTTCTAAATCTGAGAATTTAGCTAAATGTCCTGTAAACTTCAAACGAATATTATCTAAACCACCATTACGGTGTTTTGCTACAATAAATTCTCCTTGCCCTTCACAAGGTGAATGATCATCGTCATCCCATTCTGTCATTCCATAATATTCAGGACGGAAAATAAATGATACAATATCGGCATCCTGCTCGATTGCTCCAGATTCACGAAGATCGGATAAAAGTGGGCGTTTACTTCCTCCACGTGTTTCTACCGAACGTGATAACTGCGATAATGCAATTACTGGTACATCTAATTCCTTTGCTAAAGCTTTTAAGTTACGTGAAATCATCGATATCTCCTGTTCACGGTTACCTCCTGCTCCACCAGCTGTCATTAACTGTAAATAATCTATGATTAAGATCTTTACTCCATGCTGTGATACTAAACGACGAGCTTTTGCACGTAAGTCGAAAATAGATAAAGCTGGAGTATCATCAATATAAATAGGTGCGTCAGATAGTTTTTTAACTTTTACATTTAATTGCTCCCATTCATGTGGTTCTAAGTTTCCTTTACGCAATTTCTCTGAAGTTAAGCCAGTTTCTGAAGAAATCATACGAGTAATTAACTGTACAGAAGACATCTCCAAAGAAAACAAAGCAACTGCGTGATTAAAATCTATTGCCATATTCTTTGCCATCGAAATTACAAATGCTGTTTTTCCCATACCCGGACGAGCAGCAATAATAATTAAATCCGTTGGTTGCCATCCAGAAGTAAGTGCATCTAGCTTAGTAAAACCAGTTGCTAAACCACTCATTCCTTCTTTATTTGAAATCTCTT
Source organism: Tenacibaculum aquaeponti (assembly GCF_052084715.1). GTDB lineage: Bacteria > Bacteroidota > Bacteroidia > Flavobacteriales > Flavobacteriaceae > Polaribacter. Next base: position 341,578 of record NZ_CP197288.1, on the reverse strand, counting down.
GAATTTTATTGATTGCTTGTTGTACAAGCGATTGAGCATTCTCTGCTCCTTTTTTAAGATTTCCTTGTGTTACTTCGAAAAGTTTTCCTTCCGCATCATCTAATAAATCAAAAACATCTGTAGTTTCGTCATAAGCACTTTCAATAATTTCCGAAGAAATAGAAATTAATTTTCTCTGAATAAACTTTTCAAGTATAATTCTCGAGTGAAACTCAATATGAGCAGAAGAAGCTACCTTTTGTGTTAAACCAATAATATAAAAATCTCCACCAGCTATTTCTAGCTTTCCTTCTTTTCTTAATTGATTAGATACGGTTAATAAATCTATTGGTTCAGAATTTTGAAATAAAGCATAAATAGCTGCATAAATTTCTTGGTGTCTTTTATCATAAAAAGCTTCAGGATGTAAAATATCTATCACTTCATCAATCCCCTTTTTATCGGTCATCATAGCTCCTAAAACTGCCTCCTCAAGATCTAATGCTTGTGGTGGTAATTTTCCTTTTTCTAAATTTACGACTCTCGAACGATCAACTCTTCCTCCCCTTAAACTTTGTGTTTTCTCCATGGTGACAAAAGTAATTTTTTAGGTTCATATTGTTCCTCATTTTTAACAATTTTCTTTTTTCACAAAAAATGTAAACAAAACTGTTACTAACATGTTGATAACATTTTTGTTTTATATTTTTACCCAATGAAATTAAAAAAGAAACATGTAATACTTGCTACATTATTACCAATACAGTTCTTTATAGTACAATTTTTAAGCCAAAAGCATGAGTTTATTGAACAGTACTATTCTTCAGGGATATATCCATATATATCTAGATTTTTTAGAATTCTTTTAGGTTGGTTACCTTTTTCTTTGGGAGATATTTTAGGGTTTACTCTAATTATTCTATTTATTCGTCAGGTTTACATTTTAATTAAAAATAAATTAAAAAACATATTTCCTAAACTAGTACAATTTATTGCTGCTTTATCTGTAGTTTATTTTTGCTTTTATATGTTTTGGGGATTAAATTATTTTAGAAAACCTTTGGCTAACAACTTAGGTTTACAACAATCTAAATATACTACAGAACAATTAATAAGAACTACAAAGAAAACTATTGAAATTTTCAATAACATTCATTTCAACATAACAAAAAACGATACATTAAAAATTAATGTTCCTTATTCTTCAAGTGAAATTTATGCTAAAGTACCTGATGCTTACAAAAATGTAGCTATTGATTATCCGCAACTCGCTTATAAAAATACTGCTATAAAAAACTCATTAGTTAGTTTATTTCAGTCTTATAACGGAACAGCAGGATATTTAAATCCAATAACAGGTGAAGCACAAGTAAATAGTATGCTTCCAAAAGCAGGTTATCCAGCAACTACTTGTCATGAAGTTGCACATCAAATCGGTTGGTCAGCAGAAAACGACGCTAATTTCTTAGGCTTTTTAGCTTGTATTTATAGTGATGATGTTTATTTTAATTACTCTGGTTATCGAATGGCATTTCGATATTGTATGCGAGAAATAAGAAAACGTGATAAAGAATTATATAAAGAACTTTTGAAAACAGTAAATAAAGGTATCAAGAAAGAACTAAATGACAACTATTTGTTTTGGAAAAAGTATGAAAACCCTATTGAACCTTATTTAAAAAAAGGATATAATTCTTATTTAAAAGCGAATAATCAAACAAAAGGAATAGAATCTTACAGCTATGTTGTAGATTTGCTTATTGCTTATTTTGAACAAAAATAATTATGACAAAGTATTTACTATTTTTCTTCACTGCATTTATATTTATATCATGTGATTCTAACGAATTAGGTAAAGAATTTGCTTGTGAATTTCCTTCTCCAGGTAATTTAGAAACGGTTGAAGATTTTAAGAAAAAATTCACTGTAAAATTCCCAAAACACTGGAAGATTAATTTATATTATGAAGAAGCTGTTTCTTCTATTTATGCTGCAGATACAACATTAAGTTTATCTAAAGCTACTTTAATCGATATTTCTTTTATCACAAATCCTGACAATATTGATAATGATTTTATTAATAAAGTGAAAAGTGATAATAAAGAATTACAACTTGAAGAAGTACAATCGAAACAAATAAAATTCAAAAGAAACGACGCATATTATAACTTAGCTAAAGGAAAAAGAGGAAAGTTTAATTACCATATTCTAAATCTTTATGGAAAAACTGAAACTGGTTTTATACATGCTAAAACAGAAATTTATGGTGATTCATTAATTAATGAGCGACTTTGCTCTGCAATTACTTTAATTAATAATGTACGTGTAAAATAAACATTCAAAAAACAAACAAAACATAAATGAACAAACAAAACATAATTAATAGATTTATTAAATACGTGACAATTGATACTGAATCTGACCCTACAAATCCTGCTTTTCCAAGTACTGAAAAACAATGGGATTTAGCTAGATTATTAGAAAAGGAATTAATCAGTATTGGAATGAAAGATGTAGAATTGGATGAAAATTGTTACTTAATGGCTACGTTACCAAGTAATATTGATTATGAAGTACCAACAATTGGTTTTGTTGCACATATAGACACAAGTCCTGATTATACTGGAGCAAATGTAAAACCTCAAATTCATGAGAATTATAATGGTGAAGATATTGTTTTAAATCAAAAAGAGAATATTGTTTTATCGCCTTCGTATTTTGAAGATTTATTACAATATAAAGGTCAAACCTTAATTACAACAGATGGTACAACTTTATTAGGAGCAGACGATAAAGCTGGAGTTACAGAAATTGTAACAGCGATGGAGTATTTAATTCAACATCCAGAAATTAAACATGGAAAAATCAGAATTTGTTTTACTCCAGATGAAGAAGTTGGAAAAGGAGCTCACAAATTTGATGTAGAAAAGTTTGGAGCAAAATGGGCATACACAATGGACGGAAGCCAAATCGGTGAATTAGAATATGAAAACTTCAATGCTGCAGGTGCAGTTGTTACTATAGAAGGAAAAATTGTTCATCCTGGTTACGCTAAAGGAAAAATGGTGAATTCTATGACTATTGCCAGTCAATTCATCAACACTTTACCTGAAAATGAAGTTCCAGAACAAACTACAGGTTACGAAGGTTTTTTCCATTTACACACAATGGAAGGCAAAGTTGAGCAAACAGTTTTAAAATACATTATTAGAGATCATGACATGGAACTTTTTCAGCAAAGAAAAGAAACTATGATATCTGTTGCTGAAAAAATTAATAATGAACTTGGCAAAGAAGCAATTAAAGTAGTGATTAAAGATCAATATTTTAATATGCGTGAAAAGGTTGAACCTGTAATGTATATCGTAGATATTGCTGAAGAAGTAATGAAAGATTTAAATATTACACCATTAATTAAACCTATTAGAGGAGGAACCGATGGTTCTCAATTATCTTATATGGGACTTCCTTGTCCAAATATATTTGCAGGCGGGCATAATTTTCATGGTAGATACGAATATGTTCCTGTTGAATCTATGATTAAAGCTTCAGAAGTTATTGTTGGTATAGCGGAAAAAGTTTCAGTGAAGTTTAAATAGAAAATTTACTACATATTATAAAATGAAAAAACTCTGGTGAAGAAATACCAGAGTTTTTAATTAACCTCCTATTAAAATCAAATATATGAAAACACTCCCATCAATTTTGATTTCGATACAAAGATAATATTATTTTTTACCAAAAACCAAAGAAAAATTGCAATTTGTAATAAAAAAATGTAATTTTTTCACATAATAGGCTATTGTGTTATATTCTCACATTCAATTTTTTTTAAATTTTTATATCAATACATTTGAAAAAAATTAATTTTAAAAATGGAGAACAATTTACTATTAGATTTAGCAAAAAAGCATGGAAGTCCTTTATATGTGTATGATACAGAAAAGATTATAAGTCAATACAAAAGAATAACAAAAGCTTTTTCTAAGGTAAAGAATGTAAAAATTAATTACGCAACTAAGGCATTATCTAATGTTAATATACTAAAGGTATTTAATAAATTAGGAAGTGGATTAGATACTGTATCTATTCAAGAAGTTAAACTAGGTTTATTAGCTGGATTTGAGCCAAAAGACATTATTTACACTCCAAATGGTGTTTCTTTAAAAGAAATTGAAGATGTAGCAAAGCTTGGAGTACAAATAAATATCGATAATTTATCTATTCTAGAATTATTCGGTCAAAAACACCCAAACATTCCGGTTTGTATTAGAATAAACCCTCATGTAATGGCAGGTGGAAACTCTAAAATTTCTGTTGGACATATCGATTCGAAATTTGGAATTTCAATACATCAGGTTCCACATATAAAAAGAGTAGTAGAAAACACAGGCATGCATATAAATGGTATTCATATGCATACAGGTTCTGACATTCTAGATGTAGATACTTTTTTAATGGCTACTGAAATTCTTTTCAACACTGCTAAAGAATTTAAAAATATTGAGTTTATTGATTTTGGCAGTGGATTTAAAGTTCCTTACAAAGAAGGTGACATTGCTACAAATATTGAAGATTTAGGAAAACATTTATCGAAAAGGTTTAATGATTTCTGTAAAGAATACGGAAGAGATTTAACCTTAATGTTTGAACCTGGAAAGTTTTTAGTGAGTCAAGCAGGATATTTCTTAGCTACAGTAAATGTTATTAAACAAACTACTTCTACTGTATTTGCAGGAATTGATAGTGGTTTAAATCACCTTATCCGTCCTATGTTTTATAACTCGTACCACTTTATAGAAAACTTATCTAATCCAAAAGGAAGAGAACGTTTTTATAGTATTGTAGGATATATATGTGAAACAGATACTTTTGGTACAAACCGAAGAATTAATGAAATTAGAGAGGATGATATTTTATGTTTCCATAATGCTGGAGCATATTGTTTCTCTATGGCATCCAATTATAATTCTCGATACAGACCTGCAGAAGTTATGATTCATGAAGGTAAGGATTATTTAATACGAAAAAGAGAAACTTTTGAAGATATTATGAGAAACCAAGAAATAGTAATCTAACTTATAAAAAAACTCCGACTTTCGTCGGAGTTTTTATTTCTTATATAATTAAATAATCCCCTAAATAAATTATATAAAAGTATATGCATTGGCAATTTGCAAATTATTTAAGGTTTTTAAACAGGAAAAAACCTGTTTCTAAATAGGGAAAACCGCAATTAAAATTACGGTTTTCCACATTATATCATAAAAAAACACACTCATTGAGTGTGTTTTTATTTTTTTAAAGTTAAATTTCTGAAATTATTTTTCAGCTACTACTTCAAATGTAATATCTACAACTACTGATCTATGTAAACGAACAGCTGCGTTATATTTACCTAATCTTTTTACATTACCTCCGGTAACTTTGATAAATTTCTTTTCAATCTCAGTACCTTCTTTAGCTAAAGCATCAGCTACATCAGCATTATTTACAGATCCAAATAATTTATCTCCACTTCCTACTTTAGAGGCAATCTTTAATTCGTAACCTTTAATAGTTTCTGCTATTTTGTTAGCATCTTCTACTAATTTAGCTTCTTTAAAAGCACGTTGCTTTAAATTTTCTGCTAATACTTTCTTAGCTGAAGAAGTAGCTAAAACTGCATATCCTTGAGGTATTAGGTAGTTACGTCCATAACCATTCTTAACAGTTACAACATCATCTTTAAAACCTAAATTTTCTACGTCTTGTCTTAATATCAATTCCATTGTTCTACTTCTTTTTTATTTTAACATATCACCAACGTATGGCATTAAAGCTAAGTGACGAGCTCTTTTAATAGCTTGTGCTACTTTACGTTGATATTTTAATGAAGTTCCTGTTAAACGTCTTGGTAAAATCTTACCTTGCTCGTTTACTAAGTACATTAAGAAATCAGCATCTTTATAATCGATGTACTTGATACCGTTTTTCTTAAAACGACAGTATTTAGCTTCTTTTTTAGTTTCAATGTCAAGTGGAGTTAAGTAACGTACTTCCCCCTGCTTGTTTCCTTTTGCTTGTTGTTCAATTGATGACATAATTGATTACTTTTTTGCAGATTTAACTCTTTGTCTTCTCTTCTCAGCCCAAGCAGCAGCGTGCTTGTCTAACTTTACAGTTAAGTAACGCATGATACTATCGTCACGTCTAAACTCTAATTCAAATGGAGAAATTACTTCACCAGCTGATTTAAATTCGAATAAATGATAGAAACCACTTTTCTTCTTTTGGATAGGGTAAGCTAATTTTTTTAAGCCCCAATCTTCTTTGTGGATCATTTCTGCACCTTTTGAAACTAAATAGTCCTCGAACTTTTTTACTGTTTCCTTTATCTGACCTTCAGATAAAACGGGATTCAAAATGAAAACAGTTTCGTAATGATTCATAATTAAATGTTTAAATTAATTTTTAAAGCGTGCAAATATAACATTTATATATCTAATAATTGAATAATAAAAACAAATATTTTTCTTTTTAGTATATTCACAAAAAATAAACCCTAAATTATGACAATTCCTGAAATGCCAGAGTTAATTCATTATGCAATTCCATTTTTTGTAATTACAGTAATTATTGAAGCCATTTTAACTGTAAAAGTGAAACTTGATAATTATGAGTTTAAAGATGCTTACACTTCCATTTTAATGGGATTAGGTAATGTTTTTATTGGTTTATTTACTAAAGGAGTTATACTCACTATCTTTTTACTTTTATATAAGTATCGGTTTTTCACCATCCCTTTTTCTTGGTGGGCTTGGGTTATTTTACTTTTTGCTGAAGATTTTGTGTACTATTGGAATCATCGAATTGCACATGAAAGTAGATTATTTTGGGCAAGCCATGTAGTTCATCATTCTTCTCAAAAATATAATTTAAGTACAGCTTTACGTCAAACTTGGACAGGAAGTTTTTATACTTTTATTTTTTGGCTTCCTTTAATAATTATTGGTTTTCATCCTGTAATGGTTATGGTTCAAATGAGTATTAGCTTATTATATCAATATTGGATTCATACTGAATTAATACAGAAAATGCCTAATTGGTTTGAAGCCATTTTTAACACCCCTAGTCATCATAGAGTTCATCACGCAACAAATCCCCAATACTTAGATAGAAATCATGCTGGTATTTTTATTATTTGGGACAAAATCTTTGGAACTTTTGAACCTGAAGTAGAAAAACCTATTTATGGTTTAGTTAAAAATATTAATACCTATAATCCTATTAAAATTGCTTTTATTGAATGGTATCATATGCTTTCCGATGTATTTAAAAGTAAAACTTCTGTAAGAAAAAGACTATTATATTTTTTTAAACCTCCTGGATGGAAACATGATGGTACAGGAATCTTATCTGATGATTTAAGAGCAGAATGGGAAAAGAAAAAGTAGCGGACAATACCGCTACTTTTAATAAAGTTTAGTCGATATCGAAACGAACTCCTAAAGATATGTTTCGTGTATTTGTATTTTTAAATAGTGGATTTAAATCATATTTCACATACAATCCATACCATTTGTATGATAAATAACCACTTAAACCATAATTTAAAGTATTCGTGTTAAACGGATCTTTTTGAACTTCTTCAATCTCAATACCATTACTATTTTCATACTCTAAATATTGTCTTGTTCCTAATTTAAATCCAAAGAAACCTCCTAATCCTAAACGAATTCCTTCGTTGGTTCTATCCTTCACAAAACCATCATCATATTTTTTATGTTTTGAAAAATCAAATTCTAAATGCATTGGAAAAATCATTTGTACATGACGCAATCTACTTTCTGAAAGTTTATCAGAAAAAGTTACTAAATTAGTTTGGTCTCCATTTACTTCATGAATTTGGTTATTATCTGCTCGTAAATTGTTCCATAAAAAAGAAAGACCGTATTTAAAATATGTTTTAGATGGTTCTTTTGAAAGCCTAGTTTTTAAAGAAAATCCTATTTCGTAAAAACGTGATTGCCAAAATTTATATTCAGAATTATTAATAGAACCTAGGTTATGATTTTCAATTACATTATTTGCTCCCATAGCTAAAACTATTTGACTTGTGGTTCTTTTATTCCTTTTTCTATGTCTCTTAACTCTTCGCTCTCCTACAGAAGCATTACTAATACCTATACCTCTATCAAAAATTTGAAAATTGAAAACATAATCATTAAAATCTGCATCATCACTAACTATTTTACCATTAGTTTTATCTTGTACTAATTGTTGTAGTTTTAATTCTTCTTTACTAACTCTGTTCTCTATATTTGACGCGTGTAACTCTGCTACTTCTTTTTTTAATTGTTTCGCTTTTTCTTCTGTAATTTCTCCTTTACTTAATCTTTTATTAATAGCTTTTACTTTTTTCTTTAAGCTATCTTTTTCTTGTTTCGTAATTTTCTCTATTTCAATTGAAATTTTCTTTACTTCTTTTTCAAAAGTTTTTTCTTGAGATTGGGCATAAGTAGTACATAGAAGTACTAATATTAGTAGTATTCTTTTCATTTTTTAAGTTTTAAATTAAACGTGATTTAAGGTTTGGTAAGTCTAATTATCGATAATTATTTTATAATTTCTATTTATTATTTCTTTCTGCAATTGCTACAATAACTTCTGATAGTTTTGATTTGAATTTATCCATGAAATTTTCTTGATAATAAGATTCATCTATAGCACTTTCTACTTCGGCTAAAATTATTTCTGGGTCAATTTTCAAATTAGATTTTAGTAACTTATATTTTACTGTATCTATAATATCATTTCTGTTTATTTTGTATTTAGCATAATATTCTTTTACTTCCTCTGGGTTATGAGTAACAGCATATAATAAATCATCTGCATTTACATATATTCTTTTAGTAGCTGGTATTACTGTTTTTATTTTTTGATTTATAACTGAATCTTTTACTGTTTTTTGTTTCTGAGCTAATAATTTATCTTCTGAAATTTCAGTTTTAATAAAATTTACTTTATCATTAAATTCTTTCTTTAGTAATTCTGTTTTACTTGTGATTTTAACTTTAGTTTTATGAGTTTGTTTCTTTATACCTTCATCTTTTTTTGCTAAAACCACTGGTTTAAACTCTTCTTTTGAACTTTTTTTCTGGAATATATCGTTATCGACTTTTTTTTCTGTTTTAGTAATTATTTCCTGTTTAGGAAAATCGATTGAATTATTAATATCATCTTTCAAGAAAAACATCCCTAATGATATTAGAAGTAAAATACTAGCTACATAACTTAAAAGAACCATTTTGTTCTTACGCTTAGACTGATCAACTTCATCTAGCTGATTACTTAACCTTTCCCAAGCAGAACCAGAAGGTGATAATCTTCTATTTTTAAGCTTTTCGGCTATTTGTTTGTCAAAATTATCTGTCTGCATCTTTAATTCTATTCATTTTAATATAATTAGCTTGTAACCATTTACGAGCTTTAAATAACTGCGATTTAGAAGTACTTTCTGAAATAGATAACTTCTTAGCTATTTCGTGATGTTTGTAACCTTCTATTGCGTACAAATTGAAAACCATTTTATAACCATCTGGTAAGGCGTCAATTAATCTCTGAATATCTTCTACTGATGTATTTTCAATGTTATGAGTAACCATATCATTAAACTGATATTCTTCATCTGTAAATTCTAAGTGATTTTTCTTTCTTAAATAACTAATACAAGTATTCACCATTATTTTTCTAATCCAACCTTCAAAGCTTCCTTCGTTTTTAAATTTCTCTAAATTTTTAAAAACTTTTAAAAAACCTTGTAACATTAAATCTTCTGCATGATGAATATCTTTTACATATTGCCTACATACACTAAGCATAACAGGAGCGTGTTCTTTAAATATTTGCTCTTGAGCTTCACGATCTCCTTTAATCGCTTTTTTACGTTGCTGTTGTGATTTTGTATGTAAAGAAATTATTTTCAATTCACTGTTTTTGTCCTCTTACAAATATATAGACTACATAGTTTTGAAAAAGGTTGCCTGAATAAAACATAAAACCTCCTAAATTTATGTTTAGAAGGTTTAAAGCTACATACACAAGATGTAAATCGGGGGAAAGAAAGTACTTTATATTTAGATTTATTTACATTTTAAATTTACGAATTAAAGATATTCTTTAAAAGAGGAAAAACACCTTTTTAAATCATTGTTTTACAATGTATTACAATTTTAAAAAATTAAACAATCCAACACAAAACAACCACAAAAAAACATAAAAAACTCATTTACAGAACATTAAAAATTAAACAAAAAAGACTTAATCAGTTCTTTTTATTATTAAGAATAGTTTTTTACCAACTAACACCAGCTCCTCCACCTCCAGAACTTCCACCTCCCCAACTTGAAGAAGATGATGAACTACTACTCCAACTACTTCCTCCTGAAGAATAGCTGCTAGACGACTGAGATCTTACCTTTTGGGGAATTGTTATTATCACGGAATCTGTATAATGACAATTTCTACATAAATATATTTCTTCTTTTTTTCCTGCTCTTTCATAGGTCGCACTTCGAATAATTCTTGTACTAGAACGCCCATAAGTTTTATAACCACATTCTTTACAATCGGAATACTTTCTACTGGAACCTTCGTATTCTAAGACCATCACATCAGATTCGTCTTCTGTAACCCATACATCATACTCTGCGGCATCTAATTTTTCTTCTAAAATTTCACCTTCTTTCAAAAATTCATTTTCTGCCCAAGCATTTAACAATTCCATTTTCTGCCCATTAACTCTGCTAAATCTTGGAGCATAACGATACTCTTTTAATTTCTTTTTTCTGGTAGTGTATCTAAAATACGCATATATTGGAAAAAACATCCCTAAAAACAATGATAAACAACCTAAAGCTCCTCTGGTTGTGTTTTTTAATTCATTATACTTATCATAATAATCTTCTTTACTATTATCTATAATCGCTATTTTCTCCTTCATTCGTTGAAAAAGCACTCCATTTAAACTTGCATAAACTAGTATTAATATTAATAATGGTAAGTATGTTAGGAAAATTTTATACGGAGATGGCTCTTTAGAATCTAAGTATTGATCATAAACAGAACTTAAAGACGAATTTCTCTTTTCAGGATAACTAATGTTTTGAGAATATACTTCTTCTATATTTTTAGGATCCTCAATTATTTGCTTTACTTTATTAGAAGCCGCAATTAAACCTAATCCAAATTCTCCTTTTTTAAAGTTAGGTATTATTTCATCTGTTCCAATTCTATGGCAAATTAAATCCGTTAAAATTGGTTCTAAACCATAACCGACTTCAAACTCTGTTCTTCGTTGATCTATAACAGTTAATATTAACAACCCATTGTCTTTATCAGCTTGACCAATACCCCATTTTTCAAATAGTTTTACTGCAAAATCTTTAGGAATTTCATTTCCGATACTTTTTAAAATTACAACTGCAACTTGAGCTGTAGAATTCTCTTCCAACTCCCAAAGAATCGAGTTGATCTTATATTCTTCAGATGGATTGATGTAATTATTAGGATCTGACACAAATCCATTTGAACTGCCTTTTTTGGGGTCTGGAACATTATCAACTTTATAAACACTTATGTTTTCATACTTGGGACTTATAAATGTTGATGGTGGTATTTGTTGCTCTACAATGCTATCTTGTTCATAAAAATGAAATGAATTATTAGCTTTTGTTATACCGTGAAACAAAACAAAACATAACACCAATAATAGTTTAGACAAATTAGCTTTCATAACAAACAGTTTGGTTTATAGATTTAAGATTGTATTTACTCTTTTTAACTCACTTTTAAAAAATACTTCTTCAACTTCTTTATTATAAAAAGGAACTACTTTACTTAATAGGTCTTTATTTTCTTGATTTTGTAACAATTCAGGAAAAGCTTTTTCTAATACTTCAAACATGATAGCTGTTGCTGTTGATGCTCCTGGAGATGCGCCCAACAAACAAGTAATACTTCCATCTTTACTACTAATTACTTCAGTTCCGAATCGTAACTGACCTCCTTCGAATTCATCTTTCTTAATAATTTGAACACGCTGACCTGCTTTTACAACATCCCAGTCTTCACTTTTTGCATTCTTCATAAACTTGCGAAGCGACTCTATTCGGTCTTCTTTATTCATTAATACTTGATGAACTAAATACTTTGTTAGTGGTAAATTGTGCCAAAAAGCACCTAGCATTGGTGAAATATTATCAAACTGAATCGATTTAAATAAATCTAAATTCGATCCTTCTTTTAAAAACTTTGGACTAAAGCCAGCAAATGGACCAAATAATAATGACTTTTTTCCGTCGATGTATCTTGTATCTAAATGTGGTGTAGACATTGGCGGGTCTCCAATTCCTGCTTTACTGTATACTTTTGCGTTATGCTGATTAATAATTTCTTCATTATTGCAAACTAACCACTCTCCACTAACAGGAAAACCACCGTAACCTTCTTTCTCTTCTATCTCTATTTTTTGCAGTAATAATAAACTTCCACCTCCAGCTCCAATAAAAACATGTTTTGCTTCTATATTATGTATCTCATCTGTTTTTGTGTTTTTTGTTGCTACAGTCCAATCTAAATCTGTATCTGGATCAACATCTAAAACTTCTTGGTTACAATATACTGGTGTATCAAACTTTTCTTCTAAAACTTTAAAAAGTACTTTAGTTAATGCTCCGTAGTTTACTTCTGTTCCCCTATCCATTCGAGAAGCGGCCATAATCTCTTCCTCTCCTCTATCATTCATAATTAATGGAAACCACTTTTCCATTTCTGCAATATCTCTAGTGAAACTAATATTATCGAACATAAAGTGTTCTTTATAAGCTTTGAATCTTTTTTCTAGATAATCACTATTCTCTTTACCTGTAACCCAACTATGATGTTTTACTGGCATTACAAAATCATTAGGATTATCTATGTATCCATTCTTTGTTAAATATGCCCAAAACTGTTTAGAAATTTCAAATTGAGTACAAATACGAATTGCTTTTTCCATAGCTATGGATCCATCTTCCTTTTCTGGACAATAATTTAGTTCACATAAAGCTGCATGTCCAGTTCCTGCATTATTCCACGCTGCTGAACTCTCCAAAGCAACTCCATCTAAACGTTCAAGAATTAGTATTTTTAATTTAGGATCTAATAATTTAGCTAATAAAGCTAAATTTGCACTCATTATACCACCTCCAATACAAATTAAATCATACTCTTTTTCGAAATTCATTGATTTTATTTTAGATTTGAAGTAAATATATTTAGAATAAACTCTTTTAAAAAAATTACCATGATAAAAAACACTGATTATTATGCTTTTTGTAATCTTTTCAAAACTGACTTAAAATTTCATTAAACTAAAAAAATTAAAAAAACTATGATTAAAAAATTTTTAAAGTCTGAAAAACAGAAGAACAACTTCTTATATATACTTCGTCTTATCTGTAGATATTATATTGCTTTTCAGATGTTTTCCTATGCTTTTGGTAAAATACTTAAAAGTCAATTCGATTTAGGTTTATCTTACCTTGGGGATACCTCTATAAACCAATTTAATGGTTTCATGCTAACTTGGAATTACTATGGATACTCAAGAACCTATGGATTAATAATAGCTTTTACTCAAATTATCGCTGCTTTTTTACTTTTATTTAGAAAAACCGAACGTGCTGGAGTTATTTTATTTTTAAGTTTTATGATAAATATCTTATTAGTAGATATTTTTTATGATATTCAAGGAGCACTTTCTATGGCTATTAGATTAAGTATAATGGGAGTTTTCTTGTTACTATCGGATTGGAATGGTTTTAAAACATATTTCTTAAAGTTTAAAATTAACACGCCTTTATTTCCTTCTATATTACCTAAAAAAATTAAAAATTTATATTGGATAAAATTCTTAATTATTGGCGGAATGATTTTTTATGGATACAACTACATTTCTAATATTAAAAAGAATTTTTTAGTTGAAAAGGAAATCTTCGGAATTTACAAAGCAGTACCTGAAAATTTTAATGAACGATATTTTAGAGTTTATTTTGATTATGATTATAGATTAAAAATTAAAGATTTTAACGATAATATTTATTATGGTAACTTTTCTATTGATTCTTTAAAAAAATCGGTAATCTTAAAAGCTAAATGTTACACTGAAACAGGCTACTTCTTAGTTAAAGACAGTTTAAATAAATTGAACTTACCAAAAGATAGTACTAAAGCAATAAAAAAAGAAATTACTGATTATTACAATAAAAAAAGAAATAGCGAATCTTATAATGTAACTTTTGACTTTAATTTAAAAAACGATACTTTAATTTTAACAAATAAAGAAACAAGTTTTAAATTGGTTAATATTACAGATAAATACAAGCATTAAAAGCAAAAGCGTAGAAATAAATTCTACGCTTTTATATTTTTTTTCTTAAAGAATTCTATTATTAACTCTTCACTATCTCCAATAACTTTATCTGTATCTAAATCTCCAGTAGAACCTAAGCCTGTTGCTTCAAATAAAGTTCCAACAATTTTAGAGTTGGTTTCTTCTTTTGTTTTTCTCCAACATTCTCTAAGTAAATTTTCTACCAAAGTATCTATACCTAATTCATTTGTTGAAATATCTTCTTCTTCCTTAAATTCTGAATAATCTACTTCTAATGCATCTAATAACTGCAATAGTAAGTGTTCTAATTCATTTAATTCAAACTCTAAATCTAACTCTAATCGATCTTGTACTAAACTTTCTTTATGAAACGATCCTTCAGGTTCACAAGCAACAAAAATCTGATCCCAAATGTACACATGATAATACATCTGAACTACTTTTACATCTTCAGGCCCTGCGTTCTTTTCATAATCAAAATCAGCTAACTGAATTCTTTTACAAAAAGAATTGATTTCTTTTCTAAATGAATCTAAAATCATTTTATCAAAAAAATAATCTCTTAAATCCCAAATCAACCAATCATAATACATATCAATTAATGCAGATCCTTTAACAAAACTCTTCGTTTTATTAAAAGCTTCTTCACTTACAGGTAAATCAATTACCTTTTCTTCTTTATTAAGATTTACATATTGGAATTTCATAGCATTTATGATTTAATAAGCATCAACATCTAAAATAAAACGAATAGGACGAAATTCTTTAACTGCTTCAAACGTAGTTCTTATTCTTTGAATCTCTTGTTTCGTTTTTAGTAATGATTGTTTCGGAGGAATTTTTATCACTAAATTTTTTATATACTGATTTCGTACTCTAGAAACTGAAGGAGCTGTTGGACCTAAAACATTTTCTCTGAATACGTTCTGTAAGGATTTTGCTAACCAATTTATACCATCGTTTACTCTAACATAATCTCTATGTTTTAAAGTTATCTTGATTAAACGATAGTAAGGAGGATAATGATATTGCCAACGATCTTGCAATTGTTCTTTATACATTTCCTCATAATTATTTGTAGAAACTTGCTGTAAAATTTGATGATAAGGATTATAGGTTTGTATAGCTACCAATCCTTGTTTTTGATATCTTCCTGCTCTACCAGCAACCTGAACCATTAATTGAAAAGCTCTTTCATGCGCTCTAAAATCAGGGAAATTCAACATTGTATCAGCACTTAAAACACCAACTAAAGTCACGTTTTTAAAATCTAAACCTTTAGACAACATTTGAGTTCCTACTAAAACATCTATCTCCTGGGCATCAAAAGCCTCTATAATTTTCTGATAACCAAATTTTCCTCTAGTTGTATCAGAGTCCATTCTTCCAATATTATGATTTGGAAAAAGTTCTTTTAATTCAAGTTCTATTTGCTCTGTTCCGAAACCTTTCGTGTCTAATGTAGAACTACCGCAAGCTCCACAACTGGTTGGCATAGCTCTTTGATAATGACAATAATGACACTTTAATTGATTGTTGTACTTGTGATATGTTAAACTAACATCACAATTCGGACACTGAGGTGAATTCCCACAAGTTGTACATTCAACAATTGGTGAATATCCTCTTCTATTTTGAAACAGAATTACTTGTTCTTTCTCCTCTAAAGCTTCATTAATTAATTGAATCAATCGATCAGAAAAATGTCCAACCATTTCTCTTCGCTTTCTTTTTTCCTTTACATCAATCAATTCTATTTTAGGCATCAAAACATTTCCGTGTCGTCTTGTTAAATTGACCAATCCATATTTTCCTTCTAAAGCATTAAATTTAGATTCGATAGAAGGTGTTGCTGAACCCAAAAGAACTTTTGCTTTATGAATTTTACCTAAAACAATAGCTGAATCTCTAGCATTATACCTTGGTGATGGTTCAAATTGTTTGTAAGAAACTTCATGTTCTTCATCAACAACGATTAATCCTAAATTAGAAAAAGGAAGAAAAACAGTTGATCGAGCTCCTAAAATAATTTGTGCTTTTGTTTTTTGGTTAAGTGTATTATTCCAAACTTCAACTCTTTCATTCACTGAATATTTAGAATGAAAAACAGAAATTTGATTTCCGAAATAATTCTGTAAACGCGTAATGATTTGGGTAGTAAGAGCAATTTCAGGCAACATAAATAATACTTGTTTCCCTTCAGCTAAAACTTCTTTAATCAATTTTGTATACACTTCTGTTTTTCCAGAACTTGTTACTCCGTGTAATAATGTAATATCGTTGTCCTTAAAAGATTCTTTAATGTTAAATAATGCTTTTTCTTGAAATTCATTAAGATCTTTTAACGGGTTTTCATCTCCTTTAAACTGAACTCTATCTGTTTGAATATGATAAAATTCAAAAATCTCTTTATCTACTAAAGATTTTAATATTTGACTAGAAACTCCTGATCTCTCTTGTAAAGTTTTAGCCTTAATAGGTTTTTTATCTGTTTTTAATTGAAAAAAGGTTAAAACAGCATCTCTTTGTTTTTTTGCACGAGATAATTCTGATAATAAAGCTTGCAAACCTTCTTCATGTTCGTAAACTTTATTAAGCCTCACATATTTGATTAACTTAGGTTTGTATGTTTCGTAAATTTCCTCTTTTACATACAATACAGATTTGTCTATTAATTGGTTTATAACGGGGAATACTTTTTTTCGATCTAATATCGCCGTTATTTCATGAATTGTTAACTGTGATTGACGTTGTAAAGCTTCATAAATCAAGTATTCTTCATCATTTAAAACATCAATATTGGTAAATGTTTCATTTTTATGAATTACAGTTTCACTTTCCAAAAGAAATGCAGAAGGAACAGCTGCTCTGTATACATCTCCTAAAGAACACATGTAATATTGTGAAATCCATTGCCAATGTTTTAACTGTCTTTCATTTACAATAGGTTTTTCATCTAAAATTTGATGAATCTCTTTAGCCTCGTAAAGTTCTGGAGGATTTTGATGGATATTAAAAACTAAAGCTGCGTACATTTTAGTTTTACCAAAAGATACAGCAACTCGCATTCCTTTTTCAAGGAAACTTGCCTCTTCTTTAGTTACCGAATACATAAATGTTTTTTGTATTGGTATAGGTAATATGACGTCTATAAAATAAATAAGAGAAAGATTTTATTATATCAAAACTAAGCAAAATTCACTACATTGTTTATATATTTTTAAATAAGATTATGACTTCAAATGAGTGGGTAAAAAAAGGTGAATTTAGAACTGTTTTTAATCATAAAATTTTCACTGTAGATGCTGGTGAAAAAGACAAACCAATATTAGTTATTTTGCATGGTTATCCGACTTCATCTTATGATTATTATAAAGTTTTAAATCAACTTACTAAAAAATACAGAGTGATTGTTCACGATCATTTGGGTTATGGTTTCTCTGATAAACCAAAAGAGTATTCTTATTCTTTAATTGAACAAGCTGATGTTGCCTTAGCATTATGGAAACAACTTGGTGTTTCTAAATTCACTTTACTTGCTCATGATTATGGAACTAGTATAGCTACAGAAATAATTGCTCGTCTTAATAAAAAACAAATTGATGTAACTATTGAAGAATTCATTTTATGCAATGGAAGCGTACATATTGAACTTTCGCAACTACGATTGATTCAAAAGTTATTAAAAAATAAACTTACTGGTAAACATGTTGCTAAACTATCTAACGAGTACATTTTTTCTAAAAACATACGAAATGTTTATTTCGACAAGAAAAAAGTAACCAACGAAGAACTCAAAGAAATGTGGATACAACTTACTCATAATGATGGTAAAGCTGTAATTCATAAATTATCCAACTACATTAATGAACGTTATTTTTTCTGGCATAGATGGATCGGTGCTTTAAAAACAACGACTATACCAACTAAAATAGTTTGGCCTAAAAATGATCCTGTTGCAGTTTACAAAATGGCTGAATTGCTTCATAAAGAAATACAAAATAACACATTATATACTCTTAATAATTCAGGGCATTTCCCTATGCTTGAAACTCCAAAAGAATGGGTATCCTATGTATTATCATGATAATAATTCAAATATAAATCTAATTATCAATTCATTAAGTTTTGTATATTAGTTGTTCATAAAATTATTTAACCAAAAAACCTTCTATTATGTTAAAAAACTTAGGAAAAAAATTAACGAAAGAACAGCAAAAAAGTATCAATGGTGGTTACACAAACATTTTTTGTAACACGCATAGAGATTGTTGGGAAAGTATACCTTACGCTTTTCCTGGAGACTTTTCTTGTGTAAAAAGATATGGTTCTTTTTACGGAACTTGTGTTCCTAACTAAAAAACATAAAAGAGTATGATTAGCTCCGCCTATTGGCGGAGTTTTTTATTAACTTATATTACTCCAAATCCCACTGGTACGTTGTAAAGATATAAGTCGTTTTAATATCAAAGCGTTTTCTTCTTTTTTTAGCCCCGGATCGTCATTTAATATTTTTATTGCACATTGTCGAGCATTATATAAAATCGGACTATCTTTTACGACATCTGCTATTTTTAAATTAAGAACACCACTTTGTTGTGTTCCCATGATATTTCCCGGTCCTCTTAATTTTAAATCAACTTCAGCAATTTTAAATCCATCAGAAGTTTCCACCATAGTTTTAATTCTAGTTTTAGCATCAGAAGACAATTTTACTCCTGTTAATAAAATACAATAACTCTGTTCTGCTCCTCTACCTACTCTACCTCGCAACTGATGCAATTGACTTAAACCAAAACGCTCAGAACTTTCTATAACCATTACAGATGCATTTGGAACATTTACACCAACTTCAATAACAGTCGTAGCGACCATAATTTGAGTTTCTTTTCTTAAGAAACGTTCCATTTCATAATCTTTGTCCGCTGGTTTCATCTGCCCATGTACAATACTAATTTGATACTTTGGTGACGGAAATTCTCGGACAATACTTTCGTAACCATCCATTAAATCTTTATAATCCATAGCCTGTGACTCTTGAATTAATGGATAAACAACATACACTTGTCTTCCTTTTTCTATTTCATCTTTTAAAAATCGAAATACTCCTAAACGATGACTATCGTATCGATGTACTGTTTTTACAGCCTTTCTTCCTGGAGGTAATTCATCTATTACAGAAACATCTAAATCTCCATAAACAGACATTGCTAATGTTCTAGGAATTGGAGTTGCAGTCATCACTAAAACATGCGGTGGAACTCCTTCAATCTCACTTTTTTTCCAAAGTTTACTTCTTTGTGCAACACCAAATCGATGTTGTTCATCTATAATTGCTAATCCTAATTTTTTAAATTGAACTTTATCTTCTAAAATAGCATGTGTTCCTATTAGAATATGGAGTGATCCATTTTCTAAACCTTCATGAATCTCTCTTCGTTTTTTTGTTTTAGTAGATCCTGTTAATAACTCAACATTGATCGTAGTATTAGCAAGTAACTCTTTTATTCCATTGTAATGCTGATTTGCCAAAATTTCTGTCGGAGCCATTATTGTAGCTTGATAACCATTATCAATTGCTAATAACATCACTAAAAGCCCAACTATAGTTTTACCCGATCCAACATCTCCTTGTAAGAGACGATTCATTTGTGCACCAGTTCCTGTATCTTTTCTAATCTCTTTTAATACTCTTTTTTGAGCATTTGTCAAATCAAAAGGTAAATGATTATTATAAAAGGTATTAAACTGCTCTCCTACATTTTCAAAAACATAACCTTTAATTCTAGATTTATTGATTAGTTTTTTTACTAACAACTGTAATTGAATATAAAACAGTTCTTCAAATTTTAATCGATATTGTGCTTTTGCTAATAATTCTTGACTTTTAGGAAAATGTATATTAAGAATCGATTCTTTTTTATGTAATAACTGATTTTCAGTTCTAAAATCAGTTGTAAATGTTTCTTCTATACTATCAAAAGATTGTTGTAATAAATTTTGAATCATGGTTCTCATGACTTTATTACTAATACCTTTATTTGATAATTTCTCGGTAGAAGGATAAACAGGTTGCATTGCCATTTGTATCTTACTTTTATATTCAGATACTAGTTCCAATTCAGGATGCGCCATGTTTGCAGTTCCTTTGAACCAGTTTAATTTTCCATAAATTACATAAGGTGTATTTACTTTTAAACTGTCTTTAATCCATTTTACACCTTTAAACCAAACTAATTCCATTGTACCAGTTGCATCAGCAAATGTTGCAACTAATCTACTTCCTCTTTTCTGCTTTACAGTTTTAATTCCAGTAATTTTACCAACGATTTGAACCTCGGAACTATTTTGTTCTAACTGGTTAATTGTATAAAACTGAGTTTTATCAATATAACGATTTGGAAATAAGTGCAAAAAATCATTACAAGTCCTTATTCCTAACTCTGAATACAGCAGTTCTGCCCTTGCAACGCTAACTCCCTTAATATATGTAACTGGTTGATTTAAGTTCATTCAATGATTAAAAATTAATGATCTTTTTTGTCTTCAATCTCAAATTTAATTTCTTCTCCTTCCCAATCAAAAGCACAAGATTCAACAGTCTTTTTAATGTAATCTTTTTTATAATCAATAGTTTCACCTACTTCTCTAATAAAAACAATTTTATCTTCTATCCCTTCTTTATCATTTGGAAAAACTATTTTTTCCTCGAACCAAGAACCTCCATCAGCAAAACTAGAAAAAGCAACACCTTTTTTTAAACTTCCATCATTAAACCAATAAACTCCACCACCATCTACTCCGCAAGCTTCTGCTATAGCATCTACTAAAAAGATAGACTTAATATTTTTTCAATCCTTTATTTCCAAATACTCTAATTTTAAAAGTTGTTGCACTTCCTAAAAAACTTGAATTTTCTTCATATTTATTAGTTTCTTTATTAAATAACCTAACTACAACTTTATCATTTTTGTTTTTATCTTTTCTAATAGACACTAAATAAAGGTCAGTATCATAAACTTTATAATCTAAAGACAATAAACTTTCATATACATACCCTTCTATGTTTTTATATTTAACTTTATACCATTCCCAAACTATTTCATTATCAGGTATTGGTTTTTCATCTTCTATTCCAGAACTTAAAACTGTAACTTCTTCTCCAATTTTTAAAGTCTTTAGAACTTTAGCATTCATATTTGGTTCTTCTCTTAAACGAACATTATCACCAAATAACATTACAGTTTCATTAATTTTAAAACGTTCACCATACACTCCTATATACTTTCCTTCTTGAGAAAAAACATTTAGTACACTAAACAAAACGAATAAATAATTCAGCACTTTCATAGACAAAGTTTTAAGTTTTTACACGAAAATACAAAAACCCAATAAATCGTAGTATCTTTGCAGCCCAAAATAAAACGAATGAGACTACATAGAAATTTAGTTTTTGCTGTAATAGACAGTCTAAGAGACATTTTCAACGAAGGTGTTTATGCAGATAAAGGTGTTGAAACAGCTTTACGAAGAGACAAGCGCTGGGGCGCTAGAGACCGTAAATTTGTTGCTGAAACTATTTATGAAATTGTTCGTTGGAAACGATTATATGCAGAAATAGCTAATGTAAAAGAACCTTTCTCTCGTCAAGATTTATGGCGTTTGTTTTCAGTTTGGTGTGTTTTAAGAGGTATTCAATTACCAGATTGGAACCAAATTGAACCTACTCCAAATAGAAGAATCAAAGGAAAATTTGATGAGTTATCAAAAATCAGAAAATTTAGAGAATCTATTCCTGATTGGATCGATGATGTTTGCTTAAGTGAATTAGGAGAAAAAGTATGGACTAAAGAAATTGCTTCTTTAAATAAGCAAGCTGAAGTTATTTTAAGAACTAATACTTTAAATACTACCAAAGAAAATCTAAGAAGTAAATTACAAGCTGAAGGGATTGATACTGAATTTATAAAAGGATATCCTGATGCATTAAAATTAGTAGAACGTGCTAATGTATTTAAAACAGAAAGTTTCAAAAAAGGATTTTTTGAAGTTCAAGATGCTTCTTCTCAATTGGTTGCTTCTTATTTAGAAGTTGAACCAGGTATGAAAGTAATAGATACTTGTGCAGGTGCTGGAGGTAAAACATTACACCTTGCTTCTTTAATGAAAAATAAAGGGCAAATTATTGCCATGGATATTTACGAAAGTAAACTAAAAAAACTAAAAGTTAGAGCTCGTAGAAATGGTGTTCATAATATTGATACTAGAGTAATTGACTCTACGAAAACTATTAAAAAACTTTACAATAAAGCAGATCGCGTTTTAATTGACGCTCCTTGTTCAGGGTTAGGAGTAATTCGTAGAAATCCAGATAGTAAATGGAAATTACAACCTGAGTTTTTAGATAACATTAAAAATGTTCAGCAAGAAGTATTACAAAGTTACTCTAAAATGGTTAAACCAGGCGGAAAATTAGTATACGCTACTTGTTCTGTTTTACCATCAGAAAACCAACAACAAGTCGAATTTTTCTTAGCATCAGACGCAGGAAAAGATTTTACTTTCGTGCATGATAAGAAAGTATTATCTCATGAATCTGGTTTTGATGGATTTTATATGGCTTTATTAGAAAAAAAGTAAGCATGATTAAAAAACTATTCTTTTTATTTTTTACATTTTATTTCTTTGTTGGATTTTCACAACAAAGTTATTATAATGATGTAGACTTAACTAAATCTGGATTAACTCTTAAAGATGAGTTAGCTACAAAAATTACAGCTACTCATACTAACTTTTTATCCTATACCCCTGGTGTTTGGGAAGCCTCAAGAAAAACAGATGTAAACCCAGAAAATGCTAATGAAGTTATTTTAATTTATGGATATAGTACTTCAGGCGTAACTGCGAGAACTAGAGGAATTAATGAAAACGGAGGAAGTGCTGGTGATTGGAACAGAGAACACGTATATCCTCGAAGTTTAGCTAACCCTTCATTATCTACAAGTTCACCTGGAGCAGGTACTGATGCACATAGTTTACGTCCATCTGATGTAGATCATAATAGAGATAGAGGAAATTTAGCTTTTGTGGAAAGTACTGGAAACTCTCGAAGAGTAAATGGTGGCTGGTATCCTGGTGATGAGTGGAAAGGTGATGTAGCTAGAATGATGATGTATATGTATTTACGTTATGGAGATAGATGTTTACCTACAGTAGTTGGAATTGGGAGTTCTGCAAGTACACCTGATGACATGATCGATTTATTTTTAAAATGGAATGCTGAAGATCCAGTTTCTGAAATTGAAGATAATAGAAATACTTACCATGGTGATACAACTAATACCTATGCACAAGGAAATAGAAATCCTTTTATTGACAATCCGAATTTAGCAACTCAAATTTGGGGCGGACCTGTAGCAGAAAACAGATGGGCAACGGCTAGTGTTTCTGAGGAACAAACATTAAAAGCTCGTGTATTTCCTAATCCATCAGTTAACGGTAAAATTACTATTTTCTCTAACGAATCTGGAATTAATGACATTAGAGTATATTCTATTTTAGGAAAAGAAGTTTACGCTAAAAAGAATCCTAATTTTGATGATAAAGCATTTGACATTGAAAACTTAAATAGCGGAATTTATCTTCTTAAAATTAAAAATAATAATAAGTTTACTATAAAGAAGATTATTATAAATTAATTTAGAAAAGGCACTCTAACGAGTGTCTTTTTTTGTATTGATTTAGATTATAAATGTAAAAAAGCCCAAGGTGAATTCCTTGGGCTTTTCAATCAACTATCAAAAACTAACTAATCACTAACTTACAGGAAGTAATTACATATAAGACGACCAATTACCAATCTAGTTACGCTTTTGAAATTGAATTAACTTTTTTTTAAGAAGTTCTCTTATTGATTTCCTAAAATTATAGGCATTCCGTTCTTTCCAGAACCAATTAATACCACTTTACTGTTAGAAGACTCCGATAACTTCAATGTAGCTTCGATTCCTTTTTCTTGTAAAATCTTATCCGTTAATGAAGCACTTAAAATACGGTTTGCAGCTGCTTTACCTTCAGCATCTATTCGTTGTCTTTCTGCTTCTTTTTTAGCTTTAGCAATTCTAAATTCATATTCTAATGCTTCTTGCTCTTGCTTTAATTTACGCTCAATTGCGTTTTTAATTGTTGGAGGTAATTCCACATCACGAACTAAAACTTCATTTAATTGAATATACTGCTTGTCTAAAATTTTCTTAGTTTCAATAAAAATCTCTTGCTGAATTACATCTCTCTTACTTGAATATAATTGCTCTGGAGTATAACGTCCAACCACACTTCTAGCAGCAGACCTAATTGCTGGTTTAATTACACGATCTAAATAATTTTCTCCTTTTTCTTTATGCAATCTTGCTAAATTATTAATCTGTGGCTGATACCAAGCAGAAGCATCTAATCGGATTTCTAATCCGTTTGAAGATAATACTTGCATTTGCTCAAACAATTCTTGTTGCCTTACTTCGTAAACGTATACTTTATTCCATGGTAATACAAAGTGAAAACCTTCATCCATGTAAGGTTCATCTACAACTACTCCACCTCCAAAAGTTTTGTATAAAACACCCGCTTTTCCAGAATTAATTGTTTCTGTTGATTTTGCTATGAAAATCATTAATACAAATGCTATTGGTATTAATAATATTCCACGCTTAGGAAAATTTAAATTTGGTTGTCTGTTATTCATAATTTTAAATTTATTTTTCTTCTAATCTATCTTTAACGTATTCTATTTTAGTTTTCCCATGTGGTACAGGATTTCCTTCATCATCTAAACTTACCATAATAATTTTATCAATTGTAATAATATCTTTCCTTGTAAGTTTGTTTCTTACCTTACAACCTAAAGTAATTGACGTCCTTCCAAATTTCACCACATCAATTCCAATTTCAATAATATCTCCTTGACGAGCAGAACTTACAAAATCTATTTCCGACATAAATTTTGTTACTGTTCTTGGAATTTCTAATTGTATAATTGCATACAAAGCAACTTCTTCATCTATCCATTGTAATAATCTTCCTCCGAATAATGTTCTGTTAGGATTTAAATCTTCGGGTTTCACCCATTTTCTTGTATGAAATTTCATAAACTATTGTTCTATATTAATTGATTGAAAACCGACTAATTCTCCACCATCAAACTGAGTAATAATTTGAATAGGATTACAGCAAATTTCACAGTCTTCGATATATGTTTCTGACAAACTTGAATCTAACAACATTGAGATTTCCTCCCAACAATACGGGCATTGAAAAAAATGTTCTTTCATTAAATTTTACCAAAGAATTTTCGTGTAAACCATTCTATTGCCAATAAAGCAATTGCTAAAAGCAAAATCCATTTCCAATTAATTAGATCTTGTTCTCTCTTTTCTAACTTTTGAATTGTAACCAATTTTTCATTAGCTACTAAATCTTGCAGTAATACTTCTTTTTGATCTTTAAAAAACAATTTTCCTCCAGAATTTTCTGCTAAAACATTTAGTTTTTTATGATTTGCATTGGAGAATTGTTCTTCTATTTGAAAATCTGCAACTTTAAACTTTCCTGATTTAGATACGGTTTGCCCAAGTACATTTACTCGATAAGTATAATCTCCAGAATCTAAACCTTCGATACTTACTTTGTAAGAACTATTCATCAAAGAAAAAGGGTATACTTTTTGTTCTTTTGTTTCCTCGTTTTTCACTAGAATCTCTAAAGAAGCTCTGTTGTCAAACTTGTAATTTTTATCTAAATATAAAGCAGAAACATTTATCTTATCATTAGCTAAATATAAATTGTCTAGTTTTACATCTAAACGTCTTCTCTTTTTATTTGAATTTAAATATTGAACTAAGTTTCCTAAAAACTCATCGAAAACTTCAAAAGAATTTTCTCTAATAAAACTAGAAGCTCTCCATTTCCAAATTCCTTCTCCAAAAAGCACAGCATATTTTGTATCATTTTTATCAAAAGTCGTTAATAATGGATTCGAGGTATTTATTCCTTTTAATCTTTGATACAATAATGGGCTATGCTCTTTAATTGCAATTGATCCAAATTTATCTTTTAGTGGCGGAAAACCATCAAAACCAATATCTTCTTGTAAATAGGTTAAAAAATTTGTATTGTAAACCGGGCGATAATTTTCTGTTTGATTAATTGCTTTTTTATTAAAACTGTACCCTAAAGAATTAATTAAATCCCAATTCGTTTTAGAGCCTGTTACTAAAAGAAAATTAGACTTTCTTTCTTGTAAATACTTTTTAAAATATGCATTAGGCTGATAAAAAACGACTAATTGATAGTCTTTTAAATCTCCTTTAAATTCATTTACTTGAACAAGCTCTACTTTTCTTTGTTTGTTACTTTCTATAGATTTTTTAAGCGCACCTAAATCAGGATGAATAATTGAAGAAAGTATTAAAACTTTAGATTGCTCATCTATTACTTCTACAGTAAAATTCTTTGTGTTATTTCTTACATTTTTCTCTTTATCTAACTTAGTTAATGACGCAGAGTAATAATGTACTCCTTCTTTATCTGAATTTAATTCCGCAGTAATTACAGTCGACTTTTTATTTGGTGATAATTCAACAGTTTTACTAAAAACTTTTGTTCCTCTCTTATAGATAGAAAAAATAGATTTCACTTCTGCTCTCCCTTCATAGTTAATGAAAGCTTCTACCGGAAATTTATTATTTAAATAACTATACTTATTTACATTTAGCTGACTTATTCTGATATCTTGATATTGAATAGTATCTCCTAATACAACAGGATAAACAGTTTTTTGTGAATTCAAAAACTCATAATCTTCTCCTAAAGTTTGGTTTCCGTCTGAAAGTAAAACTATAGTTCCTTCATTATTCTTTTGTAACTCATTGATGGATTTTATAGCCTTAGTAATATTCGTGTTTTTATCAGAAAAAGTTACACTATCTAATTTCTCAACCTGATTACCAAATGTGTAAAAATCAACATCAAACTTATCATTAACAACATCATTCTTTTTTAAATCTTCTACAAAAGAATTCACAAAATCAGTCTCTTTAAAAAATTGAGTTGATGACGAATTGTCAACCAAAACAGATAATGATGGTTTTACATTTTTAGTAGTTGTTAATTCTATTTTCGGGTTTATTAATAATAGTAGAATTAAGAAAATACTTAAAACTCTTAAAAAGAATAATAAAATCGTAATTTTTGATGTCTTTTTTACTTTAAAAAAGTATTGAAAAAAACCAACACCTAAACTTACTAATAAAGCTAAAATGATATAAACTAGAGTTTCTGTTTGCACATTAAAAAATTTGAAATGTGAAGATATGAATAACCTTTAACATAATTTATTTGAAATCTTCTTAAATATGATTTTGGTCATAAAATTTTAACTTTTCTGAAAGTAGCTTTGTATTAAAATTAAATATCATGATCACAACAGATAACACCGCAATTCAAAATATCACTTATACAAAGCCAACAAATATTATTGACTTAATTAACAATAAAATTAAAGCTGAACAAGAAAATGCTTTTGGAATTACAGTATTACTCATTATGATAAGTACTATGATCGCTTCAGCAACTGCAGCACTTGCAATTCACCATCAATTTTCTTTTGTTTATTTAGCATTAGCTTTAGTAACAGCTATGGGAACAAATGCAACTGCATTTAGTCAAAGTCCGTTTAAATATGTAGCCTGGGCGGGAATTATTAGTATTACTACTAATATTATTTTAATTGTAATGCAATTAATTAACCTATATTTTTAGGTTTATTTTCATAAATTTTAAAGAAGAGCATAGAAGCTATATTTCGTGCTCTTTCTTTAGCTTGATGAGCTTTTTCTCCAATAAATAATTCATCTATTGTAGTAAACCATAATTGCAACCATCTACCAAAATGTTCCTGAGAAATTTTAAAGTTAGAATTTGCATCTACATCTCTGTGTTTCTGAATTGGATTTCCTTTAAATTTTCGAACAAAAAACAAATTAGTTTCCCAGAAATCAGTTAGATGCTCTAAATGATTATTCCATTCACTTTCAGGAATTGCATTTAAAAAAAAATGTCCTATAATTTCATCTTTTTTTATTTTATCATAAAAAGAAGAAACTAATAAATAAACATCTGCTCGGTTAACTATTTCTTTTTTAATCATTGATCGAAATATATAAATTACTGTGGTAAAATTATATCTTTAGTACAATTAAACTTTATGATTATAGTCATAATATTATGATACCTGAAACACTTTTAATTGAATATAATGCTACTTTGAAAACTTTTGATAAAGATGAGATTATCTTTTCAGAGGGAGAATTTGCTAGAAATTATTATCAAGTTAAACATGGAATTGTCAAAATGAATAACTTTAATGATGATGCTAAAGAATTCATTCAAGGTGTTTTTTATAAGGAACAAAGTTTTGGAGAACCTCCTTTGTTTATTAATGTTAAATACCCAGCCAATGCAACAGCTATAGAAAAGAGTACAATATATATTTTACCCAAAGAAAAGTTCTACGAATTACTACAAAACAATAAAGAAGTACATTTTAAAATCACAGAAAGCCTTGCAAAAAGACTATACTACAAAGCCATAATAGCTTCAGAAATTTCTAGTCAAGAACCATCACATCGAATTTTAAGGTTTTTCGACTATCTAAAAAACGATGTTTTTAAACAAGAAGGAAAATTCACATTAAAAATAAACTATACGCGTCAGCAAATATCAGACATTTTAGGTTTACGTGTAGAGACTGTAATACGAACTATAAAACAATTAGAAAAACAAGGAGAAGTAAAAATTGAAAATAGAAAAGTTTACAGATAAATGTATTTAATTAGCTTTATTTTAATTTAATAACTACTTTAAATCTTATTAAAAAAAATAAAATTATTATTTTTGAATGAATTGCTAATTATATTATACTATTAATATTAAAAACTGATGTTAAAAAAATTACTATTACTTTTTGTTTTAAGTTGCTATACTATTACTTTGAATTCGCAACACACAATTAACCAATCACACTCTATCGCAAGAAAATGGAATGAAGTACTTTTAGAAGCTATCAGAAAAGATTTTGCTAGACCTACGGTACATGCCCGAAATTTATTTCATTCTTCTATTGCCATGTTTGATACTTGGGCGTTATATAACAGAAGTGATAGTAGACCTTACTTCTTAGAGAAATACAACCTTCCTAATAACTTTGATTCAACTATAAAAACAGAAAAAAATGAATCTATAGTTAAAACAATGAGTTATGCAATGTATAATCTTATAAAACATCGATTTGAAAAATCTCCAAGATATTTCTGGACTTTAGCTAACATGAATGCATTGATGGAATCTTTGAATTTAGACATCAACAAAATAGATTTAAATTTCCATGATGAACCAAATGCTATTTCTTTAGGAAACTTAATAGCATCTGTAATTATTGAATTTGGTTTAAACGATGGTTCAAATGAAATTAATGGTTATTCAAATGAATTTTATTTACCAACAAACCCTTTTCTAATTCCAACTGATAGTGGTAATTCCACAATTATCAATCCTGATAAATGGCAACCATTATCTTTAAGAACTTTTATCGATCAAAGTGGCAATATTGTACATGGTGTACCAGATTTTTTAAGTCCTGAATGGGGAAATGTTGTTCCTTTTTCTTTGACTGAAGAAGATTATGTTGTTAAAACAAAAAATGGTAATAAATATAAAGTTTACAACGACCCGAATTCTCCTCCTCTTTTAAGCGATAATATTACTGCAGAATTTTATAAATGGGGATTCTCTCTAGTTTCCATTTGGGGATCACATTTAACAAGTGAAGATAATACACTTGTTGATATTTCACCTGGAGCAATGGGAAATATTAATATATCCGATTTTCCAAAAAATTATAATGATTATCCTAATTTTTATAATTTAAAAAATGGTGGTGATATTGGTAAAGGAAGAACAATTAATCCAATAACCAATACAGTGTATACTCCAAATTTGGTTAAAAGAGGGGATTATGCTAGAGTTATTGCAGAATTTTGGGCTGATGGACCTGATTCTGAAACGCCTCCTGGACATTGGTTTACCATTTTAAACGAAAAAGTTAGTGATCAAATTTCTAATAAAAAAATAGCTGGCTATAATAAAATTATTGACGACTTAGAATGGGATGTAAAATCTTACTTTTTACTTGGTGGAGCAATGCATGATGCCGCAATAAGCGCATGGAGTATTAAAGGTTGGTATGATTATGTAAGACCAATATCTTCAATTCGTTATATGGTAGGTTTAGGACAGAGTACAGATAACACTTTAGCTAATTATCATGAAAATGGAATTCCTCTTGTTGAAGGTTTAGTTGAAGTTGTTAAAACTGGAGATCCTCTTAGTGGTGATCAAAATCAAAATGTTGGAAAAATTAAATTATATACCTGGAGAGGTCATGATTATATTAATAATCCTTCAGTTGAATATGCTGGGGTTGATTGGATTTTAGGAGAGAATTGGTGGCCATATCAAAGACCTTCTTTTGTAACTCCTCCATTTGCTGGTTATGTTTCAGGGCACTCTACTTTTTCAAGAGCTGCAGCTAAAGTATTAACATTATTAACAGGTAGTGAATATTTTCCAAATGGTATGGGAACTTTTTTAGCTAAACAAAATGATTTTCTAGTATTTGAAGAAGGTCCTAGTCAAGATATTGAATTACAATGGGCAACCTATTTCGATGCTTCAGACCAATCTAGTCTATCTAGAATTTGGGGAGGAATACATCCTCCAGCAGATGATATACCTGGTAGATTAATTGGCGAAGCTGTAGGAGAAAAAGCTTACAATCACGGAATAACTTTTTTTAAACCTTATGCTTCAACTATTACAAAACAAATAGTTTATCCAAATCCAATAAATGTAGACAACTCACTTAATATATCTCAAACAAATAGTACAGATACTTTTAGACTATACAATAATTTAGGTAAATTAATTCAATTCCGAACAATTATTTTTGATGAAAATACACAACAAACAAAAATAACCTTTACTTCAAACACAAAAGGAATTTACTTTATAAAACAAAATGAAGATAAAATATTTAAAGTCATCATTTATTAACATCATAAGAGAAGTATCTGTTTTAAAAATTAAGAACTTAAAAACTATCTAAAATTACTATTTAATAAATTCATATATAAGCATAGTATTTTCTATTTTTGTCGTTTGAACACAACACACTAATATGAGTTTAACTACATTAAATGCCATCTCTCCTATCGATGGTCGATATAGAAACAAAGTAGATCAACTAGCAAATTATTTTTCTGAAGAAGCACTTATTAAATACAGAGTTAAAGTAGAAATAGAATACTTTATCGCTTTATGTGAAATTCCTTTACCACAATTACAAGATATTGATAAAAACTTATATCCAGAATTGCGTAACATATATTCAGATTTCACTACTGAAGATGCTTTAAAAATTAAAGAAATAGAAAGTGTAACAAATCACGATGTAAAAGCTGTTGAATATTTTATAAAAGAAAAGTTTGATGCTTTAAACTTATCAAAATATAAAGAGTTTATTCATTTTGGATTAACTTCCCAAGATATTAATAATACTGCTATTCCTCTATCTATTAAAGATGCTGTAGAAGAAGTATATTTTCCTACGTTAGATAATTTAACTTCTAAATTAGCCGATTTAGCCGAAGAATGGGATGATATTCCTATGTTAGCTAGAACTCACGGTCAACCAGCTTCTCCTACAAGATTAGGCAAAGAATTATTCGTTTTTGTAGAACGTATTAATCAGCAAATATTATTCTTACAGCACATACCCAATGCAGCTAAATTTGGTGGAGCAACAGGAAATTACAATGCACATAAAGTAGCTTATCCTGATATTGATTGGAAAGCTTTTGGAACTTCATTTGTTGAAGAAGTTTTAGAATTACACCATTCTTTCCCTACTACACAAATTGAGCATTATGATCATATGGCTAGTTTATTCGACGCTATGAAACGTGTGAATACTATCCTTATTGATTTAGATCGTGATATTTGGACATACATTTCAATGGATTATTTTAAACAAAAAATTAAAAAAGGTGAAGTAGGTTCTTCTGCTATGCCACATAAAGTAAATCCAATTGATTTTGAAAACTCTGAAGGAAACTTAGGAATAGCTAATGCTATATTTGAACACTTAGCTGGTAAGCTACCTGTTTCGCGTATGCAACGTGATTTAACTGACAGTACTGTATTACGAAATGTTGGAGTTCCTTTCGGACATACTTTAATTGCTTTTAAGGCTACTTTAAAAGGTTTGAATAAATTATTATTAAATCAACAAAAGTTTGAAAACGATTTAGAAAATAATTGGGCTGTTGCTGCTGAAGCAATTCAGACTATTTTAAGACGAGAAGCTTATCCTAACCCTTATGAGGCTTTAAAAGGACTAACAAGAACTAATGAAAAAATTACGCAACAATCTATTGCTAATTTTATAGATACTTTAGAAGTTTCAGATGCTATAAAATCTGAATTAAAACAAATTACTCCATCAAATTACACTGGAATTTAATGAAATATTTAATCTTATCTTTTCTAGCTATAGTACTTACTTCTTGTAATATAAATACAGAAGGAAATCCTGAACGTTTTAAACACGGAACTTTTGAAATTCCTGCTGGAAACAATTACAGTAAAACTATTATAGTTAGAAAAGATAGTTTACAAATAGAATATTATACAAAAAAAGTAACTATTTCAACAGATACTACTGTATATGAAAAAGAGATTCAACATATAGACACTTTATTTATTACTTGGAGAAATAACTTTTCATATACATTGAAAATGAAAAACCCTAAAACAGATTTGGATAAAGATCCTATTTATGTTCAAATGAATAAAGTTACAGATTCATCTTATAATTATGTTTCAAGAATAGGGTTTTCAAAATTTAAACCTAAAGGAACTGTATTTATCAGCAAGATACCTTTTAAAAATTAAGTTAATTAATTGGATTTTAAAAATAAATCCTTTTAATTTGCGAATCAATGAAGACATTAAAGAAATATTTATCTGTAGTAATGTTACTTCTGTTGTTATTGAGTCCATCAATAATACAGCTAGTACATTCCTTTGATTCGGATCATATCGAATCTGAGATTTGTATTTCTGAAAACGATCAACACTTACATGAACATGAAGTAGAGTGTGAAATTTGTAAATTTAATTTTAATAGTTTCACAACTATAGATTTTACAAATACTACTTTTATTTCTTATGAAAAAATTGATTTTTTAACTAGTCTTTATACTTCTTTAGAATCCTATTTAAAATTATCATTTTCTCTTAGAGCCCCACCTTCTTTAGTTTAATTATACTAGTATTAGCATATAATTCAAACTAAACATTCATAATGAAATTCAATCACTATTTTTTGATTGTATTATTGTTTTTTTTATCAAATTCAATAATAGGTCAAAAATGCACATATACTTTTTCTGGGCTCGTTGAAGATTTCCATGACAAATCTCCCATAATTGATGCTACAGTTTACATAAAGAACCTTAATAGATATGCTGCCACTGATTTAGATGGTAAGTTTAAATTTAAGAATTTATGTAGTGGTAAATTAATTATAGAAGTTTCTCATGTAGCTTGTGATACACAAATTATCGAAATAAATCTAACAAAAAATACTTTTAAGATAATTGATTTAGAACATCACATTGAAGAATTAAAAGAAGTTCAGGTAAAATCTTCTAACGGAATAAAAACTAAAACATCACAAGAAACTTTAATTAAAGAAAGTACAATTGATGCATACAGTAATAGTAGTTTAGGAGATGCTTTAAAAGAAGTATCTGGTGTTTCATCTTTAAATACTGGAAATGCTATTGTTAAGCCTATTATAAATGGTTTACATAGTAGTAGAGTATTAATATCTGTAAATAATGTTAGATTACAAGATCAAGACTGGGGAATAGAACATGCTCCAAATATTGATATTAATGCAGCGGGTAGTATTTCTCTTATTAAAGGTGCTAGTGCACTTGAATATGCTGGTGATGCCATTGGCGGTGTTGTTGTTGTTAATCCTGCTAAAATAATCGTAAAAGATTCTTTACACGGAAAAACAATTTTATCTCAGCAAACTAATGGTAGCCTTACCTCTGTAAGCACTTCAATTAATAAATCCTTTGAGAAAGGTTGGTTTGTAAATGGACAAGCTTCATTAAAAAGAGCCGGAGATTTTGAAGCCCCTGATTATAATTTAACAAATACAGGATTAAAATCTTTAGGTTTATCTTTTAACACTGGCTTTAAAAGATTTGATAAAGGCTATGATATTTATTACAGTTATTTATCAAATGAAATAGGGATTTTAAGAGCTGCTCATATAGGGAATACAGCTGATTTAATTAGAGCTATTAATAACGACATTCCTTTAGTGATAAAGGATTTCAGCTACGATATTAACAACCCTAAACAAGATGTTACACATCAACTCTTTAAAGCTAACTTTTACAAAAGATTTAAAGGCCTTGGAAAACTTTCTTTACAATATGATTTTCAACATAATCAGCGTAAAGAATTTGACATAAGGCGTGGTGGAAGAAGTAATATTGCTGCAACAGACCTTACATTAAAAACTCATAATGTAAAAGCTGACATGAAGTTTGATGCTAATCCGAACAAGATATTCAAAATTGGGATTTCTGGCGGATACCAAAATAATTTTCCTGACCCTGAAACAGGAGTAAGACGACTAATACCTGACTATGATAAGTATAATGTGGGAGTTTATACTATATCTGAATTAATTTTTTTTAATGGTTTAATTTTTTCATCAGGTATCAGATACGACTTTAATCATATTAACGCAAAGAAGTTTTACTTAAAATCTAGATGGAATTCACTCAATTATGATCAAGATTTTAATTCTATAATAATAGATGACAGAGGATCACAATTCTTAACAAATCCAACTTTTAATTATCATAATATATCAGCTTCAGTTGGACTGTCTTATGAATTCAACCAAAAAAACTCTTTACTATTTAATTATGGTTTATCAAATAGAGCTCCAAATCCTGCTGAATTATTTAGTGATGGTTTACATCACTCTGCAGCTAGAATTGAGTTAGGAGATTTACGTATCCGTCCAGAATCTTCCCATAGAATTTCAACAACTTATAAATTTACAAGTGAAAAATTCAAAGCTTCTATAGAAGGCTTTTACAACTTTATTGACGATTTTATTTACATAGAACCTACTACTTCAGAAACTACAATTAGAGGTGCCTTTGTAGTATGGTCTTATAAACAAACTAAAGCCAATTTATTTGGTTTAGACACTGATTTATCGTACCAAATTAATGATAATTTTTTAATTAGGAACAAATCTTCTTATATCAAAGGAGATGATTTAACTAATGATAGACCATTAATTGATATACCAGCATTTAAAACCGTAAGTAATTTACAGTTTAATAAAAAAGAATGGAATAACTTTTTCGCAAATTTAGAAAGTGAATTTAACGCAAGACAAACACTGTTTCCAAATAATAATTTCACAACGTTTGT
Source organism: Tenacibaculum aquaeponti (assembly GCF_052084715.1). GTDB lineage: Bacteria > Bacteroidota > Bacteroidia > Flavobacteriales > Flavobacteriaceae > Polaribacter. Next base: position 305,535 of record NZ_CP197288.1, on the reverse strand, counting down.
GGCTACAAGTAACACTAATGAATTAGTTGATATTAGCACCCCTCCAGATGCATATCATTTATTAAATTTTTCTAGTGGTTTTGAATTTAAATTATCAAAAACCAAAGTAGGAATAAATCTGTTTGTAAATAATATTTTAGATACTTCTTATAGAAATTACTTAAATCAATTACGATTTTTTGCTGATGATTTAGGTAGAAATTTTAAAATACAATTAAAACTCAATTATTAAATAGAACCTTAAATAAATTAAAAATATATTATTATGAAATCAATTAAATTATTAGCATTCTTATTTATCTCTTCATTAGTATTTACAGGGTGTTCTGACGATAAAACTCCTGAAGAAGTAAATGAAGAAGAAGTTATAACAACGATGACAATTACCTTAACACCAGATGGCGGTGGAACTGCTATAGTGTTAAAAACTCAAGATTTAGATGGTAACGGACCTAACTCACCAGTAATAACACCATCAAACGCAACTTTAGCAGCAAATACAACTTATAACGGCTCAATTGTAGTATTAAACGAAACTGAAAATCCTGCTGAAGATATCACAAAAGAAGTAGAAGAAGAAGCTAATGAACATCAGTTTTTTTATACTGCAGTAGGACCAAACGTCGCTTTTAACTATAAAACTCCTAACGATTCTAATAATAATCCTTTAGGAATAAACTTTAGTCTTGTAGCAGGTGAAGCTAGCTCAGGTACTATAACATTCACGTTAAAACACGAACCAACTAAACCAAATAATGGATTAGTAGAACAAGCTGGTGGAGAAACTGACATTGAAGCTACTTTTAATGTAACTATTCAATAATTAGTTCATACGAATTAATCAACCAAATAAAAAAAGAGCTTCTTTGTGAAGCTCTTTTTTTATTTACTAAATTTGAAGATAAACTTTAATGTATTATTGTTATGAACACTCCTTGTAAAGAAATGAGTATAGAAAATTATATTGATATTTTAAATAATAATCCAGAACTCAAAGAAAAATTAGTTAACATTGGTATTGTAGAAAATAATAATGGTGAAGCTATCATTAAACTCAAATATTATGACTTATTGACTGAGAAAGAAAAAGACTACCTAAATAAATCTTTTAAAAGCTTAAATAGAGAAAAATATACTCTGAAATATGGAATTGTAAAAGGTGAATTTTTTATTTGTTTTACAGATGAAATCTGTGACAACTGTCATAAAGCACTTACAGATGCAAGAAATGATTATAAATAACTAATAAATATATTTTTCTAAGACACATACTTTGTCTTTTTCAGTCTTAATAAAACTACTAAAGATGCAAAGAAGAAAATAGCTAAAGATAAAACACTCCATTGCATAGAGTTTGTAATGGCATTTAAGAAACCATAAACAAAGGTTCCTGTTACTATTGCAATTTTTTCAGTTACATCAAAAAAACTAAAATAAGTTGTGTTATCATTTGTTTCTGGAATTAATTTAGAATAAGTAGACCTTGCTAAAGATTGAATTGCTCCTAATACTAAACCTAAAACTCCTCCTAACAAATAAAAATAGACTAAAATATTATTTAAATCTTTATGTAAAAGAAATGCCCCAAAACAAACAAACATCCAAACAATAATAGTAATCGTTAAAGCTTTTATATTTCCAAATTTTTCAGATATTCTAGAAAAAAGAAAAGCACCTAAAATTGCCAAAACTTGAATAATTAATATGGTTCCTATTAGGTTAATTTTTCCTAACTTTAATTCTGCTGTTCCAAATAATGTAGCTGTTAAAATGATCGTTTGAACACCAACACTCAACAAAAAGAAAGCTATTAAAAAACGTTTTAAAACTGGATGATCTTTTTTTACTTCTTTCAATACTTTTTTAAGCTCTTGAAAGCCTTTCCATAAATACCCTTCTTCTAATTGATCTTTTGGTATTTTTTTATCTTTTGGTAATTTTTTAAAAGTAATTTGTGCAAAACCTAACCACCAAACTCCTACAAGTACAAAAGATAAACGTGTAGCCACTCCTTCTGTTAAGCCAAAAGAATCATGAAATATGACCAATGATAAACATAGAAGAAGTAATAAAATAGAACCGATATATCCATTTATAAAACCTCTTGCACTTACCCTATCATGATCTTCAGGATGTGCTATCTCTGGCAAATATGCATTGTAGAAAACAATACTTCCCCAAAAACCAATACTTGCTAAAATACTAGCTATAATCCCAATCCAAGTTGTAGATAAGCCTTCAAATAAATACAAACTCATAACAGATAAACTTCCTAACAAACAAAAGAATTTCATAAAACTCTTTTTATTTCCCCTGTAATCAGCAATACCTGATAAAATTGGTGAAATAATAGCTACAATTAAAAATGAAAATGATAATGCATAAGTATATAAAGAATTAGGATGTTCCCATTCTATACCGAGAAAACTTACAAAATTACCTTCAGTTACCGCATCATAATACATTGGAAAAATTGCTGTACTAATCACTAAAGAATAAACTGAATTTGCCCAATCATAAAAAGCCCAAGCTTTAATTACTTTTGAGTCTCCTTGTATTTTTACCATCACTTAGAAAAATTAAAAAACCGTTCTTATTTTAAGAACGGTTTGCAATATACTCAAAAAGTTACCTTTTATTTTTTTACTCCTATATTTTTTGTTTCAGCATTATATTTAGCTGCTAATTTTTTTGCTGTAGGTAAATATGCTTTTAAATCTACAATTCTTGTTTGGTTGTGTGGATGAGTGCTTAAAAATTCTGGGGGTGCTTTTCTACCCGATTTTTTAGCATTTTCACTCATACGAAACCAAACATTAACAGCTTCTTCTCCTTTATAACCTGCCATTATCATAAAAACTAAACCTAATTTATCTGCTTCAGTTTCATGAGTTCTACTAAATTTAAGCATTCCTAATTGAGATCCTACACCATAAGCCATATTCCATAAATTACGTTGCTTACTATTTGCTGTTCCTAGAGCTACTGCTAAACCTCCTAATTGTTGCATTTGAGCTGAAGACATTCTTTCTTGTCCATGTTTTGCAAATGCATGAGCAACCTCATGCCCCATTACTGCAGCAACTCCATTAGTATTAGCACATATAGGCATAATGCCTGTGTAAAAAACTACTTTTCCTCCTGGCATACACCAAGCATTAATTGTTTCATCATTAATCAAATTAAATTCCCATCGATAAGAATTAGCTTCAGAAGTCATTCCATTAGCTCTCATGAAACGATCAACAGCAGCAGCTATATTTTTACCTATTGATTTTAACTCTCTAGATTGCTTAGTATTTTTAATTAATTTACTACTATTTTCTTTTAAAAAACCACTATACTGTTGAAAACTCATAGGTAAAACTTGAGAATCACTTACAAAATTCACTCTCTTCCTTCCTGTAATTGGTACAGTACTACATTGAATGAATAATGTGATTACAGTTACTAAAGCTAAAATTCTTCTCATCTTTTTATTGATTTTTTGTTACTCTTTATTAAAATATGACTCAAATTTAGTGTAAAAGTCACTTTCTATGTTTTTAAAAATACAAAATTCTATCTTTACATTAAAAATATTCACCCGATAATGAAAACAGCTTCAAACAGAATTTTACCCCAAGGCTTAGCTATTCCAAATAAAGTCAAAAAAATAAGTAAAATTATTCAGTTTATTTCTCCTGCTTTGGCAACAAAGTTTTCTTTGAAATTATTTTCAACTCCTATCAAATTTCAATTACCTGAACGAGAAAAAACAATGTGGAAGAGTGCTCAAAAAAGCAGGTTAAAAGTTTCTTCTATCAATAAAGAGATTGATGTATTAACTTATGGTTACTCTACTAAAAAAATACTACTGGTTCATGGTTGGTGCGGTAGAAGTACACAGCTATTTATGATTGCAGATAAATTACTTGAAAAAGGATATATGGTAATTTCTTTTGACGCTCCAGCTCATGGTAAATCTGAAGGTAAAACTACTTTAATGCCTGAATTTATTGAAGCTATTCATGAAGTTAATAAAGAACACGGTCCTTTTGAAGCTGCCGTTGGTCATTCTTTGGGAGGAATGTCTTTATATTCTGCATATGCAGATGGCTTTAAAACAAATAAAATTATATCTATTGGCTCTGGAGATACGATCAGTGAAATTCTAATGAATTTTACAAACAATCTTACATTAAAACCTGAGATTGCTAAAAGAATGAAAAATTATTATGATAAGAAATTAGGTAAAGATATCGATTTAAATGCTAGCTCTGAAACAGCTAAACAAGTAGATATACCTACTTTAGTTGTTCATGATTCTTTAGATGGTGATGTGGCTGTAAGTTGTGCATACAGTATTCGTCAAAACTTAAACCAAGGTTCTATTTTAATCACGCAAGGATTAGGACACACAAAAATCTTACGTGATAAAGAAACCATGAATAGAGTTGTTGATTTTATAATTTCTTAAGTATGAAAAAAATATTTGTTTTATTCGCTGTATTAGCCTTAATTTCTTGTGAATCTATTGCACAGAAAGATAAAGCTTCATCGAAAAAATATAAGGTTCAAAAAACCGATCAAGAATGGAAAAAAGCTTTAACTCCAATGCAGTATTATGTATTGAGAAAAGCTGGAACAGAAAGACCAAACACAAGTGAATTTAACTACTTAAAAGAAAAAGGGACTTTTGTTTGTGCTGGTTGTGAAACTCCTTTGTACAAATCGGAACGTAAATTTAATTCAGGAACAGGTTGGCCTTCTTTTGATAAAGCTATTGAAAACAATATTGAAACTGATGTAGATTATAAGATTGGTTATGCCAGAACGGAACTTAAGTGTAATACTTGTGGCGGGCATTTAGGACATCGTTTTAATGATGGACCCAGAGAGACTACAGGATTACGAGATTGTATTAATGGTGTAGCCCTAAAATTTATTCCTTCAAAAAAATAATGTAAATTAAGAGTTGAAAATTCAACTCTTTTTTATGACCAATTCTTACTTAAATAGCGCTATCAAGCAATTTGAATATTACAAAGATTTAGGAGATAAAACATTTAATCAACTTACTAATGATCAATTTTTTTGGATAGCTGATACTCATGAAAATTCTATAGCAATTATAGTAAAACACATGGTAGGTAATATGTTATCTAGATGGACTAACTTTTTAACTGAAGATGGCGAAAAAGAATAGCGCAATAGAGATGAAGAATTTTTAAATACTTTTGTTTCTAAAGATGAGATAATATCATATTGGCAAAAAGGATGGCAATGTTTATTTAACGCAATTGGATCTTTACATCAAAATGATTTAGAAAAAATTATTTACATCAGAAATCATGGACATACTGTTACGGAAGCAATTAATCGTCAGCTTTGTCATTACTCTTATCATACAGGGCAAATTGTATTTTTAGGGAAAATGTTAACTAACGAAAAATGGCAATCTTTATCTATTCCTAAAGGAAATTCAGAACAATATAATCAAGAGAAATTCTCAAAAAATAAAGTTCGTAAGCATTTTACAGAGGATTTATAATTGTTTGTGTTGTTGCTCTTTCGCATAAAGATGAATACACAACTGTAACTTTATTTGTTTTTGACTCTTTATTTAATTTATCTAATAATTGTTTTGCTGTAGTTCTTCCTACTCTTTTTCCATGTTGATCAACCGTACTTAAGCTAGGTTTTAAATGTTCAGAAATTTTTGTTCCAGCATAACCTATCATTAATAATTTTCTATCCTCTAAAAGTTTTCTTTTACTAGCTGTTCTAAAAGCTGCTAATGAAGCTTCTTCATCTAATGCTATAATTCCATCTACTTTTTCTTCATCAAATAAAACATGAAGTTCATTTTCAATATACATTTCATTTCCTTTAACAATAAGAGGATCTTGATTATCTTTTATAGCCTCTAAATATCCTAATAGCCTTGTATTTTCATCACTTAAATTTTTATTTGAAGAAACTAATGCTACACTAGAAGCTCCTTTAAACTTTAAGTGTCGTACAGCTTTTTGTACAGCTTCAAAATCATTTACCAAAACTTTATCACATTCTACAGGATTATCAACCCTATCAAACATTAATAAATCGATACTTTCTGAAATATCACTTAAATGCTTAAAATCTTGTTTAATTTGTGTCTCTTCAGTTACCGCTATAATAATACCATCAACCAAACCATTTACTAAGGTTTCTACAGCTTTTACTTCTTTCTCAAAAGATTCATTAGTAACGGTAATAATAATATTATAATCTGTATCTGCTAAAACACTTTCAATACCTCTTAAAGCTCTAACTAAAAAGAAATCTTTAATACTTGGTAATACTACTCCTATTGTATTTGTTTTTCCTGATTTTAAATTTAAAGCAGCTCTATTTGGTCTGTAGTTATATCGTTTAGCTGCTTCTTCAACTTTCTTCTTTGTGGCCTCACTAATCTCATAACTATCATTTAAAGCCTTTGAAACTGTAGATGCAGAAACATCAAGAATCTTAGCCAACTCTTTCAGCGTGATACTTTTTTTCATAAAAAATCAATATTTGTTCGGTTCCTTAGGAAGTAAATGTATTAATTTGCTTTTTGTGATCAAAAAAAATGTGATTTCATACTGATAAAAATTAACAAAATGAACTCTTACATATTTACTTCTGAAAACTTAGGATTTAGAAATTGGACTATTAATGATTTAGATAATTTATATAAATTAAATTCCGATCAAGAAGTTATGCGTTTTTTTCCTTCTACAGCTTCTAAAGAACAATGTGAAGATTTTATAAAAAGAATGCAGCAGCAATTTGAAACACATAAATATTGCTATTTCGCTACTGAAAAATTAGAAACTCAAGAATTTATAGGTTTTGTGGGGCTTTCTTTACAAACTTATAAAGCTGATTTTAATCCTTCTACAGATATTGGTTGGCGGTTATTACCAAAGTTTTGGGGAAATGGTTACGCTACTGAAGGTGCAAAACGTTGTTTATCGTACGGTTTTGAAACTTTAAAGTTATCTGAAATTGTTTCTGTTGCTCCTTCAATTAATATTTCTTCAATAAAGGTAATGGAGAAAATAGGAATGCAAAAAGCCAGTACTTTTAATCATCCATTTTTAAAAGAATATCCTAAACTAGAATCTTGTGTATTATACAAAGTAAATACCTGACTCTTTGGTAACAAAAATTTATATTGTTCGTCTCTAACTAAGTAACCAAGTAAAAACAGAGATGAAAAATAAATTATTACCTCAATTGTTTATTATATACACTAGGTATTTAATAGGCTTTGCTTTTGTATTTGCTAGTATTAAAAAAATACAAGGGATGCGATTTACTACCGAAAGTGGTGCTGAAAATCCGATCAACACAGCTTGGCATTTTTTTGAAACACTATATCAATCTGGAATTTATTGGAAATTCTTAGGAATAGGACAATTAATTGCAGGAATATTATTGATGACACAACGCTATGCTAAACTAGGTGCTGTTGCTTTCTTTGCTATTATTACCAATGTTTTTGTTATTACAATATCTTATGATTTTAGAGGAACACCTATTATAACTGGATTAATGTTATTAGCTAATATTTTACTATTGATATGGGATTGGGACACTTTAAAAGTTCTCTTTAATAAAGAACCAAATTTTCCTTCTCAAAACAGATTAGAATCTGAGCCTATATGGATATATATTGGAGTTTCTTTTTTAATACTAACAATAATAAGTACTTTACTTAACATAAAATTTCTTATTATTCCAATGCTCATTTGTATTATAATTATTAGTTGTTTCGGGTTAGTTCTTGGTATCAAAAAATATAAAAACAAGCTTTATAATTAATTACCTTCAAACCAATTTTTAAATAGAGAAACTTTTTCTCTACTTACTATAATTTCTTTTTCGAGTTGAAATGATGTTGTGATTTTTAATCTACTATTAGAATAAACTAACACATCTTTAATTGGATTGATTCCAACTATAAATGTTCTATTTACTCTAAAGAAGTTTTTAGGATTTAAAATTTTTACCAAATCTTCTAATTTAAAATCTAAAATATATTTTTTTCCAGAATTCGTTACTAAATATACTGTTCTTCCTTCAGCATAAAACAAAGAAATTTCGTCTGTTTTTACTGAATGAATATGGTTTCCTAATTTCACTAAAAAGCGATCTTTAAACTTTCTTTTGATTAAATCTTTAGCAACATTAGATACAACTTCTGTTTTTTTGAAAAGATTTTGCATTGACTTTAATTTAGTCATTGCTTTGGAGATATCAGTAAATGTAATTGGTTTTAAAATATAGTCTATACTATTCACCTTAAAAGCATCTATCGCGTATTCATCAAAAGCTGTAACAAATATGATGGGTTTCTCGATCTTAGTTTGATTAAAAATCTCAAAACTTAGACCGTCTGTTAATTGAACATCCATAAAAACAACATCAAATTCATTTTCTGATTGAAAAAATTCTACTGCACTTTGAATACTATCAAGTTTCGTTGAAATTTCAATAGTTCCGTCGTACTTTAAAAGATAACGTTCTAGTTTCTCTACAGCTAAGGATTCATCTTCAACTATTATTATTTTCATTTTAGTTTTTTTCAGTTTTGGTAGTTAGTTTTGGTAAGGTTATCGTTCGTTTAAAATCAGTTGTAATAAGCTGTATTTCTATATCACTATATATTTTATAAACTCTTTCTATCTCTTTAATACTGTGTAATGTAAATGGTGTTGTTATTTTATCATTGGTTACATAAGTTAGAATAAAACTATTTTCCGTTTCTTTTAATTCTATTTTTAATTCTAAATTCGATGAGATGATTGTAGTCCTAATAATTTGTTCAATTGTAAAAAGTAAACTTCTTGGTACAACTAAAAAATCACTTTTAACACCATTTACTATTGTAATATTTCTGAATGGTAAATAATTAAAAAGATGTACCAATTCATTTGTAGCTTCTAATTCCTCATGAATCGTTACCAATTGTTTTTCTTTACTTGATAAAATATAACGATATATTGTTGCTAAATGATCGATAAAATTATCTGCTAAATCAGTATCATTTTGAATTAATACTAATAAGTTTTCTAAACTTTCGAATAATAAACTAGGATTAATCCCTTGTTTAAATTCTTGAAAATCTTCTTCTATAAATTGAAGGTATTGTTCCTCTTCTTTTAATTTATCTGTATTTATTTTATGTAAATATTCGTGACTAATAAAAAGTAAAATATAAATAGCACTTACAACACTAAAAATACTATTGAACAATAATAACTCTTCAAAATTTGGTGAAAACCCTAATATTTTCTTGTAATATATTGTCATAAATAACGATACAATTGCAATACATAATATTATGGTAACGAAGACTTGAATTAGTATAAAAAAAGGACTACTTAATGATTTAAAAAACCTTTTAAATTGTAATAATGAAAACCTTAAAAACTCTTGAACTATGTACGATAACCCAATACACACATATAATTCTTGTCCTAAAAATTCTTGTCGAATTTGTGCTACATTATTATTCACCAAAAGAATTAATAAATACACCACTACTCCACTAAAAACAGGACTTAGTAATCGAAACAAAGGTTTGTGTATAAATAACTTTTTCATCGTATAATAGGTAATTTTACTAGAAATTTATCTCCATTGCTCATTTCTATGTTTTTTCCTGTTAAAAGCAAATACCTTTTGTTAATGTTCTTCAACCCTATTTTAAATGAACTAACCTTTTTAGGCTTCGATGTAATATTATTTTGAACATAAATAAATTCCTCATCATTTGTAATTTTCATCATCAAAGGTTTTTCAATACTTAAAACATTATGTTTAACAGCATTTTCTACCAACATTTGTATAGATAATGGTGGAATTTTAGTTCCTAATAAAACAGGAGATAATGTTATTTCACATTTAAATTTATTTTCGAATCTATTGTTAATTAAAAAAATATATGACGCTACTAATTCCATTTCTTTCTCTAGTTCAATGAGTTTTGTATCATAACTTTTTAAAACATAATCGTACATTAAAGCTAACTTTCTTATAAATAAAGAGGCTTTTGTTTTGTCTTTATGAGTTAATGATGAAATCGCGTTTAAACCATTGAATAAAAAATGTGGACTTAATTGTGATTTTAAAGCTTCTAGCTGATGTTCTATTTGATTCCTCTGAAGTTTTACTGTTTCTATCTGTAATGTAGCATATGCATAATATGAGTATAAAGCAAAATAAACTACTTGAAATAATATTGAAATTATAAAAAATATAATACTCAATTTTATTAAAATCAATGAATATTCTGATAGAAAATCAGAAATAGGATTCAATGCCAAAAGATAGAAGTAAAAAAGAGAAACACTTATTAAAAAAGTAATTACAAAATGTAATATTATTCCTAAAAACAATCGTGTTCCTTCATTTGTTTTCCAAGGTAATTGTTTATCTAAAACTTTGGAAATAACCAAATTTGAATATCCACACACTATCCCCAAACAAGCTAATAAAAAGATGGTAATTATATTAATATCTTCTCCTTTTTGCTCTCCTATTAGCATAAAATATCCCACTGATATTCCTAATGCTAGTCCAGTTATAATAGTAAGAAGATGTATTTTTATTAGTTTCATTTACATGAACTTAAACTTAAGACTTTTAATTTTTTTTTCTTTTTATTACTTTATCTACCTTAGTTCCTTCTTGTTGAATTCTACATTGTTTAACTTCCCCTTTTTTATTAAGGACAAACGTGTATGATACTTCTGGTGAAAATCCATCGACAATAAATTTTGTTTCAGATACAGGAACTAATTCAAGGTTAATTTCTGGATTCATTGGAACCCAAAGTTTATCATTTTCAAAAATAATTTGTTCTTCTATTCCTTTATTTGAAATATAAATTCCAGCTAAATTTCCTAAAACCTCTTTAACTAATTTAATAGGTTTTTCAATAGGCATCCCATATAAAATCCTTCTTGTATTTTTTATAGGTATTTCAATTTGATTTGTAGAATTATTTTGTAAAATAATAATTGTTTTATCGTTATCTATATGCCTTTCTATATAAGTAATATAACCTGCCCATCCTCCAGAATGAGAAACAATTTTATTAAATTTTTCAGAATCTTCAATCATCCAACCATAACCATAATCTGTCTCAGTATTTCCATTAATTTTGTATGATGAAAATATATGCTTTTTTTCCTCTTCAGTCACTAATACATTATTATACAAAGCCCTATCCCATTTCAATAAATCATATAAATTTGAATTTACCATACCATCACCAACAATTCCATCTAAATAAACCACATAATACTCTTTACCTAATTCATCAGGTAATATTTTCTTTTTCAAACTATCAGAATAAATGTACCCTAATGCGTAATTATTAATTTCTTTAGGATTGAATCTTCTTCTGTGTACGAAAGTATTCTTCATTTTTAAAGGATCAAAAATCTTTTCTTTCAAATAATCTCCATATTCTTTCTTACTTACTCTCTCAATTATTGTAGCTAATAATAAATATCCTGTATTGCTATATTCCCATTTTTGATTTGATTCAAAATTTCTCTTTGGTTTAACTTTATGAAAAAGATTTATAATATCTTGATTTGTGGCAATTTTACTTTTATCTAATTCATTATTTGACAATTCCATATAATCTGGTAAACCACTTGTATGTGTTAACAAATTTTGTATCGTTATAGCTTTGTATTCTTTTAACTCAGGGATGTATTTTGATATGGTATCTGTTAAAGATAATTTTCCTTCTTTTTCAAGTAAAATTATTCCCATTGCTGTAAATTGTTTAGATACAGAAGCTAATTCAAAAGTAGTTTCTAAATTTAATTTAATCTGATCTTTTTCATTCGCCAATCCGAAACTTTTTTGGAATATTATATCTCCTTTTTCAGCAACAAGAACATTACCGTTAAATTTCTGATTATTGTACAACTCTGAATACAATAAATCTAATTTCTTTGTTTTTTCGTTAATTATAATTTTAAACGAATCGTTATTTTTATTGTGATACTCACAAGAAACCAAAATTAAAAATGTCATTATAAAAACGAAAAGTAAACTCTTTTTCATATTAAAATTTTTATTGTATAATTTTTAATAAATTGCTTTTATAGCCCTACCAAAATAAAGATCTGAATCTATACTTTTAGCTCTTTTTAAATAAGCGTCTTTAACACGTTGGGAAGCCTGTTTCACACTTGGAGCAAAAGCGATTAAAACAGATGATAAATAATTACTTGAATTGATAGTATGTAAAGACTCTAATATTTTAATTAATTGCTTTTCTGTTAAATCTCTTTTAGCTAATTTTTTATAAACATCAGATGCATAATAATCAGAATCTACATTCTTTTCTACAAGTGTTATTAATTCATTTAATGATTTATCATTTAAATCCTTTTTAAGTAAATCTTTAATTACATTTGAAGCATAATAATCAGAATCTACATCTCCCATAGACTTAATAAAAGTATCATAATTCTCTTTAGATAAATCTTTCTTTTTTAATGCTTTTTTCAAAATTTGACTCTTATAATAATCTGAACTAATACTGTTAGATAATTTCATAATTTTATTCATATTTGATTTATTTAAATCTCTATTTTCTAAAATTTTAGTTAACACTTCAGATAAATAATAATCTGAGCTAATATTTTTAGAAATTTCTAATAATTTATCTAATTGCTCGTCTGTTATCTCTGTATTATCAATCGCATTTTCTATTAACTGAGATTTATAATAATCAGATTTTATAGTTTTTGTGGCATTTAAATATGCTGATACTGATTGTTCATTTTGTAAAAATAAATTTTGATTTTTTTGAAGAATATCCGATAAATAATAGTCAGAATCAATAGTAGTACTAGCTAAATTTATAAGTTTTATTAATTCCGAATTATCCAAACCCTTATCTAACAAAAGTTTAAAATATGTAGATTCAGCATAATCGCCATTTAATTTTTCTATTTCATTAAAAACTGCTGTTGCTCCTCCTCTTCTATAAAACCTTTCTACTCTAGATTTTGCAGCAATACCAGTATACCTTACAATTTCTGGAAGAATTTCAGCTAACCAAATTTTCCCTTCAGGGTCAAAGTTTTTTTCACTCCACCCAACATAATATCTCTTTTTTAAAGAGCCACTTTCTGCTTCAATTACCAGCCTTCTCTTTTTTCCAAAACTTGTTTTTTTAATCTCTATAAAACCATCTCTTGAAATTGAAATAATATCTTTATCATCATCTGAAACCTCTATATCTCCTTCGTATTCTATATGAAACTTTCCTTTTCCTTTAATAAACAGAGTAATATTTCCTACTGCTTTTTTAAAATTTTCATTCTTTCCATAGACTTTAATATTTGTCTGTGCTGCTAAATTATATGCAATAGATGATAATATTAAAATCAATGTTAGTATAATCGATTTTGTTCTCATGACTTTGTTTTTTGTTTTACTTTTTCAAAAGTATTTGAAGTTTAAACTTAAAAAAAACGAAATGTAATCAACCGTATTTTTAATGTAGTCAATTGTAAAATTTAATTTTATATCTTTAAAATGCATTTCATTTTATACGGATATGGATAAAAATTCAATTTCAAATTTACTTGAAGAAAAACATCAACAGTTATTTCAATGGATATCTAAACAAGAAGGAAAATATTGGGAGAAAGGACCAATAAATCGATGGACAGCTGGTCAACAAATTCAACACCTTGTAGATTCTATTAAACCATTGAATCTTGCTTTAAATTTACCGCCATTTATTTTAAAAGCAAAATTTGGCACAACTAATAGAGAATTAAGAACATATGAAGAGATTGTGAAAAGATATGACGAAAAATTAATAAAATATAAAGACAAAGCCAGAGATTTTAATAGTAAAGTAAGTACTCCAAACGAAAAAAAAATAATTAAACTTGTAGCTACTTTAAAAAAGCAGAATAAAAAATTACAAAGTAAGACTAAAAAGTTAAGTGATTATAAACTAGACAACTTAATTTTACCCCATCCATTACTAGGAAAAATGCCACTTCGAGAAATAATTATGTGGACTGCGCATCATACAGAACATCACACAAGAGATTTAATTGAAAACTACTCTTAAAATACCTATATTTGTGCCTCTAAAAAATGTAGTAGACATCGATGTTCAATAATTTAAGTGAAAAATTAGATAAGGCTCTACACTCGCTGAAGGGTCATGGTAAGATAAATGAGGTTAACGTTGCCGAAACTTTAAAAGAAGTTCGTAGAGCACTTTTAGATGCCGATGTTAACTTTAAAATTGCAAAACAATTCACAAACTCGGTTAAGGAAAAAGCCATAGGACAAGACGTATTAACAACGTTAAATCCTGGTCAGTTAATGGTTAAAATCGTAAAAGACGAGTTAACTGAATTAATGGGAGGAGATACAGTAGGTATTAACCTTGGCGGGAGTCCAACTGTAATTTTAATGTCTGGTTTACAAGGATCGGGTAAAACAACCTTCTCAGGTAAACTGGCCAATTATTTAAAAAACAAGAAAACTAAACAAGTATTATTAGTAGGTTGTGATGTTTATCGTCCTGCCGCTATTAATCAATTACAAGTTGTTGGAGAACAAATCGGTGTTGAAGTTTATGCTGAAGTAGGAAACCAAAATCCTGTTGAAATTTCTCAAAATGCAATTAAGCATGCAAAAGCAAACGGAAAAAATGTGGTTATTATAGATACCGCAGGTCGTTTAGCTGTTGATGAAGAAATGATGACTGAGATTTCTAATATTCATAAAGCTGTAAATCCAAATGAAACATTATTCGTTGTAGATTCTATGACAGGACAAGATGCAGTAAACACTGCTAAAGCCTTTAATGATGTTTTAAATTTTGACGGAGTTGTACTAACAAAATTAGACGGTGATACAAGAGGTGGTGCTGCATTATCTATTAAATCTGTAGTTGATAAGCCAATTAAGTTTATTGGTACGGGTGAAAAAATGGATGCTATTGATGTATTCCATCCGAATCGTATGGCTGATCGTATCCTTGGAATGGGAGACGTTGTGTCGTTAGTTGAGCGTGCTCAAGAACAATATGATGAAGCTGAAGCTAGAAAATTACAGAAGAAAATTGCAAAAAACCAATTTGGTTTTGACGATTTCTTAAATCAAATTCAGCAAATCAAAAAAATGGGTAGCATGAAAGATTTAGTTGGAATGATACCTGGTGCTGGAAAAGCTTTAAAGGATGTAGATATTGATGATGATGCATTTAAAGGAATTGAAGCTATTATATTTTCAATGACCCCTGAAGAAAGAAGTAAACCTTCTGTTATAAACGCAAGTAGAAAAAAGAGAATCGCTAAAGGTTCTGGAACCTCAGTACAAGAAGTAAATCAACTCATGAAACAATTTGATCAAATGAGTAAAATGATGAAAATGATGCAAGGTGGCGGAGGCAAAAGAATGATGCAAATGATGCGAGGAATGAGATAAAAAATTACAGAAGAGAAGTGTGCCCACTTCTCTTTTTTATTTACACAACATAAACAACACACTAACAACAAAAAATGATTTTATTAGACGGAAAAAAAACTTCTGCCGACATTAAAGAAGAAATAGCTTTAGAAGTTGGTGAATTAAAGAGAAACGAAAAAAAAGCGCCTCATTTAGCAGCAATTATTGTTGGTAATGATGGGGCTAGTTTAACTTATGTTAATGCAAAAGTGAAAGCATGTGAACGTGTAGGTTTCGAATCAACTTTAATTCAATTACCAGAAGAAACTACTGAAGCTGAATTGTTAAATGAAATTGAAATCTTAAATGTCGATAATGATATTGATGGATTTATTGTACAACTACCTTTACCTAAACATATTGATGAACAAAAAGTTTTATTAGCTATAGATCCAGCCAAAGATGTAGACGGTTTTCATCCTGAAAATGTTGGTAGAATGGCTTTAAACTTACCTACTTTTATTTCTGCAACTCCATTTGGGATTTTAGAATTATTAGACCGTTATGAAGTTGAAACTTCAGGAAAAAATGTTGTCGTTATTGGACGTAGCCATATTGTTGGAAGTCCTATGAGTATTTTACTTTCTCAAAAGAGAAAAGTCGGAAATGCTACTGTAACTTTAACGCATAGTAGAACTAAAAATTTAGAGAATATTACTAAAGAAGCAGACATTATTATTGCTGCCATTGGTATTCCAGAATTTTTAAAAGGTAATATGGTAAAAGAAGGTGTTGTTATAATCGACGTGGGAATTACAAGAGTTGCTGATCCTTCTAAAAAAAGTGGATTTAGACTAGTTGGGGATGTGGCCTTTGACGAAGTAGCTGAAAAATCTTCTTTTATTACTCCTGTTCCTGGCGGTGTTGGTCCTATGACTATTGCTATGTTATTAAAAAATACCTTAATAGCGAATAAACGTAGAAATTAATTTTTAATTTTTTATATAAAACAGAGCCTCTAAAAGTAGAGGCTCTGTTATATTTTAAAACTTTATATAAAATCTATTTTCTTACTGCAATTGGATCTGGATCATTATCCTTATCTTGAACAAAACCATCACCAGTTACACCTCCTGAAATTAATAAACCACATACATGAGGTGAAGCCATAGAAGTACCACTAATTGTGTTATAACCTCCATCTTTCCATGTAGATAAAATTGAAGTACCTGGCGCAGCATAATCAACAGGTTCTCCATAGTTAGAACTACTTGCTAAAACTTCATTTATAGTCATATTAGAAATTGTATATACATTAGGGTGATTAACACGAGCAGGTGAATAGAAAGATGCATCATCATCAGAGTTTCCTGCTGCAATAGCGATATTAATTCCTAAGTTTGCCACATTTAAAGTTGCTTGATCAACAGCAGAATCAGTATATCTAGATCTTGGGCCTAAACTCATATTTACTGCATCACCAGCAGATCCATTTGCTGCTACATAATCTAAAGCCTGAACAGTCCACGAAAACTCACCTGTACCTCTTGAACTTAAAACTTTTAATGCTACTAAGTTTGCTCCAGGTGCAACTCCAATTACTCCAATATTATTATCTAATGCACCAACAGTACCAGCAACATGAGTTCCATGACCATTTCCATCATTTGCATCTTTTGAGTCTTTTCCAGAAGTAACAAAAGTTCTACTTC
Source organism: Tenacibaculum aquaeponti (assembly GCF_052084715.1). Classification (GTDB taxonomy): domain Bacteria; phylum Bacteroidota; class Bacteroidia; order Flavobacteriales; family Flavobacteriaceae; genus Polaribacter. The sequence continues at coordinate 288,358 of NZ_CP197288.1, read as the reverse complement.
TATTTACATCAACATTTAAATCTGGATGATCTAAATCAATACCAGAATCAATTATCCATGCAGTTTGTCCAGCTCCACTAACAGCACCTCCAACTCTTGTTATTCCCCATGGAGTTTCTTGTGAAGGAGTACTTCCTCCACCTCCACCTGGCCCTCCTTTACCAGGAGGTGGTGCTAATGTGATTAAATAATCTTTTTCTATAGATTTAACTCTTGGATCATTTTTTAAATCAGCCACTTGCTTATCTGTAAGATTAGCTACAAAACCTTGAAGCGCATACCCAAAAGTTGTTTTTATATTTTCTCCTTTAATTTTAAATCCATCAAATTTATTACACACTTCAGTTTTTAATGAAGCTACAGTACTCTCATAAGCTATTTTAGTACCTCTTGCTGAAGGTCTACTTAATGTTCCATTAGTTAATGTAACAATGTATTGCCCTGCAATTATTTCTGAAGAATTCTCAACAATAGATTCGATAGAAACTTCTGATGTATCTTCAGATGAATTACATCCAACAAATGCAACTCCCGTAATTGCCAATGCTGTTAATTTTAAATAAATTTTTTTCATTTTGAAAGGTTTTTATAAAATAAATCGAGCTAATATAGTTATTTATTTAACATATATTTAACTTAACTGTAAAAAAAACAAAAAATCCACAATTTAAAAGTTAAAAAAAATATTTGCATTTTATTTTTTAATTCCCGGTAATCCTTTCGGTTTTTTAGTTTGCCAATAGAATATCTCTGCCTTTTTCTCTTTAGGCCAAATCTCATCTAATGTATCTCCATTATAAACTTTACCATTTTTTATTACATGAGTAATTGTATTAGTATTACGAATATTTTCTAATGGATTTTTATCTAAAATTAAAATATCTGCTAGTTTCCCTTTCTCTATACTTCCTAAATCTCCATCTAAACCAATAGCTCTTGCTCCTAAAATCGTTGCCACTTTTAAAGCATCAAGGTTTTTCATTCCTCCACTAGCAACAGACCAAAGCTCCCAATGATATCCTAAACCTTGTAATTGCCCATGACTTCCAATACCTCCAATACCATCAGATTCTATTAAATCTTTCATAAACTCAGCATGCTTTTTAAACACATGTTCTTCATCCATGAACCAACCTGGTCTTCTTCTAGATTTCTGAGCTAATTCTTCATAAGGTGTGAAATATTGAATTTTTTTATCTCCCCAAACGTTCTCTCTCGAATAATAATAATTCTCAGCCCAAGGCCCTCCATAAGAAACCAATAATGTTGGTGTTACTGCCATTTTAGAGTCAGCAACAGTTTTAGTAACATCTTTATAAATTGGATAAATTGGGAATGAATGCTCATGACCTGGATAACCATCTAAAAGTTGAGTCATGTTCAATTTAAAATCTAATCCACCTTCAGTAGTAGGCATTAATTTTAACTCCTTTGCAGCCATAATAATCCATTGGCGTTGCTGGCGATTTCCTACTAAATACATTTTAATACTCTTTGTATTATAATATTCACTGTATTGCTTTAGTACATCTTTAGCATGATCTAAACTTGTAATTTGATATTGCCAAAAACCTACACCCGGCCCAGTACTATAAACTCTCGGACCATGAAGCATACCCGAATTTACCATATCAGCATATGTTAATACATCTGTAGTACCAGTTTGTGGATCTCTAGTTGTTGTAACTCCATAAGCTAAATTTGCAGAATATAACCACACCTGATTTTTATGTAATCCCCAATACGGCCACATATGTGCATGAGTATCTACAAAACCAGGAACAATTGTTTTTCCTGTGATATTTATTACTTTCGCTTTTTTTGATGCATTTAAAGTTCCAGACTTACCTACAGCTTTAATTCTATTGTTTTCTATTAATACATCACCATTTTCTATAACTTCCTCACCATTCATAGTAATGATTCTTCCTCCTTTTAATAATAATGTTCCTTGAGGGATATCTTGTATATATTTTACCTTAATCTTAAACTCTTGTGCTTTAAACTTAGGTGTTTTTTTCTTCTTAGCTTTTTTGTCTTTACTATCTTTTTTATCTCCTTCTTTTTTCTTTTTAAGTTCCATTTCTTTCTTCTTAGCAGAGGCAAGACTATCTTTGAACTTCTTGCCTGCATCTAAATCGTATTTGAAATGACTAGCTCCTAAAGACCAATGTACTTCTTTACTATCTGAAGACCAAGCAGGAAACTCTCCTCCTAAAATAGTTAATTTCATTGCTGGAAAAGAAGCATTTTGTGGTTTTGCTAATGAAATTGATGGTGTTTTTCCAAAACGGGGAATAATAACAGTATAAATATTATTATTAATTTGTGCTAACGCTGATTTTCCATCTGGAGAAATTTGAATTTCTGAAGGTTTAGATGCTTTACTACTTTCTCTCCATCCTTCTTCATTACTTGGCATTGCTGTATGTGAATGATCATCATTTGCATGATTATGTCCCTTTCCGAAAACATCACCAGAACCATAAGTTGTAATTCCTGATAATTTTAAATGTTGTTTTTCATCTGTTCCATCCCAACGAATAGAAATTAGTCCTTTCTCAAAATGATTTAAATAAATGCGATTATCAATTTTAGTAAAATGAGGTTTTCCTCTTCCCTTTGTTTTATCAATAATAGTAATAGCTCCACCATCTGAAGGAATCCAAGCTAAATCCTCTTGTACTCTACTTGTAAAAGGACTCACTGCATCATCATAAACTTGTGCAGCTCCTTTAATAAATACAATTCTATCTGAAGAATATGACCAACTAGGCTCAGTATAAATACCTACTTCTTTTGTTAACTGAACTGGTTTTGCTCTACCTGTACTATTTATTTTATATAAATGACCTCCACCTTGTTTCCAAGTTGTAAAAACAATGCTTTTCCCATCAGGAGACCAAGCTGGATACGCTTCAGTAAAATCATTTTTAGTTAATCTTCTAGGCTTACCGTTAGGTAAATCCATAACATATAATCTATTTAAAGCCGTAAATGCAAGTTTGGTTCCATCTGGTGAAGGTTTTGCATCTCTAATTTGAGTTACAAAAGCTTCTTTAGTATCTTCTATAGGATATTTAAATTCTAACCTAGGTCCCATATCTAAATTTACGTCTACTGAGAAAGGAATTTCTTTTGCTGATCCTCCTGAGACAGGAATTGAATAAATTTTCCCTCCATAAGAAGCTATTAAATTTTTACTATCTGGTGTAAAAGACATAGCAGGTAACACACCCAAAGGAGCAATTGACTCTTGTTCATCTCTTTGGACTGGATAAGCTAGCCATCTTTCTTCTCCTGATTTTAAATCACGTAAAACCAAACCTGTTTCATCTTCAAAACGAGTTCCGTAAACCATCCAATTTCCATCATTTGATAATGTAGGAGTAAAAGCTGATCCATATCTTGAGGTAATAACAGATCTATCACCATCTTCCATATCATAAGTTCCTATTTGATATTGAGGCAAACTTGCGTTATAATTCCATGAACCAAAACGTTGCGAAAAGTATAATAATTTTCCATCTGGACTAAAAGCAGGATCAATTGCTTTTATTGATTTAGGTTTATCGAACAATTGTGATCCTGAACCACTATCTTTATGATAAATGTGTAATTTTATATTTCTTCTTCCTTTTCCTCCAACTATATAATCTCCATCTGGAGTCCATTCAGCTGAAAAAAAATTATGTTTACTTTCTTTAGTAATTTGTTTATCCTTTTTGGTTTTTAAATCAAGTGTCCAAATATTATCAGAACCACTTTTATCTGAAATAAACACTAATGATTTTCCGTCTGGACTATATTTAGGATGTACATCATAAGCTAATCCCTTAGTAATTTGAGTTGCTTTTCCTCCAGTAATTGGAATTGTGTAAATGTCTCCCATTAAATCGAAAACAATTGTTTTACCATCTGGACTAACATCTAAAGAAATCCAAGTTCCTTTATCTGTAGTAAATGAAATTGTTCTTTTAGGCTCAAGCGGGAGTGTTTTTGTAGCCTTTTTCTTAATAGAATCTTTCTTCTTTTTTGTTTCTTGAGCAAAAATACTGTGTATACTCGTAAACAAAAATAAGAGTACGAATACTCTTATTTTACTTTTAATTATCATATTTATCTGGTTAATATTCTAACCAAATATATTGATTTTTCAGTTTATTTAAAACACCTAAATCTTTAATTAACAAGGTTTATAATAATCGTTTTCTAATTTCAGCCAAACTATCATCGATTAATAATTTTCCATCTCTATATACTTCTTTTAATTCACCTTTTTGTTCTTCTTCCCAAGAAACTTGATCAACTAATTTGTACGTGTCATTTACTTTTTCAATTTTAATTAATCCTTTCGCTGATTTTTTAGTTCCATCATCTGTAATTGGATCTTTAAAAATGGCTCTTCCTTCTCCAGCTACTTCTCCGTACGTTGCTTTCATAGCGAACCCGAAAGTATCTCTTGTATTATATTGATATGTAAAAGAACCGATTCCTAAAACAACATTGGTAGATGCAAACCCTTTTTGTTTTAATCGCTCACAAATTTGAGTTGCTCTAGCTAAAGTGATACTGTCACCATAAATAGCTCCGATGTGTGCATCTAACTCTTTATACCCTTTTTCATTTGTAACTCCACCAAAAATATCCCAAAGTAATTCTACTACTCCTTTTTGTTCAACTTCTGAATTCGCATTTGGATTTCCACAAATAATATCAACTGGATCTCCACTATCTGGACGAATGACTACTTTTCCATCTCTTGCTAAAACCTCTTCTTTTAAATTCGGAAGATATTCTGTTAGCACTTTCCATAAATCCCAAGTATCAGAAACAATAGAAACAATTCCTTTAGGATACACTTCTGTAATTAATCTTTTAAATGTTTCTTCTTCTCCACTATTCGTTCCCATACACATTACAGAGTGTTCGGTTGCAGCAACAGATCCTCCAATTAACTCAGTATCAGAATTTGCATTATAGTATTCTTCTAAAAAATCTACTGATGGAATTGTATCTGTTCCTGTAAAACTTAATAAGTGACCAGATGCAGATAAAACAGCAGCTTCTAATCCTGCCATACCGCGCATAGAAAAATCGTGACCTTGCCAGTCTACAAATTCAGGAATTGAAGAAGTTTCTAAAGCATATTTATCTAAAATCTTTCTGTATTGCTTCGCTATTGTTGCTGAATTACAAGGCATCCAAATTGTTGTAGATAATAAAGTCTCAAAATAATTTGTTAACCAGAAAAACTCAGGTAATGTATTATACATCGTAAACATTGGTACACGAATCGGTACTGAAACTCCTTCTGGTAAAGCTTTAATTACCATTGGTAAAAATCCTAAATCGTGTAATGCTTCAATATGCGCTATACCCACTTGATTTTCGCCTAAATAATTGTTGATTCTTCTCGCATATCTTTTTGAAATTTCTTCTTTTGATTGCTGAAAGAAATTCTTCGAAAAATCATCAATAATATATTTTTTAATGAAGTATTGTAAGCCGAAGAATACAACTTCGTTTACACCTTCAATTCTACTTTTTCTTGGTGTCCAGTTAGAATATACTAAAGTAGTGTTATCAGGATATTGTCTTCTGTGATCTACTTTGTATCCGTCTGTATATAATAAGGGATTCATATGTTTATTTTTTTAATTGCTGTTGATTCTGCACCGTAAGAGCCATAAATTTCATCAAAATTTTCTTTTAATAACTCCCAATTTAATTCTGGTTCATATTGATCTAAACACGTCATTATTAAAGTTGATTTCTTTGATTTATTATAAATCTGGTCAATATTTTTCGCATGTAATAATAACAGTATGTTTAGTTTAGCTGTTCGTAAATGTTTCTGAAATTCGTTGTAAACACAGGTTTCTTCTTCAGTATTTACCAATTCTAATTCTTCTTCATTTAGCATCCAACCATTTCCATGTCGTGTCGCATAAGATCTTGTTATATAATAGGTTTCTATATTTTCAATGTTTAACTTTTCACAAATCTCTATGGCATTTTTTGCTGTGGTGTTTGCATAAGTGACATTAGGAAACGTACCATGATTCATATCTAATAATACTCCTTGACTACCTTCGAAAATAATGGTTTCATATGTATTTAAAAAAGAATAGTCTTTAATTTTTATATCTAAATCGGAAACACAATCTAAAAAATATGCTACTTCAGCGCTTAATTCTGGAATATCATATAATCCGTAATAGTTTGCAATACTGTTTAGTTTTTCTAAAAGCATAGATTTAGGACCGACCAAATCAATTGCATACAATTTATACGGTCCTTCATTTCTCTTCATTGTTGCTCCTATCCCTTTACCACAACTTCCGTGAACTAAATTTTTATTGTTTTTTCTATTCGACCAAACATCGAAAGGAGTCGTTACTTTTGCCAATGGATGAACTGACAAAGTAACGTTGCCTTTCTTCTTTTTTAATTCTTGTAATTCTGTATGCAAAAAAGTAGGATGAATAGTACAGTGTTCGCTAAAATAAGAAGGTAATCCACGTAATGCTCCACTACAAAAACTAGAATGTACGTGTTTTCTATCTCCTATTTTTACCGTATGTGCTGCTTGTTGTCCGCCCGAAAAACGAACTACTATAGCTTCTGGATTTTTAGTACACAAAAAATCTGTTGTAATACCTTTTCCTTCATCACCAAAACCTAATCCTATAACTATTTTTGCTTTTTTCATCTTTATAACATTTCTATATCATCAAAATTTACTCCTGAAATATCTGTTTTTCCACTTGCTGATGGATAATTTTCACATACTACTTTTGTAATAACTTCAGGAATTGTTCTGTAATCACTAACAGAAATACAATTGTCTCCTAATAATTGTTTCCAGCCTTTTTCTGCTTGAATTGCTCTTCCGGAATGATTTACGCTGATATGGAATACATCATATTTCTTTTGAACTTCTTGAAACAATTCCATTTCTGAAAATGTTTGCTGACCGCTTCCCATAATTTCTTTTATTGCTGAAGCTGGTAAATGTTTCAAATTAGGTTCGTCTCCAATCGTAAATAAAATTCCTTTTTGATTTCTCTTTTCAAAAGCATCTGTTCTTGTATGGAAGGCAGCGAAATACCATGATAACAAGTAACTTTCACCTGCATTTCCACCTCCACCAGATTCGATATAAGTTCTCGTTAACCACATATCTAATTCTTCATCACCAGATTCAAACTGACCAACTTGTAATGGATAACTGTCACATTCATGATCTCCGATTCCCAAGAATAATAAAGCGACATCTTCTGCTCCATTTTGAATAATTCCTCCCATTAACTTAGGCAAACCTTCTTTAATTAAATCGTGTGGAATGTGTCCCATACTTCCTGTAACATCTAACGCTAAGATTACTGGAAATGAATTTGGGTGTACTTCTGAATCTCTCGCTTCTCTGAAATCTACCCCATTCGGATTCATTGAATTGTGCGCGCGTCTTTCTCTATTCTGCTTAAAGATTTCATTTATTGACTTACTTGCGTAGCCTTCCTTTTGTGCTTTTAAAGCTCTTTTACTTAAATTGTATCTAGTTCCTCCCATAATTATATTTTTTTACCGAATAAGTATTCGTATCGTTTTTGTGCAATTTCTAATTGAATGTTTAAGTTTCTGATTTTTAAGGATAATTCTATGTCTTTTATCACAAAACTTTCCGGATCAAAATCTGCAAACGTTAAACTGTTTTTATCTAATGGACTGATGTCTATCGCTCCTTCTTGTTCTCTAGTTAATCTTTTAATTTTTAACTCGATGTCTTCTACTCTTCTTCGATAGATTAATTCTGCATCTTCTCCAATAGTTTTGGCTCTGTCTTCTCTAATTTGATCGTTATTCCTTCGTAAGGCATCAACAAATCTTGGTTTTAATTCTTCACTCATACTATTTATTTTATCACAAACAAATTCATTTGCGTAATTACAACACAAATATAATTCAAGAAAACATATCTACAAAATATTTTGCGTTACATTTACACAATTAAATTAAATTTTAAAGTTTTTAACTATTTTTTTAAAGTAATTTTTCCCTTCTACATTATCAATCATGTAGTTTGGAATACTTTTTAAACCATGTATTCCAGCCATTATACTAGTTGTAATAGAAGCTACTGAATCTACATCTCCTCCTAAATAAATTGATTTTTGTAATGCATCAAAAGCATCTGCACTCTGTTTTAAAATATACAAAACGCAACCTGTTGTATATTTTGAATCTGAAGGCATTCCATGAATTCCGCTTAAAAAATAAGGAACTTCTATTGGTTGTTTTCCACAAAGAGTGACAAAATCATTATTTGTTAAATCATTATAATCTGGTAAATCTTCAATCAAACGTAGATACGTCTTGTATTCCTCATTTAATGAAACTGTTTTAAAACAATAAGCTATTACATCTTTTACATTACCATTCTTCTGGATTAAAAACTCTGTTGCTCTGGCGATACATTGACTAGATAATATGGCATTTATATTAGGATGCGTTGCATTTGCATTGATTTCTGCATATTGATTTATAAGATCACTTTTTATTAAACCTAAAGGAACAGATCGCATTGCTGGAGCATTTCCAGGATTTGGACGATCTTTTTGAAATTCACGAATTTCTTCAATAGTCTTTTCGCCAGAAAAACACCAACGCATAGATCCATGTCCGTTTCGTCCGTAACCTTTTTCTAATTTTCCTTTTTCATACTCTTCAGTCCATTTTTGTACTAATAAAGCTTCACAAAACTTTTCTTTAGACTGTAATGCTTTTAATACACCAATAGTCATTTCGGTATCATCGGTATATTCCCATTCATGATAATTTTCAGTGAATACACTTATCTTTTCATCAGGTACTTGAATCTTGTGCCTTACATTTACAAAAGAGGAAAAATCAACGTGTTTTCTTATCCAATTTCTATCTTGAAATTCTACACCTGCTCCATAAGCGTCTCCAATTGCTGTTCCTAATAATATTTCATATAACTTCATTTTTCTACTAACTTATCACGAACTTCCATTAAAACATAACCTAACAAATTTAATCCTTTCCACCTGTTCGGATTTTCAATATTCTTGTAATCTGAAGCCAAACCAACTCCCCATACTTTATCATACGGACTAGCTTCTACCAAAATTCTATCTTTAGTGTTGATTAGAAATTCTTTTAATGCGTCGTTTTGAGAGAACTTTGCTAAATTCCCCTTATAGACTATTAAATATTTCTGATTATCCCAAACTGATGAATTGAATCCTTTAACTTTTCGTCCTAGTTGTTTCACATCATGCGGATGTTTTGAGGATAAGATTTCTGCTAAAACCTCATCATCGTTAAACAATCTAGCTTTTTCTGCCATCATGTAATGTTCAGCAGTTTTGTATGCAATTCCGTTGATAACAAAATCAGACTCCCACCACTGACTAAAGCATGATTTGCTTATACTTCCGTCTTTCTTTGGTTGATGTCCCCAGAAGAATATGTATTTTAAATGTTCTCCTGTATTATATCTTTCTTGTATAGTTGTATTTGAATATTTCATAGCTTTTATATTCTATAATCTTCCTTCTATTTTCATTTTAATTAATCCAGCATGAGATAGAGGTTTTCTAGGATTTTCGATATCTTCATTTGTTTCATAATCTAAAAGAACTAATGTTTTACTTTTAGATAATTTAGTTAACTCTCTTAATTCATCTTGTAAAACATGATCTAAAACCCAATTATATACTGGTAAATAAATTTCTTTTCTTGCTGATATATAATCTAACAACTCCTCTCCTTTTACTCCTTTTCTATGTCCTAAAGGTTTTCCAAATTTTCGAACTGTTCTTTTTAAACCTTTCATGGAAGTTACCTCAAACTTTGATTCATCTACATCATGTGTTTCAAAAACTTTTAATCCTTGCCATATTCCTTCTACAGAAGCTGAATATTTACCTTCAGAAAAAGGAATTGGAATATTTCCTAAAGGATAAAACGGACTAAATTTTACCATTGGCATTTCTCCTTTTGAAGTTACATCAACTATAACTGCATCTGGAAAATCTTTTAAAATGTTTTCTATCTTTCTTCTTTTACTTTGAATAACAATCATGAAATTAGTTTAAATAGTTAATTATTCTTTTTTCCATTGATGAAAAAAGAATCAAAAAAATCTAGTCTTAAGAAAATTACGTTCTAAAACCTCATCCTCGACACTAAATAAAAAGAACTCGCTTCGCTTAAACAACTTTTTATTTTTTACGTGTCTTACGGTGGATTTTTAGGCTTATTTTCTAATGACAGCTTATATTTATTATTAATTTAAAATATTATATTCTTCAATCTTATTTTGATGTGAACCTGAAATAAATTCAGGTTGACGTGTATTCTTTAACTATACATTTCGAATAATTATAAAGTTTATTAATCTGGAATATTATATTTCTTTTTAATAACATTATATGAACTTTCATTTCTTCCGCTTTCATCTGGATATAATGAATATAACTCTTTACTTTGTATAAACTCCTTCGTATCGATATTTAAAGCCGTTAAACATCCATTAAAAGCTGCTCCGGTATCTACATTCCAAACATTAGCTCCGTTCATTGGCCCAAATTGATTATATCTTGTTGTTGGTGTATGTCCGATATAAATCTCATGAAATAAGGTCAATCGTTTCGGGTACAATGGTGAATCTTTATCTAAAGTTTTGTCTAAAGAAATTGCCGTTTCCCAAAGTGTTCGATCCCAATTAAAATTAGATTCATACACTTCTTTTTGCGGTCCGTGCATTGATGAAAAACCAGCATGAATAAACAATCGATTATCAGCATCAATATGAAATAATTTCATCTGTTCTATAAACTGTAAGTGCTGTTGTTTATCATATTCTGTATACCCTTCATAACTTTCAATTGTTTTAACACCTCCATGAAATAACCAAATGTCATTCGTTATTCCACTTCTTAACCAGTTTTCGCAATATTCATCGTGATTTCCTTTTATGAAAATACAATCGTGTTTTTCTCTTAATTTCATTAAATAATCGATAACCTGAGCAGATTCACTCCAACCATCTACATAATCTCCTAAGAAAATTAAGGTATCGTTTTGTTGTAATTCTAATTTATCAATTAACTGACGTAAGCCTAATAAGCCTCCGTGTATATCTCCTATGGTAAATGTTCTTGGTTCCATTTTATAATGCCTCTTGAAATTGTGTTAAAAAATCTAGCGCTGTACCTCTAAACTTGTAAAACTTCTTTTTATCTCCGAAGTTTTCTGTAAAGTTGTTGTCTTCTAGATTTACGTCTATTACAGCCCCTCCGTATTTAATTGTTTGTTCTACTAATCTATTCGGTAAAGTAGTAGCACCAGAACTACCTAAAATTATTAAAACTCCAGAATTTTTAGCTATTTTTAATGTTGTGTGTAATTTAAAATTTCGTTCATTATAAAACTCGTCAAACCATAAAATATTCGGACGCGTATCTGTTCCGCATTTTGGACAAACTAATAATTGCTTTTCATCATAACTTAAATCCTCATCTATAGCTTTTAACTGAATCTCTTTAGACATTTCATAAACATCTTTCGAACATTCATCTGCACAACGCATTTCTCTTAAATTACCATGTATTTCGTATACAGTTTTAGATCCTGCTCTTTGATGCAAGTTGTCTATATTCTGTGTGATTAAATGAAAACGATCTTGTAAAGTGTTTTCTATTTCAACTAATTTAAAATGCGAAGCATTCGGTTTAGCTTCTGCAAACATTTTCTTTCTAAAAAATGTGTATTGCCAAACTTCATCTGCATTCTTACTAAAATGTTCAAAAGTTCCAAACGATTCGGGTTTGTAATATTTCGTTCCTTTTATCCATATCCCATCTGTTCCTCGGTAAGTTGGTATTCCACTTGCTGATGATATTCCTGCTCCTGTAAGGAATGTGATGTTATTTCTATTATTTTTTGAATTTACTTTAGTTAGTATTTCTTTTAACTCTTTCATTTTATTTCTTTATTTATCATTCTTTTTTCCATTGATGAAAAAAGAATCAAAAAATCTAGCCTTAAGATCATATCACTCTAAAAAAGAATATCCTCGATGAACTCGTTTCACTCAGACAGCTTTTCATTCTTAACACATCTTGTGGTAGATTTTTAGGTGTATTCTCTTTATGACACTTCTCATAATTAACTTTTAAACTCTTTTGTACATCATAACTATTTCTAGTGTATAATTTATCTCTAAAATTATCTTATGCCTATTTTATCTTCTAATGAAGAAGGCAATTTATAAATTCGTTCTTTGGGAAGAAGTCTTTTGGCTTCGGTATATTTTCCTTTCTTCCTCAGCTCATTGATTTTCTTCGTTAAAGGAGTAAAATCAACAATTTCTTGAATCCATTCTTCATTAAATTCATGTATTAAGCACCTACTGATTCCTACTTGAATAGATCTATGTTCCAATTTATTTCCTCTAATATTTCGTTCTGGATCCCATTGAATATGAACTTTAGCTTCTTTAAATTTTTGTTCCCATTCCATTCCACTTTTATAAACTTTAGTATCAGGATCTGTTAATACCCCCATTTCTAAAGCTTTCTCCCATTTAATTCGTTTTATTTTAATTCCCAAAATATAATCTTGATTACTTTTTGTCCCCCAATTACTTCGTTCCATTAACCATAAATATGATGGTTTAATCCATGTCATTCTGGTAAATGAAAAAGGCGATTCAAATCGATTATTTTTAAGAGCTTTCGTTGCTATTATTTTGTTATAAGCCTGATAAACAGTTATTGTATTTTTATCATAACTGGCTCTTATTTCCTGATAATTAGCCATTTTTTAAATTTTAATAATCCCATATCAATCCTTTTTCATTTAATCGATATTGGAATTTTTGTGTGTCACCAAAGGTTTTATAGTCTTTATAATTTCCTAAAATAACTTCATCGTATGCTAAAAACATTTGATTTGCTGCAATATCAAAAGGCATTCTTCCACAACCTGTACATAAACCTGGAACAGCAATGGTATGAATTTCTTCGTGTTTTTTTGCCGCTATTAAAATTGCTTTCATTGCTAAATAAGCATTTACAGAAGTTGCAATATTAAAACTCATAGGAACTCGCATTGTTGGAGCAGATATCAAATACGGGATTTTTTCATTCTCCGTTGGAATTATCATTGACTGCCCTACCAATAATTCTCTTTCATCTAACTGAGCTATTCGTTTTTGTAATTCGTCTTGAATATGCCAACCTAAAGTTTCTGATAAATGAATATCTAAACCTCCATCCATAAAACCAAAAGAATTTGCTGGACTGACTATAGCGTCGCAAGCAACCTTAACGATATCTTCTCCAATAATTTCAACATCTTCAAATTCTGAAAAGTAAGATTCCCAAGCTTTACCTAATTCTGGTTCTTTATATACTAGTTTTATTTTCATGACACTTTACTTGATTAATTTTTAAACTCTTCTGTACATTACATCTGTTCTTAACACATACTTTACTCCTGAAATTAACTCTTTTCCTTCATGACGTAATCGATGTCTAAAAACTAAAGCAGTTCCTTTATTTGGTTTTACTGTACCAATGTTTCGAAAAGCTGTTTCTCCTCCTTCAAAATCATCATTCAAATAAATTAGAAAAGAATAGAAACTTTGCTCTTCTAAATTCCTTCTGTAACTTCCATCTATGTGCATTTTAAAGCGCTGACCTTTGGTGTATTTATACACTCGAAACATTTCATTTAAGCCAATTCTTTCATAAAATCCAACTTTCTTAGGAATAAAATCTTGTAATCGATTCCAAAAATCTTTTCCTAAATCTTCATCAAAAAACAAATAACGATCGTTATTACGAACTCCTTTATTCATTACCTGATTTCCATCTACAGAAATTTTTGCTTCTTCAAATTCTACTGTCTGGTATTTTAGTAAATACTCAAAACACTCTTCTTCTGAAAGGAAGTTTTCTATTAAAAATATTTCGTCGTGTACATTAATTTTTTTCATAGTTGTTTTATTTGTCTATAAACTTTGCTGGCACATGATCTGTTAACCATACTCCGTTTTTAGATTGGTAAAATTCGTATCCTGCCATATGCATAGCTCCTGAGCGAACAGTTAAAATCGTTGGAACTCCTCTTCTACTTCCAACTTTTTTAGCTGTTTCTATATCTTGACTTAAATGCACATGTTGTCGGCTCATTTTTTGCAATCCTTTTTCTCTTATCGATTGCATAAACTTAGGCACCGTTCCGTGATATAAATATTCTGGTGGCTGAATAGCTTCTAATTTTAAATCAATCGTTTTTAAAGAATGACCTTGATTGGCTCTAATCTTCGTTTGATCTTCATTAAAACTAAATCGCTTTTTATCGTTTGTTGCAACTACTTCTTCTAGTTTTTCTATTGAAAAGTGCTTTCCTTTTCTTTTCGATTTCTCAATAAGTTCAGCTACATCTGCCCAACCATTTTCATCTAATTTCAATCCGATTAAATCAGGTTGATGTCTTAGTAATAGACTTAGAAACTTACTTATACTTTTTATTTCTCTTTCGTTCATTTTGTTTTGTTTTTAATTGATCTCAACTGCGTCGTTTTGACATTATACACTTATACGCAATCTCAAGTTTTAACTATATATAGTTAATTTAAAGGTTTTTGATTTAAAATATCTCTTTGATATCTTCCTAAAGGAACTCTAAATACTGGTATTTTAATATTATAGTATTTAATGAGCTCTTTAATTGTTTGATCGATCTGTTGCATATCATACCGCGATGAAAAATGACCTAAAATCAGTTTTTCAATATTGATTTGACTTACCATTTCTAGCACTTCTTCTAAAGAACTGTGTTTATTTTTATCATTCCCTTTTTCTACTTCTTCTTTCTTTAAAAATGTGGCTTCATGAATTAACACTCCACAATTATCATATTTAGAATAATCATACACTGGTGTATCTCCTGAATACACTAGAACTGAGTTTTTAATCTTCTCTTTGATAAAATCTTCTCCTTTATCTTGTTTTATAGCGATAATCTCTTTTGAAGACAAATTCGAAAACTCTTGCTTCAACTTATGTTTTGTTTCAAATACTTGAAAAGACAAACTTTTCAATTGATCCTTCACATCTATATGTTGATTTTCAAAACATAAAACTTCGATACCTGATTTTATCTGAATAATTTGTTCATCTTCTAATCTATTCCATCTTGTTCCATATGTATGTGGATCAAATTGACTAGTGAAATTTTGTATAAATGGAAACGATCCTGAA
The DNA here is from genome assembly GCF_052084715.1 of Tenacibaculum aquaeponti. Classification (GTDB taxonomy): domain Bacteria; phylum Bacteroidota; class Bacteroidia; order Flavobacteriales; family Flavobacteriaceae; genus Polaribacter. Next base: position 273,053 of record NZ_CP197288.1, on the reverse strand, counting down.
TCTTTCGGATAATAAATATTTGGTTTACGATGTGCAAACAATTGATTATACTGAAAAATTCCACCTAAATGATCTCTATCTGCATGTGAGATAAAAATGTTTTTTATTTTACCACACTTTCCTAATAAATTGGATGTTAATCCGTCGCCAGCATCAAATAACAATCCAAGTTCTTCAATAAAGTACCATGTTGAAAATAATGCTGTTGAATATCCATGTATGGTTAGTTTCATCTTTTTATTTTTTTATTATTTCGAGACAAGAAGTAATCTATTTACAGATTATTTTGTCTCCTTGTATTCTTGATAACTTTTATTATAAATCATACACTATTGTATCGATTTCATTTTTTATTAAATTCTCTGTGATAATTGGCTCTATTTTTTCCCATTTACCTCCTGCTAATCCACATCCTATTCTTGGCATATGTACAGAAGCATTTAACTCTTTCGCTACATCAGACAATTTTGCGAGACATTTATTAACTGCTTCATATCGTATTGGAACTCCATTACTACCAGTTTTCATTCCTCTTTGCCCTATCATATTACATACATATACAAACTCATCAACCTGTATAATTTGAATGTTTCCAAGCTTAAAATCATTTTCTGATCTTTCTCTATGCCATTTCCTATAACTGGTCTCTGGTTCTTTCCATCTTTTTGAAATAGCCAAAACAAATCCTTTTCCCCAGCCTCCTAAATCATTACATATATGGGCTATAATTTTAACTCCTTTTGCTTGAGGTGAAGTTGCATCACCTTTTATATATTTTATCTCTTTCATTTCTTTATCATTTTTAATTGAGAGTTTACATCATATCATCTGTTGCATTCATTTTGTCTTGATACAAAGAATCAAAAATCAAAACAAATAATGGTTTACTCCTTTCATTTCAAAATATCTTCATAAATCCTGTAATTATCTTCATCAAAGCAGACAAAAATTAGCTTTTCTACAACTGGGTGTTTTTTTACCGTTTCAATAGCTATTTCTGCTGCTAATTGTTTAGGAAACTTGTAAATTCCTGTACTAATGTTGGGAAAAGCAATCGTTTTTAAATCATGTTCCTTCGCTAATAACAAACTATTTTTATAGCAATTGGTTAATAATTCTTTTTCCAACGCTAATCGATTTCCTCCGTTATAAACCGGACCAACAGTATGGATTACTTTTTTAGCTGGTAAATTTCCTGCTGTTGTAATTACTGCTTCTCCAGTTTTACATTTTCCTTGTCGATTTCGAATCTCTTGACAAGCCTCTAAAATAGATTTCCCTCCTGCTCTATGAATTGCTCCGTCTACTCCAACACCACCTAATAAACTAGAATTTGCTGCGTTTACAATTGCATCTACTGCTATTTTAGTAATATCTCCTTTATGTAATTCTATTTTCATATTTCTTGTTTTATTATCATATCGAGTGATTCCAATATATTAGAATTGCATCGAGATATTTTAATTTGTTCTCGATACAATTTTTCTTCCGATTTCGATAAACTCAATCTTCAGAAAAATCACTCGAACTGACATATTACTTAATTATGAAAATTTTCTACAGTTTTCATAATTTCATTTACAAGTAGACTTTCACTAGTTTTATAATCTTTACCGATATAAACTTTAAGTGTTTTTATTTCTCCTTGTATCGAATCATTAAAACTTTCCAACTGATTTGCTGAAACCCATAATTCATTATGAATTTTCCCGCCTACATTTTCGATTGGATATTTTTTAAACTCATCTTCAGAAATTTCAAAAGCTGTTACAAACCCTAAATAGTTACCAAAAGGATCTGTGGTATTCCATTTACTTGCTATTTCTGAAGCATATTCTTCATTTAAAACAGGATAAAAAATAGGTTGCCATTCTAATCTTGGCGGAAATTTTTTAAATCCACTTTCAGCTATTAATTGCATTTCTTTTTCTCCTACTGGCCTATATAACTTTATCTTTTTCATCTGATTTTGTCTCTTACTCTCATTAGAATTTTACCTAATTTATTAAATCCTTTACCATTTTTACCATCCCCCCAGTACAGATCATTCTCTGTGTGTTCTATTATTTCAAAATCTAAAGTTTGTAAAAGAATTTCTTTAAGGTATTCATGCTGTGTGAATTTTGCATAGACTGCCTTATACATAACATTATCTTTAACCTTGTCCCAATTCTTTTTTATTTTAATTCTTCTAGACCTACCTAATTCAGCTGCTTTCATCGGACTAGAGCTCTTTCTTATTGTTTCCTTGTAAGTAATACTTTCAAATTTTTGAGCTTGAAAATAATGTTCAGATGTTGGCCAAATTTTACCATCTAATTTAATTGGATATAAAGCAAAATTTGAAAACTCACCCCACTTATCATTAACACTGTAAAACTTAATTTTACTCATAATCTAAACTTTTTGAAAACCGATGTGATAAATCGATTATTTCTTCTCTTTTTACTAAATCATGTAACCAATCTTTTGGTATACATTCTTCTTCATAATATAAACCTGCTAAGGCTCCGGTAACACAAGCAGTTGTATCTGTATCTTCACCTAAATTCACAGCTTTTAAAACTGCTTCAGCATATGAATCTGTAGTTAAAAAACTCCACAAACTCGCTTCTAAAGTATTTAATACATAACCTGATCCACTAATCTGTTTTTCTTCCAATTTATATACAGGTTCTATTATATAATCGCCTATTGGATTTTCTAATATTCTATGAAACTTATTGATTTCACTTTCTGAACAAATCCCATTTTCATTTAAGAATTTATTCACTATGTGTTGCATATTTTCGTAAGCTTCAAATTTTTCCAATCCTCTTAATAAACCTATCATAAACTCCACATAAATGAAACAACTCAGTACAGAGCGAATATGCCCATGTGTAATTGAAGAAACTTCTTTAACTTTTTGAAATCGTTCTTCGATTGACATATCTTTTACATAAAATGCTAACGGACTTATTCTCATTAAAGATCCATTTCCATTATCAAACTCTCCAGTTCCACCTGCTAATGTTGCTGGCGTTCCTTTTGCAAAAGCATTTATAGCTGTATTTGTTGCAATTCCGATATCGAAAACTTCTCCGTGTGCCGTCCAATAACTATCTCCATACCAACGTACAAAATTTGTAGCTATAGATTTTGTGTTATAACCTTTACATAAACTTTCGGCCAAACAGAATGTTAAAGAACTATCATCGCTCCAAGTTCCTTTAGGTTGGTTATGAGAACCAAAAGCTCTCATTGTTTTTACTGGATTTTGCTGTAATTCAAATCTTGTTTTAAACTCCACAGGAACTCCCAAAGCATCTCCTACTGCTAATCCTAAAAATGTTTGTTCTATTTTCTTTTTCATTTTGTTGGTTTTGATTTTTTGAATTGGTGCCTTCGAGTACCTCAGGCACCAACTCCAAATTATATTTAATCAAACTCTTTTTGAAATGCTTCTATAAACTTTTCATTTTTTGAATAGATTGCAAAGACTACTCTTTTAAATTGATTTTTAAACTTATTGTCAAGATGCGATTTAAACAACTTTGCAATATCATTAGGATCATTCTGAAAAACTCCACATCCCCAAGCACCTAAAATCAAAGTATCGTGTTTTTTTGCATAACTTAGACTTAAAAGCTTTTCAATACGCCTGCTCATCACTTTTGGAACACTTTCAACTTTATTCGGTTCATTACGTTTTACTGCTCCTAAATTTACTGCTGGAGAAGTAATAAAACTGCATTGTTGATATTCTGATAAAAGCTCTGTTGTATGGTCTCTAAAGACTGGCACATTTGGACTGTAAATCATGTTATCTGTATACAAACAAGATTTCATCTTTCTATGCATTTCATAAAATTCAAAAACACTCATTTGAGATTCATGCAATCCTGATGATAATGCTAAACTTTCTTCTTGTGCTAATGAACCATTTAAAAAGCCTCCTCCTGGATTCTTTGCTGAGGCAAAATTTAAACACATTACTTCTTCATTTTTTGACAATCTTAAAATTGCACTAATTGAATCTTCATTAGTTACTTCAAAAATCGTATCGAAATTTTTATCTAAAACTACGTTATCATTTAATTCATCTAAATCTTCAGATGTATAATGTACTGTGTTTTTTACTGAATTATCTATATCTGTTTTTAGTTCTACTCGACTATTATTTTTATCATAATAAAAACCATCTTCAAAGATTTTTACTGTCTCTTCTGCTTTTATTTTTCTTCCTGCTCTATTCACTTTTTCTTAATTTTATTTAATTAATCTTCAAAAACCGATTTACTTCTTCATTAAAACTCAAATATGGTTTTTCTTCTGGAAGCTCTAAGGCATCTAAATTTTTGTTTAATACGAATTGATATTGTTGATTCACATATGCTGATATGTCTTCTATTTCAATAATATCTTCTTTACCAAATTTTACTATTTCTTCGTTTCTGATTCCTAATTGAATTGCTCTACGTTCTAGTTTTGCTCCATACGGATCATGATCTGGATCCCACTGTAATCGAATGTTTGAATTTTGAACTTCTTCTTTCCAAGCTTCTTCATTTTCGTACAAATGCGATTGATAACTCGAATACACAGCCTGACTCAAATAGCGTTCGAAGGCTGTTCTTTTTAAATGAATTGCTAAAACAACTTCTTGACCTTCTTTTGTTCCCCAACCATTTCTATACATCATCCATAGAAAGTTTGGTTTAATCCAAGTCATTCTTGTATACTTAAATGGACCTCCAAAAAATTGGTTTCTCACAGCAAAATTCCCGATCGCTGGTCTGTATGACTGATATACAATTACTTTTTCTTCATCGTATTGAGCCATGATATGATGACCTGATTCTGGCCATTCATTCAATTGTTCTTTATAATTTTTTAATTTCAGTTTCATTTTTTTATAATTATCTACAATTTGTAATAATAAACTTACGTCAACCTGAACTTGTTTCAGGTTCTCATCACGAATTATTCTTTGATAGTTTTATGAGATTCCGAAATAAATTCGGAATGACGTTACAAGATTAATTTCAATTTTTATCGAGAAGTTTTCATCTCTTAAATAGTTCTCGATACAATCCCGATAAATCGGAATTACTCGAACTGACATTATTACATAAGCGTTTCCAATTTTATCTGCTGAACGTCTTCAACATCTTTAAAACTATCTGTTGTAAACACTTTTGTAAACTTTTCTTTTAAATGTTTTACTCCTTTACTAAAAATTCCGTGACTTACAGCTAAATATAAATCACCTGCGTTTTTCTTTTTCAGTTCATCTGCTAACCCCATAAAAGTTCCTCCACCATCACAAATATCATCTACAATTAAGCAATTCTTCCCACTTAGATCTTCTTCGTAAACTTTAAAACCTTCCAGTTTTCCGTTTGTTACATTTCTCTTTTTCGAACATTCTACTACAGCAATTCCCCCTAAATATTCCGACACTTTATATATCTTTTTCAAAGCTCCTCCGTCAGGAGAAATTAATAACACTTCAGATCCAATTTTTTCAATTACTTTTTCAATGAACTTATAATTAGTTATCACTTTACAATCATTTAAAACTGCTGGAGTAACTTCAGAATGTGGATCAAAAACAGTAATTTCATTTAATTTCAAACTATTTAACAAATCCGCGTACACTTTTACCGTTAATGGTTCTCCAGGTATCATAACCCTGTCTTGTCTTGCTCCTGGAAAATATGGTATAAAGAGACTGATTATTTTTACTCCACATCTTTTAACAGCATCAACTGCACACAATAACAATCCTACATCATTAAAAGAAGTAACTCTAGTTGTTATCGTTACTTTTTCAACATTAGTTAAATCAGACGATATTTTAATGTGAGGTTCTCCTCCAGAAAAAGTGAACGATTTAAATGTTACTTGGTTACCTCCTAATGGTTCAAATGTTGAATCTAAATTGAAAATCATTTTTGTGTTTTTTTTACGCAAAACTAAAACATAAAAACAAACTGACAAAATAATTTGTGTAAAAATTACACTATCTTAATTTCAAAGTGGAATCCTTCTTGTACTAATTGATCGTATTTCTTTTTATTAAACTTAAAGAGTTTTGCAGGTCTACCGCTACCTTGCTGATGAATTTTGTCGGTTTCTTCTACAATTTCAAAACTCAATATTTTTTTTCTGAAGTTTCTACGATCAATCTTGTGTTCTAAAATTGTAGTGTATAAATTTTCTAAGTCTGAAAACGGAAATTCTTTATTTAATAGATCAAAACCTATGGGTTGATATTGCAATTTAGCTTTTAAACGATCTTTAGCCATATCTAATATCATTTGATGATCGAAAGCTAATTCTGGTAAATCATCTAACGAAAACCATTGTACATCATTAGCATCTGTGTCTGCTTTAATAGTGAAGTGATTAGGACGTACTAATCCAAAATATGTAATAGATACTACCCTATTTCTAGGATCTCTACCAGGTTTTCCAAAAGAATACAGCTGTTCTAGATAATCGAATTTAACTCCAGTTTCTTCTTTTAATTCTCGTTTTACAGCATCTTCTAAAGACTCATCATCCATAACCAATCCACCTGGTAATGCCCAAGAATCTTTAAAAGGTGCTACTCCTCTTTTTATTAATAAAACCGAAATTTTCTTGGCTTCGTAACCGAAAACAACTGCATCTACAGCTACCTTAATATTTTGAATTGCTGGCATAGGTTTGTGTTAATAAAACACAAAATTACAAATTATTCGATTTTTAACTCAATGTTTCCTGTTTAATTATAGTATCTGTATCTAATTCTACAGCTACTGCATCTTTTCTAAACAAACGAGCAGTATATTCTCCTTTTAACAAAACCTGATTGTCAGTTACTTGCAACCAACTTCCTTCACGTAAACCTAAAACAGGAGTTTCATTAAAAACATGATATTCTTTAATTCTTGTTTCTCTAGTTTCCCCCATATGTTTCGATGTTGGATCTGGATCTAAATAATGCGCATTGATATTAAAAGGAATTAATCCCATGGTATCAAAACTCGGTGGATATACTATTGGCATATCATTCGTATTCATCATGGTTACTCCACAAATATTACTTCCTGCACTTGTACCTAAATAAGGAGTTCCGTTTTCTAAAACTTCCTTAAGAATATTAATTACATTATTCTTGTATAATTGATTTACCAATTCAAAAGTATTTCCTCCACCAGTGAAGATTCCTTCAGCATTTTTAACTGCATCTACAGGATTATCAAATTCATGTATTCCTTTTACTTTTATTCCTATTTTTTCAAAAGCTTCTTTAGCTTTAGCAGTATAAACATCATAAGAAATTCCACTTGGACGTGCATAAGGTATAAATACAATTGTATTTACATTTTTGAAAAAAATTGATAATTCCGGTAAAATATATTCTAAGTATCCGCTACCATGAACGGTTGAAGTACTTGCTATGATTAATCTTTTCATAATTCAAATTAACAAAAATTTACAGCTGTATTAAAACTTTTTAAGAAGGATAGTTCTTTTATTTGTAAATCAATTAATTGTATGCAAAGATTATTACTTTATCTAATTTTATTTTTTTCTATCCTTTCTTATTCTCAAAATAAAAGAATAGAAATATCTGGTACACTTTCAGATAGTTCTGGTAAAGTAATAGATGCTCATATCATAAACATTACTTCGAAACAAGGAACTTTTTCGGATGAAGCTGGTAACTTTGTTATTCCTGTAAAATTAGGAGATGAATTAAAAATTACTTCCATACAACATAAAGAGGAAAACCTAATAGTTGCTAATGTTATCATTAAAAACAAACGGCTGGATTTAACTTTATTTCTTAAAGATTATCTCTTAGAAGAGGTTGAAATAAAAGAAACATATTTAAGTGGAAGGTTAGGAACTGACGCTAAAATAATAGGCAAAAGTGATCGTCAAAAAGTAATGGAAAATTTAGGAATTAATCCTTTTCCTAAAAAACTATCTAAAATTGAGAGAGAAATTAAAACAGCTTATGCTGGTGGCATACAATATAATTTAATAAGTGTAACTGTTTCTGTAGATTATGTTATTAATTCTATTTCAGGAAGAATAGACAAACTTGAAAAACAAAAAGAAATACTAGACAATAATGATAAATTAGAAAAACTAAAATCAACATATAAAAGTTACATTATTAATGATTTAAAAATAGATTCTACAGAAGTTTCAAGGTTTTTATATTTCTCACACTTTGACAATGGTTTTAAAAATGCTTATGATAACGGAAATTTAGACTTAATTTTATTCTTAAAAAAGCAAGCTCAATTATATAAAACATTAGAAAAAGAAAATAATTAACAAAAACAAAACTTACTTCACGCCTTTCTTTAACATATATTTACAGAGTCCTTAAAACTTTTTAAGAAGTATAGTTCTTTAATTTGCATTTCAACCAATTATATGCAAAAACTATTACTTTATCTTATTTCACTCATTTCTTTCTTATCCTATTCACAGAGCAAAAGAATAGAAATTTCAGGGAGTCTTTCCGATACTACAGGAAAGGTTGTTAATGCACATATCATCAATACTACATCTAAACAAGGGACTTTTTCTGACGAAAATGGTAATTTCGTTTTACCTGTAAAACTAGGTGATGAATTAAAAATTACTTCAATCCAACATGAAGAAGAAAATTTAATAATTGCCAACGTAATTATAAAAAATAAACGATTAGAATTAGTTTTAATTCTGAAAGATTATTTATTAGAAGAAGTTGAAGTAAAAAAAACATATTTAAGTGGAACAATAGGAACTGATGCCAAAATAATTAAGAAAAGTGAAGAACAATTACTAATGGAAAAATTAGGTTTTAATCCTTTTCCTAAAAAAATACCACAAATAGATCGTGAAATATTTACAGCTTCATCTAGTGCTGGACCAGTACCTTTAGACTTGATTATTAATACTCTTTCTGGAAGAATTGCTAAACTTAAAAAAAAGAAGAAACTTCTTGAAAACGAGCAAAAAATGGACGCTATCGAAAAAACTCATAAAATGTATATTATCCATCAACTAAAAATAGATTCAACAGATCTTTCTCGATTTATTTACTTCTGTCACCTCGACAGTGACTTTAAAAAAATAAGTAAATCTAATGAGTTTGGAATGATAGAATTTCTTCAAAAGCAAGCTAAATTATTTAAAAAACTAAAGAATAATAAATAATGCGTAATCTATTAACCATACTTTTTATCTCTCTTTCACCTGTAATAGCTATTGCACAAAAAACAATTACAATAGATGGAATTATAAAGGATAAAACTGGAACTGTTTCAAATGCTCATATATTAAATAGAAATACTAAAAAAGGAACTATTTCTAATGATAATGGTAAATTTGAAATTAAAGTACAGATAAACGATATTTTAGAGATCAGTACTATTCAACACTATAAAAGAATTATTACAATTACAAATGAAATTCTAAAATCTAAAAAATTAGACTGTGAAGTATTTTTGAAAAGTAACCTATTAAATGAGGTGGAAGTTACTAATGGCGATTTATTTAGTGCCTTTCATAAAACAAGAGATCCTAAATTAGAAAAAATAGCCATAGCTAGCTCTAAAGGTGCCTTAAATTTTTCTAACGTTAAACCTGAAGCCAATTTAAATTACAATAAAAATGATGAAATTAACAAACGCTTAAACAATATTGTAGATCCTACAAAACAATTTGAAGGTATAAATTTTGGTTTTTTCCTTTCTTTTTTTAATTCTAAAAAAAACAAAAAACAAAAGAAAGATTTAAAATATAAAGAAAGTTTCCCTAAACTTTTAAAAGATAAATTGGGAGATGATTTTTTCCATAAAAAGCTAGGTATTCCTAAAGATAAATATCATAATTTCCTTTTGTATTGTGAACCATTAGGAATCGAAAAAAAGTTTAAAAATGGAGATTTAATTGGAGTAATGGATATTTTCTTTAAAGAACATAAAAATTATTTAAACATTATAAAAAAACAATAATTTTTTATTCATAAAGAGTAATATTTTTTGTATTTTAAATGAGAATTTTTATTTCACATTTAGACCTATTTTCCTATGAAAAAAATCATATTTCTATTTTTAATTTTTACAATTCATTTTTACGCACAAAGAACACAAATAACTGGAACTATTTCTGATAATCTAGGAATAGTAGATAACGCTCATGTAATTAACTTAACATCAGCAGAAGGTACTTTCTCAGATGCTAAAGGATACTTCTTAATTAATGCTCAAATCGGAGATGTTCTTCAAATTACTTCAATACAACACTATGGTAAAAAAATGAAGATTTCTTCAATTACTATGGATCGAAAAAAAATTAATATTCTCTTAGAAATACAAGAACGCGTTCTAGAAGAAATTGAAATAAAAAAAACTACATTATTACAAAGACTTACATCAGATATTAAAAAAACTCCAAAAAATATCGGAGTAGAAAAATCAAAAAAAGCAACTAAATTTGAAAATGTAAAAACAACAGATAATATTGTGTTATCTAGTGCTATTAAGAAAAGTGAATCTGAAATGAAATCAGATCCAATTTTAGCTTTTGAAGGATTAACATTAGTTCAATTTTCTCTATTCACTTCGAGCGAAGAAAAAAGATTAAAACAACGTATTAAAAAAGAAGTATTTCGTGATCATTTACCAGAAAGAATAATGAATATTGTTGGTAAACAAAACTTTACAGAAACAATTAAAATTCCAGAAGATCAAATACTTAATTTTATCAATTATAGTATCGATGATGAAATTACAATGAATGTACAACGAGAAGAACATTTTAAAGTTATTGAGAACTTAAAAGAAAAAAGTATTTTATATTTGAAAAAATTAAAGGACTAAACTCACTTTTATTATAAAAAATCAATAATTTGGCTCAGCTTTTGAAGCTTTACAAGTCATGAAAAAAATTCTAATTCTATTTATAGGGATTTCATTTTTATCCTTTACTGATCACAAATACTACATTGCATTAACAGAAATTGAGCATAATTCTACAAACAATTCAGTAGAAATGATTATGAATGTTTTTGTTGATGATATAGAAAAAGCTATCAATACTGATTATAATACTGACCTACAATTAAACACTCAAAAGGAACATCAAAATACAGATTCTTACCTTACTAAATACTTAAAAAATCATTTTAAGATTTCTATTAATGAAAAACAAGTAGACTATAATTTTATTGGTAAAGAATATGATGGAAATATCGTTTACTTCTATTTAGAAATTGAAAACATAAATGAAGTAAAAAGTATTGAAGTTGAAAATGATGTTTTAGTTCAACACTTCTCCGATCAACAAAACTTAATAAAAGTAAAAGTAAATGGAGATCGAAAAAGCCTTTTTCTAACTAAAAAAAATGATAAAGGTTTGTTAAAGTTTTAATCAATATATTTACTAAACTTTAACTTTATCAAATCTTACATTCAAATTATAAACAGATAATGAAAAAAATTTTTTATTCATTTTTTCTAATCTGCTTTGCTATCACAATTTCTGTAGATGCACAAAGTAGAACTAGAAAAACGCAGAAAGGTCATACTAACGAAAATAAATTCAAACAATTAGAAGATCTTTTAGCGACTCCAAATGAAGTTCATACCGCTTCAGGTGCACCAGGAAAAAAGTATACTCAACAAAAAGTTGATTATAAAATGGACATCTTTTTAGATGATGAGAAACAGAGAATAACTGGTAGTGAACAAATAGTATATCATAATAATTCAGAAGACGAACTTCCATATTTATGGGTGCAATTAGACCAAAATATGAGAGCTGCAGATTCTAAAACTCCGGATATTACTTCTGTTAAAGTTCCAAAAAACATTAGTAAGCGTAACTTTAACCGTTTCTTTCCAGAAAAACCTTTTGATGGTGGTTTTAAAATTACTGAAGTAACCAATGCAGATGGTAGTAAATTACCTTATATCATTAATAGAACAATGATGCGTGTTAATTTACCTAAACCATTAGCTGCAGGTGGTACTTTTAAATTTAATATCAAATGGTGGTACAACATAAACAATCACAGAACTCAGGGAGGTAGATCTGGTTATGAGCATTTCCCAAAAGATAACAATAACAACTATGTTATAGCACAATTTTACCCAAGATTATGTGTGTATGATAATGTAGAAGGTTGGCAAAATGACCAATTTTGGGGACGAAGTGAATTTGCTTTAGAATTTGGTGATTTTGATGTGAATATTACTGTTCCTTCAGATCATATTTTAGGTGCAACTGGTGTTTTACAAAATGAAAGTGAAGTTTTAACTAAAAAGCAACAAGAGCGATTAGCTAAAGCTAGAAGAACCTACAATAAACCTGTTTTAATTGTTACTCAAAAAGAAGCTACCAAAGCTGAAAAAAATAAGTCTAAACAAACAAAAACATGGAAATTTTCTGCAAAAAATGTAAGAGACTATGCTTTTGCAACATCTAGAAAGTTTATCTGGGATGCTATGGCTGTAGATATTAATGGAAAAAATGTAATGGGTTATTCACTATATTCTAAAGAAGCAAATCCTTTATATGGTGATCATTCTACAAGAGCAGTTGCACAAACTCTTAAAACATATTCTCGTTATACTTTCGATTACCCATACCACAAAGCAATTTCTGTAGATGGTCAAATGGGAATGGAATATCCTCAAATTTGTTTTAACCCAGGACGTCCTAATCCTGATGGAACTTATTCTGATAGAACAAAATATTTAATGATCAAAGTTACTGTTCATGAAGTTGGACATAATTTCTTTCCTATGATAGTGAACTCAGACGAGAGAAAATGGACTTGGATGGATGAAGGATTAAATTCTTTCATGGAAATGCAAGCTGAATTAGATTATGATCCTAATTTCCCTATTGTAAGAGGATTGCCTAAAAACATAATAAAATATATGGATGGTAATCAAGCAACAATTGCTCCTATTATGTCTAAAGGAGATAATGTATACAGCTTTGGAAATAATGCTTACGGTAAGCCAGCCACCGCTTTATATATACTTAGAAACACTATTATGGGGCCAGAATTATTTGATTATGCTTTCCAAACATATTCTAAGCGTTGGAAATTTAAACACCCAACACCAGCAGATTTCTTTAGAACTATGGAAGATGCTTCAGCAATGGATTTAGATTGGTTCTGGAGAGGTTGGTTTTATACTACAGATGTTACAGACATAGGAATTAAAGCTGTTAAAAAATTCTATACTCAACCTGGAAAAGGAGACACTGTCGATTTTATTCAAGATAAAACTGAAGGTTTAGGTTTCGGAACTGCGAAAAATCCAAAATCAAAATACCACTATGAAATTACATATAATAAACCTGGAGGATTAGTAATGCCTATTATTGTTGAATTTACTTATTCAGATGGAACAAAAGAAAGGAAAAAATATCCTGCTCAAATTTGGAGACTTAACGATAATGAAGTTACTAAAGTTTTCTCTTCTGATAAAGAAATCAAAAATATTGAAATTGATCCTGATTTAGAAACTGCAGATGTAGATACTGAAAATAATAGTTGGCCAAGGAAACAAAATAATAAGTTTCAAAAATTTAAAAATAAGGTCAAAGGATAATTATTAATAAAGCCGATAGTTAAACTATCGGCTTTATTTTTATAAAACTTTGTTAATTTTTACAACAAATTTTAACTTACCAATATAATTTCTTTAATTTCAAAAAATTATTTTAAAATCAACTAAATTTTATAATGAGAAAGTTATCAGCTTTACTACTTACTGTGATCTTAATCACTTCCTCAGTATATGGTCAAGAAACCAAAAAAGATACTGAAAAAAAGCCTCAAAAAGGTCATGTAGATAATAATAAATTTCGCCAATTAAAAGATGTTTTAGCCACACCTAATTCGAATAGAACAGCTTCAGGTGCACCAGGACACGAATATTCACAACAAAAAGTTGACTATGTAATGAATCTTCGTATAGATGAAAAAAACAATAAATTATATGGAGATGAAACAATCACTTACTATAACAACTCTAAAGACCATTTAGAATATTTATGGTTACAATTAGATCAGAACATGCGTGCTCCAGATTCTAAAACTCCATTATCAAACTCTACACGTGCTAATTTATTTGAAACTCCAGAAGATTTTGTTACTAAAAATATGGGAACTAAAAAAGATTTTGGATTTAAAATCGAAGCCGTTAAATATGAAGATGGTAGAGATTTATCTCATACAATTAATCGTACAATGATGCGTATTAATTTACCAACTCCTCTAGCTCCTGGAGCAAATTTCAAATTTAAAATAAAGTGGAACTATTTAATTAATAATTCTGTTACCGATGGAGGTAGATCTGGTTTTGAACAATTCAAAGATGGAAATAAAGCTTACACCATAGCTCAATTCTTTCCAAGATTATGTGTGTATAACAATGTTGAAGGATGGCAAAACATGCAATTCTGGGGCCGTAGCGAATTTGCTTTAGAATTTGGTGACTACGATGTAAAACTTACTGTTCCTGCTGATCATATCGTCGATGCTACTGGAGATCTTCAGAATGAAAAAGAAGTTCTTACTAAAGAGCAACGTAAAAGATTTGAAAAAGCTAGAAAATCTTTTAAAGATCCTGTATTCATTGTAACACAAGCTGAAGCTGAAGAAAACGAGAAAAAAGGTACTGATAAAACTAAAACTTGGCACTTTAAAGCTAAAAACGTTCGTGATTATGCTTTCGCTTCTTCTAGAAAGTATATATGGGATGCAATGGCAGTTGATATTAACGGGAAAACTGTTATGGCAGTTTCTTTATATCCTAAAGAAGGAAATCCTTTATGGGAAGAGCATTCTACAAGAGTAGTTGCTAACACTTTAGAAGAATATTCTAAATTAACTTTTGATTATCCTTATTCTAAAGCAATTTCTGTTCATGCTGACAGACAAGGTATGGAATATCCTATGATTTGTTTTAACTATGGTCGTCCAAATCCTGACGGAACTTATTCAGACAGAACTAAAAATGGAATGATTGGTGTAATTACTCATGAGGTTGGGCACAATTTCTTCCCTATGATTGTAAATTCAGATGAGCGCCAATGGACTTGGATGGATGAAGGTATTAACTCGTTTGTAGAAATCTTAGCTGAATTAGATTATGATCCTAATTTTAATACAAATAACTTACCTAAAGATATTGTTCGTTACATGAGCTACGATCAAGAAAATTTATCTCCAATTATGTCTCAAGGAGATTATGTGAAAAATTTTGGTCCAAATGCTTATACAAAACCTGCTGCTGGTTTATACATGTTAAGACAAACAATTATGGGACCAGAGTTATTCGATTATGCTTTTAGAACATATTCTCAACGCTGGATGTTTAAGCACCCTACTCCTGCTGACTTCTTTAGAACTATGGAAGACGCTTCAGGTATGGATTTAGATTGGTTCTGGAGAGGTTGGTTCTATACTACAGATTACTGTGACATAGGAATTAAAGAAGTTAAGCCATTATACTTAACTAACAAGCCTAGCGAAAGAACTAAACAATTACAAAAACAATATCCAGGTTATTTTGCATCATTAGGAAAATTAATTCATATAACTACTGAAAAAGCAGAGGCTGATCCAAGCGAATTAGAGAATTATATAAAAGGTTTACCAGCTGATAAAAAAGCTAAACTAAAAGAAATACCTAAGTATATGTATCAAGTTGAATTCGAAAAACCTGGAGGCTTAGTTTTACCTTTAATTGTAGAATTAACATATGCTGATGGTACTAAAAAACGTGAACAATTTCCTGCTCAAATTTGGAGAAGAGATGACACTAAAGCTTATAGAGTATTTACATCAACTAAAGAAGTTAAAAGTATTGTAGTAGATCCTGATTTAGAGACTGCAGATATTGATACTTCTAACAATAGTTGGCCTAAGAAAACTGAAAGTAAATTCGATAAGTTTAAAAATAATAAAAAGTAATTTTTACTTTTAAAAACAAAAAACCGCAATTTACATTGCGGTTTTTTTAGTAGTAATTAATTTAAATCTATAAATGATACAGCTAAAAAACTATATTAATAGCTATGCAAAATTAAGCAATTCTGATTTATATTATATAGAAAACGGCTTCATTTATGAAAAATTTAGTAAAGGAGAATTTATTATTACTTCCCAAAAAAGAGTGAATTATATATTTTTTTTAATAAAAGGGATCGTAAAGGGTTTTGAATATGAAAAGGAAAAAATCGTTATTCAACACCTTATAGAACCAAATAACTTTTTTACAGACTTTGATAGTTTTATGAGTAAAGAAAACACTAACGAAAATTATCAAGCTATAACAGACATAGAAGTATTAAAAATAGGTTATGAAGATTTTCAAGTATTTAAACATAAATCTCTAACATTTCAAACTACTTTAAATAAAATTCTTCAAGAATCTTTATCCTGCAAAATGGAACGCTTACAAGATTTTCAAACATTAAATGCTAAAGAACGCTATTTAAAGCTTCTAAACAACTCTCCTACCTTAATTCAAAAAGTATCAATAAGTGATTTATCTTCTTATTTAGGTATAGAACCATCTTCATTAAGTAGAATACGAAAACAAGTTTTCTAACATTTGTCATTTTTTTCATCATTTTAAAAGATCAATTTTGGTCCAAACTTTAAAATTATGAATGAAATCTCTTTAGTAACTGGTGCTAACGGACATTTAGGTTATAATCTATGTAAAATACTTTTAGAAAAAGGTGAAAACGTAATTGCAACATATAGAAATCCTAAAAACCGAAAAATTTTATCTGAATTAGGATGCAAAACTTTGCCTGTTGATATTATGGATAAAAACGCTATGATAAAAGCATTTTATGGAGTTACGAATATATATGCTGTAGCTGCGTCTTTTAAAATGTGGTCAAAAAATCCAAAAAAAGACATCTATGATAACAATGTAGAGGGCACAAGAAAACTGTTTGAAGCAGCTAATGAAAGCGGCGTAAAAAATATTGTTTATGTGAGTTCTGTAGCTTCATTGGATTTTACTAAACTTCCAGCAAAAGAAAGCAATGGCTATAATACAGATCGAAGAAATTGGTATTACAATTCTAAAAATGATTCGGATAAATTAGCTTTAGAGTTGGGCAAAAAATTTAATATTAGAACTGTACTTATTTTACCATCAGCTATGATTGGTAGTAAAGCTCATCAATTAAGTTACTCCAATCGATTAGTAAAACAGATTTTAGATGGTGAAATGATTGCTGATACAAATATTACTTTAAACTGGATTGATGTTAAAGATGTTGCTTTAGGAGCTTATTCTGCCATGAAAAAAGGAAGAAATGGTGAACGATATATTCTAGCGAATGAAACACATACCTCTATTCAAGAAAGTGTAGCTATAGCTGCTAAAACATTTCCTGAATTAAAGTTAAAAACTCCCCCAAAAATACCGAAACCATTACTTTATATAATTGCCTTTTTTATGAAAACTGGAAGTTTAATAACGGGAAAAGAACCTCTATTACAAAAAGAATATATTGATATGTTTTATGGTTTAAAACAAGATTATGACATCAATAAAGCCAAATCTGAATTAAATTTCACTCCTAAATCGAGTAAAAAAGCTCTAATTGAAGCTCTTAATTATATCAAAAATGAATGGAATCATTAATTTTTTTAGAAAACATCATTTTTATGATATACAAAATTATTACAAATATAAATCGACATAGAATTACAATATATCTACTTAAAAGCAGTTTATTTTATCAAATTGATACTTTAACAAACAACTCCTTTTCTTTTCCTAAAGATTATATGTAAATTTTTATGGATTAAAATATATCTCCATTTTTTTATTAAAAAATTAATAGTACTTTTATCGGCGTGAAAGCGGATAAAATAAATATTCATGTTCTTAAAGACGTAACTACTACGTTTGGATTCGCTTACACGATTATTTCTACAATTATTACGACCCTTTTGGGGTTGTTTTTCTACATATAATTCTCGGGGTAAGTCTTTTTTTAAAAAAAGACTAAAAATAAATCACACAAAATAATCATTTTACCTTAATTCACTTAAAATGAAAGTCCTAAAATTCGGAGGTTCATCAGTTAAAGATTATCAAAACATAAAAAAGGTTTTGAACATCATTGAAGAAAAATCAAAAGAAGATCAATTAGCAATAGTAGTTTCTGCGTTTGGTAAAACTACAGATACTTTATTAAAAAGTGCTCAACTTGCAAAAAATAAAGATGACAGTTATTTGAACTTAATTAATCAAGTAGAACAACACCATTTAAAAACTATTGAAAATTTAATTAGTAATAATTCTAACAATGTTATAGAACGTACAAATGAATTATTCAATCAATTAAAAACCTTATATAAAGGCTGTTATTTATTGGAAGAACTTTCTCCTAAAGCTAAAGCTATTATAAGTAGTTTCGGAGAACGCTTATCTTCATATATTATATCTGAGGCAGCTAAAGAAAGATTAAATGCAACTTATAAAGACAGCCAGGAATTAATAATTACAGATGATAATTATTTAAAAGCTCAAGTAGATTTCGAAACAACTTATAGTAATTGTTCTTCTTATTTTAACAACAATAAATTTCAAGTTGTAGTATTACCAGGTTTTATTGCTAAATGTTACAATGGCCAAACAACTACTTTGGGACGTGGTGGTTCAGATTATACTGCCTCAATTTATGCTGCAGCAGTACATGCGGAAGAATTACAAATTTGGACAGATGTTAGTGGTATGTTCACTGCAAATCCATCTATTGTAAAACAAGCAAAACCTATCCGTCATATATCCTATCAAGAAGCAATGGAAATGTCTCATTTTGGAGCTAAAGTTATCTACCCTCCTACAATTCAACCTGTAAGAGAAATGAGAATTCCACTGGTAATAAAAAACACAAATGCTCCTAAAGATGAAGGTACATTAATCACATTAAATACTAACAAAAATTCATCGGTTAAAGGAATTAGTTATATAGAAAATATTGCTTTACTAACCATTGAAGGTAGTGGAATGATTGGTATCTCTGGAGTTTCTAAACGTTTATTTGAAGCTTTATCTGAAGATAATATAAATGTAATATTAATAACACAAGCTTCGTCTGAACATACAATTTGTGTTGGGGTTTTAGAAGAAGATGCTGAAAAAGCAGTAACTAGTATCAGTAAAAAATTTAACATAGAAATTAATCTAAAAAAAATAGATCCTATACATACTGAAAAAGGTTTAAGCATATTAGCTTTAGTTGGAGATAATATGAAAAATCATCAAGGATTAAGTGGAAAAATGTTTAGTGCTTTAGGAAAAAATAATGTAAACATAAGAGCTATTGCGCAAGGTGCTTCTGAAAAAAATATATCTGCTGTGATAAAAAGTTCAGATGCTAAAAAAGCATTGAACACATTACATGAACAATTCTTTGGAGATCAAACCAAACAATTAAATCTTTTCGTTACTGGTGTAGGTAATGTCGGAAATCGATTCTTAGCACAATTACAACAACAAAAAGAATATTTACAAGAACAACTTAAACTCAATGTAAGAGTTATAGGCCTTTCAAATTCTAAAAAAATGTATTTCGATGAACAAGGAATCGATTTACGACATTGGAAAGATTTACTTTTAAATAAGGGAGAAACTACTAGCTTAGATATTTTTCATGAAAAAGCTAAAGGGTTAAACTTAAGAAACAGTGTATTCGTTGATAATACTGCTAATAAAAATGTTTCAGAAATGTATCAACAGTATTTAGAAAACAATATTGCAGTAGTTACTTGTAACAAAATTGCTTGTGCTTCTGAATTAAACAATTATAAGACACTAAAAAAAGTTTCTAAACAATTTAACGCTCCTTTCTTATTTGAAACTAATGTTGGAGCTGGTTTACCTATTATTGATACTTTAAAAAACCTTATCGCTTCAGGTGATCGTGTTCATAAAATACAAGCTGTTTTATCTGGTAGTTTAAACTTTGTTTTCAACAATTTTAATAATACTAATACTTTTCATGATATTGTAGAACAAGCTCAAAAAGAAGGGTATACAGAACCTGATCCTAAAATTGATTTAAGTGGTGTAGATGTTGCTAGAAAAATTTTAATTTTAGCAAGAGAAAGTGGTTATGAACTAGAATTATCAGATATAGAAAATCAATCATTTTTACCGCAAGAAAGCTTAGATACTTCAAACAATAAAGATTTTTATGAAAGCTTAACAAAATTTGAATCTCATTTTCAAGAAATTTATACTAAAGCAAATAATGAAAATTGTAAATTAAAATATGTCGCTGAATTTATAGATGGTAAAGCTAAAGTTGGTTTACAACATATTCCACAAGATCACCCTTTTTATAATTTAGAAGGAAGCGACAATATTGTACTGTTTTTTACAGATCGTTATCCTATTCAGCCGCTACAAATTAAAGGTGCTGGTGCTGGTGCAGATGTAACAGCTTCAGGTATTTTCGCTGATGTAATTAGAGTTGGTAATAATTAAAAAAGTACGACATGAATCAAATTAAGATATTTTCACCAGCTACAGTAGCCAATGTCTCTTGCGGTTTTGATTGTTTAGGTTTTGCAGTTAATGATATTGGAGATACAATGACATTTACAAAAACCGAAGAGAAAGGAATTAAAATAACAAAAATTACTGGTGCTAACTTACCTTATGAAACAGATAAAAATGCTGCTAGTGGAGTTGCTTTATCCATGTTTGAAAAACATCCTGTTGATTTTGGTTTGGAAATTGAAATTCATAAAGGATATGCTCCAGGTAGTGGATTAGGAAGTAGTGCTGCTAGTTCTGCTGGTGCTGCTTTTGCTGTTAATGAACTATTAGGAAAGCCTTTTACCCAATTGGAGCTAACTAAATTCGCTATGCTAGGAGAGCAGATAGCTTGTGGTACTCCTATCGCCGATAATGTCGCAGCAGCAATTTATGGTGGTTTTATATTGGTACAACAGTATTATCCTTTAAATATTATTAAAATCCCTGTACCTTCAGAATTAATTTTAGTTGCAATTCATCCTCAGGTAGAAGTAAAAACTAAAGATGCTAGAGAAGTTCTTCCAGAAGAAATATCTTTAAAAAAGGCTGTAACACAATGGGCTAATGTAGGTGGTTTAATTAGTGGTTTATATACTAATAATTATGAATCTATAACTAATTCTCTTAAAGATATTATTGTTGAACCTGCAAGAAAACATTTAATCCCGTATTTCGATGAGGTTAAAAAAACAGCTTTAAAACACGGTGCTTTAGGTGCTAGTATATCAGGCTCTGGACCAACAATTTTTGCACTTTGTAAAGGGGAAGAAACAGCTAAAAAAGTACATCAACAAATAGATGAATTATATCAAAAAACTGGTATCGATTATACCATGGTGTTATCAAAAATAAACACACAAGGAGTAACCATATTAGAATCTAATTAATCATGAAATACTATAGTTTAAATAATAATGCTAAATCTGTTTCTTTTAGTGAAGCTGTAATACAAGGATTAGCTCCTGATAGAGGTTTATATTTCCCCGAAGAAATTCAACCTTTATCTAAAGAGTTCATTACTAATATTGATCAATATTCTAATGAAGAAATTGCTTTTGAAGCAATTAAACAGTTTGTTGGAAATGAAATTCCTAAAGAAACTTTACAAAAAATCGTTTCAGAGACTATTGATTTTGATTTTCCTGTTGTTTCTTTAGAAGAAAACATTGGAACTCTGGAATTATTTCATGGCCCTACTCTAGCTTTTAAAGATGTTGGTGCTAGATTTATGGCTAGGTGTTTAGGTTACTTTAATTCTCAAAACCCAGATAAAGTAACTGTTCTAGTTGCAACATCTGGAGATACTGGAGGGGCAGTTGCTAATGGTTTCTTAGGTGTAAATGGTGTTGATGTTGTTATATTATATCCTAGTGGTAAAGTCAGTGAAATTCAAGAAAAACAATTAACTACTTTAGGTAAAAACATTACTGCTTTAGAAGTTCATGGAGTTTTTGATGATTGCCAAGACATGGTTAAATCTGCTTTTTTAGATGAAGGTATTACACGACAATTAACCTCTGCAAATTCTATAAATGTAGCACGTTGGTTACCGCAAATGTTTTATTATTTCTTTGCTTACAAACAACTATACAAACAACATGCAGATATTGTTTTTTCTGTACCAAGTGGAAATTTCGGAAACATTTGCGCTGGTATGATGGCTCAAAAATTAGGTTTACCCATTAAACATTTTATCGCTGCTACAAATGTAAATGATACTGTTCCTCAATTTATGAAAGCAGGGAAATACGAACCTAAAGCTTCTAAAGCTACAATATCTAATGCAATGGATGTTGGAAATCCGAGTAATTTTATTAGAATTCAAAAGTTATTTAATAACGATTTTCAAGATTTAAAAACTAGATTCTCTTCTTTTTCATTTTCAGATGATCTTACTAAAGATGCAATGAAAAGAATTTACAAAACATCTAATTATGTAGCAGATCCTCACGGTGCTGTTGGTTATTTAGGTTTAGAAACTTATGGTTTACAAGAGAAAGAGTTTGGTGTGTTTTTAGAAACTGCACATCCTGTAAAATTTTTAGATGTGGTTGAGGAAACATTATCTCAAAAAATTCCTATCCCAGAAGAAATTCAAGAAATCATAACAAAAAAGAAAGAATCTATTCAAATTAGTACTTACGAAGAATTAAAGTCTTTTTTGAATTCATAAATAAAAAAGCGTTTCTAATTTTAGAAACGCTTTTTTATTTTCTTAAGCTATTACTTATTTCTTGAATAACTTTGTGACATCTTCAGCAGTTAATAATCTAGATACTTTTACATTTTCTTCAACATCTACAGGATTATCTCCACTAGTCATTTGAATTTGTAAGAAAGCTTCTCCATCTTCTCTAGAATACTTTAACCAAACAATTTGTCCGTTTGCTTTCATTTTTAACGGATCTCTTGGTACGCTTTGAAAACCTGCCATTAATCCATTATATAATTTATCTATATCGTTATCTATATTTTTAAAACTAAAGCTTACATATTCATGGCCGATTGCATTAATGTTTTTAAAGAAAAAATTGTAATCATTTTCACCAACCTTCTCTAAATACACATAACTAATTTTTCCTACAACTTCACTTTGGCTTGTTTCAATAAATTCGATTTGTGAATACACAGATCCTGAAACAACTAACAATAATAACAATAAAGCTTTTCTCATAATTCTTCTAATTTTAGGGATTCGTATTTTTATTAATTACTTTAATAACGCCTAAAAATAGAATTATTATATCAATTTTACTATTTTTCGGCGATTAAAAATGAATAATGAAAGTTTGTATCGCTGAGAAACCTAGTGTGGCAAGAGAAATCGCTAACATTTTGGGAGCCAACACCAAACATGATGGATATTTTGAAGGAAACGGTTATGCCGTTACCTATACTTTTGGTCATTTATGTACACTTTTAGAACCAAAAGACTATAAACCTCACTGGAAAAGCTGGGATTTGAACAATTTACCCATGCTTCCAGAGAAATTTGGAACCAAAGTCACAGCTGATTCTGGAATCCAAAAACAATTTAATATTGTTAAATCACTATTTGAAAAAGCCGATGTGGTTATTAATTGTGGAGATGCAGGGCAAGAAGGAGAATTAATACAACGCTGGGTAATTAACCAAGCTGATTACAAAGGAAAAGTAGAACGATTATGGATTTCTTCATTAACAGAAGAAGCTATAAAAGAAGGTTTCAATAACCTTAAAAAAGAAGAAGATTATAACAATTTATACTACGCTGGTTATTCTAGAGCAATTGGAGATTGGTTATTAGGATTGAATGCTACACGTTTATATACTGTTAAATTTGGTGGCTACAAACAAGTACTTTCAATAGGAAGAGTTCAAACTCCAACCCTAGCGATGTTAGTTAATCGTCATTTAGAAATTGAAAATTTTAAGCCTCAACCCTATTGGGAACTTCAAACTACTTATAGAGATACACTCTTTAATTGTGAAGAAGGTCGTTTTTTAAAGAAAGAAGATGGACAAAAATTCGCAGATAAAGTAAAAGAATCGGATTTTGAAATTGTTTCTGTAAAAAAGAAAAAAGGAAAAGATTATGCTCCTAAACTTTTCGATTTAACTGGATTACAAGTTTACTGCAATAATAAATTTGGATTTTCAGCTGATGAAACCTTAAAAATTGTTCAGAAACTATATGAAATGAAAGTAGTTACTTATCCAAGGGTTGATACTACTTTCTTACCAAATGATATATATCCTAAAGTTGCTGGTATTCTTAAAAATTTAACTAATTATGCTGAAATAGCTCAGCCTTTATTAGGTAAGAAAATTAAGAAATCGTCTCGTGTTTTTAATGATAAAAAAGTCACAGATCACCACGCTATAATTCCTACTGGAGTTCAAACGAATTTACAATACAATCAGCAACAAGTTTATGATATTATTGTTCGTCGTTTTATAGCTGTTTTTTATCCTGATAGTGATATTGCCAATACAGCCGTTATTGGTAAAGCCGATGATGTATCTTTTAAAACTACCGGAAAAGAGATTTTAACTAAAGGGTGGCGTGTTGTTTTTGAATTCAATGAAGAGCCTAAAAAAATAACTTCAGATCAAAGTTTACTTCCTAATTTTGAAGAAGGAGAAAAAGGTACGCATGAACCAAGTTTCTTAGAAAAGGAAACCAAACCTCCAAGAAATTATACAGAAGCAAGTTTATTACGCGCTATGGAAACTGCTGGTAAACAAGTAGACGATGATGAAATGCGAGAGTTAATGAAAGAAAATGGAATTGGTCGTCCATCTACACGTGCAAGTATTATAGAAACACTTTTTAAACGTAAATATATTGAACGTCAGAAAAAATTAATTCTACCAACTAAAACTGGTATAGATTTAATTCAATTAATTGATAATGAACTTTTAAAATCTGCTGAACTTACTGGACTTTGGGAAAAGCGTTTAAAAGAAATTGAACGTGGAGATTACCATGCAAGTACATTTATTAAACAAATGAAACAAATGGTAGATCAATTAGTTTATGAAGTTCGTTCTAGTAAAAAAACTGTTCGACTTTCTGCAGAAAATAATACAGAAAATGCGACTGCGAAAAAAACAAAAAAGAAAACAACTACTAAAAAGACAGTAGTTGGAAAAGAATGTCCGAAATGTAAAAAAGGAAACTTGTTAAAAGGTAGTTCTGCTTACGGATGTTCGAATTATAAAAACGGTTGTGGTTTTAAACTCCCATTCTCTTTCTTAGAGAAAAATATTTCTGAAAGTCAATTAATTCGATTACTTGATAAAGGATGTACTACGAATTTAAAAGGTTGGAAAACTGAACACGGAAAAGTAGAAGGTTTAGTTCGCTTTGATGATCATTTCAATTTAAAGTTAGAACCTAAACAAAGTGGTACAGAAAAAGCAAAAGCTGTTCCTGATAAAATTACCTGTCCTAAATGTAAAAAAGGTACTATTTTAAAAGGTAAATCTGCTTATGGCTGCTCAGAGTATAGTAATGGTTGTACTTATGTTTTTCCTTTTACAAAAATTAAAGAGTTAGCTAACGGGAAACATATTACCAAAGAAATGGTGTATGATTTTTTAACAACTAAGTTTGAGTAACCTATCAAATTCGAAAAAGTTACATGCTTTTGAATTAAGTATTTTAATACAAAGTTGTTCTTCTGAAGACTTCTAAGTAAAAAGTTAAAATTATAGTTAGATCATTCAAAAGTTGAAGTAAAAATAGAAATAACTAAAATAACTGGAAGAGAAAAGTTAGAAAAAACCTGAAAACTTAAACTTTGAAAATTAATTCATAAAATTTTCTTTATTTGGCCATAAGCTTGTTATTAAACTAAATAAGTTTTTTTATTATAAAGTTTATTATAGATTAATATTTATATTTGCACCGCTTAAAATTTAATATTGCTATGATTAATTTTTACTAAGCTATATTTCCCTGTATTTAAGCCTTTTTAAAACTAAATAATTAAACAAAATTGAATGTTATGAGAAAAAACTACGTTTTACACATTATTCTTTTCATTATTTATCTGAATTCAAATGCACAAGCAGACTTTTTTATTTCAACTGGCTTCCAAAGTAATCCAGTTGGGTTATTAGTTAAAGGAGATGATTTATTAATAGGATCGGTTGGAAAACAAAAAATTTACAGAGTAAATTTAAAAGAAACAACTCCTACACTAAATGAATTTATTAATGATATTAGATTCCCTGGCTTTTTTAAAAAAGTTGGTAATATTCTTTATGTACCGGGAATTAATACTTTGACTGTATTTGATATAACCAATAATACTTCTACTAAATTAAAAGAAATAGCTTCTGATACATTTTTAGTTAGTACTGCTATATATAATAATGATTTGTATGCTGCTTATTACAATGGTGGTAAAATTATTAAGTATAATTTATTAGACTTGGATACTCCTCCTGTTGAAGTACTAAGTGGTTTAGGTAATTTAGTTGATCTCAAAATTCATAATAATGAATTGTACTTTGTTCAAGCTACTGATAGAAAAATATCAAAAATAGATCTTACTGTTTCTAATCCTACTATAAATGAAGTTATTGCTGTTAGAGGAGTTTTAGGACTGTTATTTGTTGGAGATGATTTGTATTTTTCAACAAATGATAATGGTAATAAAGTTTCAAAAATAAATATAAATGATATTAATCCTATTCCTGAAGTGATTGTTGACAATCTTGCTAACCCTGTTTGGGGATTAGAATTTCATGATAATTATTTATACATGGCTCAACAATTTGGTCATGGTGTATGGAGAGTAAATTTAAATAGACTTAATACTGATAAGTTTGATAAAGATACAAGTATTTTATATCCTAATCCTACAAAGGATTTCATTAATATATCTAGTGATAAATACAAGAAATATATTATTAATGATCTAAGTGGTAAGATCGTTTTAAAAGGAAATATTTCAAATCAAAAGATTGATATTAGTAAGCTAAATACAGGTATGTACTTTTTATCTATTGATGGGAAAAAATCGAAAAAAATAATAAAACAATAATCTTATATTTAAATCTTAAATATTCTGAAGCACTTATGAAAAAAAGTATTCATTGTAGCTTTTCTATTATTTTAATAATCTAGTTTTTTTCTCAAGCCATTTAAGATGAAAATTTAGTTGGAAAAATTTTAGTAATTATAATTTTGTAACATTAATCGGAGATACTCTTTCTATTAATAATGAAATAAAAAACAAAACTAAAATTATTATCATTTCTACTTCGTGTTGTGCTCCTTATCAAT
Source organism: Tenacibaculum aquaeponti (assembly GCF_052084715.1). GTDB lineage: Bacteria > Bacteroidota > Bacteroidia > Flavobacteriales > Flavobacteriaceae > Polaribacter. Next base: position 245,693 of record NZ_CP197288.1, on the reverse strand, counting down.
TTAAAACCTTAGCTATAAACGAATTAGGGAATAAGCATCACACTAAAGTAGATTTCATTAATTTACCGTAGGATTGTGAAACTAAATGTTATTGAAATCAAAGAAAAACACATTGATAAAATCACTTTAATTACATCAAAATTTCAAGAAGAAAATTTGAATTGTATTTCAATATCTGGATTCAAACAGTTTAAATAAATTCTTCAATGGAAATTAATAAAACTTATAGCATTTCTTTTCAAAGAAGCTCATAAAATCAATTAAGAATGTAGATAATATAGAAAAAATTATAATATAATAAATCCAAAATTAGTGAACATTTAATTATTTATTTTCCAAATAAAATTTTTTGAACTTATCTACATTCTTAATTGATTTTTCAATCCACTCTGAATAAATAACTAGTCGTTCTTCTTTTGTTAATTTCCAATTTACATTTGATTTTCTTAATCGAGTTGTTACATCTTGAAGTATAATAGCTGCTGCTACAGATATATTTAAACTCTCTGTAAAGCCTACCATTGGAATTTTTAAATAACCATCTGCATTCTCCATCATAAACTCAGACACACCTTCTCTTTCTACTCCAAAAACAAAAGCAGATTTTTTGGTAATATCAAAATCAGATAAATAACAGGAATCGTTATGTGGTGTTGTTGCAATAATTTGATATCCTTTACTTTTTAAATCTTCGTAACATTCTTGAGTGTTATTATTTTGAGATTTAAATCGATGAAAATCTAACCATTTTTGACTCCCTTTAGCTATTTTCCTAGAAACTTTATTTACATAGCTATTCTCTACAGTATATACATCTTGAATTCCGAAAATATCACAACTTCTTACTACCGCACTTGCATTATGTGGTTGAAAAACATTCTCTAAAACAACAGTAAAATGTTTAGTTCTATTATCTAATACTTCTTTAAACGTTTGCTTTCTATTGTCTGTAACGTAACCTTCTAAATATTGTAATAATTCTTCATCTATCATACCGCAAACTTATAAAAATTATTACTTTAGAAACATGAAAAAATTAGTTGTACTTACAGGAGCTGGAATTAGCGCAGAAAGCGGAATAAATACTTTTAGAGATGCTGATGGATTATGGGAAGGTCATGATATTATGGAAGTAGCTTCACCACAAGGTTTTAGAAATAATCCTGAATTGGTTTTAGATTTTTACAATCAAAGAAGAAGACAACTATTTGATGTTTCACCTAATGAAGCTCATTATAATCTGAAAAAGTTAGAAGATAAATTTGAAGTACATATCATTACACAAAATGTAGATGATTTACATGAGCGAGCTAAAAGCTCACATATTATTCATTTGCATGGAGAGCTTTTAAAAGCAAAAAGCTCCCTTACAGATAATTTTATTTGTGAATGGGTTAAAGATATAAATATTGGAGATAAAGCTAAAGATGGCTCTCAATTGCGTCCTTACATCGTATGGTTTGGTGAAGATGTACCTATGATACCAAAAGCTGTTGAAATTGTTGAACAAGCAGATGTTTTAGTTATCATTGGAACCTCTATGCAAGTTTACCCTGCAGCAAGTTTAATCAATTTTATTAAAGAAAGTACACCTATATATTTCATTGATCCTAAACCTATGGTAAATAAAAACGCCTTTAACAATTTAACAATTATTAAAGACGTAGCTTCTTTGGGGACAAAAAAATTATTAGAATTACTTAACGTAAGTAATCATTAAATTGTCGTCTGAGTTCTCAAGATCTTCTACTAACTCGATGATAAGTTTACTTTCAGAAATTTCAATAACTCTGTGGAAAATTGTTTCATCTCCAGAAAGTTTAATCATTTTCTTACTCTTATCGTAAGTCCATGAAAAGGTTTTAGAATCACCAAAATGATTCTCCTCAACTTTTCCATCTTTAGAAAATACTAACCATTCATCGGTTTTATTCGATGCTAATTCAGGTTCTTCGCCTTTTTCTTGAATAGATTCAATGAACCATTTTCCTGAAGTTAAGATTGTTTCAACTTCTTGTGCTTTAACAGTAAAAGTTAATAAACCTAAAAATAATGCTAATACTAATTTCTTCATTTTGATAGATTGTGTTTTTACTCAAAAATAAACAAAAGTTAGACCAAAATTGTAATTGTTGATAATTAACTTATAATTTTTTCAAAAAAATTATACAAATCTCCTTTACTTATGGTACTTCCTTTTTCTATTAAATCAAATACTTCTACGTTTCTCTCTAAAGAATACGTTTTTGTTCCGTTAAATAACTCTACGTCTTCAGTATCATAATTTTCCAGTAACCAATTATAATCATTTTGAGTCAATAAATCAACTTCTTTATGAACTTTAATTACAATTCTGGATATTTTTTCTTCTTTACACTTAAAAAGATTAATCGTATTTTTAGAAAAATGTTCTAGATACTCAGTTCTATTTAATACATTTTCCCAAACAATATCACTAAATAAATTCAATTCATTTTCTGCTAAAGAAGGTTGGTTTTCTTTAATTTTTTTCCACTCATTAAAATCTACTCCCTGTGTTGCTAAAAACTTTGAAAATTCTTCATGCAAACTTTCGAACTGTTCTTTTGTTAGCTGTCTATATTTCATTTGGCAATTTTAATAGTAAATTTGGATTTGGACAATTTTGTTGATAAAAATCTACATCTTCTTTTGAACAAACCCCAGGATAATCTCCTTGCTTACCTTGCATATCTATAATTAATTGAAAATGTAAATGCGGTGCATAATCACCATTTACTATATTATCTCCTAAATACCCAATAATTTCTTCTTGAGTTACTCTTTGTCCAACTTCAATATTTTCTGATGAATCTAAAGATAAATGACCATATAAACTATAAAATTCTATACCTTTAATTTGATGCTTAATAATTATTGTTGGCCCATAATCTCCATGATTCAAATTATTTTTAAAACTATGTATTTCTCCATCTAAAACTGCAAGGACTTTTGTTCCTGCATCACACCATAAATCAATTCCTAAATGAATATTTCGCTCATTGTCTTCGGAAGAATTGAAGTAAGCACTTCTTTTATAAATATCTCTTTTTTCAAAATACCCACCAAAAGCTACTTTTGCTTTTTTCTCTTTTAAAAATTTCTCTAAGTAAACAGACCATTCTTCAGAAGAACTGACATCAAAAGTACTTAAATCAGTATTTTTTGTTGATATAGAAACAGCTGTGTAATCGGATATAGCTAAACTAGTATCTATCACTTTCAAACTAGTTTTTGATATAGAATTGAGAATTTCTTTCATGACATAAAAATAAAAAAGTGCAGTTAAAACTGCACTTTAATTCATTATAATTTAATGATGTTTTATCTTGTTACTGTACCAGAAATTACTTGAACTGGTCCTGCTCCAATATTTAGTACTGAATGGTCCATCGCCATTGCTGGAATACCTTGTGCCAAAGGCTTTAAGGTAAATGGTGCTGAACTATTATCTGGACTTGGTTCAACAGAAATAACAACTGTATTTCCTCTTAAATCAATAGGAAAAGTAATACTTCCAACACTTCCCATAACATAATCCTCACCTGGATAAGAAGGTCCGTTATTAGAAGTTCCTTTAAATGGTGAAGTTGCTGCATTGTCATCAGCATTAGATACATCTGTAAATGTTCCTGTACTAATTGGTGTTCCATTAATAACTACCCATCCTTCATATTTCCATCCTGCCGGTAAAGTTGGTAAATTTAATCCTGCAACAGGAGACATTCCTGAATTATCTAAAAACCAAATTCCGCTATATTCATTTGTATCATCAGTGTCTGTAGGTGTTGCTAAAATATACTTACCTGTTGAACCGCTAAAATCAGCTACAACACCTGTAGAAGTAACATTAGCAGAACTTCCTGAAAAATCTCCTGACAACAATTTAGTTGCAGCTGGAGCTGGATCTGGATCAACAGCTGGTTCAATCGATAAAACAAATGCTGTTGCAGCATCTAAGTCAGATTTTTTAACATAAAACTCTGTTTGAGACAAAGTTCCCGAATCATCAACTGTAAAAACACCTGTAGTAACTGGAGCTCCATTCACAATTATCCAACCTTCATACTTATAATCATTTCCTAAATTTTCTAAACCTGTAAAATTAAGTGATAAACTAGCTCCTTGTATTCTATCAACTTCTATATTATTAGATAAATCATAATTACCTGAAAGGTTATTGGCATTTTTACCCATTTCTAAACCTTCTAAACCGTTCTCATAGGCAATAAACCATATAAAACATTTTCCTGCTCCTGCTCCATCGAAATTTACGCCTTCCAAAGCGGCAATGTCTCCTGGTAATCCTAAAATCATTCCAGCTTCATCAGTTATAATAAAAGATGTGTTAGTTCCTACAGTATTTCCTCCAACAGAAATTCCAGACACATTATCTGCTATACCATCTACTAAAAAAGAAAATGGTCCACCAGTTAAAGTTCCTGCCTCTGTTATTGTTACGTCTTCATCATCGTTACACCCAGTAAACGTTAATGTAAAAGCCAAAGCAAGTGCTCCTAAAATTAGTTTTTTCATTATTAATTAGATTTTAGTTAATTATAGCCTTTTAGTCGATAACCATACTCTTACTTACAAAAAACTCCTGACTTTTTATTCAGGAGTTAATTTAATATCAAAAAAAGTAAATATATTTTAAGCGTTTTGTTTTTTTATTAAATTTAGAGCAGAACCTTCTTTATACCATTCTATTTGACCTTCATTATAAGTATGGTTTACTTTTATTTCGTCTTTTGAACCATCGGAATGCACAACCTCAATTGTTAATTGTTTTCCTGAAGCAAATTCATTTAAATCTAAAAAATTAAATGTATCATCTTCTTGAATTAAATCATAATCTAATTCATTAGCAAAAGTTAAACCTAACATTCCTTGCTTTTTTAGGTTTGTTTCATGGATACGAGCAAATGATTTAACAATGACTGCTACTACACCTAAATGACGTGGTTCCATTGCGGCATGCTCACGAGAAGAACCTTCTCCATAATTATGATCTCCAACAACTACAGTAGGAATACCTGCTGCTTTATAAGCTCTTTGCGTTGCTGGTACGGCATCATACTCACCGTTAATCTGGCTTTTTACAAAATTTGTTTGTTTATTAAACGCATTTACTGCCCCAATTAAACAGTTGTTTGATATATTATCTAAATGTCCTCTATAACGTAACCATGGACCTGCCATAGAAATGTGATCAGTTGTACATTTACCAAAAGCTTTAATTAAAAGTTTGGCTCCTTTAATTTCGCTTCCGATAGGTGTAAATGGTGTTAATAATTCTAAACGCTCAGAATTTGGATTTACAATTACTTCTACTCCGCTTCCGTCGGCAACTGGTTCTAAATATCCATTCTCTTTAACTTCAAAACCTTTTGGAGGTAATTCCCATCCTGTTGGTTCATCAAGCTTAACTTCTTCACCATTTTCATTTATTAATGTATCTGTAATTGGATTAAAATCTAATCTCCCAGCAATTGCAATTGCTGCAACTAATTCAGGTGAAGCTACAAAAGCATGCGTATTTGGATTTCCATCTGCTCGTTTAGCAAAGTTTCTATTGAAAGAATGTACAATACTGTTCTTAGGTGCATTTTTTGGATCTTCATAACGCCCCCATTGTCCGATACATGGTCCACAAGCATTAGTGAAAATTTTAGCATCAAGTTTTTCAAAAACTTGTAAGATACCATCACGTTCAGCTGTGTAACGAACTTGTTCTGAACCAGGATTAATTCCAAATTCCGCTTTAGTTTTTAATCCTTTATCTAACGCTTGCTGTGCTATTGAAGAAGCACGAGATAAATCTTCATAAGATGAATTTGTACAAGACCCAATTAATCCCCATTCAACTTTTAAAGGCCAATCATTAGTATTTGCTTTTTCTGTCATTTCAGGTCCAGCTGGCGTAGATAAATCAGGTGTAAAAGGTCCATTTAATAATGGTTGTAATTCAGATAAATTAATTTCTATTACTTGATCGAAATATTGTTCAGGATTTGCATAAACTTCTGCATCAGCAGTTAAATAATCTTTTATTTCATTTGCTGCATCAGCAACATCTGCTCTATCTGTAGCACGTAAATAACGTTCCATAGAATCGTCGTAACCAAAAGTAGAAGTTGTTGCTCCAATTTCTGCCCCCATATTACAAATTGTTCCTTTACCAGTACAAGACATTCCTGTCGCTCCTGGTCCGAAGTATTCTACAATAGCATCAGTTCCTCCTTTTACAGTTAAAATTTCTGCTACTTTTAAAATCACATCTTTAGGAGCAGTCCAACCAGATAATTTTCCAGTTAATTTTACTCCTATTAATTTAGGAAACTTTAATTCCCAAGGCATACCCGCCATAACATCAACGGCATCAGCTCCACCAACTCCAATAGCAACCATTCCTAATCCACCAGCATTTACAGTGTGTGAATCTGTACCTATCATCATTCCTCCAGGAAATGCATAATTTTCTAAAACTACTTGGTGAATAATTCCTGCTCCTGGTTTCCAGAAACCAATTCCGTATTTATTTGAAACTGATTCTAAGAAATTAAATACTTCATTACTTATGTTTAATGCATTTTGCAAATCTGTACTTGCTCCTTCTTTTGCTTGAATTAAATGATCACAGTGTACAGTAGTTGGAACAGCTACTTTATCTTTACCTGCCTGCATGAATTGTAGTAACGCCATTTGAGCTGTTGCATCTTGACATGCCACTCTATCTGGTGCAAAATCTACATAATCTTTACCTCTTTGAAAAGCTTTAGATGGATTACCATCCCAAAGGTGTGTATATAATATTTTTTCTGCTAATGTTAACGGTTTACCTGTAATCTTTCGAGCAGCATCTACTCTTTCAACTACTTTAGCGTAAACCTCTTTTATCATATTAATATCGAAAGCCATGAACTATAAGTTTTAGTTTGTAGACTAATTTACCAAAAAAACGTAATAGAAATTCGTAACCTATTTTAATTATAATGAGTTTAAATAAGGTATTGAAATAAAAAAAGCCCAAGTAAAACTTGGGCTCTATAATATGATATAAAAGTTGTTAATTAAACAACTAATAGCTTTTGTGATGGCTTGAATTTAGTTAACACAATACCTTCAACAGCTGCTTGATATTCTTCTAATGTTGGGGTTCTTCCTAAAATTGAAGATAACACAACTACAGGAGTTGATGATAATAATGATTCTCCTTTTTTCTCTTGTGAATCTCTAACAACACGACCTTGGAATAAACGAGTAGAAGTTGCCATTACAGTATCTCCTGGCTCTGCTTTTTCTTGGTTCCCCATACAAAGGTTACATCCAGGACGCTCTAAATATAATACATTTTCATACTTTGTACGAGCTGCTGCTTTTGGAGCATCATCATCAAACACAAACCCAGAATACTTAGCTAAAACATCCCAGTCACCTTCTGCTTTTAACTCATCAACAATGTTATATGTTGGAGGAGCTACAACTAAAGGTGCGTTAAATTTAACTTCACCTTGCTGAGCTTCGATATTCTTTAACATTTGAGCTAAAATCTTCATATCTCCTTTGTGAATCATACAAGATCCTACAAAACCTAAATCAACTTTCTTAGTTCCTCCATAGAAAGATAAAGGTTGAATGTTATCGTGTGTATAACGCTTAGAAACATCTTCGTTATTTACATCTGGATCGGCAATCATTGGCTCAACAATCTTGTCTAAGTCAATAACAACTTCAGCATAATATTTAGCATCCGCATCTGGTCTTAAAGCTGGTCTGCTTCCTGATTCTAATTCAGCAATACGGTTGTTAGCTTTATCAACTAAACCTTGTAATACTTGCTTTTCATTATCCATTCCTTTATCGATCATAATTTGAATACGATCTCTAGAAATTACTAATGATTCTATTAATGTTTCATCTTCAGAAATACAAATAGAAGCTTTAGCTTTCATTTCAGCAGTCCAATCTGTAAATGTAAATGCTTGATCAGAAGTTAATGTACCAATGTGAACTTCAATAATTCTTCCTTGGAAAACATTTTCGCCTTCAAATTGATCTAACATTTGTTGTTGTGTAGCATGTACTACATCACGGAAATCCATATATGGAACCATATCTCCTTTGAAGGTCACTTTAACTGACTCAGGAATTGGCATTGTCGCTTCACCTGTTGCTAATGCTAAAGCTACTGTTCCAGAATCTGCTCCGAAAGCAACACCTTTTGCCATTCTTGTGTGAGAATCTCCACCGATAATAACATCCCAATCATCAACTGCTATGTCATTTAATACTTTGTGAATTACATCAGTCATTGCATGGTAAACTCCTTTAGGGTCACGACCAGTAATTAAACCGAAGTCATTCATAAACTTCATTAATCTTGGAATATTAGCCTTAGATTTATCATCCCATACAGAAGCTGTGTGACATCCAGATTGATACCCAGCATCCACGATTGGAGAAATTACAGTAGCTGCCATCATTTCTAACTCTTGAGAAGTCATTAAACCTGTAGTATCCTGAGATCCAACAATATTTACTTCTACACGAGTATTAGAACCTGCATGTAACGTAACTCCTGGAGTATTTCCTACAGCGTTTCTATTGAAAATTTTCTCTACTGCAGTTAATCCTTGACCTTCGATAGAAATTTCTTTAGAAGGAGCATATACTTGAGGCACATCAATACCTAATGCTTTACATGCAAAAGTTTGTAATTTTTTACCGAAAACAACAGCATAAGAACCTCCTGCTTTAATAAACTCCATTTTTTGAGGAGTTAACGCAGTAGAAATATCTTTTAATTCAGTATTTCCGTTGTATAATTTCTTTTCTTTAGTATTGATTGTTAAAACTGTACCTGTTTTAACTGAATAAACTTCTTTTAAGATTGGATCACCATCTTTGTCTACAATAGTATTTCCATTTTCATCTTTTTGCTTCACCCAGTTTTTAAGGTCGATTCCAATACCTCCAGTAACACCAACTGTAGTTAAGAAGATTGGAGCAATACCATTTGTTCCAGCAATTACTGGTGCAATATTGATAAAAGGTACATATGGACTAGAAGGAATACCTGTCCATAAAGCCACGTTATTTACACCTGACATACGAGAAGAACCAACTCCCATTGTTCCTTTTTCTGCTATTAACATTACACGCTTATCTGGGTGTTGCTTTTGTAATGCTAATAATTCGTTCTGCATATCTTTATTATGCTCGAACATAGATTGACCGTGTAATTCACGATCTGATCTTGAGTGTGCATCTGCACCTGGAGAAAGTAAATCTGTAGAGATATCTCCAACTCCTGCTATATAAGTTACAACTTGAATTTCTTCATCAACCTCTGGTAATTTAGTAAAGAATTCCGCTTTAGCATAGCTTTCGATAATATCTTTAGCTAAACTATTACCATTTTTCATAGCATTCTCTAAACGCTCAGTATCTGCCTCATATAAGAATACTTGTGTTTTTAAAACTTTTGCAGCTTCTTCAGCAATGCTTAAATCGTTTCCTAATGCTAAATCTAAAAGTACTTCAATTGAAGGACCTCCTTTCATATGTGATAACTGTTCAAAAGCAAAAGTAGGTGTAATCTCCTCTACTATAGATTCTCCAAGGATAATCTCTTTTAAAAACTTTGCTTTTACACCAGCTGCACTTGTTGTACCTGGTAATGTATTATAAATAAAGAAATTAAGAGACTCTTTTCTGTGCTCGTTATTTACATCTTTAATTTGTGAGATAATTTCACTAAGTAATTCGCTGCCATCAATTGGCTTAGGATGTAAACCTAGCTCTTTTCTTTCTTCAATCTCTTTTAGGTAATCTTGGTAGTTCATAATAGAAAAATCTTTTCAATGTTAAAGGCAATTTTATCAATTAGTTATTTACACCTAATCTTACTTTGCCATAGTTAATTGTAACAATGTCGTTTGTATAGTTGCATATCATCTGCAAGACTATTCTAGTTTATTGTCCTCTGTAAATTTTATTAATAAGACTCGATTTTTATAATCTGCTTACAAACGTAAATTACACAGTAAATGTTTATAATTTTAAGTCTGGCGAATTTACAAATTTTCATTCATATTTGAAAATAATATAACGTTTTCGGTTAAACATTAAATATTACATAATAAAAACATTTTTAAAAAGATGTTTTTTATTAATTTACTAAAAAAGAAAACGTAAATTATCAATTTCACAATTTTAAACATTAGATTTTGAGATAAAAAAAATATTTTAGAAGAAAAAAGCAGACCAATAAGCCGGATTCTGTTACTTTTTAATACAAAAAAGCCCTTATCATTTATCTAGTTAGTGCATTACTGCAAAAATCTATCTGCCTACCCCTTAGAATCGTGCGAGTAACACTCGAGCTCTAATATACGTGGCATTGCACCGCATAGAGTTTACCTGATTTCACTACAGCATTACCTGTACATTCTTTCTGTTGCACTTGTCCTCAGTTTACACTGGACGGATGTTATCCGCTATGCTTACTCTTTGGTGTCCGGACTTTCCTCTAAGAAATAAATTCCTAGCGATAAGGCTGGTCTGCTAATTTATTTTTTTCACTTATTAGCTTTCATAAAAAAACCCACTCAAAGATTGAGTGGGAAAATTGCTATGAAAAAGAAAAAGTATCTGGAACGTCTTCCAGACACTACAAATATATAACTTTTTTTAACTTTCTACAAAAAAAAATAAAAAAATATTCTTTTTAAGAAAACATATCTTTTACCCTATCAAAAAATGACTTATCAGTTTTTTGCGGGTTTGGTGAAAAATTATCATCTACCAACATAGATTCGAAGAACTTACGTTGTTCTTTTGTTAATTCTTGCGGTGTCCATACATTAATATGAATTAAGAAATCACCTGTACCATATCTTTCTATACTTGGTAAACCTTTACCTTTTAATCTTAAAATTTTTCCTGATTGAGTACCAGCATCTATTTTAATTTTAACTTTTCCTGTTACAGTTTCAATCTCTTTCGATGCTCCTAATACAGCTTCAGAAAAATTAATGTACAAATCATAATGTAAATTACTTCCTTCTCGTTTAATTGCTTCGTGCTGTACTTCTTCAATTAACACTAACAAGTCTCCTGGAATAGAATTTTTACCTGGTGCTTCGTTTCCTTTACCTCCAACCTTTAACTGTACTCCTTCTGTTACACCTTCAGGAATATTAATTGAAACCGTTTCTTCTTTAACAACCATTCCTTGAGCATCAGCGTCATTAGGACGTTTGTCAATCATCTCTCCTGCTCCTTGACAAGTTGAACAAGTAGTTGCAGTTTGCATTCTACCTAAAATGGTATTTGTTACACGCATTATTTGTCCAGTTCCATTACAAGTACTACATGTCTTATATGATACTCCTTCTGCCTGTATTTTTCTACGAACCTTTACCTTTTTCTCTACACCTTTGGCTATTTCTTCTAAAGTAAGTTTAACTCTAATTCGAAGATTCCCTCCCTTAACTCTAGCTCTTCCTCGACTTCCACCTCCGAATCCACCAAATCCACCACCGAAGGCACCTCCGAAAATGTCTCCGAATTGACTAAAGATATCATCCATATTCATTCCGCCACCACCGAAACCACCGGCACCTCCTTCAAATGCAGCATGACCATATTGATCGTAACGTGCTTTCTTCTGCTCATCACTTAAAACTTCATAAGCTTCTGCACATAATTTAAACTTCTCTTCTGCTTCTTTGTTATCAGGATTTTTATCTGGGTGATATTTAATAGCCATCTTACGATATGCCTTCTTTATCTCTGCTTGAGTAGCTGATTTAGCTACACCTAATACTTCGTAATAATCTTGCTTTGCCATGTCTTTTCAATTATGAATGAACAATTATCATTAACTTTTAACAATTGATCAATCTTTACGCCTGTCCTACAACAACTTTGGGGTGACGAATAATTTTATCTCCAAGTTTATAACCTTTTTCTACGCAATCTATGATCTTCCCTTTTAAATCGTCTGAAGGTGCTGGAATTTGTGTTATAGCTTCATGTGTATCTGCATCAAAAATATCTCCTTGATTTACCTCAATAGAAGATAAACCTTTTTGTTCTAGAGTTTTAATTAGTTTTTGATAAATTAATAAAACTCCTTTCCTTAATTCCTCTGCTTCTTTATCATCTTCAATATGTGTTAAAGCTCTTTCAAAATCATCCAAAATTGGCAGTAAAACTGTCATTAATTCCTGGTTTGCTGTTTTAAAAAGCTCCACTCTTTCTCTTGAAGTACGTTTTTTGTAATTTTCAAATTCTGCAAATAAACGCAAATATTTATCTTTTTCACCTTGTAATAGTTCTTCGAAAGATGGTTTTCCTTCTTCTTCTATAACATCCTCTTCTTTATTCTCTGCTTCATTATCATTAACTTGCTCTTCACTTGATTTATACTCTGCACTTTTCATAGCATCGTTAAACTCATCTTCTTTAGTATATTGATCTTTACTCATTGTAAATCGCTTCTTTAATTTTAGTTTGCAAACTAAAAGCAAGAATACTGCCATCACAAAAAAGATGTCATAATGACATCTTTTTTGTGATTTAAAAATGATTTTTTAACATTTAAAAACTGAATTTATATTTTAATTAACAAGAAAACTTTTTAATTTTATAATTGATAATTTTATTAACCTCATAAATCAAACTTATTATGAAAAACTTATTGAACATTAATGGTGTATCTGTTTTAACCAAAAAAGATCAGAAAACTTTAACTGGCGGAATTCTCTTAATCGATCCAAAATATTGTGGTTGTGATTGTGCTGGTAGAGTAACTGGACCAAAATATTGCGAACAAGTTATTGCTTGCCCACAAGAGTATACTTGCAACGAAGAAATGTAAAAAAAAGCGACTTATAAGTCGCTTTTTTTTTCAAATTAAATATTTATATCATCTATTTAATCTTCTATTCTTTCTATTTTAGCACCTAATGCCTGTAAGCGAGGAACAATTCGTTCATAACCTCTATCGATTTGTTCGATATTATTAATAATACTTGTTCCTTTGGCCGACAAAGCCGCAATTAATAAAGAAATACCAGCTCGAATATCTGGTGAAGTCATTTTTGTTGCTTTTAATTGTGATTGTCTATTATGTCCAATAACAGTGGCCCTATGAGGATCACATAAAATGACTTTAGCACCCATATCAATCAATTTATCCACAAAAAACAATCTACTTTCAAACATTTTCTGATGAATTAAAACTGTTCCTTTTGCTTGTGTAGCAACAACTAGAACAATACTTAATAAATCAGGTGTAAAACCTGGCCAAGGAGCATCAGCTACTGTTAAAACAGATCCATCGATATAATTTTGAATCTCATAGCTTTCTTGAGCAGGAATATAAATATCATCGTTTCTTTTTTCTAACTGTATTCCTAGTTTTCTAAATACATTAGGAATCTGTCCTAAATCCTTCCAACTAACATCTTTAATTGTTAATTCAGATTTAGTCATAGCAGCCATACCGATCCAACTACCTATTTCAATCATATCAGGCAAAATACGGTGTTCACACCCACTTAACTCTTTAACACCTTCAATAGTTAACAAGTTAGAACCAACACCTGTAATTTTAGCTCCCATACTATTCAACATTTTACAAAGTTGTTGTAAGTAAGGCTCACAAGCAGCATTATAAATTGTTGTTTTTCCTTTAGCTAAAACAGCAGCCATTACAATATTTGCTGTTCCTGTTACAGAAGCTTCATCAAGTAACATATCTGTACCTGTTAACCCTGAATCAGTTTCAACTCCATAGAAATATTCTTCTTTATTATAACGGAATTTAGCTCCTAAGTTTATGAAACCTTCAAAGTGCGTATCTAAACGACGTCTTCCTATTTTATCTCCACCAGGGCGAGGAATATATCCTTTTCCAAAACGAGCTAATAAAGGCCCAACGATCATAATAGAACCTCTTAAAGAACTTCCATCTCTTTTAAAATCTGCGCTTTCTAAATATTTTAAATTAATATCATCTGCTTGAAAACTATAAGAGTTATCTCCTAATTTTTCAATCTTAACTCCTAATTCTCCTAGGATGAATATTAATTTATTAACATCAATAATATCAGGAATGTTATTGATAATTACTTTTTCTGCTGTTAATAAAACCGCACATATAATTTGTAATGCTTCGTTTTTTGCTCCTTGAGGGGTTATTGTACCTTTTAGTGGATGTCCTCCTTCAATTTTAAAAGATGCCATTTATTTTTTTCTGTTTTTTGAATTTTTGTTGTGAGTTGATTTCTTTTTTCCTTGCCCTTGATTACTTCTTTGTTTTAATAAAATTTTAATATCTGCCAACTCATCTTCTTTACCTCTATAGTCTATTTCTCCGTCTGTTAATTCGTATAAATGGTCTAATATTACTTCATCATCAACATTATCTTTATTCCAATTTAGATAACATTTTTTCATATGATTAGCTATAGTGTATACTAAGGCTTCTTTCATCTCTCCTTCTTCCCAAGTTAAAACAACATCAATCATGTTTTGAATATTATTTCCGTAAAACCTATACTTAGAAGCCGATTTTGGATAAGGCATCGATTGAGGTTTTTCCTTTAATTCTTCTTGAGAAGGTTTTTCGTAAGGAGAATCAACATCTAATTTAAAATCAGACATGATATGTAATTGATCCCATAACTTATGTTTAAAATCAGGAACATCACGTAAATGAGGTTGTAGATTTCCCATTACATCTATGATAGCTTTGGCCATCGTATTTCTTTCTTCTTTAGTAGGTAACCCTATACAATGATCTACCAATTTTTGAATATGCCTACCATATTCTGGTATTATAAGTTTTGTTCTTCCTGAATTATATTCTAAATCAAACGTCATTTCCTTTAATATATTTAGTGCAAAGTAAGGATTAATTGTCGGTTAACAATTATAGACATATTAATTATTGTTGAATGACAATTATTTTGAGATAATTTCAATTATCCTATCACTTTTAACTTTGCAAATTGTAATAATAATTTTTTCTTTCCTGCTGTAGCAAATTGAATTTCTGCTTTTTTGTTTGGGCCTTTTCCTTCTAAAGCTATAACTTCACCTTTACCAAATCTATTGTGCTCTACAATATTTCCAACAGTAACTTCTCCATCAAAAAGATTGGCTTTAGCTTCTGATAACTCTGAAACTTTTTTCATTTTTCCTTTTTTTGGAAGTAAATGATCTGATTTTTTATCTAAAAACTCTTTTCTTTTCTTTTGAATTGGTTTTTGAAAACGAATCTTTTTAGGAGCATCTCCAAACAAATCCGCATCTATAAATCGATTTGATTTTGGTTCTGGTAATTTTGGTGCTATATACTCTAAAAACTTATCGTCTATTTCTTCTAAAAAACGACTTGGTTCTCCATCTGTAAGTTTCCCCCAACGATATCTGGTTTGCGCATATGTTAAATAAGCTTGCTTTTCTGCTCTTGTTAATGCTACATAGAATAATCGTCTTTCTTCTTCTAACTCTGATCTTGTATTCATACTCATTGCCGAAGGAAATAAATTTTCTTCCATACCAACAATGTAAACATATGGAAATTCTAATCCTTTAGCCAAGTGAATAGTCATTAACGATACACGAGGAGTTTCGTCTTTTTTATCACTATCAAAATCAGTAGCTAGAGCAACATCTTCTAAAAAAATTGGTAGCGAAGCATCTTCTCCTGCTTCAATTTTATCAGTTATAAAATCTTTAATACCGTTTAATAATTCTTGAACGTTTTCAACTTTACTGATTCCTTCAGGAGTTCCGTCTTTTTGTAAATCTTTTACTAACTGTGTTTTCTTTACCACTAAATCTGCAACTTCAAAAGCATTTTTTGTTTGCGATTCAATTTGAAAACGTTGGATCATATTTGCAAAATTCTCGAGCTTTGTTTTTGTTCCTGCGTTTATTTTTAAATCTACAGAAGACATATTCAAAATTACCTCGAAAATTGACTTTTTATAATGATTTGCAGCTATTGCAAGCTTATCTACAGTTGTTTGACCAATTCCCCTAGCAGGATAATTGATCACTCTTTTTAACGCCTCCTCATCGTTAGGATTAATTAGTAAACGTAAATATGATAGTAAATCTTTAATCTCTTTTCTCTGATAGAATGAAATACCTCCATAGATTTTATATTTAATATCTTTTTTACGCAATGCGTCCTCCATAGCTCTCGACTGTGCGTTTGTTCTATATAAAATGGCAAACTCGTTATTTGTTAACTGATGATTCATTTTATTATCGAAAATCGATTGCGCTACAAACCTTCCTTCTTCACCATCAGAAATGGTACGCATTACCTTGATATATCCACCAGACTCATTGGCTGTCCAAACTTCTTTATCTAAACGTGTTTTATTTTTAGCGATTACAGAATTTGCTGCATTTACAATATTACTAGTAGAACGATAATTTTGCTCTAACTTGAATGTTTTTACATCAGGATAATCTTTCTGGAAGTTTAAAATATTCTGAATATTTGCTCCACGGAAAGCATAAATACTTTGAGAATCGTCACCTACCACACAAATATTCTGGAAACGATCTGCTAAAGCTCTAACAATTAAATACTGAGAATGGTTTGTATCTTGGTACTCATCTACCAAAATATATCTAAAACGATCTTGATATCTTGCTAAAACATCTGGAAAACGAGCTAATAATTCATTCGTTCTTAACAATAAATCGTCAAAATCCATTGCTCCAGATTTAAAACAACGATCTACATATTCTTTATAAATATCTCCAACTTTAGGTCTACTTGCCATTAAATCTGCTTCTTGCAAATCAGAATTATTAAAGTAAGCTCTAACTGTTATTAAACTATTTTTAAAAGAAGAAATTCTACTTAGAATTTGTTTTGGTTTATACCGATCTTTATCAAGATTCATTTCTTTAATAATCGTCGTAATTAAACGAACAGCATCTTGTGCATCGTAAATTGTAAAGTTTGACGGATACCCTAACTTATCTGCTTCTGCTCTTAAAATTCTTGCAAAAACAGAGTGAAAAGTTCCCATCCATAAACTCTTAGCTTGACTGTTACCTACTACCTTACCAATCCTCTCTTTCATTTCTCGAGCGGCCTTGTTTGTAAAGGTTAATGATAGAATATTAAAAGGGTCAACACCTTGTTGCATTAAGTAAGCAATCCTGTAAGTTAATACTCTTGTTTTTCCAGAACCTGCTCCAGCAATAATAATCATTGGTCCATCTTTCTGCAATACTGCAGCCCTTTGAGGTTCGTTAAGTTGTTCTAAATAAGTATTCAATGAAAATAAATAATAGGTTGAAAGTAATTCAGTGCTAAATTAAACCATTATTTCCTCTTTTTCTAGTAGTAAAACTCAATTTTATTCACAATTATTTAGATTTTTTAAGAGTATCAGTTGCAAAAACAAATTGTATATTTACCCTTCTAACAAAAACAACCTGGATACTCTTCAAACCTAAGTTTATTATGAAAAAAACACTATTAAGTTTTATTTTATTGCTTTCTTCTATTAGTATTTTATCTCAGAAATTGGATAAAGATTTCACTTCAATTGAAGATAAAGTGATTCAATGGAGAAGACATTTTCATCAAAATCCTGAACTTTCTAACAGAGAATTTAAAACTGCAAAAACTATCGCCAAACATTTAAAAAATCTTGGTATAGAAACCAAAGAAAATGTAGCTAAAACCGGTGTTATTGGAATTTTAAAAGGGAAACAACCCGGAAAAGTAGTTGCTCTACGTGCAGATATAGACGCCTTACCAGTTATAGAACGTAATAATTTACCTTTTAAGTCTACTGTTAAATCTAACTATTTAGGAAAAGATGTTGGTGTTATGCATGCTTGTGGTCATGATACACATACTGCAATTTTAATGGGAGTTGCAGAAATTTTAGCTAAAAATAAAGATCAGATTAAAGGAACAGTAAAATTTATTTTCCAACCTGCTGAAGAAGGTGCACCAGAAGGTGAAGAAGGCGGAGCCGAGCTTATGGTAAAAGAAGGAGTATTAAAAAACCCTGATGTAGATGCTATTTTTGGATTACATATTTCTTCTGGTTTTGATGTTGGAACGATTAGCTATAAATCTGGAGGAATTATGGCTGCGTCTCAAAGTTTTAAAATTAAAGTAAAAGGAAAACAATCGCATGGTTCTAGACCATGGACAGGTATTGATCCAATTATGATATCTGCTAAAATTATTGATGCTTTACAAACTATTATTAGTAGAGAAGTTAATTTAACTAATGAAGGCGCTGTAATTACTGTTGGAAAAATAGACTCTGGTGTACGAAGTAATATCATTCCTGAATCTGCAGAAATGATTGGTACAATTCGTACGTTAGATTATGGAATGCAAAAACAAATTAATGATAGAATGAAAGAAATGGTTCCTGCAATAGCAAAATCATATAGAGCAGAAGCTACTATTGAAATTGAAAAGGGATATCCTATTACTTTTAATAATATTGAACTTACAAAACAAGTTTTGCCTACATTACACAATGTAGCAGGAAAAGAAAACGTTAAGCTTATTAAAGCTATAACTGGAGCTGAAGATTTCTCTTTCTTTCAAAAAGAAGTACCTGGATTTTATTTCTTTTTAGGAGGAAAAACAATTGGAAATGAAAATCCATATCCACATCATACTCCAGATTTCATTATAGATGAAAGTGGTATGCTTTTAGGTGTAAAAACAATGACACAATTAGCTTTAGATTTTTTAAATAATTAACTGAATACATGGAAGATAAAATAATGGAAGGGTTAGCTTACGCATTACCCGCATTAGTAGCAGGAGGCGTAGCTTATTTTATGTTTAGCGCTTTTTTACAAAGAGATGAAAACGAAAAGAAATTCGAAGCATTAATCGCAAAAAAAAGAGAAAGTTTACCTATTAAATTACAAGCCTATGAACGTTTATTACTTTTTTGTGAACGAATTAACCCTGCTAAATTGTTAACTAGAGTGAATCCTATTGGCGACGATGTTAATAGTTATGTACACTTACTTTTAGCTAATATTGAACAAGAGTATGAACACAATATGGTACAACAGATTTATGTACATGAGGATACTTGGAAAGCTGTAGTCGGCTCAAAATTAGCTATCGCTAATAAAATTAGAACTACAGCAGAAAATAGTGAAACAGCAAAAGAATTGAGAGAAAATTTACTTATAGATTACTCACAAATTGAAAGTCCAACCGAAACTGCTATAGCAATTATAAAACAACAAGTAAAGAAGTTGATATAAATAAAAAGGTTACCTAAAATTAGGTAACCTTTTTTAATAGAAAAGAGGACTTCTATCTACAGAAGTATTTCTTAATTAAAATATATTTTTGAAGCTCCTAATGGTGCATCGAAAGTATTTGTTTTTTCATTAGACGATAAATCGAAAATATTGACTTTACTTATATCAGAAAAGCTAGCATCTAATGCATATAATTTTCCATTCTTAACAGACATTCCATAAAAATAACCGTCAACTGCAGTTAATAATTTACTAGTTGCTGGAGATGTTGTATTTATAGCTACTTTGTAAACATCATTAGAAATAGCATAATATAATTGCCCATTTTCTATATCCATTAAAGATGGGTGAACACCTTCTGAAAATTCAATTTCAGAAGTAACAACATTCGTTTGTAAATTAATCGTAGCAATTCCAGCCTGAGTATGCCCTATTACATTAAAATTAGAATCGTATAAAGTTCTTCCTTCAGATAAAACTACTAATTCATTATTTGATTTAAAGAACATTTCGTCTGGTCTATCTTTAACAGTAATTGTACTCACTTCATTATTTGTTAAGTTAATAACAGAAACAATATTGTTATTTGTAAAAGCTCCCTTATGTGTTACATATAACTTTCCATTTTTAAAAGCTATTCTTTCAGGACCATTACCAACAGCTATCTTTTCAATAAATTCAAAAGTATTAATATCAACAACCGCAATAAAATCATCAGTTTCATCACTTGTAGATCCCCAGTTAGTAACGTACCCCCTATTACCAACTACAACAATATATCTTGGTTTAGATAATCCTTCAGTAACCTTTCCTAATTCTTGGAATGAATATCTATTTACTATCGAAATAGTATTTTGATTATCAACTATAATATAAGCGTTATCACCTTCTAAAGTCATAGATTGTAAAAAGGTACCTAAATCTGCACCGTTTACCTTATTATAAATCTTACCTTGTTTTGTTGTATAATCATTAGAAATAAATGTAACAGAACCACTTCCTGCTCCAGAACCTTCTCCAGATATTAATATTCCTTTTTCATAATCTCCCTTAGGTTCATCGGGTACGTTATCATCGTCGCTACACGATACTAAAAATAAAACACTAGTTAAAAATAATGTTTTGAATATAAAATTGATTTTTTTCATTTTTAAAATTTATAGTTTATGTTGAAATTATAGTTAATACCTGGCATTGGTCTACCTCGAATAATAGTATAATCTTCATTTAAAATATTATTGACTTTAAAACCAATACTTAAGTTTTGTTTTTCTCTTTTTAGAATATTGAAGCTTCCTCCAATATTTGATATAAAAAATTCATTAACAACAAAGTCTTCGCTATTACTTTGAGTTGTATATGTTTTACCATTGAACAAGAACTGATAGAATACCGAAAAGCGATTATAATTCATTCTAACATTAGTATTTGCAACATGTTTCGGAACAAATGGAATTGCTGTTTTTGTCGCTTCATTAATCGCATCTACATAAGTGTAGTTTACAGAAAGATCAGTTTGAATGTTATCAAAAAATAAATGCTTATAATTAGCAGCAAATTCAATTCCTTGATTTCTTGTTTCCTCTAGATTAATTGGCGTCCAAATTCCTGGTCGATTCGGATCACCATTTGGCGTCCAAATAATTTTATCTTTTGAATTGATATTGAAATATGCTACATCAACAAATAATTGATTAGATTTAAAACCTATTCCAAATTCTCCTTGTAATGAGTTTTCTGGAATTAAATTTAAATTACCTTGACCTGGCCAAAATAAATCGTTGTATGTAGGAACTCTATAATTTCTCGATGTATTAGCTCTAAAAAAGAAACCTTTGTAAGGAGTTAATTTAAATCC
The DNA here is from genome assembly GCF_052084715.1 of Tenacibaculum aquaeponti. GTDB lineage: Bacteria > Bacteroidota > Bacteroidia > Flavobacteriales > Flavobacteriaceae > Polaribacter. Next base: position 224,509 of record NZ_CP197288.1, on the reverse strand, counting down.
AAAAGCATAACTTAAAGGCACATCAAAATCTGAATTATAGTCCTTTCTTAATTTTATGTCATAAGAAAAAAAACGCTTTATTTTATGGTTAAAAATCAAAGATTGTGAAAACTCTCGTCTATTCCTCTCTTTAATTTGATCTGTTCTTCCGTATACACTTTCAAATCGTGTATTCGACGTTACAGTAGCATTAAACTTTTTAAAAGTATAATCAGCAGTAATATCTGTATATAAACGATTAGAACTTCCGAAGTTAAAAACATCAGAATCTTTGTCATCAAAATATTTATACTTCTGAAATAGATAACCAACTCGAGTATTTAATCTGAAATTATTACGCTTAAACTCAAGAGACAGTAAATTCCTTTGGTTTATATCTTGAAATTTATCATCTGCAGAAGTTGGATTAGGTAATTCACCTGAAAGTAATCTATCACCAAAATAATATGTTGTGAAAAACTGTAAAACTAATTCATCTGAAACTCTATACGCATTAGAAAAATTGACTGCATAGTTCTTATAATTCCCATTAAAATTTCTGAATTCTGAGTTTAAAAATGGATAGTCATTATCTGACCTGTTGTAAGAAATTCCGAAATTAGCTGTGTACTTTTTAGAACTATATTTCAATTTATACAAACTATTAATAGTACTAAAACTTCCAACAGCACTTACAATCTGATTTGTAAACTCTTTATTTTCTCTGAATTTTAATACATCATTTAAATGAACAGTTCCTCCAATTGCTCCAGAACCGTATTCTATACTTCCCCCTCCACTTCTTACGTTTAATTCGTCATACAATCCTACCGTTAAAGAATTGAATCCTGTTTGTCCGTTGTTAATAGAATTGATGTTAATTCCATTCCACATCACAGCAGTATTTGAAGCACTAGTTCCTCTAAAACTTGCAGAACTCGTTCCTCCAACTCCATGCTCTCGTAAATAAATTGCTGTATTAAAACGTAGTAAAGAAGTAAATGATTCTAAATTATTTGTAATAATTGAATCATTCAAATTAACAACCTTTAACGATTTAGAATTCATTAAAAGTCTCTTATTCGCCTGAACTACAACTTCGTTCAAACGATTATGTATCGTGTCTTTTTGTGCATTAACTTTTAAAAAGATGCTACAAAAACAAATAACCCAAAATAAAAATTGCTTCATTATATACCCCTGTAAAAACCTTTATCCCGAAGGTTTGTTATCAAATAAAACTTTGGCAGGTCTCCTGGCTTGCGTCTTGTAACTTACCTTCCCGCTTTCGCAGTGGTTAAAAGTAATTAGTTACAAGCTATATAGCTTACAGTTGCGGGAACAGCTTCGGTTTTACACCGAATTCCCTTTTAATTTTCTCCAATTGAAAATTGAAGAAAAACCAAAATTCACGGCAAATGTATTGTTTAATTATAAATTAGTCACTAACAAATCGTGATAATTTGCGAATTTAACGTTTAAATCTTGTGAAACTGAGTAGTATTCTGGGTGAATCATAGCAGCTAAGCACTCTATTCCGTCAACTAAAGTTCCTGCAGAAGATTGTGTAAACATGGCAAAATCTGCGATGTAAACATTCTTATTTTTTACAGCTCGTAATTCGTTCCAACCAGGCTTATTTATTAAAAACTCCATGTCTTCTAAAGTTCTTCCTATTCCATAACCACAAGGTGCAATAATTAAAACTTCTGGATCATATTTTACAATTTTATCCCAAGGAATTACAATACTATCTCCTGATGGATGTGATAATAAATCGATTCCACCAGCATAACCGATTTGATGAGGAATCCAATGTCCGCAGTTAAATAAAGGTTCGATCCATTCTAATAACATGATGCTTTTAGATTGAATTTTATGTTCACGTTGAACGTCAACTACAGCTGCAATACGATTTCGTAATTTTTGAATATAATGAATTCCCACTTCTTCTTTTCCCATAGCTTTAGCTACAGTTAAAGCATTTTCAAAAACATCTTCTAAAGAATTTGGCGTAATTGAAATTAACTCAGGAATCTTTGGTAATTTATAAGCTGATTTTGCTACAGATTCAGTATCGATCTGACAAACATCACATACATCTTGGGTAAAAATTAAATCTGGAGCAATATTTTCTAAAACTGGTTCATCTACATAATATAAAGTTCCTCCTTCAGCTTTGGTTTTCGAAAAAATCGTATTGATTTCTTCACTAGTTAGTGTTTGTCCTTCTAGTTTATATTTCACTACAACTTTTTTCTCCTCTAAAGCTACTGCAGGACATTCAAATGTTATTCCTTCTAAGTATTCTTGTAACCCCATATCATAAATCATTTGGGTTACCGCAGGCATAAACGACGATACTTTCATACGACTAATTTTAACATAGCTAAAATACATAGTTCTGTAGTATTATTTTCTTTTTCTAAAAAATCTTTCTAATCTTTGCTTTCAAATTTTCTTCAATTATGATGTATTATATCACCGGAGGAGAACGATCTGGTAAGAGTAGTTACGCACAACAACTTGCAGAATCTTTATCTGAAACTCCTTATTACTTAGCTACTTCTAGAATTTGGGACGCTGATTTTAAAAACCGAGTGAAGCGCCATATTTCTGATAGAGATGAACGTTGGACAACTATTGAAGAAGAAAAAAATATCAGTCAAGTAATTCCAGAAAATGCTACTGTAGTTATTGATTGTGTTACTTTATGGCTAACAAACTTTTTTGTAGATACAAAAAATGACATCGAAGAATGTTTACGTTTAGCTAAAGATGAAATTTTAAAGCTTTCTGAATTGAATGCAACCATAATTATTATTTCTAATGAAATTGGAATGGGATTACATGCACAAACTGAAAGCGGAAGAAAATTTACTGAATTACAAGGCTGGGTAAATCAATTTATAGCAAAACAATCAAACAAAGCCACATTTATGGTCTCTGGCTTACCATTAACTTTAAAATAAAACTAGATGATTCCACCAATCTCTACTACGTTAATTAACGATATACAGAAGAAAATAGATTTTAAAACTAAACCTATCGGTTCGTTAGGTGTTTTAGAAAAAATCGCGTTACAAATTAGTCAGATTCAAAATACGTTAACTCCAGAATTAAATAATCCTGCAGTTGTTGTTTTTGCTGGTGACCATGGAATTGTAAAAAACAAACCTGTAAGTCCGTATCCACAAGAAGTTACGCAACAAATGGTTTTAAACTTTACCCAAGGTGGAGCAGCAATTAATGTGTTTTGTAAACAAAATAATATTGACTTATACATTGTAGATGCTGGTGTAAATGGAACTTTTGAGTACAGCGAAAAACTTTTGAATCATAAAATTGCTAATGGAACTTCAGATTATTCTGAAGGAAAAGCAATGTCAGAAAATCAATGTAAAACTGCTTTAGAAGCTGGTAAAAAAGTAATTCAAAAACTACATAACCAAGGAACAAATATTGTTGGTTTTGGTGAAATGGGAATTGGAAATACTTCGGCAGCATCTTTATTAATGAGTTATTTTACTGAAACACCAATTGAAAAGTGTGTTGGAAAAGGAACTGGGTTAGATGATAATGGTGTAAATACTAAAGGTGAAATTTTAAGAACTGTATTTAATATACATAAAAACAATATTCAAAATCCGATTGATGTTTTAACTAGTTTTGGTGGATTTGAAATCGTTATGTTATGTGGTGCAATGTTAGAAGCAGCTCGTTTACAAATGACAATTTTAATTGACGGATTTATTGTTACTTCTGCCCTACTTGCAGCTCACGCTATAGATAAAAATGTTTTAGACTATTGTATTTTTTCTCATACGTCAGGTGAACAAGGTCATGAAAAAATGTTGTCTTATTTAAACGTAAAACCAATTCTTAATTTAGGAATGCGATTAGGTGAAGGCTCAGGTATAGCAGTTGCCTATCCTATAATTAAATCGGCTGTAAACTTTTTAAATGAAATGGCAACATTCGAAAGTGCTAATGTTTCTGAAGCTGAGTAAAAACATCATTTCATGAAAAAACAAATCCATTATTTTTTAACTGCTGTGTTATTCTTTACAAGAATTCCTTGTCCGAAATGGGTAGATCATTCTTCTGAAGCTTTAAATAAAAGTAGTCGTTATTTTTCATTGGTTGGAATTGTAGTTGGTAGTATTGCTGCTGCTGTGTATTACGCAAGTTCTTTTATATTTTCTACTGAAATTTCTTTGGTTTTAAGTATGATAAGTTCTATTTGGACTACAGGTGCTTTTCATGAAGATGGTTTTGCTGATACTTGTGATGGATTTGGTGGCGGATGGACTAAAGAAAAGATTCTTACCATAATGAAAGATTCTCGCTTAGGAACTTTCGGAGTTATTGGTTTACTTAGTATTTTAAGTTTAAAATTCTTGAGTTTAAAAGAACTTTCAAGTCAAGTTAATATTCCATTAGTTTTAATTTCTGGTCATGCAATCAGTCGTTTTATAGCAACTATTTTACTGTATACTCACGAATATGTTAGAGATTTTGATAGTTCTAAAGTAAAACCAACTACAAAACAAATGAGTACAATATCATTAGTTATCTCTGCTATTTTTGGTGTACTACCACTATTCTTTTTTCAAAAACCAACTGTATTTATTAGCATTTTTCCTTTGTTAGTTGCTTATTTATATATGGGGAATTTCTTTAAAAAATGGATTGGTGGTCAAACTGGCGATTGCGCTGGTGCTTTACAGCAAGTTGCTGAAGTTGTTTTTTACATTTCTTTAATTGCCATATGGAAATTATTATAGTACGACATACGACTCCAAACATAGAAAAAGGAATTTGTTACGGACAAGCAGACATTGATGTTACTGCAACTTTTTCTGAAGAATTAAAACCTATTTTAAAAGAATTAAAAACACTTGATTTTGATTATATATATGCTAGTCCGTTACAGCGTTGTAAAAAACTAGCTGAAAAAATTAGCACAAATATTACTTTCGATAATCGATTGAAAGAATTGGATTTTGGTGATTGGGAATTGAAAAAATGGAATGATATTCCATCAGAAGAAATTAATCCTTGGATGGAAAATTTCGTTGAAGTTCCCGTGACCAATGGAGAATCGTACATCGATTTAAATAATCGTGTTGTAAATTTCTTACAAGATATAGAAAAATTAAACACTAAAAATATTGTTATTGTAACCCATGCTGGAGTTATGCGTTGTATTTGGGCACACTACAATAACATTCCGCTAGATAAAACTTTTGAACTGAAATTGACTTATGGTCAAATCTTAAAAATATCAACCGATAATGACAACTAAATTATCTTACATCTATACAATTTTGAGCCTTTTTCTTTTTATTCAATGTAAACAAGAAAGAGTAAAAGAAAGTACTCAAAGTCAAAATACTTCAACAATTAAATATGCCAAAGGATTTGATATTATCGAAGAAAATGGAAATAAATATCTACTCATAAAAAAAGTTTTTCAGAACGAAATAAGCTCTTTTAAATACTTACTTTCTGAGAAAAATGACTTAAAAAACAATAAGATAAAAGTTCCAGTAAATCGTTTAGTTGTTACAAGCACTACTCATGTTCCAATGATTGAATTGTTAGATGCAGAAGATCGAATTATTGGTTTTCCAAACACTAAATATATTTCTTCAGAAAAAACAAGAAAACGTATTGAAGACGGATTGATTACTGAACTTGGCTCAGAACAAAGTATGAATACAGAAATCTTAATTGATTTGGTTCCAGATTTAATCGTTGGTTTTTCATTACACCCTAATAATAAACTGTATAACAATATTAAGAAGTTAGGGTTTCCTGTTGTTTTTAATGGTGAGTGGTTAGAAGAAACTCCTTTAGGAAGAGCTGAATGGATTAAGTTTTTCGGTGTTTTATTAGGTAAAGAAAAAGAAGCTAAAATTGTTTTCGAAACTATCGAAAAAGATTATTTAGCGGTTAAAAAAATAGCTCAAAGTGTTGATAAATCACCAAAAATAATTTCAGGAAGTTTCTTTAAAGATGTTTGGTATGCTCCAGCTGGCGAAAGTTTTATCGCCAAATTTTTCAATGACGCTAACTTGGATTATTTATGGAAAGAAACCTCTGGCACTGGTAGTTTACAATTAAGCTTTGAAAGTGTTTTAGATAAAGCTCAAGAGGCTGATTATTGGATTGGTTGTGGTATTAATGAAACTAAAACACAATTGTTAAGTACCAATAAAAACTATGATAAATTTTCTCCTGTACAACTAAATCAAACTTATACAATAGCGGCAATAAAAGGAGCAACAGGAGGAATTAAATATTTTGAGTTTGCTCCTATTCGTCCTGATTTAGTTTTAAAAGATTTAATTAAAATTACTAATCCAGAATTATTACCAGATTATGAATTATCTTTTTATAGACTAATTGAGTAAAAGTTTACTCAACTGTAGTTAATTTATTTAAGGCATTTGAAATTTTATTTAACAATTCATCTTTACCTTCAATATTATGTCTTTCTTTTAAATATTCAGGGTTATTGTATGTAATGTATACTTTTCCTGCTTCTTCATAAATCATTATTTTTTGAGGTAAATCTATTGCTAATGTTGGCGCAACATTCATTAAAGGTGTTCCTAAATTAGGATTTCCAAATATTAGTAATTTAGTTGGACGTAACGACAAATCTTTTTTACTAGCATTCTCGCTATGATCAAGTTCAAAAATCAACTTTAAATTCGGATTGTTTTCAATTTTACTTTTTACTCTTAAATATGTATTTTGAAAATCTAAAGGACTTTCTTTAACAATTAAACTAGTATTCATTTTTTCACTTTTATGATTTGATTGACATGAAAGAAAACCAACTAATACAACTAAAAAACTTACTATTTTTCTCATTTTATTAGTGTGAACCTTTCTTTAATAAACTTGGAAATCTCTTTTTAAATCTATTTAATCTTGGAATTGATACATTTTGAACATAAGGATTGTTCGGATTTAAACGTTCATAATTCTGATGATATGCTTCTGCTTCATAAAATTTTTTAATTGGCAATATTTCTGTTACAACTTTACCTTTATATACCTTGTAGTTTAATGATTTAATATATTTTTCGATGATTTGCTTTTCTTCATCATTATTGTAAAAAGCAATAGATCTGTATTGTGTTCCATAATCTGGATGTTGACCATTTACAGTTGTAGGATCATGAGAACCAAAAAACACGACAACTAAGGTTTTAAAATCTACCTTTTTAGGATCGTAATATACCGCTACGGTTTCTGCATGTCCTGTTCTTCCTGTACCAATACTTTTATAAGTAGGATTTTTAGTCTGCCCTCCAGCATAACCAGAAACTGCTTCGTCGACTCCTTCTACACTTTCAAAAATAGCTTCAACACACCAAAAACAACCACTTGCAAAGTAAGCTACTTTTTTATCGTTTTGTGCTTGTAAATTTATTCCTATTAAAAAAAGAGCGACATATATAATATTCTTCATGATTTTAAAAATTTTAGTGTTCGTCGCTTAAAAATACTAAAACATACAAAAAGCTACCCAGAAATTCGGATAGCTTTTCAAATTATAAACTAACAAAATTCAATAGAGACTCCTACTGAATGCTTTTATCACCTACATTCGGATTATATACATAATTAAATGAATAGTACCTAGCATTTTCTGCTACTGCAGGGTTATTATCTTTATAGTAATTTAAAATTTCAAGTTTTGCATAATTTCCATCAACAGTTTTTACAATGATTACTTTTCCTGCTAATGGACTAATTAAATGACTTGGTGGTCCTGCATAGCTATACCAACCATTACCACTACCAGTTGGTAATGCATAACTTCCTGAAGCATCTTGAGAAAATAAAGTATCTTCTGGTGCAGTTGTTATGTTAGCAAATGTTCCATTTTGGATAGCTAAAGCAGCACTTCCTGTTCTTTCAGGTTCGTCTGATAAACCTCCCACTTTAGTACCTCCATTTACTAAAATTGTAGTACCTCTAAAAGCGATGTCCCAAGAATCATCTGTAACAACAGCTCCAGTTTTAAAACTAAATTTAGTAAAAGTACCTGTTGTTACTGGTGGATTTTGAGTAAAATCTGTATCCTGTAATGCTGGTAAATTTGTAATCGACTTTGACTCTACTGGTAGAGTTACTAATTTCGCCTCATCATTACATGATATGCATACGATTGCTATAAATAAAATTGAAAATATTGATTTGATTTGATTCATGATTATTAATTAAATTGTAATTTTTCTGATTGATATAATATTGATGTTAACTTTTTTCTATCAACTACTAAAAGCCAAATATTAATAAGAAGTAAAACTCCAGTTTGTATAAGCTCTCCTACTTCATCAGTTTCTAAAAAAAGATGAAATAAAAAGATATTTATTACGATAGGCATTGCCATTATTGCTCCAAATAATGTAAAAACCTGGCTAATTAATAGTAAACCACAAATGATTTGCATTATTCCTAAAAATTGCCATAGATATCCCGTCTGTTTCATCCCGTTTATATACAACACTTTTTGTAGTGTTTGTTCTTGATTAGGTTGATTAAACTTTTGAGCTTTTTCAACAACTGCTAATGGTTTTGGATTAGCTTTTGAAAATTTCCCTATACCTCCATATACTAACATAGCTCCCAAAATCACACTCAAAATGAGTGTAATTATTTTTATCATTTTTGATTTGATCATATATTAAAAATTGAATTGAATACGTGTATAAAAAGTTCTACCTAGTTGTAAAACTGCATCTATGTTTTCGAAAGATGCCTTATTTTCTTGTTCTGTATTATTGAAAAGATTATCTATTCCGAACTGAACCGTAAAAATGTTTAATAATTTTAAAGAACCTCCAATATTAATTTGTGTATTTGGAGAAGCAAATTGATCAAACTCATCTATAATCCCACCACTATTATTGGTATCAAATAAAGCATATTTACTTCTATACAATATTCTTGCATTAAGTGAAAAGTTGTGGTCAAAATTTTTATAAAATAGTTTAATATTTCCAGTATGACGTGAACGATTTGCTAATCCAAAATAATTGTCCAACTGAATTATTTCTGAAGGCGAACTTGGAGATCTTCTAAAGAAAACTTCTCCTGATTTAATTTTATTTATTTCTTCTTTATCGCCTGTATCTAAAAATTGATAACCAAATGTGATATTAAAGTTTGTATTAATTTTATAACTCCCATTAAACTCTAATCCTTGAGTAAAAACTTTGGCTCTGTTTTCATAAGAAAAAACAGTAGTATTTGGTAAATCTGGAAAATTAGTATCTACAACAAAAGTGTTTATTAAATCGCTAATATCATTTCTGAAAAAATTCAGGTGCAGGCTTAAATTTTTGAATGGTTTAAAATCAAAACCAAGATTGTAGCCTATTGAACTTTCTGGAGCTAACTCTTTAGATAAATTTGATACCGATGACAAATTACCATACAGTTCATGTAAAACTTCAGTTCCTAATACAACATAGCCACCAGCTGTATTTCTGAAGTTAAAAAACAATTGTCTAAAATCAGGAACTTTATAACCTAAACCAACAGATGTTTTTGTACTTAACCAAGTGTTAAATTTATAAATTGCTGAAATTTTTGGACTAATTGCTGATTTAAATGTATTAAAATGATCATATCTAAGTCCTAAAATTAAATTTACTTTATTTTTAATTTTCGTATCGTACTGAGTGAAAACATACTGACTATTATACTGCTCTTTTCCATCAAAAAAAGTACGTTCTAAAGCATCGAAATTACCTCCTACTCCAACGATTAAATCTGAAGATTTAATTTTAAATTGCCCTTTTATTTCTGGTCTTAATAAAGTTTGATTGAAAACTGAAGTGTTCCCATCAAACTGGCTTTCTGTCTTAAAACGAGTAGTATAAAATGAAAAATCTATTTTATTTTTTTCATTAATCCAATGAGTTAACTTAGTAGATAGTCCATAATCTTTTTGTTCAGCTTTACTATCTGAATTGAAAACTTTTTGATTAAAATACCTTCCATCAGCAACAAATTTTAATTGATCAGATATATCATAAGTTAATCTTAAATTCCCATTATAATTTTGATATGGATTTACAGTATTGTTCTCAGTTTCTGGAGATACATCATAACCACTACCAGAATTCAAATTAATTCTGCTTTCTATGCCTAGCTTATCTTTTTGATGGGTGATTTCAAAACTTAAATCCAACTCTTTTTCTGCACCAAATCTACCTGCATAACTTAATTCTGAATTAGTTTGTTCTGATTTAGGTATTTCTGTTATAATGTTAATTACTCCACCTAAAGCTTCAGAACCATATAATGAAGACGAAGGACCTTTAACTATCTCTATTTGTTTAATATTGTTTACCGAGATTCTATTTAAATCTAAATTCCCCGAAGTTCTCCCAATATATGGCAACCCGTTTACCAGTATTAAGGTATATTCTGCATCCATTCCTTGAATTTGCACACCTTCTGAACTTCCAAAATCTGAAACCAAAATTATTCCTGTTTGTTCTACAATAATATCTCGTAATCGTGTAGCGCTAGTTTTTTTTATGTTTTTCTGCGTAATTAAAGTTACAGGCATTGGTAAAGATGATAATTGTCTTTTAGTAGTAGTTGCAGTAACTATTACTTCATCTAATTTATTTACAATCGTATCCTTTCTCTTCTTTTGAGAAAACATGATAGTGAACAAAAAAAACATCGCAATAACCAAAACTTTATTTAGAAACATTCTTAATAATTTTCGACAAATGTAGATTTTTATTTTTAATTAATCTAAATAAATTATAATTTTGTCTCGAAAATAAAATCAAACATTATAAAAATGAGAAATCAAATTGTAGTAATATTTACACTATGTGCTATGACATACACAAGCGCACAAGAATCTAAAAAACAAAAAGATATAAAGGCAATTAAAACAATGAAAGGTTGCTTTGAAGTAAGTTTTAACTTTGCTGAAACTTTTAATTACTCAAAAGATAGTTTATACAAGCCTTCTGCAATAAAACACGATCGTGCTTTAGAATGGGTTGAAGTTATTACTGATAAAAACAATAAAATTCAATTACAACATTTATTAATTGTTGGTCCGAAGAACAAACCACATATTGTTAAGCATTGGCGTCAAGATTGGCTTTATGAAAATCAGGATTTATATCTGTTTCATAAAGATAATCATTGGAAATATCTAAACTTAGATAAAGAAAGTGTACAAGGTCAATGGACTCAGAAGGTATATCAAGTAGATGATAGTCCACGTTATGAAGGTACTGCATCTTGGGTTCATGTTGATGGAAAAAGTTATTGGGAAAATGCTACAGATGCTCCTTTAGCAAGAAGAGAACATACAAAAAGATCTGATTACAATGTAATGTTAAGAAGAAATCGTCATGAAATTATAGAAAACGGCTGGATTCACAATCAGGATAATGATAAAATTATCAGAAAAGATGGTGAAAAAGACTTCTTATTAGCTCAAGAAAAAGGGTTTAACACATACATAAGAGTTCCTGATAATAAATGTATTGCTGCACAAAACTGGTGGAAAGAAAACAAAGGGTTGTGGAAAAAAGTTCGTAAAAAATGGGATAAAACTTTTAATCAGAATAAAGATATTACTTTACAGACTAAAATTGAAGATAAAAAATTATTTGCGCATCTATTTAAACTAAAAGCAGATGCTTCTAAAAAACAAGTAAATGAAATTATAGATAGTTTTATCAAATAATTTCGTATGCTGTTGTAGTTTGTTATGTTATTTATGAAAAGCCTTACTAAAAAGTAAGGCTTTTGTTTTTTTTTAAAATTTATCTGTACAAACCTAAGTACAATAATGTTAATGCTATTGTATCGTGAACTCCATGCATTATAACAAGTAATCCCAAATTGTTTCTATTCTTATAAAAAATAATAGAATATAATAAAGCTAAGGGGAATATTTGTATAACTCCTGTTATTCCTTGATAAATATGAGAAATACTAAAGTATAAAGACACAATTACAATTCCTAAATACCAAGCCTTCTTTGTATTTCCTAATAAAACGACTAAACCTTTTAAGTAAAAGCCTCTAAACAAGAATTCTTCTCCAAAAGCTGCGAAAATCCAAATCACAATTAAAGTAATTATGTAGTTTATAAAGTTTCCTTCTATTCCTGTTAATGACGATAAATTTGCTTTTCCTAAAAAACTTTCTATCCATGAATCAATAGGAATAAAAATTACATATATAATTAATGCATAAATAATTCCTCTCACTATTGTTCTTTTATTGATTTTCTTACCGAAACCAAATAGCGACCAATTGTATTGGCTCGACCATAATAATAAACCTGCTATTGTTAATCCGAAAAAATAACTAAAGTTTCTGTCGATATGCCCCAAAAAAGGAGCTACAATCATTACTAAAACTACGATATAAGATTTACTTAACTGTGTGTATATTTTTGTTTTCATTTGAATTATTCTTTTGAATTGATGATATTTTTATCACAAGAATTTGTGTTAGTTATTAGTTAACTGTTCATTTTTTTGCTTGTCAAAAAAACGAACCAAAAAAACGACACTTCTTCAAAGTGTTTTTTAGCTTTATAATGGGTATTGTTTTCCGTTGTGTAGAATTCTATAAAAGGTTTTATTTTCAATTAATAATCCTTCCGATTTTTTATTTGGAAACATGGAAATATAATCACTCGGATGTTTTACATCAATCGCATACACTTTTCCGTCATACATTTTATTTACTTTCCATTGTAATGTGTGTCCGACTACAATGTTTTCTGCATTGAATTTTGAAATGCCTTTAACTACTTCTTCTTGTGATAATTCATTTTTGAAATATCCTCTGTACCAACAAATCCCGGTTTTAGTTGATAACACTTTATCTTCTACAGTTTTGTTAGGTTTTGGAAAATGACGTTGATAGTAATTGGCTCTATTTATTCGATTGATATCGTCTAATGTTAAATTAGTTTCTGCTATTTCAGGATGAATTCCTCCGTGAGCAAATAAAGTTCCGTTAATAGATTCAATTGTGTTTTTACTTGACATCCATCTACCTAAAACAGATTTTTTGTTATATAAATCGTACTGCTGTTTTCCTAAAATTGAAGCCACCGCATAGTATTTTGGTTCTGCTGATTTATACTGGCCTTGCATATTCTTCAGCTCATGATTCCCGATAATAAAATGTACTGTCCCGCCTTTTTTCTTAGCTTCTTGCTCCAGTTTGAAAATAAACCAAAGTACTTGAGTAGTAGAAAATCCTCGATCTACAAAATCACCAACTAATACTAAATGACCTTTACCGAAAGTCCAATTTAAATTTGCATCGATGACTTTATTTTGAATTAAGAAATCTCGAAATGTTTTATAACCACTTTCAATATCTGAAATGGCTAAAATTTTATTCCCATCATTATATATAGATTTTGGAGTTTCAAACGCTGCTTGTAAGTCAAAAGAAAATCGAGAAGAATCCAAAGGAAAGAAACAGGTTAACGCTTCTTCGGCTTTAGTATCATATGTTTTTCTATCTACATAGAAACCATCGTTTTTATTTCCTTTTACATATTCAACACTGACTAAACTATCGTTCATATAAAAAATATACGGACCTTCTTCTTCTAAATTGTAACGTAAACTATTCTGATTATAATTTAAAGTTCCATTCATTGCGATTATAATTCCGCTTCCCACTAAAATCAATACAGTTAGTGTTACAAAAACATGTTTTACATAGCGTAAGATTCTTTTTTTCATCGGTTAAAGTTTTAAGTTTCCTCAAAAATATTTTAGCACTTCAACCTTTTAAAACTATTGGGATAAACGACTCTTAAGTTGCATTAAACTCTTCTATTTTTCTTGAAAAGTACCTTTATTACGAGTTATTATCCGTTTATTATGAGTTTACGAACGTTTGTCTTCTTTATTTGTAGAATCCTAGTCAATCTTTAATTTAGCTGTATGATACAATGGTTCAAACAAAATAAAAGAATATTTACACTTATTAGTTTTATTTCTTTAGCTATTCCTTTACTATGGATTAGTTATAAAATTATTAGTACCGATAAAGATTCTTTTGTTATTACCGTAAACTGGCCTTCAAGCGTAGTTTTTATTTTATTAGGATATTACATTCTTCTCATTTTAACTATTCTTGGAATCGCTATACATTGGTTGGTTCAGCAAATAAAAACGATTATTGATTTAAAAAATGAAAAGAAAAAAACAGAGTTGATTCATCTACAAACTCAGGTAAATCCGCACTTCTTTTTTAACATGCTGAATAATTTATACGGACTCATAGATCGTGATTCGGAAAAAGCGAAACAACTGGTTTTAAAACTTTCTGATATGATGCGTTACAGTGTTTACGAAGGTTTAAAAGACACCGTTTCTATTCAAGAAGAAATCGATTTTATTCAAAACTTTATCAGTTTACATCAAATGCGTTACAAGAAGAATATTGATATTTCTTTTCAAACAAACATTGAAAATAGTGACGTAAATATTGTACCACTTCTGTTTATTATTCTGGTAGAAAATGCTTTTAAACACGGCGTTGAAGTATTACGTGATGAAGCTTTTGTTACCATTGATTTAAAAACTACCAAATCAGAAATTAAATTTACAATTAAAAATAATTTTGATCCGACACATATAACTCAAAAAGGAATAGGATTGGAAAATTTAACACGCCGATTAGAACTTACCTATCCGAATAACCATACATTTACTACTCGTAAAGTAAATAATACTTTTGAAGCATTTTTAAGCATTACAATATGACCAATTATTTAATTATTGATGATGAATATATTGCTCACGATATTATAAAAGGATATTGTGATTTGTTATCGAATTATAATTTGGTGAAAAGTTGTTATGATGCAATTGAAGCTTTAGAATGTTTGAAAAACAACTCGGTAGATTTGATTTTTCTGGATTTAAATATGCCTAAATTAAAAGGTTTTGATTTTTTAAAAACCTTAACCAATCCGCCAAAAGTAATTGTTACTACTGCATATAAAGAATATGCACTAGAAGGTTATGAACTTAATATTGTAGATTATTTATTGAAACCTTTTAGTTTTGAACGTTTTGTAAAAGCAATACAAAAAACAGAAGTTATTTATACTCCAAAAACAGTTACAGCAACAATGCCAGAAACTACAGGTGATAAACATGTCATTATAAAATCGAACAAGAAGTATTATCAAATCTTATTAGACGATTTATTATACATAGAAGCTGTTGGGAATTATTGTAAAATTGTAACAGAGCAAGAAGAACTCACCATACGAGAGAAGATCTCTGATTTATTAACTTTATTTCCAAAAGATCATATTCTACAAGTACATAAATCTTTTTTAGTAGCAAAAAGGAAAATAAAGTATGTAGAAGGAAATCGAATTTTTATTAATGATCATATTATTCCAATTGGAAAGGTATATAAAATTAATGTAAAGGAGTTTTTGAGTTTGTAAAAAACTATTGTTTGTTTGTTTCTTTCTTTGTCTTGATACAAAGAAGCAAAAATCAAGATTTAGGATAAGAATTAAAAAATACTACGGTATTACCAGCCACAGATGAAAAGAACTCGCTTTGCTCAAACAGCTTTTCATCTAAACCCCATCTCTGATACCTTAATTTTTTGTAATTCTTATCAAAGATCAAATTTAACGGCTATCGTTCCACTATTTTTATTCACAAGATGCTATAATTTTCTATTGGTTTATATCTGTAATAATAATCAAAATGAGGTTAGTAACTTAATGCTTTGTTTTTAGAAAAAAACATTGTTAGAAACTTTGTTTGTTTGTAGTCTTAGTCTTTGCTACATTTGCTATATAATTCACAAGATCGAATGGAACATTTTATAGTATCGGCACGAAAATACAGACCTCAAAACTTTGAGGATGTTGTGGGTCAACAAGCGATTACCAATACGCTTGAAAATGCTATTAAAAATAACCATTTAGCTCAAGCTTTATTATTTACAGGTCCGCGTGGTGTTGGTAAAACATCGTGTGCGCGTATTTTAGCAAAACGTATTAATCAAGAAAGTTCAGATAGTGCAGATGAAGATTTTGCATTTAACATTTTCGAATTAGATGCGGCTTCAAATAACTCTGTAGATGATATTCGTAACCTAACCGATCAAGTTCGAATTCCACCTCAAACAGGAAAATATAAAGTTTATATTATTGATGAGGTACACATGTTGTCTCAAGCAGCTTTTAATGCTTTTTTAAAGACTTTAGAAGAACCACCTGCGCACGCTATTTTTATTTTAGCAACTACAGAGAAGCATAAAATTATTCCAACGATTTTATCACGTTGTCAGATTTTTGACTTTAAACGTATTGGTGTTTTAGATGCTAAAAATTACTTGAAAGTAATTTGTGAGCGCGAGAACATTACTGCAGATGATGATGCTTTACATATTATAGCTCAGAAAGCAGATGGAGCCATGCGTGATGCTTTATCAATCTTTGACCGTGTAGTTAGTTTTTCTGGAAATAATTTGACTCGTGAAGCTGTAACTCAGAACTTAAATGTTCTGGATTACGAAGTGTATTTTAACATGACGGATTTATTACTTGAAAATAAAATTCCTGAAGTGTTAATGGCTTATAATGAAGTATTAGCAAAAGGTTTTGAAGGACAACATTTTATTAGTGGATTGGCTTCGCACTTTAGAGATTTGTTAGTAGCCAAAGACGCTGCTACAATTCCGTTATTAGAAGTTGGAGATACTACCAAAAAGAAATATTTAGAACAAGCCAATAAGGCTGCTATGTCTTTCTTATTACCGGCTATTGATAAGGCAAATGATTGTGATTTAAAGTATAAAGCAAGTAAAAATCAACGATTGCTAGTTGAGCTGTGCTTAATGCAGATTGCCTCTATCAATTTTGATGGAGCAAAAAAAAAATAGCAACTTTATAATTCCTGCTACTTTCTTTACTTCGTTAGCTCCTACTAAAAAACAAGTGGCTGACGCAATTTCATCTGTACAACAATCTAAAGCTGTTCCTCCTCCACCAAAAACACCAGAAACAAAACCACAGGAGGAAAAAAAGCCTTCTATTAAAAATATTAAACGTAGAACTTCTGCACTTTCTTTTAAAGGATTAATGCAAAAGAAAGAAACTCAAGTTGTAGAAGTTGAAGAAGAAAACTACGATAATCACCCTAGAACTCCGTTTACGCAAGAGCAACTAGAAGAAGCTTGGAAGAAATACTATTTTAAATTACAGGAATTAGGAGAGAAAAACACAGCTTCTATCTTATTAGCAGGACAACCTAAATTGCATCAGAACTTTGAGGTTATTGTAACGCTTCCTAATACTTTAATGAAGAATCAACTTGAAAAAGGTAAACCTGCTTTATTAAAGTTTATTCGTGTACGTTTAAACAATTATGGACTTGCAATTAATATTAAAGTTAGTGAAACGGTAGAGAAGAAATTTGCTTATACTCCACAAGAAAAATACGCTAAGTTACGTGAGAAAAATCCACTTCTAGATAAGTTGAAACAGACGTTTGGATTAGATGTCTGACTTCGAGAACCTCAGTCACCGAGCTTCGACTAAACTCAGCCAGTAGGTTTCGAATTTTTAATTACAAGATCCCAAAAGTTCTAGAAGGGCCGTATTTAAAGTATGATATTATTTACAACTAAAAACTTTATATAAAAAATCCTGAAACTAGTTCAGGATTTTTTATATATTTTTATGCTTATTTATGCTGCGTTTCTGTGAGATTGACGGTATTTTAACCACTCTCCCACTCCTCCTAGTTTTTTTGCTTTATAGAAATTATTTTCTTTTCGGATACAATTTTCAATAGATGTGGTATCAACTGTGATAAATCCATATATAATCAACTTAAAAACAGCATCTTTTATTCCGTCGTAGCTAAACTCATCTTTGTGATTATTGTTCATCACTTCTGCAATAAAATGATCTATACTTGTGTATTTTTTTCTGTTAACTAGTGTTTTAAAAACGATTTCTTCCATATCTATTCCCCTTTTAATTATATATACAAAACTAATAGGCAACTACTTGATAAAAAATGTGATTTCTGCAGAAAAAAATGTGGATTTCCGTGGCTTCGAAAGCCTCAGCCACCGGACAATATAAAACAAAACCCCTTGAATTACTTCAAGGGGTTTTGTTATGAATATTTTTATTCTGTTACAATGTTTCTCCTACATATACTATTACATCATTTTCTTTGATGTCTTGAGGAGTCACTTCTGCTAAAATCTTAATTGTTTTATCTGATTTCAAAAACAATGGTACGGCTTTGTCTTTTTGTAGTATTGCTTCTATTTTCTCTGTAAAATCTTCTGAAGATGTAACTGTTAATTCATTCATTTTTGGAAAATCACGAACTGTTTCTGTTACATTAATAAAATCATCATTTGCCGTAAACAATACATCTGAATTCTCTAATTGTTTTGAAGCTACTTCTCTTGATGTCGCTAAACGATAAGCTCCCATTTCTCCATAGATATCAGAAAAACGTTCTAATGCGTATTTATTAATCACATCACTACCTGTCATAGCAATTAAATACCCCACATCATTTAATTCAACATTATTATCTAAATTATCATTATAAATATCAATATTAAATGCTTCCATTCCCATTTCTTTAGCTTGATTTACATAATCTTTGTTGCTATCTAATAGTATTACACGACGATTGTTTTTCTTTAAATAACTTGCTATTAAACGTGCAGATTTTGAAGCTCCAACAAACACAATTGCTTCTGACTTTTTTAAGAATACTCCAATCATTTTAGCTAACATTCTTGCCGTAGTTGCATTTAATAATACAGTTCCTAAAACAATCATGAATACTAAAGGTGTTATATATTCTGCTCCAGCCACACCTTGCTTCATTAACTTCGTTCCGAATAAAGATGCAATTCCCGCAGCAACAATACCTCTTGGACCAACCCAACTGATAAAGATTTTTTCGTTTAATTGTAATGTGGATTTGTGTGTACTTATGAATACTCCTAAAGGGCGTACAATAAAAACTACTAAGGCAAATAGTAATACTGTTTTCCAGTTTAAAATTAGTTGCAACTCAGACATTTTCATGTTTGCAGCTAACAAAATAAATAGAATTGAAATTAATAAAACAGTAAGTGATTCTTTGAAATATAATAATTCATCGAAACTTTTTAATTTACTGTTGGCAATTACCATTCCCATCACTACTACTGCTAACAATCCTGATTCGTGTGCTAATAAATCTGATAATACAAAAACTAAAAGTACCGTAGACAAGGATACTACATTTAATAGGTAATGAGGTACAAATTTTCTATTTACAATAAAGATCAACCCTTTAGCAAATACAAAACCTAAAGTAGAACCAAATAGTACAATTTTAAAGAATTCAATTAGTGCTGTTTGTGTAAATCCACTATCGCCACCAACACTTATAAATTCAAAAACTAAAACGGCAACTAAAGCTCCAATTGGATCAATTAAAATTCCTTCCCACTTTAATACAGCAGCAACATCTTTCTTTAGCGGAATATTCCTTAAAATTGGAGAAATTACAGTTGGACCTGTCACAATGATTAATGAAGAAAATAACAAAGACATTTCCCAACTTAGATCAAAAATATATCTTGCGAAAATACCTGCTCCGAAAAAAGTAACCACAGAACCTAAAGTAATTAGTTTTGTAATTACTGGTCCTACATTCCTTATTTCACTCTTTTTTAGTGTTAAACCTCCTTCAAAAAGAATAATACTAATAGCTAGAGATACGAAATAGAATAAGCCTTCTCCAGGAAATAATCCTTTTTCACCATTCCATATTGGTTCTATCCATTTACTTCCATCGTTAAAAAACTCTGCGGCAAAAGGACCTACTAATAACCCGATTAAAATTAAAGGTAAAATGGCAGGTATTTTCAATTTCCATGCTACCCACTGTGCTAAAATTCCTAAAATGATAATTCCTGCTAATTCTAACATTTTTATTTAATTATTACTTGTAAATGTATACTATTTTTAGTTGATAATAAAACTTTGATGCAATTCTGTTGCTGATTGTTCAAGGGCTGTTTAAATTGATCTATTTATGTTATAATTAATGTGTTGATTTACTGATTTCTGACTTCGACTTAGCTCAGTCACCAGACTTCGATAAAACTCAGTCGCCAGGCTTTGACTAGGCTCTGCATCCAACTTTATACTACTATATTTTGATTGCAAAGGTCCCTGAGGTTCTCGAAGGGCCATATTGACTTCGATAAACTCAATCGCCAGGCTTTGACTAGGCTCTGCATCCAACTTTATACTACTATATTTTGATTGCAAAGGTCCCTGAGGTTCTCGAAGGGCCGTATTGACTTCGATAAACTCAGTCACCAGACTTCGACTTAGCTCAGTCAGCAAGTATAGACTAGAATTAATTCTATTTATACTTCATCAATAAATTTCGATGAAACGTTTGGCTTCGTTTCCATTATCGTCGATAACCATTATGGTGTGTTTTCCTTTTGAAGGTTGAATTGGTAATTCATGATATTCTTCAGTTACCTTCATAAAAGTATTGTCAATATACCAGTAAATTTTAGCTTCAGGATTACTATGTGTGAGTTTGACTAGAATTGGATTAATATCTCCGTTATTATCTTTAGTAAGAGACATTTTAGACTGAATAGTTGTTGGATATACAAAATCAATTGTATTTTTTTCTATGGTTGAACATCCTGCTTTTATCTCTGGTAATTTTTTGTATTCTGGATTTTTTTGTTTGTAATAGTAACTCATTAATGGAGGTAAAATAAACCAAGATTTTGTAATCATATTATTTACTGATTCACATTCTGAATTTACTCGGAAATTTTCATCACTATCTAACAATACTTCTTGATGATAAATACAAGATGCTCCTCTAACTCCATTCTTTGAAACTCTTCTTATTGTTGATGGACAAATTGGTAATGCAATACAACCACTTTGCTTACAAATAGCTACTTCTTTTAAATCTTCAAACGGTTCTAAAAACCAAGTCGCTTTCGGTAATACATCAAACACAGAAAACATTAACGGCGCTGCGCTTCCTACACCTGTTAAATCTGGTCGTCCTTCACCATCAGAATTTCCTACCCAAACACCTACCACATATTTCGATGTGGTTCCTATCGCCCAAGCATCTTTATTTCCAAAGCTTGTTCCTGTTTTCCAAGCTATTTTTTGAGAAGAATCGTAGTATTTCCATGCTTGATCTGATAATGGTCGATTTACATTCGTAAGTGTTTCTAAAGTAATAAATGCCGAACCTGCATCGATAATACTTTGATTCGCATTTACTTTTCCAAAATCAACTTTACTGGTATTCTGATAGACAGGATTTACAAACTCATTTTTATAATACTGATGCTTTAAGGTTTCATAATGATTTACCGTTCCTGCATAACCTGCAAAAATTTTACACAAATCCCACAAACTCGCCTCTGCCCCACCAAGAATTAATGACAATCCATAATAATCTGCTGATTTATTAATATGCGTAATATCGTATTCTTTTAAATGATCTCTAAATTTTTCTAATCCATATTCCTGTAACATTCGAACTGCTGGAATATTTAAAGATCGTGTTAAAGCTTCATCAGCGGGAACTGCACCATCGAAAGATAAATCGAAGTTTTTGGGAGTATAACCTGCAATTTCCGTCGGAATATCTTTTACTAATTGACTTGGTAATAACTCTCCTGATTGTAACATATGGGCGTATAAGAACGGTTTTAACGTGCTTCCTGTACTTCTAGGAGCTATGATATTATTTACATCTTTTTGATGTTTTTTATCTGTTGGTGAATTTCCTAAGTAAGCTAGTACTTTTCTTGTATCTACATCTAATACCAATACAGCTAAATTATGGACTTCATTTTGTCGCATTTGCTGATAATGCAACTTTGCTAAATTCTGAACTTGTTGTTGAAGTTCAATATTTACAGTGCTATGAATACGTTTTCCATTATGCTTCTTTTTTACTTCTTGAACAAAATGCGAAGCTAGATTAGGTAATTCATGTGGTTTTTGTGGTAATTCTTCTTCTATTGCTAATGTGTAGGTTAAACTATCGATTACTTCTTCTTGAAATAACTTTTTTAATAATCGATTTCGTTTCTTTTTTAACCGTAGTTGATTTTTTCCCGGATAAATTAAAGATGGAGCATTTGGTAACACTGCTAAAGTGGCACTTTCTGCCCAAGATAATTGATGTGGTTGTAAACCGTAATATCGCCAAGCTGCCATTTCTAATCCGACTACATTTCCGCCGAAAGGTGCATGAGAAGCATATAATTGAAGTATTTTTTCTTTAGAATATCGAAACTCTAATCGTGTAGCTAAAATCAGTTCTTTAAACTTTTCTATATAGGATCTTTGCTGATTTTTTCTTGATAAACGAATAACTTGTTGTGTTAATGTACTACCTCCTCGAACCACTCTTTTGGCTTTTAAGTTTTGACGTAGTGCTTTTACAATGGAAACAGGATTGAATCCGAAGTGTTTATAAAAATGTGCATCTTCGAACTGAATAATACAATGTTTAAATTTGGTAGGAACAGAATCTAATTCAGGAAAACGCCATTGACCATCACTTGCTATTGTTGCACCTAACAACTCCTTATTATTAGACGTAACCACAGTTGATGTTGGTGTATTAAACAGCTCTTTAGGTAAAGCAAAATAATACCAAATAAGAAGTATAAAGAAGATTATTTTAAACTTATGTTTACCTAAGATTTGCTTTATTTTATTCATCTGCAATTTTCTCTTTCTAAAAGATAATTATCTCTTTTATTTCACTGCAAATTAGATAAAAAGTTTTAGATATTATAGTCAAAATGAGTTAACGATACCTTTATTAAAGTCTTAACATTTTTAGAGCTATTATATGAAGTATTTTTAATTTATATTTTTACAACTCTAGTTTTAGAAAACTTATCATGCCATCCATGTTCTGATCTTCCTAAAAAGAAAAAGCTTCAAAAGGGACATATCTACATAAAGACCTTATTAGAATTATTTCATACAAAATAAATATAGAAATTATTTACGCCTCATTAATTTTTTTAATTTTGATATAGATTTGAATTTTGACTCCATGTTAAAGTAGTTTGATCTCTTACTGTAGATGGATTTTCTGGAACAGCTTTATAATAAGGATTACCAACATCGAATCCCATTGCTGTCAGTTTTACTTTTCCTCTGCTCATAATATCGATTTTTGTATAACCAAAAAATGTTGCTGATCCAGGACTTCCTGAATTTCCAGCGATTACTTGATAAGTGCCTTTATTGCCTGGTTGCATTCTTTGATAATCATGTACATGAGCTGATAACATTGCAACTACTTCATTCTCCTCTAATTTAGGCCACAAAATTGGGCCATCAGGTATTCCTTGATGATCTGTATGTGGTTTACCATTTACATAATATGGTTTATGACCCAGTACAAAAATATGTTCTATAGCTTTATCTTTTTTATAAGCTTCAACTTTTTTAATAATCCAATCTGTAGGAATTTGTCCTTCTAAACCATACGGATTTTCTTTAGTTGGTGTATTATAAGTATCTGTATTCATCACAATAAACCCAATATTCTTTCTTTTAAATGCAAATGTCATTTGATTGTTTATACTATCTTTTCCTTCTACATATATTCTATCTTTAGGCATAAAGTTACTCATATATTTCATCCAAATTTTAGTGGCTCCTTTTAATGGCCATTCATCATGTTTTGGTACATTGTAATCGTGCCAGTATAACATTTCATGATTTCCTGGAACTGCTACAGTTTCTATACCCGAAGTACTAATTGGACTAAAATTGGAGTTGTTGTATAGCTTTACCCAAGCTTTTAATTGACTATTTAAATTAATAGTATCGGTTTCAGCAAGCACCATATCACCAAGGAAAAACAAAAGTTCTGGTTTACGTTTTAAATTTGCGACCTCAGTCCATATCCTTTTCATGGCAGATAAATTTGCAGTAGACGCATTTGTAGCTGTAGTATCACCTTGTTGATGTCTATCAACACGATTACATCCAAAAAAAAACAAAACTATAAACAATAGAATCTTTATCTTTTTGAGCTTTTTCTATTAAATTTTTAGTTTGATTTCTCTTTTTAGAATTACAATTTACAATACATAATATTGTTAGTACCAAAGAAAGCAGCTTAATAATTTTCATAATAGTTTAGTTATTTTTTGGTATGAATTACATTCTTAAATCTACAATTATAGGTGTTTTTGAAGATGTTTCATTTACATATAATTGATCTTGTTTTACAAACTCTATAATTACAGTAACAAATTTCGAATCAAATTTAAAAATCGCATTCATTTTTTCTTTAATTATCTGAATATCTTCTTCTGAATTATTACAGTTAACCAATAAGAATTTCACCTCTGTTTGAAGTGTTGAAGGTATATTTAATTGAATTTGAAAACGATCTACATAATTATATAACCAATCGAAATCATTTAAAAAATAAGCTTCTGAATGTATTGAAAAAGATTTAGGCTCTCTCGACTTTAGAAGTAAAAATCGTTGTTCATTTTTATATACAACTCTACCTATATCTCCCATGAAGTAACGATATATAGGAAATCTTTTTCTGAGTAAATTTGTTACTATTACTTTTCCATTTCCATCGCAATCTGAATCTTCAATTTCAATAATTAAATCATCTAAAACTCTAAAATGCATATCAGGTTCAGTATAATTCCCCCAACCCCAAATTCCAGTTTCTGCAGAACCATAAAGTGATAAAATTTGTTTTACTCCAAAAACTTTTTGAAACAATTTTGCATGTGAAGGCATTAAAAACTCTCCTGCATATAAAACTTTATTTAAAGGAAATTCTAAATTATTTTCTAAAACATAATTCGCTAATCGCACTAATTTTGTTGGAGTTCCCATAGCTAAATTTGCTCCAAATTCAATAGCTGAATTATAAATAATATCATAATCTGAAGCAGCACTTAAAGATAAGGTAGTTGCTTCACAACGTTCTAAAATATCATCTAAAATACCTGCCGATCGATACATGTTTTTGTAGCTGAATAAGTTTAAAGCAATAGTTTCTGATGTAAATATTTTATCTTTAACTAACTCTTTAGCTAATTCATTTCTTTGATGTAAATTTTCTTTTATATCTACAGGAAACACAAGTGGTTTGGCTGAAGAACCTCCAGATCGTACCAAATACACTCCTTTCTTTTCATTCTTTACATTAAAGTTTTTCTCCAATACATTTCTCAAAATATGTTTTTCCATCGGTTGTACTTCTTCCCTTTTTAATTTTTCGTCATAAAAACCTTTAAATAAAGAAGATTTTTTTACCAAATTAAAATGTGCTGAAAGTTTTAAATGTTCCATAATAATTTAGAATTTGTGTAAAAAGAAATAGTGACATTGATTTAAAAACAATCGCTTGTAATGAAGGATAAATTTAAATTTTTCTGATCGAGATTCTAAGTTTGAAAGTGCGTGTTTAATCCAACGAGAGCTTACCACTCCTTTTAATCTTCTATCGAAATAATCTTTACTGTCTTTAAATCGTGTTAAAACAGGAGGAATATCTATATCAATCCAAGTTTTGTATTTCTTTCTAGAAGCACTGCCTTGCACAATTCTAACTTTCAAATAATTACCCATCAATAATCCTATATTAGTGTTTCCATGATTTAACATAGTTCTCATTACTCTATACCAATAATCTATACCTTGATAAAAAATATTTTCTTCTATATACTTTACCTTTTCACCTAACTTTCTCTTTATAATCACATTACTTCCTAATCCCATATAAAAATTATGAGAAGTTATTGTTTTTAATGGTTTTTTAAATGTATATAACTCTTGATTTAACTGTTCTAATTCTCGTTCTATTTTAGAAATTTTAGGATAAATTTGATAGGATGGAAACAATTGAATTCCTAAAATTAAAAAATCAATACTATGTTCTTGCATTGTACGTTCTGTAACCTTCAGTAAATTTTTATCATAAACATCATCTGCATCTAAAAAACTAATTACATCTCCTGTTGTTTGTTTAAACCCGATATTTCGTGCGTAACCTACACCTCTATTTTCTTCTAATCGAATAACTTCAACTTTTATATTAATTAGTCTATTAAAATTCTTCTTAAGAAAAGTCATTACTTCTTTTAAACTATCATCTGTACTCTTATCATCTACAATAATAATTTCGTAAGGTAGTTTTGTTTGATTTATTAAAGATTGTAAAGTATCTCTAACATAAGTTGCCTTATTGTATAATGGTATAACTACAGAAAACTTCATGTTTATTTTTTTATGGCACTTGGAAAAATACTTGCTCCACTATGAACGTTTATTATACTTTTAGTAGAACCTCTATATATTCCTGGGCCAAAAGTTTGTTCATTATATGAAAGTAACATTCCTACAATGTTTAATTTGTTAGTAGTATTATGTTCTGTAATTTGTATTTTTTTCTGATCTACAAACTGTTGAATCATGTAATTTTTCCATTCATTTTGTATCGTATTTTCCCATAATTCTTTACTACATTCTGCTTTTACATACATATCAATTCCTCTACCACCGCTACTTCTTTTTAACACCCAGTTTTCTGCTGATTTAGAAAATTCTTCTCTTTTCTTTGAAGTATCTAAAATAAAAGAAGGAATTAAAAACTGTTTTAAAAAACGATACTCTTTACAAGTCATATAATCCAACATTATTTCCTCATTGTATAATACTGATAATACTCTTTTATCATGCACTAAAATGATGCTTCTTATATCACTGATACAGCGTTCACTCTTTACAATAGCTTTTAAAACCTTCTTATCTATTGTTTTTAGCTCTTCTCTGTCTAATTCTAAAATAAATTGTGAGGTTTGTTCTCCTTTATATTCTAATTGATCGTTTACAAAACTTAATTGGCTTGGAGCAACATCTTGAATAGAAAAACCTCTTTTATTTAACTCTTCAAACAATAAGTAAGCTTCAGTTCCTTTCTCTTTATTATGCAAGTAAAAGATGTTTTTATCTATATTAAAGTTTTTAAAAATTTCAGAAATAAAATCTAACTGAAAACTCACAGGACTCCAATCGTTTTCTAATGTATGTAACTCCTTTAAAACTTGAGTTATATAATAACTTAACATCCATCCATTGATAGGATATCGACAACCAATTTCACAAATTTTTGCTTGTCCTTTATCATCGAAAATAATATCAGGACGATACATTCCTACCTCATAAGGAAAGCTATCTGCTAATTTTAAAATAGATACTAATTCTACATCCAACTGATAAATTTGTTGAATTCTTATATCTTTATTAAAGTTCGATACTATTTGTTGTAAAGCTTTATTTAATAATTTGGTTAATTCTTGATAGGATTCTAATTGATGATTTGTACTAAGTAATGGTGTATTTTTAAATACAGAGATATCATGTGAAAGTTCACCAACATAATTTTCTAATCGTTGTTTATATTCTCTAATTGATACTCCTTTTTTAGACAATGTACTTACTTGATTAGAATCATAAATTATATTATTAACCATAATTTATTTTTTAAAATTCATCTTAAACTGCGAATTCTGGTTCTAATTGTTTATGTAAAACGCTCATTACTTCTGATTTTAAACGTAAGTAATCTTCTACAATTTCTTGTAAATCATAATCTTCAATATTTACATTAAATGCCTTAGAATAAGATTGTACTGAAGCTACCGCATGGAAAAAATGATCTTTTTCTGTTGGGCCACAGTGTACTTGAATCCAAGCTAAAGATTTATCAATTTCGTCCGAAGATAAACGCCCTTCTTCTTCTAACCATTGACGGAATAATGGAATTATGAACTCTACTTCACCATGTGTGTATATTTCATGAACTAAAGTTGTTAATAAACCTATCATAATATCTTTATTTCGCAATGAATTTTTATCTTTCCAGGCTTTAAAATTAATAGCTTCTTGACTTAAAAAATCATTTGATAACCAAGAATCGTCACTAGCTATACTAGTTGCCATATCATAAAATAACTTTGAATGTAAAACTCTACCTACAACAGCTAAATCTTCATCTACAATTCGATTTAAACTCGATACAGCTCTAAATAAATCATACTCACTTGGTACTTCTTTATTCTTATGAATTAACATTGTCATACGATTACTTAGCCCGGCAACAGTCATTGCACTATTGTTGGTTTGACTCCAACTTTTAAAGAATAAGTTTAAAGCGTTTTGATCTTGTTTCTTTGCTGTTAAAGCTTTAAAAGAAGCTTCAATTTTTGCAAATTGCTCTTTTTGTAAAGGGAAATACTTTAAAAGTTGACTTTTCAAATGAGAAGCTTCCATTTGATCAATTACTGGTGTAATAATAGAAATTAAGTTCATACTGTTAAATTTTAAGATTAGAATGGTTATTGAATTGATTAAAAAGACATCAATTACATTCCAATTTTAAAATTTAATTCAGTTAATTATCTTGATTTTTCCTCAAACGTATTTAATTCAAGTACAAAAGTTTATATTTTAATCAAGAAATTTAAATATATAATTTATTTTCTTTTACTACTAACAACTTTAAATTCTTTCTTTTTACAAATGAGTTTTCTTTTTCAAAAAATTTTAATACATGTATAAATTGTTGAGTGAGATTTTAAAGTCTTATCTTTTTTTAAATTTCATTAATTTTTTTCTAACTAAAGGCAATTCTTAAGATTGAATAAGAAATAAAAAATGAAAATGTAAATTGAAAGCATAAAATAACAAATTGAAATAATTTTAGTATTGACCATAAACACCCCTTTTTTTTATTTTTTATAAAAAAACTTTGAATCCATTTAAGCCAATGTACATCAGAAAAATCCATGCTAAAAGAAGTAAATAGCAATATGAGACCTAGTAAACGCATTACCCAAAAAGCTAATGGAATAGAACAAATAATACTTAATACCACTATACTAGAGGTATTAATATTTAGTTGATTTGGTTCGAGAATAAAGGCTTTTTCACCAGCAAACCAACCTTTATAAAAGATAATTGTTATAAAGCATAGACTTATAATAATTGCAAGTAAATTTTCTGCAAGAATCCACCGATTAACCCAATTCATATCAGAATCAGTAAAAAGCTGATGAACAGATTTTTTAAAACTTTTTGGTGATTCATCCTTATCTAAGAGTTTGTTAATTGCCCATTTACAAATCCAATATATAATAAGGCTAATAAGAATGGCTAGTGATAGATATAAGAGTTTCATATTAAAATTAAATCTATTTATTTAATTATACTTTTCTTAAATTTTAAGCAACTTTTTATAATTATTTAAAAATAAGCATTTTTTTATCTGATTTCTTCGGTAAAACATTTCTACAAAGTAATTAACTTTTTAAGAAGTAGAGGAAATAACATACAACGGTTCTTGTATATTATGTTTGTTTCCCGAAAGTAACATATAGAACAAGATTATAGCATTAATCTAAATACTCATTTATTTCACTAAACTTCTAGCCTTATCAAAAAGATTTTTTCCTTTGTCTTTTAAATTCTCACCTGCTTTTTTAATTTCATCTGTAGAAGTATATGTGCTTAACTTATCTATAAATTCTTTTAAATTATTCACTACCAAAAATATTTCTTCTGTATGCGGTACATTGTTTTCTTTTAGTAATTTTTCCCAATTCACTTGAGATAAAATAGAAAACATATATTTTGTTGCTATTTTGCTTAAGAAAAATTTATCGTAAACTCCATTAAGTAATTTACCTGATTCTCTAGTCTTAATATAATTAATTGATTCTTCTATTTTTTCTTTCTCTTTGGTAGATAATAAAGAACTAGATTTTAATTTTGTTAAAGAAGCTATAGCTTTCTCTTTGTCTTCAGTTTTTAAGTATAAGAATGTTTCTATAGCCCAAGTGATTTCATTGTTAAGTCCGATTTCATTGGCATCATTTAAAAAAGCTTCAAAATCTTCTAATGCACGTTTTTCATCGATCTCGCGTTTCATCATTAATCTATCGAATCCTCTAAATAAATGATTCAACGCATGAAAACCTAAATGAGTTTGTTGGTTATTTAAGTTTCCCCATTGAAACATTGCTCGTGTATAGTGTAAATCGACATTTTGATTTTTATCTAACCAAGTTATATTCCTTGAAATCTCATCTTCAGAAAGGTAATAGAGTTTCTTTTCAAAAAATAAAAAACCTCTAAAATAACTTAGTAATGCTTTTAATTCTGAATCTGGTAAAATCTCCGGATTTGTTTTAGAACATTCATATAATGATACTTCTTTACCTAAATCTTTACTAAGAATTACAATTGCACTTAAAACAGAATGCTCTAAATTTTGAACTAATTCTTTTTGTTTTCCTGAAAAATATGGCTGCTGTTTTTGAATAGAATCTCCATAAGTAACTCGTAAAGCATCAACTATAGTTGGAAACATATCTTCATCTGTTTTGATAATGAAGTTTTCTATTTTTTTATAATCTCTGTAAATACTTACATAATCAAATAATGATAATTCATCTGGGGTTGATAAATCGTGTCGCATTAATCGTTTAGACACTTTATCTAAAAAAATTTTAAAAGATTGATATTCTTCTGAAATAGTATCTATTGTAACTGCAGATCGAATTGCTATTTTTCCAAATTTATAAGGAAAAACCTTATAAGAATTTAAGCTTTTTTCAAGCTCATTTTTATCTAAATTTAATAATTCTACATCAGTTTTTATTTCTGTTGAACAATTGACAATTATCATAACTACTAATGATAATAATAAGATCCTTTTCATATTACTTTTCTAGAATTATTAATAATAAAACTAATACAATAGTAATCATTTTATGATAAATGAGTGTTTTTATAACTGCAACTACTTTAATCATTAATACTTTTCACTTTAAACCACATATAAACGCACCTTAGTTGCTTTTTTAAATAAATGCACTCATTGATTATATCAATCTGTAAGCAAAAATTATCTCTTTATATCAATTTAATAACAACCTTTAACAAACAACAGGAAAAACACTAAAAATCAAATATATACATTAAAAACAATTCGTTAATTTTATGTTAATTAATTAACCCCAAAACCCTATTATTATGAAAAAACAATTTCTCATTGTATTTTTCTTATTGTCTATTGCGGCAATTTCTCAAGAAAACAAACCTTTTTATCGTGGAAAAATCTCTTCTGTAGAGTACGTTTCACCAATCGTATCTAGAACTGCAGATTTAGTTCCTTTTGTTGATGTACCAAAAGAAGCTAAAGACAAAAGATCTATGGGGAATATTATTATTCCTGGACAAGATCCTCAAAAGCAAGACGACTTTTTTAGAAGAAACAGACATCCTATGGAACAAAGTAGAAAAATGGCAAATGCTGGATTAGTATTTGATACCTATTCTTCTAGTTCACAACCTACCGATCCTTCTTTAGCTGTTGGTCCTAATCATGTTATGGTAGTATTTAATACTGGATTTATGATTTATGATAAACAAGGAAACGAATTGTTAGGAGAAACTGCTCCTAACCCAGCAATTTTCCCATCTGGTGGATGCTGTGATTTAACCGTATCTTATGATAATGCTGCCGACAGATGGGTATTATCTTTTTTAGGTGGTGGAGCTCAAATTGCAGTTTCTGATGGACCAAATCCACTAACTTCTGGATGGTATATTTATAATATTAGTCAAATTAATGATTATCAAAAGTTATCTATTTGGAGTGATGGGTATTATTTAACCGATAATACAAGTAGCTCTAACAGAGTTTGGGCATTAGAAAGAAATGCAATGCTACAGGGAGATACTAATGCAGGCATCTTAGGATTTGACTTACCCAACATTAAAACCAGTGGTTTTTATAGCCCGCAAGTATTAAATGTTACAGATAATAACTTACCGGCAACTGGTGGAGCAACTGTTGTTTATATGCAAGATAATGCTTGGTCTGGAGTTTCTACGGATCATGTAAAAGTTTGGACTATTGATGTTGATTGGAACAATACAGCTGCTTCAACAGTTTCTAACCCACAAGAAATTACTGTAACTCCTTTTATTGGTGTCTTTGATGGAGGAAGTTTCTCTAATTTACCACAACCAAATGGTGGACCGACAATTGATGCTTTACAAGCTACAATTATGAATCAAGCTCAATTTAGAAAATTCGCAACTCATAATTCTGCTGTTTTTAATTTTGTCGTAGACACTGATGCTTCTTCAGGAAAACTAGCAGGTGTGCGTTGGATGGAATTTCGTCAAACTGGCGATAATCAACCTTGGTCTTTATACCAAGAAGGAACATATAATGCTCCTGACGGAAGACATGCTTGGAATGCTAGTTTAGCCATGGATGCAAATGGAAATATTGGTATGGGATATACATCTTTATCTGGACCAACAACGACAACCACAACGAGAGTAAGTTCTTATTTCACAGGTAGATCAAATGGAGATCCTCTAGGTACAATGACAGCTGCAGAAGGATTAATCGCAAATGGTAATCAAAATATTCCAGGCACACGTTATGGTGATTATAGTAAAATTGATGTTGATCCATCAAATAATAGTACATTTTGGTATATAACAGAGTATATGAATGATGGAAGAAAAGGTGTGGTTGGTACATTTGAAATGCAACCTGCTGGACCACCTGATACAGAAGCTCCAACAGATCCTTCAAACTTAATTGTTTCAAATATTACTTCTAGTGGAGCTACGTTAAATTGGACTGCCGCTACTGATAACGTAGCAGTAGCTAGATATTTAATTTCTATAGATGGAAATCAAGTTGGAACTTCATCTAATACTTCTTTTGATGTAACAGGATTAACTCCTAACACGCAATACACTGCTGCTGTTATAGCACAGGATGCAGCTGGAAATAATTCAGGAAGTATAAATATTATATTTACCACAATTGATGGACCATTACCGTATTGTGATTCTACAGGAAATAATGTAAGCGATGAGTTTATAAGTAACGTTACTTTAAATACGATTAACAATAATTCTGGAGCACAAGGCTATTCTGATTTTTCTAGTATTTCTACTAATTTAAGTGAAGGACAAAGCTATACCATAACTATTACTCCTACTTGGACAGGAACTATTTACAATGAAGGTTATGCTGTTTGGATTGATTATAATAATAATGGTAATTTTGATGATTCTGGTGAATTAGTGTGGTCTAAAAACCCATCAACAGATGCAACTAATTCCGGAACTTTTACTATTCCTAACGGTACTTCTCAGACTTCTGTTAGAATGAGAGTTTCTATGAAATATAACGGTGTTCCTACTTCTTGTGAGACTTTTACCTATGGTGAAGTTGAGGATTATACTGTAAACTTAGAAACTGGAAACGGTGGTGGAGGATCATCTGGTGTTATTGCTGGGTTTAGCTTTGAAACTGGACTTGAAGGTTGGAGTGACCCAGGAAGTGATTGTGCTCGTGTAAATAATGCTACAAGATCTTATGATGGAAGTTTCTCTATGCGTTTACGAGATGATACTTCTACTTCGAATACTGTTTCTCCTGAATTAGATCTTTCTGGAAATAACGAAATAACTTTTGAGTTTTTTGCTTTCATTAATAGTTTTGAATCTGGTGAAAACTTCTTAGTTGAATTCTTTAACGGTTCTTCTTATCAAGTAATTGGTCAATATACTGTAGGTGTAGATTATAACAACGAAGAATTCTTTACCGATATTATCACTTTAGATGCTGCTAATTTTAACTTTACTACTGCAAACAGATTCCGTTTACGTTGTGATGCAAGTGGAAATGCTGATAGAGTTTATTTTGATCAAATTACAATTAGTGGAGACAATGTAAAAACTCCATTTGTGCCAGATACAAAAAGCGAAAATACTCCTCGTGAAGAATTATTAGACTTTACAAATAACTCATTAAAGAATATAAAACTTTATCCTAATCCAGCTGTGAATAGTTTAAATATTGAAATCTTAAACGGTAGCTTTAGTCAAGTAACTATTTATTCTATCACTGGACAAATAGTTTATACTTCTGATAAAGAAGTAAGCGAAAAAACAACTATTGATACTTCTCAGTTCGCAACCGGTTCTTATTTCGTGAAGTTTGTTTCGGATGGTAAAGCTGTTACAAAACGCTTCATAAAAAAATAATATAAATTTCTTAAAAAAAGCAAAGGTCACTCGAAATTGAGTGACCTTTTTTATTTTCGGCATGTAAATCCCTCTATTTTAAAACCTTAATCCATTGGCCTCTAGTTCTAGAAATATAATCATTATCATACATGGCTTCAGCTTGTACACCAGGCAAATAGTAATCTCCTAAATATGATGCGTTTAATAACACTCTAAATGTCTTCGATTTAAATCCAGATAACGTAAAATAATTGCTAATACTTGCATCTCTAATGTCTGTATAATCTACTGCAGAAGAAGTAGTATTATTACCAAACTCTGTAAAACGAGTATTTACAACTTCCCAACCAGATGGTAAAAATTGTGTCAGTGCTATATTTTGAACTGTTTCGTTTGTTGTATTTCTAACAGTTATTTCTGCAACAAAATTTGTTCCTTGAGATAAGCTTTCAACACCGATTCTGTAACCATCTTTGTTTTTATAAACTACATTTACATCAAGGTTTTTCTGAATTACTTTCTCCTCTCCTACTGGTAAAATCCCTCTATTATACACTCTTACATATAATGGACTTTTAGAACTGTTATTAATCACAAATGCATTATTACTCTTTAACGAATTCATATCCTTCACAAATAGTGATTTTGTTGTGTTTATTGATGTCTTGGTTCCATTCCAAGTATAATTTGCATTAATACCTGAATTTTCTCCATTCTTTAACGCATATTGAGCCATAGCCAATAAACCATATGAAGTTGTTTGAGTACTCATCCAACGATCACTAGATAAACTTTCAGCAATATCTTTTGCTAACTTTATCGATTGTACTTCATCTCCTGTTAAAGTATACGTTTCTAACGACATTGCTTTATCTCTAATTTCAGAACCATAATTGTAATAATATCTTCTGCTATAATCATTACTTGTAATTGATTTTAAAATAGATTCAGCTGTAGATTTTTTTCCTATTAATGCGTAAGCAGCTGCCAAACGTCTTTTTGTTGAACTCGATATTCCTGAAGTTTCTCTTAATCTATTCATTGATGCTAGATCTGGACTATTGGCTAAACTTAATGAATATAAGCGATAAGCCTGAGCAAATTCATTGTTATAATATTTTGAAGATTTTCTCCATTTTCTAGCTTCATTTTTCTGATATGTTAACCATTTGGCTTTAAATCCAATTGGTAATGCGTATCCTCTTTTTTCAGCTTCCAATAAAAAATGACCTGCATAAGATGTTCCCCAACTATTAGTACTTACTCCTCCTGGCCAATATGAAAGTCCACCATTTAATTTTTGAAATGATGATAATCTATTAATCGCTGCTTTTATATTTCGCTCTATTGATTTTTTCTTATCTCCAGATAATTCAAACAACTCTGGGAAATATAACTGAGGAAAAACACTAGACGTCGTTTGTTCTACACAACCATGTGGATAACGAATTAAATACTCCATACGACTTGTAAAATTCATTGGAGGTAATGTAGATAATTCTATACTTGCAGAATTCGTTCCTTTAGTACCGAAAGTTGCTAAATCTAATTGATTTTCTTCTCCTGATTTTAATACTAACTCCTTAATTTCGGTAGTTACTGGGTTTGGATTTAATACATCTATTTCTACTTCGTAAAATGCCTTTTCACTTCCTGAACTAGCTTCTACTCTTACTTTACCAATACCTTTAAAATCATTTACTTTTAAAGTAAAATATGCCATTTTTTCATCTGGCTGATTGAATTGTAATGTTTGTGTTGCTTTACCTTCAATACTAAATGAAGGATCTGGTTTAACCGTAACTTTTACATTCTTTACATTTTCTTTCATTGCGAAAACTGTTACAGGTAAAGTAACGGTTTCTTTTGGTGTGATTTTACGTGGTAAAGATGCTAATACCATTACAGGCTTTCGCACAAAAGCATTTTTTTCGTCACTTCCATAAGCTTCTTTAGTACCATTTGATGCAACAACCATCGCTCTTACTGAACCTACATAATTCGGAATTTTAATTTCATGAGTTTTTACTTCTCCTGAACCTAACTTAAAAGGCCCTAAAAACGAAACCATAGGTTTAAAACGATTCGCTTTCTTGTTTTTACTTCCTGCTTTAGCTTCATCTCCACCAATACTTAAAATCTGATTTACTTCTCCTCCATAAGCTCCAATAACATCGTCAAAAATATCCCAAGTTCTTACTCCTAAAGATTGTCTTGCATAAAATGTCGACCATGGATTTGGTGTTTTAAATCGAGTTAAATCTAATAATCCATCATCAACTAAAGCAATTGTATAAGTCATTGCTTTTGCATTCTTCTCTTTAACTCTAATTTTCGCAATACTTTCTGGCTTTAATTCATCTGCTAATTGAATTTCTGGTTCTAATTTAGTCTCTGGATCTTTCACCAATATCGGAATTGCTCCATACATTCGAATAGGCAAATCATTTTTTGTCTGAGAATGTTGTTGCAACAATGAAATATTTACAAATACATTTGGTGTGTATGTTTTTAAAACTGGAAAACTAAAATCTGTTTGTTTATCTTTTGTTTCTACCCAAAAATGATCTAAAACTTGTGTTCCATTTTCAATAGTAATTAAAGCTCTACCACCTGCTGATGAAGGAAATTTCACTGTAGCATTTTCATTTACATTATAGGATTCTTTATCACTTGAAAACACAAGCATTGTTGCATTTGTTTTGTCTTGACTTCCTCTTTTAGCTCCGTACCAAGAAGGCCAATCAAAATAAACAACTGCAGAAGTAACGTGTTTACTTTTTTTATCTTTTACTTTAATTAAATAACGTCCCCAATCATTTTTATCAATCTTTAAATTGAAAACACCTTTACCGTTTGCATCTGTGCGTACATTCTTTGAATCATAATATTCACGTTGAGTTGAACCATCGTAATAAGATAATCCGTCGCTAGAAGAACTCCACCACCATCTCCAACTTAACTTATAAACTTTTACGTCTAAATCATTTATAATTCCTTTTCCTTCTTCATTTACAGATGCTACATTAAAAGCATATTCTTGATCTGTAAATAAATAATTTTTAGACTGTTGTTCTTCTGCTAAATTTAATCCTGCATATGATTTGTATGGTGAAACTTTGGTACTGTACACATCTGTACTAAAATCACCTCCATTTTCATAAACTTTAGTTATAAAACTAGCACGAACCATTCCCGGTACTCTAGTTCCTAAATCTGCTTTTTTAGTAAAACTAACTTTACCTTCATTATCTAAATTTCCAGATGCAATTACCGAATTAGTCGTTATTAATCTTCTTGTAACATCATCAAAAACATAATTATCATACTTAGGAAATTTAGTTGTTGTTCTAGAAAACTTAGATTCTATATCATATTTTAAACCTCTTGCTATTGCTCCATGTAACCATTTTACCTCTAACTCACCATGAACAGGTTTTCCTGATTTTACAAACTTATCTTCTGTTTTTATTTTAATTTTTAAACGATTTGGTTTAATCGTTTCAACTTTTAATACTTTATTGAACTTGGCTGCACCTACATTCACTCTTAATTTCCAGTTTCCAGTGATGGCTTCTGCATCTGTTTTAGGCGCATAAGTGTATACATTTAAATTATTCTTCTGAACAATTTTTCGATCTGTAATTTTTCCTTGCGGATCAACCAATTCAAATTTAATTGGATGTTTTTCAGGAATTGGATTTGCTTTATCATTCAACACAAAAGTTAAAAACATTTTATCACCTGGTCTCCATACTCCTCTTTCTCCATAAATGTATCCTTTAATTCCTTTCTGCAATCTTGCGCCTGAAACATCAAACTTACTCATCGACAATGAATTTCCATCATTCAACTTTACATAAGTTGTGCTGTTATTATCAGATACTTTTGCAAAATATGCTCCTTTTACATCATCAAAAATTGCAACACCTTCCGCATTAGTTTTAGCAGAAACTACAATCTGCTGTTGCAGATTAATTAATTCAACTTTAGCACCGTTTGAAGGTTGAGTACTTAAAAGATTGGTTACTGCTACGAAAGTATTATCGTTATTTCCTTTCTTTACAATAACTCCTAAGTTAGAAGCTAATAAGTTGGTGCTAATTTTTTTATTCCTGTAAAATGATTTTTTACAAGGATCTTTGCGTTCATTCCAATTGTAATCGTCGTAATAATCATCGTAATAATAACCATAACCAGCACGATCGTAATTGCGTGTATCTACTTCTTTTTTCCCGAAAACAATAGTTGCATTACTTTCTTCACCATCACAAGAATAATTAGAGTATTCTTTGTGATACGATAATTCAACTCGATACATCGCTCCATTTTCAATAGTAACTAAGTCTGATAAATCTACTGCAAAAGCATTTGGCTTACTTAAATGTAATCCTTGATTCGCTAAATTGACTGTATATTTTGCAGTTGGTCTTCCTACATAACGAATATTACCTTGATTATTTAAATTGTTGTTTTGTAAAAATTGAAGAACGTTATTCTTATAAATTTTGTAAACAGTAGCATCTACAGCTTTTAAATTTACTGCTTTAAAGTTAATTTTTAAATTGTCTGAATTTGGTAAAATAGTTCCACTTTTAATGAAACTTAATTCTGGTTTTAATTGTTCAAAATATAAAGTTCTAACAACATTACTTTTTAAAGTATAACCTTCAGTATTTTTTATGCCTTTAAAAACTTCAATATCTACTTTATTACGAATAGAAGCTTTTGGGTATACACTTATAACATTATTCTTTATTTTGGTTGTAAAATTTTGTTTTTGAGTATTTACAAACTGAATTAATCCTTTTAAATTTTGATTTTTACTAATTGGATCTGAAAAGTTAATATCTATTCTTT
This sequence comes from Tenacibaculum aquaeponti, assembly GCF_052084715.1. GTDB lineage: Bacteria > Bacteroidota > Bacteroidia > Flavobacteriales > Flavobacteriaceae > Polaribacter. Next base: position 185,427 of record NZ_CP197288.1, on the reverse strand, counting down.
GCTTATTCTCATTAAAAACATCGAACGACAATACTTTAAAATTTGATTTTCCTGTAATTACCATTTCACGTTCACCTTTCGAACTTGAATTAACAACTGCTCCATTCCAATTTACGTTTACAGTTTTATCATCAGGAAAACGTTGTAAACTATCAATCTTAAATCGTACCGCGTTTGTGTAAGTATCTGAAGTGATATCAAACTTTATATTTTTCTCTTTTCCGTTGTAATTTGCTTTTACTAATTCTGCTATTTTTTTTCCTTCGATTACATCGCTAGAAGTTAAACTTCCTTCAATGTAATACCAGTCTTTATTATAAATCGAAGGAGCTTGTAATGCTACACTAAACTGTAAAGGTTTTGTTTGTAAAGCAATTGTAAAATCCTGAAGAGATTTATCGACATTTCCGTATAATTTATCTAAATGAAGTGTAAGAGAATACTCTTTATTACTTTCTAATTTTTCCTCAGGCACAAAAGATAAAACAGTATTATTAAGTTCTATTTTTCCTTTTACTTTTGGACTCATTGTAATTACATCATCACCAATTTCTTGTGCATCTACTGTTTTGTTCAAGTAAAAATCTAATTTGGGTAAAACAGAAATCATTTTTTCTGGATAAACACTAATGTACTCCGTAAAACTGGTTACATCACTCTCTTTTACTTCTGTTTTCTTTTTACATCCTGTTATTAAAACAATAAGAATCAACACATAAGATGATAGTTTTTTGATCATGTTTTTTACAATTTTTTTCTAGTTAACTGATATTCAAAGTTAATAAAATACCAGTGAAATAGATTTTAGAATTCGTAAATTTGCTGTTTTAATTAGTTAACGGTATTTGAAGACATGTTAGGATTACAATTTGATACGGAAACTTCTTGGGTAGATGTTGCAAAAAATGGTTTGCAACAACTTTTAACCGATCATGCATTTGCAGAACAAAAAGCCGCCAGTAATGCAGTTTCTATAATTATAAATTACTCTGAAGAAACAGCATTAGTAAAAGATATGAGTGATATTGCTATTGAAGAAATGGAACATTTTAGAATGGTACATAATTTAATGGTAGACAGAGGAATGGTCTTAGGCCAAGCAACTAAAAATGATTATGCCTTAAAATTACAAGGATTCTTCCCTAAAACTCCTGATAGAACAGAAGCTTTAGTTCACAGACTATTAGTAGCTGCTTTAATTGAAGCTAGAAGTTGTGAACGTTTTAAAGTTTTTTCTGACAATATGGAAGATGAACAGTTATCTGAATTCTATAAAGACTTAATGATTTCTGAAGCAAACCATTACACTTTATTTTTAGGCTATGCCAGAAAGTATATGAACCGAGAAATTGTTGATCAGAAGTGGAATGATTTACTTGCTTTTGAAGCCCTTATGATGAAAAACAGAGGTATTTCTGCTAAAGTTCACGGATAAGATAAATCAATTCTTAAAAACCTAGATAACTATAATAGATGTTTAGCAAAGAAGAATCAGCTAAAATTAGGAAAGAATTCTGGACGAGCTTTGGTAAATCGTTTCCAAGAAAATGGGTATTGTACAATACAAAAATCAAAGGATTTGCATTTAAATTTCAAGCTGATCGAAAAAAAGCTTTTGTCTGTTTAGATTTTGAACATCCTGAAGAAGTTGCTAATGAGTTGTTATACGATCAGCTATTATCGTTACGAAAAATATTAGAATCAGAATATTTACCTGAAGTTATTTTTGACAACGCTTTTCAATTAGAAAACGGAAAATATATTCACAGAATATACGTTTTACATGAAAAGAAATTTAGTATCCATAATAAAAATACCTGGCGTGATTGTTATGAGTTTTTTGTAGAAACTATGACTCAGTTCGAAATGTTTTATTATGAGTACGAAGATTTTATAAAACAAGCCATTTAATAATCTTTATTATCTCCTTATGAAATTAATTAAAACTCTATTCTTTATTTGTTGTTTAGCATTTTTTTCTTGTAGTTTTAACGAAGAAAACGTTGATACTAGAGATCAAAACCTCGAAAATCCAACAAATGAAATTGAATACGAAACACAAATTTTAAACTTACTAAACAAACATAGAATTGATAACGGTTTAAGTCCATTAGAAATTTTAGATATTATAAAAACTCAAACCGATGCACATACAGATTACATGATTAGTAAAGGTGATATTTCTCATGATAATTTTAGTGATCGAAGTAATTATTTACAGCAAAATGTAGATGCAAAAAATATAGCTGAAAATGTAGCATATGGCTATGGTAATGCTCAATCTTTAGTTAATGGATGGATTAATAGTAATGGGCATCGTAGAAATATTGAAGGAGACTTTACACATTTTAATCTTACTGCTAAGAAGAATGATAATGGGACTTGGTACTATACAAATATTTTTATAAAAAAGTAATTGACAAAAAAAGCAGTGAAATTAATTTCACTGCTTTTTTTTATATATCTATTAACTTTTTTAGGTTAACATTCCTCCATCGACTGATAAAGTTTGCCCTGTTACATATGCGCTCATATCAGAGGCCAAAAACACACAAGCATCAGCAATATCTTTAGGAGTTCCACCTCTTTTTAAAGGAATTTCATTTCTCCAACCTTCAACTACTTTTTCATCTAATTTTGCAGTCATTTCAGTTTCAATAAAACCAGGAGCAACTACGTTACTGCGTATATTTCTAGATCCTAATTCCAAAGCTACAGATTTAGAAAACCCTAAAATACCTGCTTTAGATGCTGCATAATTAGCTTGTCCTGCGTTACCTTTTAATCCAACTACAGAACTCATATTAATAATTGAGCCTTTTCTTTGCTTCATCATTGGACGAATAACAGCTTTTGTTAAATTAAAAACAGATTTTAAGTTAACTTCAATAACTTTATCAAAATCATCTTCAGAAATACGCATTAATAAGTTATCTTTTGTTATACCAGCATTATTAACTAATACGTCAATACTTCCGAATTCTTCTAATACATTTTTAGCTAACTCTTGAGCTGCATCAAATTCAGCGGCATTTGACTGATATCCTTTTGCGTTTACTCCTAACTCTTTTAATTCATTTTCTAATGCTGTAGCTGCATCAACAGAAGAATTATATGTGAAAGCTACATTAGCTCCTTGCTTAGCAAATTCTAAAGCAATTCCTCTACCAATACCTCTTGTAGCACCAGTAACAATTGCTGTTTTATTTTCTAAAAGTTTCATTTATTAGTTGTTTTACAGGATTCAAATATAAAAATAAAAATCCTGCAAAAGATTACTTTTTAATAGGATTTTACTGCGTTTTAAAACTAAATATTACTGATTATTAAACTTAATAATTCTTGGGCTTGACAAATTTATAAGTAAGTATATTTTACTTATAAATTCTTTTAACTTGATTAACAATAGATTTCATTTTTAATTAAAAAAACCAATATTTAGTAAATATTGGTTTTTTATAATATTATTTTTAACAAATTATCCTCTTGACCATGCTTCGCCATCTACGTTTCCACAAGGATTTTCGGAAAGGGTATCTCCTCCATTTCTAATTTGCCCACTTCTACCATCAGCACATTGATAATACCATGTTCTACCTCCAGTAGTTTCTCTTAATTGATTTCTTGTTAATTCTTTTCCAAAATTTTTAATGTGATTCAATTTCATTTTTTTAAATATTTATTATAGGTTAATATTATCTCAATATAAAAAAAAATTAATATTTATAATAATAAGTTGAAAGGTTTATTAAAAAAGCCAATGCTATAAACATAGCATCGGCTTTAAAATTTTTTATGTATTTGAAATTAAGCTAAAACTTTTGCTACCATTTCTCCAATTTTAGCAGGAGATTCAACAACGTGTACTCCATTCTCTGCTAAAATTTTCATTTTAGCTTGTGCAGTATCATCTGCACCACCTACAATAGCACCAGCATGTCCCATTGTTCTACCAGCAGGAGCAGTTTGTCCAGCGATAAAACCTACAACTGGTTTTCTGTTTCCGTCAGCTTTAATCCAACGTGCAGCTTCAGCTTCTAATTGTCCACCAATTTCACCAATCATTACGATTGCTTCAGTTTCATCATCATTCATTAATAATTCTACAGCCTCTTTAGTAGTAGTTCCAATAATTGGATCTCCACCAATACCAATAGCAGTAGTAATTCCGTAACCTTGTTTTACAACTTGGTCTGCAGCTTCGTATGTTAAAGTTCCTGATTTAGAAACAATACCTACTTTACCTTTCTTGAAAATAAACCCTGGCATAATACCAACTTTAGCTTCATCTGGAGTGATAACTCCTGGACAGTTAGGTCCTACTAAAGTACAATCTTCTAATGCGTCGATATAAGCTTTAACTTTTACCATATCAGCAGTTGGGATACCTTCAGTAATACAAATAATTACTTTAATTCCTGCTTCAGCAGATTCCATAATTGCATCAGCTGCAAATGCTGGTGGTACAAAAATAATTGAAGTATCTGCACCAGCCTTAGTTACTGCTTCATCAACAGTATTAAAAACAGGCTTACCTAAGTGCTCTTGTCCTCCTTTACCAGGAGTAACACCTCCAACAATATTTGTTCCGTAGTCGATCATTTGACCAGCATGAAAAGTACCTTCACTTCCTGTGAAACCTTGTACTATAATCTTTGAATCTTTATTTACTAAAACGCTCATTGGTTTATTTTTAATTTTTAAGTCTAGCAAAAATAGTTTTTTAATTGAGGATAACCAATTAAATTATGGTTACTTTTTTGCTTTATTTACTTCGTTTTTTAAATGTATAATTTCTCTCATAGTTTGACGGTACTCTCTTTGCGGCGTACCAAAATAAACTCCTTTTTTCAAGGACTTCATTACTCCAGTTTGTGCCATTAAGACTGTACCTTTCTCTATGTTTAAACCACTAACAACACCTACTTGTCCCCAAATTGTTACTTCATCACCAATTACAGTACAACCTGCAATTCCGGTTTGAGCAGCAATAAGACACTTTTTGCCTATAATTGTATCGTGACCAACATGAACTTGATTATCAATTTTAGTTCCTTCTCCTACAGTAGTATCACCAGTAACACCTCTATCTATTGTACAAGAAGCACCTAAATCTACATTATTTTCAATTACAACTCTACCTCCAGAAACTAAAGGATCAAAACCTTCTGGTCTTTTCTTATAATAGAAAGCATTACTACCTAATACAGTATTCGAATAAATATTTACATTATCACCTATCACACAATTATTATTAATTGTAACATTAGCATGAATAATACAGTTTTTACCTATAATAACCCCTTCTCCAATAAAAACATTGGGTTGAATAATAGTTCCTTCACCTATAACAGCAGAATCAGAAATACTTTGTTTAGATGCAATAAAAGGGTTAAAATGTTTTGTGAGCTTATTAAAATCTCTAAAAGGATCATCTGAAATTAGTAGTGATTTACCTTCAGGACATTCAACTTCTTTATTAATTAAAATTGTGGTAGCTTCAGAAGTTAAAGCCTTATCATAATATTTTGGATGATCAACAAAAACAATTTCTCCTTTTTGAACAACATGAATTTCATTTAATCCTATAATTTCAAAATTAGGATCTCCAACAAAAGATACTTCTAACAGATTTGCTATCTGCTGTAAAGTTTGAACAGTTTTAAATTTCATATGAAAAAAATCCCGCAATTAAGCGGGATCAAATTTTTTTACTCTTTGATTCTTTCTGAATATACGCCTTTTTCAGTATCGATTTTAATTTTATCTCCTTCATTAATAAATAAAGGTACATTAACTCTAGCTCCTGTTTCTACTGTTGCAGGTTTAGTTGCATTTGTTGCTGTATTTCCTTTTACTCCTGGTTCAGTGTGAGTTACTTCTAATATTACGTGAGAAGGCATCTCTACAGATAAAGGTAATCCGTCTTCTGTATTAATTAAAATTGTAACTACTTCACCTTCTTTCATAAATTCAGAACCATCAACTACTTTTCTTTGTAAAGTAATTTGGTTATAGTCTTCTGTATTCATGAAATGTAAATCATCTCCTTCAGCATATAAATATTGAAATTTATGAGTTTCTACACGAACATCTTCTATTTTATGTCCAGCAGAGAAAGTATTATCAATTACTTTTCCTGAAGTAACACTTTTTAATTTAGTTCTAACAAAAGCAGGACCTTTACCTGGTTTTACGTGTAAGAATTCTATAATTTTAAATATATCATGATTATATTTTATGCATAATCCTTTTTTAATATCTGAAGTTGTTGCCATTGTTTTTTATATTAATTTGTTTTATAATATCCTTTCATTATACCTCTATGAGAATCTTTAATAAACTGAATTATTTCATCTCTTTCAGAAGTAGCTTCCATTTCTGCTTCAATAATCTCTATTGCCTGTGAATTATTGTAATTCTTTTGAAATAGAATTCTATAAATATCTTGAATTTCTCTAATTTTTTCTGTAGTGTATCCTCTTCTTCTTAAACCAATAGAATTAATACCTACATAAGATAATGGTTCACGTGCTGATTTAACATAAGGTGGCACATCTTTTCTTACTAAAGAACCCCCAGTAACAAAAGCATGGTTTCCTACGGAAGCAAATTGATGAACTGCAACCATACCTGCTAATACAACATTATCTCCAATGGTAACGTGACCAGCTAAAGTTGAGTTATTTGAGAAGATACAATTATTTCCCACTATACAGTCGTGAGCTATATGACAGTATGCCATAATAAGGCAATTATCACCAATTACAGTTTTTAAACGATCTGAAGTACCTCTATTTATAGTTACACATTCTCTAATAGTTACATTGTCTCCAATTATAACAACAGTTTCTTCATCGTTAAACTTTAAATCTTGTGGTATAGCGGAAACTACAGCTCCAGGAAAAATTCTACAGTTTTTTCCTATGCGTGCACCTTCCATTATTGTTACGTTAGAACCAATCCATGTACCAGAACCAATTTCTACATTTGCATGTATGGTTGAAAAAGGTTCAATAACTACATTTCTTGCTATTTTAGCTTGGGGGTGAACGTAAGCTAATGGTTGATTCATATTATTTTGCTTTAGAAATTTGTGCCATTAATTCTGCTTCTGCAACAAGTTTTCCATTGGCATAAGCATAAGCTTGCATATGTGCAATACCTCTACGAATTGGCGTTATTAATTCACTTTTGAAGATTAATGTATCTCCAGGTAATACTTTTTGTTTAAATTTAACTTTATCTATTTTCATAAAATAAGTTAAGTAATTTTCAGGATCTGGCACAGTACTTAATACTAAAACCCCACCAGCTTGAGCCATAGCTTCTACCTGAAGAACTCCTGGCATAACTGGAGCTCCTGGAAAATGTCCTACGAAGAAATCTTCATTCATAGTTACATTTTTCATTCCAACTACATGCTTATCTGACAACTCTAATATTCTATCAACTAATAAGAATGGAGGTCTATGCGGAAGAATATCCATAATCTGATGAATATCCATTAAAGGTGGCTGGTTTAAATCATAAGTAGGAACATTATTTCTTTTTTCCTTCTTAATGATTTTTGCTAGTTTCTTAGCAAAAGTAGTATTAACTAAATGACCTGGTTTGTTAGCGATAACTTTACCTCTAATTCTAGTACCTACAAGAGCCAAATCTCCAATAACATCTAGTAATTTATGTCTTGCAGCTTCATTTGCCCAGCGTAATTCTAAATTATCTAAAATTCCATTAGGCTTGATTTTAATATCATCTTTATTGAATGCTTGTTTAAGTTTTTCTGTAGTACTTTCAGAAAGTTCTTTATCAACATAAACAATTGCATTGTTTAAATCTCCTCCTTTGATTAAATTGTGTTCTAAAAGCATTTCTATTTCATGTAAGAAACTGAATGTTCTAGCTGAAGAAATTTCCTCTTTAAAATCTTGAATATGATCTAAAGTAGCGTTTTGTGTTCCTAAAACCTTAGTACCAAAATCTACCATTGTAGTCACTTGATACTCATCTGAAGGCATTAGAATAATCTCGCTTCCAGTACTTTCATCTTTATATGAAATAATTTCTTTTACTACATACTCTTCTATTTCAGCATCTTGATCTACTATTCCTGCTTCTTCAAGCGCTTCAATAAAAAACTTAGAAGAACCATCCATAATAGGTGGTTCAGAAGCATTTATTTCAATTAAAAGATTATCAATATCTAATCCCACTGCTGCTGCAAGTACATGTTCAGAAGTATTGATTTGAACACCATTTTTTTCCATGTTAGTACCTCTTTGGGTATCGATAACATACTCTGCTTTAGCTTCAATTATAGGTTGACCTTCTAAATCTACTCTTTTAAAAGCGAAACCATGATTGGTTGGCGCTGGTTTAAAGGTCATAGTTACTTCATTTCCTGTGTGTAATCCTACACCAGATAAAGTAACTTCATTTTCTATAGTTCTTTGTTGTTTACTCATTTTGGTTTTGTTGAGCCTTGTACTCTTTTTCTAGTTTATTTACGGTTGATACTATTTTTGGTAAATTTTTAAAATAAACATATGACTTATTAAAGTCTGAATACCCTATTGCAGGTGATCCTTGTACTACATCTCCGTCTTTTAAATTTCTTCCAATACCAGATTGTGCTTGGATCTTAACATTATTGCCAATGGTAATATGCCCTACAATCCCAACTTGACCACCAATCATACAGTTTTCACCTATTTTTGTAGAACCTGCAACTCCTGATTGAGAAGCAATTACAGTATTTTCACCAATTTCTACATTGTGAGCAACTTGTATTTGGTTATCTAGTTTCACTCCTGATTTTATAATTGTAGATCCTAAAGTAGCTCTGTCTATAGTACAATTAGCTCCTATGTCTACATAATTTTCTATTATTACGTTCCCAATTTGTGGAACTGCTTTGTATATACCATTTTCATCTGGTGTAAATCCAAAACCATCTGAACCAACAACAGTTCCTGAGTGAATTTTACAACCTTTTCCGATCACAGATTCAGAATAAATTTTTACTCCTGAAAAAATTGTTGAATCATCACCAATTTTTACGTTATCCCCTATGTAACTATTAGGATAAATTTTCACATTATTACCAATAGTTACATTCTCTCCGATATACACAAATGCACCTATATACTCATTGCTACCTATAGAGGCAGAACTTGAAACGTAAATAGGATTTTCTCTACCAACTTTATTATTTTTTACTTGATTGTAATATTCTAATAATGTTGAAAATGATTTATATGGATCACTTACTCTAATTAAAGTAGATGAAACATGCTTTTCTGCTATAAATTTTTCACTAACAATAGCTATTGAAGCTGATGTAGTGTATATATATGGTTCGTACTTTGGATTAGCTAAAAAGGTTAAAGAACCCTTTTGAGCTTCTTCAATTTTCGCAAGTTCAAATACTGTCTCCTCCGTATTTCCTTCAATCTCACCTTGTAAAATATCTGCGATCTGTTTTGCTGTAAACTCCATTAGGTGCAAAAGTAATTATTTTTTGTTTAGTTTTAATCTGTTGATCTAGATCAAAGCAAAATTCTTTGGATAACAATAAAAGTATTTAACTACAGGAACAGCTAATGTTTCTATATTTAAATTGTCTGAAGCTTTAGCTATATCTTTTAGCTTTCCTTTTTTTGTTAGTATTTTAATCGGAATAGATTTATTGTAAGCTTGATTTGAAACCGTATCTTCAAAAACGAAACAAGATAAATCACTTTCTCGATCACCTAACTTCTTCTTTACTTTAGCTTGAACTTTATTTTTATATTTTTCTGAAAAAGGTTTACTCTGTAAATCTAATTTCAGCAACTTTCTATTTACTAACATTTGTGATAGTTTAGAAAGCACAAAATCATCATTATCGCACCACTCTTTTATTGCTGACAAGACATCATAATCATCAAGTTTAGCAAACATTTCTAAAGTTTCAATATTAAAGTTTTCTTTATTGATTGGTGTTTTTAAGAAATAATCTAAAGCGCTATTCGCTGGTAAATCTTTCCCTTCTTTAGTTATAGTTTTTGCTCTTTGCAAAATCTTTACTAATAATGTTTCCGCAGATAAAGACGTTTTATGAAGATAAACTTGCCAATACATTAATCTTCTAGCAATTAAAAATTTCTCTACAGAATAAATTCCTTTTTCTTCTATAACAAGTTCATCATTTTTTACATTCATCATAGCTATCAATCGATCAGAAGAAATATTTCCTTCTGCAACTCCTGTATAAAAGCTATCTCGTTGTAAATAATCTAATCTATCAATATCTAACTGACTTGATATTAATTGATGAAAAAAGGTTCTTTCGTATTTACCTTCAAAAATCTCTATAGCTAAACTTAATTTTCCTTTAAATTCTTTATTTAATGCTTTCATGAAAAGTAACGAAATCTCTTCATGAGTTATTTCATTTACAATACTATATTCTAAAGCATGAGAAAAAGCTCCATGACCTATATCATGTAATAAAATAGCGATGCATAAAGCCACTGCTTCATCTTCAGAAATTTCAATATTCTTAGATCTTAATGCTTGAATTGCTTTTTGCATTAAGTGCATACACCCAATTGCATGATGAAATCGTGTATGATTAGCACCTGGATAAACTAAATTTGTAAGTCCCATTTGAGTAATTCGCCTTAATCTTTGGAAATATCGATGTTCGATAATATCAAAAATTAAGGAATTGGGGATAGAAACTAATCCGTAAATAGGATCGTTAAGTATTTTTAGTTTGTTAGTTTTAGACTTACTCAATATGTTGTGTTTTCTTTTTTTATGTGTTGAACAAAAGTATGTAAATATAAACAATGCTTATTTACGAACAACAAAAACATAAATATCTAAAATTTTAAGAGTTATTTATTTTTTTATGCGGTACTAAAGATTTAATTTGATCGTTCTTTGATAATAAATTAATCTTATGAGAAAAATTGATATCCTTTGGGTAGATGACGAAATAGATTTATTAAAACCTCATATATTATTCTTAGAGAAAAAGAATTATAAAGTTACTACATGTACGAATGGAACTGATGCTGTTGATTTAGTAGATGATATGAATTTTGATATCGTTTTTTTAGATGAAAATATGCCAGGAATTTCTGGTTTAGATGCATTAAATCTAATTAAGCAAAAAAGAGCTAATCTTCCGGTGGTTATGATTACTAAAAGTGAGGAAGAATATATAATGGAAGAAGCTATTGGTTCTAAAATTGCCGATTACTTGATAAAACCTGTTAATCCGAACCAAATATTATTGAGCTTAAAAAAGAATTTAGATCATTCTAGATTAGTTACGGAGAAAACAACTTTAAATTATCAGCAAGAGTTTAGAAAAATATCTATGGATTTATCTATGGTAAATTCTTATCAAGAGTGGATCGATCTATATAAAAGACTAATTCACTGGGAATTAGAATTAGAAAACATAGATGACTCTAACCTATTAGAAATCTTAGAAAGTCAAAAATCTGAAGCAAATACTCATTTTTTTAAATTCATTAAAAAGAATTACGAAGATTGGTTAACTAGTGACGACAAACCAACCATGTCGCATACACTGTTTAAAGATCTTATTGTTCCTAATTTAAGTAAAGAACAAGGTTTACTTGTTGTGGTAATTGATAATTTAAGATATGATCAGTTTAGAGTGTTAGAACCTCACATTAACAACTTCTATAGAAAAGAAACTGAACACTCTTATTTTAGTATACTACCTACTGCAACACAATATGCACGTAATGCTATTTTCTCTGGACTTATGCCTTCTGAAATGGAAAAAAGACATCCTAATTATTGGAAAAACGATACAGATGAAGGTGGAAAAAATTTATTTGAAAATGAATTTTTAACCGAACAAATCAAGCGATTAAACTTAAATATTAAACACGAATATTTTAAGATTACTTCTCTTAAAAACGGAAAAGATTTAGAAGAGAATTATAATGCCACAAAAAATAATGACCTAACTGTTGTAGTATATAATTTCGTTGATATGCTTTCTCATGCTAAAACTGAAATGGAAGTAATAAAAGAATTAGTTGGTGATGATAAAGCATACAGATCTTTAACTGTTAGTTGGTTTAAAAACTCTCCTTTACTTTCTATTATCCAGAAAGCAAGAGAATTGGGCCAAAAACTAATTATCACTACAGATCATGGAACAATTAACTGTAATACACCAACAAAAGTAATTGGAGATAAAAATATCAGTTCTAACTTAAGATATAAAACAGGTAGAAGTTTAAGTTATGAAAATAAAGATGTTTATGAAGTAAAGAATCCTAAAGATATTTATCTACCAAGTGTATCTATAAATAGTCCTTTTATTTTTACAAAAGAAGATTTGTTTTTTGCATATCCAAACAACTTTAATCATTTTGTAAAATATTATAGAAATACATATCAACACGGAGGTATTTCATTAGAAGAAATTATTATACCTTGCGCTATATATAATTCTAAATAATTTATGAATAAAAATTATTCGTTAGAAGAAATTGAAATGATTGCTAAAGAATTAATTAGCAATTCAAAACATAAAATTTTACTTTTTAACGGTGAAATGGGGGTTGGAAAAACTACACTTATTAAAGAAATCTGTAGAGTTTTAGGAAGTAATGATATTATCAGCTCACCTACTTTTTCTTTAGTAAATGAATATCACACAACAACAGATGACATCATTTATCATTTTGATTTTTATAGAATAAACCATGAAGAAGAAGCCTTAGATATTGGTATAGAAGAATATTTTGATTCAGGTCATTGGTGTTTAATCGAATGGCCTAATAATATTAAAAATTTATTACCTTTAAATGCTAGTGAAGTAACAATCACTTTAGCCGACAATAATCTAAGAAACATTCAACTTAACTAAATTAATGAGTTCTATCACACCATTTACTAAAGAGCAGCTACTTCCTCAACCTGAAATGCTAGAAATTAAGAAGCAAAAAGGCGAGTTATTTATAGGATTACCTAAAGAAACCAGATTAGAGGAAAAAAGAATAAGTTTAACACCTGACGCTGTTGCCGCTTTAGTAGCACATGGTCATAGAGTTGTTGTTGAAAATAACGCTGGAGAAGGCACTAATTATACTGACAGAGAATATTCTGAGGCTGGTGCTAAGATATCTTATGATATAAAAGAAGTTTTTGCTTGTAATTTGGTAGTCAAAGTTGAACCACCCACATTAGATGAAATTAAATTAATGAATCCACAATCATTTTTAATTTCTGCATTACAATTAAAAACTCAAGATAAAAAATACTTCGAAGCTTTAGCAAAAAAGAGAATTACTGCTATAGCATATGATTATATAAAGGACGAAGATGGTGTATATCCTGTTTTAAAATCGTTAAGTGAAATTGCAGGTATATCATCTATGCATATAGCAGCAGAATTAATGTCTTCTGCAAATGGAGGAAATGGTTTATTATTAGGTAATATAAGTGGTGTTCCACCAACAGATGTAGTCATTTTAGGAGCTGGAACTGTAGGTAAATATGCTGCTAGTACTGCCTTTGGTTTAGGTGCTCGTATAAAAGTTTTTGATAATTCAATTACTAAATTAAGAAAATTACAAGAAGCCATTCCTGGACCTATTTATACATCTACTGTTCAACCAAAGTCTTTATTAAAAGCATTAATGCGCTGTGATGTTGCCATAGGTGCAATCAGAGGAGTTGATAGATCTCCTATCATTGTTACTGAAACCATGATAGAACAAATGAAAATAGGCGCAGTTATTGTTGATGTTTGTATCGATAGAGGTGGTTGTTTTGAAACTTCTAGGGTTACCACACACAGTAAACCTACGTTTAGAGAACATGACGTTATTCATTATTGTGTTCCTAATATTCCATCTAGATATGCAAGAACAGCTTCCGTTTCTATTAGTAATATTTTAACTCCTTACTTATTAAACATTGCTGAAGAAGGTGGTTTTGAAAATGCTGCTAGGTTCGATAAAAGCTTACGAAATGGTATGTATTTTTATCATGGAATTCTAACAAATAAAACTGTTGGTGATTGGTTCGATATTCCTTTTAGAGATATTAATTTATTAATTTTGTAGTATTCGGTAGCGAAAACATAAATTCTGATCCTTTATTTTTTCCTTCTGAGAAAATCATAAGATGTGTACCATGCAATTCAATAATTTTTTTTGAAATAGCTAAACCTAAACCTCTACTTTCAATTGTATTTCCTGAAGTATACCACCTGTCTAAAACAGAATCAAGTTCGGTCTTTGTTATTCCTAAACCTGAATCTTTTATACTAACGATTATTTTATCTAATTTTGTTTCTAAAGATAAAGTTATACAACCTTTTTGGGGAGTGAATTTTAATGCATTATCTAAAATGTTTTGAATAACTCTTTCAATTAATAATTTATCTCCAAACACAAATTGATTTTCATCTAATTTACATATAACTTTTATCGAAATTTCTTTATTTTCAGATATCATCCCATAACGCATAACAATCTCATTTATTAATTTAGGTAAATTAAATTTCGTTTTGTTTAATTGTAATTCTTTTGCATCTAAATTAGAGTATTCATATAACTGATTAACTAAATCTGACAAGATGAAAGTACTTTTCTCTATAATTTTTAAAAAATCCTGTCTATTTTCTTTTGTCATTTTTATTTCATTTCCACTTAAAGTTTCTGCATATCCCCTTATAATTGTAAGTGGAGTTCTAAGATCATGCGAAATATTTGCTATTAGTTCTTTTTTAAAATTATTAATTGATTTTATCTCTTCTATATGGTAAGCAATAGTATCTGCCATTTCATTAAAAGTTGTTGCTAAAATTGACAAATTTGTAGTAGAAGCCTCTGGTATTCTACTTTGTAAATTCCCTTCTTTAAAATTATTCACATGATGAATTATAATCAGTAAACTTTTTGAAATGAAAAATATACTTAAAAAACCTACTACTAAAGATAAAAATGTAGTTATACATATTGTAGTGATAGTTAATTTAGAAAAATAAGATTTAAATAAGCTAGTACAAATCTGTTCAAAATCATGACTAGCAAGTAAAACATATATATAGCCTTGCTTTCCATTATTATTAAATGATGCTGCTGAAAATATTTTTCTTTCAGAAGTATTTTTAGGATCATCTCCTAAAATATATTCATTTTTATTTTTAATAAACTCTCGAATAGGAATCAAATCTACTTTTTTTATAGGTTCAAACTCATCTGAATGATCTAAAACCACTGAATGCAGTACTACTCCTTCAATATCTAACAAATACACTTCAATGGCCCTATTCACAGCCATCATATCGTGCATTACATCGTCAAATAACTCAACATTAACATCTCCATTTTCTAAAAAAGGTGCTGTATTTTTAAATTTTTCTTCAATTAAATGATTTGCTACATTAGCATTTAAACGTTGTGTTGTTTGACTATAAAATCGATTCAATAAAAAGAACGTTATCGATATATAAATTATACCAATTATTAAAATTATAAGTAGAAAAGAAATACTTAATTTAACAATAAATCTATTAGACAATGATCGGTATTTGCTCATCTAAATAGGATGTTAATGATTCATTAAACTTATAACCAACTCCCCACTCTGTTAGAATATATTTAGGATTAGTCATATCATACTCGAGTTTACTTCTTAATCTATTTATATGTGAATTTACAGTATGCGTATATCCTTTAAAGTTATATCCCCACACAAGCTGTAAAAGAGTGGACCTACTATAAATTTTACCAGGATTATTTGCGAATAAAGTCAATAAATCAAACTCTTTTGGAGAAAGATTAATTCTAGAATTCTTTTTATAAACTATTCGTTTAGGAATATTAATAGATAAATCATCAAAAACCAAAGTCTTATTAATATCTAAATTAAAATTGTATTCGTATCGTCTTAAAACAGCTTTAATTCTAGCCATTAACTCTCTAATTCCAAATGGTTTGGTCACATAATCATCTGCTCCAAATTCAAGACTTAAAACTTTATCTAGTTCATCAGTTTTTCCTGTAAGCATGATAATTGGAACTTCTTTTTTTTGACGAATTCTTTTACAAACTTCAATTCCATCGAGTTTAGGTAAAGTAATATCTAAAAGAATTAAAGCATATTCATTAGTTATTGCCAAATCGAGTCCTTGAGTTCCATCAAAAGCTAATTCTGCGACATAACCATGATTTAAAATGTTAATTTTTAAAAGATTTGAAACTGACTTATCATCATCTATAATTAATATTTTTTTCATTTGAGAGTAGATTTATTCGGGGTTGCGCTAATATAAAAAAATTAAAATGTTACATATATTTTATACTTCTGTGATACTTCTGTGATACTTTAAAAAGTTATTTGTTCTTGTAAAATTGAACTGCAGTTCTTCAATTTTAGTATTAACCTTTATTAAAATAGATCATGAAAAAATCAATTATCAATGATGATAATAACTTCTCTTTGATTTTAAAAGAAAAAATCAATCTACAACGAAAACAGATTAATTTAAAGGAAATTAAACATCTATCATCAGAAGATCAAAACTTATTTATTGAATATGGAATAGCTCCAACAATCGATACTCCATACAAAAATGTTATTCATGCTTTTGAATATTGGGTATCAAAAACACCTGGTAATATTGCCGCAACTTTTCAAAATTTAAGTATTACATACAAGCAACTTGATGATGAAGCTACAATACTTGCTTTAATCTTAAAACAAAAAGGCATAAAAAGAGGTGATAAAGTAGGTTTGTATACACATCGTTCTTTAGAAATGTTAATTGGAATTATAGCTGTTTTAAAATTAAGAGCTGTATATGTTCCCCAAGATCCAAGAATAGTTCCTAAAAACATGCTCAGTGAAATCACTAAACTTAGTGATATTAAAATCATTTTAACGCAATCGGATTATTCTGAAAAGTTAGACTTTTTCAAAAACGACAATCTAATTAAAATAGATATAGAGTTAGAGAAAGATATCTATAAGAACCTATATGGAAATATCAGATTAATTCATCATGTGAATGATGACACTAACAATTCTTGTTTCATTTTATTTACTTCTGGAACAACAGGAACTCCAAACGGTGTAGAAGTAACACATAAAAACTTATGTAATATTCTATATAATGCTCCAGGTAATCTTGGTATTTCTCCTGGAATAAAGGTTGCTCAAATTTTAAATATCTCTTTTGATATGGCTGCTTGGGAAGTTTTAGGCTGTTTAGGAAATGGTGGAACTTTACTAATCCGTGGAAAAGATATTGAAGAAACCGCTAAACAAGCCAATGTTATTATTGCTACTCCTACTATTCTTACCACTATAGATGCAGAACAATGTCATGAAATTAAAACTGTTGCGGTGGCAGGAGAACCTTGTCCTGTAATTTTAGCTAATACTTGGTCTAAGAAATGTGATTTTTACAATTGTTGCGGACCAACGGAAACTACTATTGTGAATACCATGAAAAAATGTGTTCCAAACAGTTATGAACTTTCTATTGGAAAACCAACACCAAATAACACCGTTTATGTATTAGACAATGATAAAAACCCAATAAAAATTGGCGATGTTGGCGTAATGTGGGCTGGTGGCGATTGTGTTACTAAAGGATACATCAATAACGACAAACTAAATAAAACTCGATATGCTAAAGATATTTTTTTGAAAGGAGAGAATATGATGTTCAATACTGGTGATTTAGGAAGATGGGATGAAAATGGAGAATTAATTCATTATGGAAGAATTGACGATCAAGTAAAAATTAAAGGTTTTCGTGTAGAACTTGATGCTATAACTAAAATCATCGAAAACTTTAATGAAGTTAAACGAGCAGTTACTTTGAAACATAAAAATCATTTGGTTTCTTTTATTAGTTTGACTGATCAAAAAGCTACTGAAACTCTTTTGAACCATATAATTGAAGCTATAGAAAGAGATTTACCTTATTATTATGTACCAAGTGAATTTAAGTTTTTAAATGAACTTCCGAAGACTTCTAGAGGTAAAATAGACAAACGTAAAATTAGAACTTCCTACTTAAAATAAGCAATCATGAATACGATAATTTTACCACCAAAAAAGAGTTTTCTATATCGATTAGGAAAACATCCTTTGCTTATTCCCTACAAACGATTATTTATTTTAATCACGTTAATAAACTTTATCGTTTTTTACAAAGGATTAATTTCATGGAATTGGTTTAATCCAGAAAGCATAGCTATTTATAAGATTTCTAGAGTAATTCTTTTCAATTTTACACTCGCGATATTAATTCGACAACAGTATGTAATAAATCTTTTATTTACAATAGCTACAAGTGTTCCAAAACATTGGCCTTTGTTTATTCGAAGAAAATGTGCCAAAGTATATCATTTTGGCGGTTTACACAGCTCTAGTGCAACTATGGGAACTTTATGGTACTTTGTGTTTGTTTGGGGGATTTATAAGAGTTTATCTAACAATGTATATCAAATCAATAATCCTATAGTAATTATTACCACATTCATCTTGGTATTATTAGTTACTATTGTAGTTATGGCTTTGCCAAAAATGAGAGCCAAATATCACAATCAGTTCGAAATTACTCACAGAATTGGTGGCTGGTCAGTTTTAATATTATTCTGGGTTCAAATGTTATTATTTGTACGACTAGAATCTCCTTCAATTCCTTTGTGGAATAAATTAGATTTTTGGATTTTAATTGTTCTAACCGCAAGTGTAATAATTCCGTGGTTACGTTTAAAAAAAGTAAATATCAATATCGATAGTCCTTCTAATCACGTTGCCTTAACTAGCTTCGATTACGGAGTTACACCTTTTGCTGGTTCATCTACAGCATTGAGCAGAAATCCGTTATTAGAATGGCATTCATTTGCAAATGTTCCTGCTCCCGATAAAACTGGTTTCCGCTTAACTATTTCTAGAGCTGGAGATTGGACTGGAAAATTCATTTCAGAAAAACCTGATAAAATTTGGGTGAAAGGAATTCCTACAGCAGGCGTTGGAAATGTAGATAAATTATTCAAAAAAGTAATTTGGGTTGCTACCGGAAGCGGTATTGGTCCGTGTTTACCACATTTATTACTCAATGAAACTCCTTCAGTTTTAATTTGGTCTACTCGATCTCCTGAAAAAACATATGGAGAAGCATTAGTTAATGAAATTAAAAATGTACAACCTAATGCTATTATCTGGAACACAGATGAACATGGAAAACCTGATTTGGTAAAACTTGCTTATAAGGCCTATAAAGATTTTAATGCTGAAGCTGTAATCTGTATTTCTAATCAGAGTTTAACGCAAAAAGTAGTTCATAATATGGAATACAGAGGAATTCCAGCTTACGGAGCTATTTGGGACTCTTAATAATCACAAAACTTATTACTTATGAATGTACTATTTGAAAAAATAGATAGGATCGTTATTGCCAAATTAAACCGTCCTAAAGCACTTAATGCACTGAATTCAGAACTTATGCATGAACTAATTTCTGGATTATTAGAATACGATAAATCTCCGAAAATTGGCTGCATCATAATTACAGGAAATGAAAAAGCTTTTTGTGCTGGAGCTGACATTAAAGAAATGGCTGAAAAAGATTTCACAGCAATGTTTAATGAAGATTATTTTGGGTATTGGGAAATTTTTTCACGTATTAAAACTCCTATAATCGCTGCGGTAAATGGTTATGCTTTTGGTGGCGGATGTGAACTTGCCATGATGTGTGATATTATTTACGCTTCTGAAAACGCACAATTTGGTCAGCCTGAAATTAAACTAGGAGTTATTCCAGGAATTGGCGGAACTCAACGATTAACAAAACTCGTTGGAAAATCTAAAGCCATGGAAATCATTTTAACCGGAAAGACAATTAACGCCGAAGAAGCAGAGAAAATCGGACTCATAACTCAAGTTCTGCCTCAGGAGAATTTTACAAAGCAAATTATTGAAAAAGCACACTTGATCGCTTCTTATTCTAAAACAGCATTAAAAGCAGCAAAAGAAGCTACAAATCAAGCTTTAGAGAGTAGTTTAAAAGACGGAATTGTATTCGAGAGAAAGTTATTCCACTCTTTATTTCATACTCAAAATCAAACCGAAGGTATGAGCGCCTTTTTAGAAAAAAGAACTCCAAATTTTAATTAATATTTAACCTCAATTTATCATGAAAAAATCAATCATTTTTATCACAATTTTATGTTTATCAATCACTTCCATTTTTGCTCAAGAAGAAGAAAAAAAATCGAAAACTTCTTTTGCCATTATGCCTATTCACAATAGTGGAGCTGGTTTTAATAATGTATTCTTAGGTTCATATGAACTTAAACCAAGAACAAAATTAACTTTTTATAGTGTTTTTTGGGTAAATCCTTCTTTTGGCAATCAAGGAAAAGATTTATTTCTAGAAACTGGTGTCGGTTTAGGTTTTGCTTCTAAAGACGGTAAACTATTTGTAAATCCTAGTTTAGGTTTCGGACATGGAAAGTTATTATCTCAAACTGCTGGAACTAAAATTGCAGAAAGTTTAATTCCTAGTGTCTTTGCTGTATACAATTCAGGAAGATTTGAATTTGAAACTTATCATGCGTATTACATGAGTTTACGTGGCGAAGGAAGCTCGCAAGATTTAATGTTGAACTGGGTAATTCCTGGTTTTAAAGTGAGCGATTCTTTTTCTTTTGGAGGATTTTATGAGCATTTAGGACAAACTAGAGTTGATAATGGAGACACTAAAACTTTATATCAGTTTTTAGGTGGTTATGTAAAAGCAACGCTTAACAATGGAGTTTGGTTTCGTTTTGCATTCGGACCAAATATTTCTAATGACAATTTAAATGCTGATGAATTTTATAAAATTCAAGCTTTTATCCCTTTATAAAATATTAAATTGGGGGAATTACTAAAACTTATGTTTTGGTAATTTAGAAGAAACCTTAAATACTTAAGGTTTCTTCTTATCAATTAAAAAATATATGTTTAAAAAAATTATTTCATCTGCTTATATATTAATATTTTTGACATGTAAATTTTAACAATGCAATTACTTAAAAGAATAGGGTTTTACTTAATCGGTGTGGCTTTAGGAACTTTAGCTGTTTCTTTCTTTTGGAAAAACAAAAAAGTTTCTTTTGATTATGGAATGGATGCAAGAACTTTAAAAAGTATTAGAACCAAAAAAAGATTATTTTCAGATAATGCAAAGTCTGTAATGCTATCAAACAATATAGATACTGCTCAAGTTTCTATTATTTTGAAAACAGGCGATGTTGATTTTGGAAAGAGTAAACCTCGTTTAAGACCTTGTGCAGAATATTACGTAACTAGTAAAAATTTAGATTTATATGTAATACGTTGTGATAGTACTGCAACTATTGATAAAATAATTCTAAAATAATTTTATTTTTTATACTTATCATTTAATCCTATGTTTTTCATAATCATAGGAATTATTTTTTGTAATCGACTTACTTGTGTAGATTCTCTTTTAGCAGAACTTAAATATTCTGTAAATTCTCTTTGTTTACTTAACGAAAAGGATTTAAAATTAATCATTAAATCTTCGCTCTTATTTAATTCGCTTATCAGTAATTCAGGAATTTCTAATGGTTTTGTATTTCTTTTAGGCTTAAGTTCTTTGCCTTCATCAACATTTTTTATAGCCTGTAAAACGTAATCTACAATTTTTACTTTATCTATTTCTTCTATAGAAGTAAAACGCCATTGACGCATAGCTTTCGTTTTTCCGTCCTGAGCATTCATCAAAACTTTATATCTATCGTTAATGAAAACTCCTTGATGAAACCATAATCCGAAATAATTTTTAAATCTAGCAATACCAATAATATTCTTCCCTTTATACAAATATGCTGGTGCTCCCCATTTGATAGCTTCTTCTAGATCTAATTCTAATAAAAAAGAACGCAAAAGGTTTAATTCTTGCGTCCATTTTTCTGAAGTTAATATATATGCTGTAACTCTTTCGTTCATTAAATTTCTTAAATTCTAGTTAGCGACATCACTAGTAAACTTAATTCTCATTAAACGTAATTCTTCATCGTCATAATCACCATCAAATTCATCTAAAGCATCTTGAATTTTATCTGTATCAGCCTCCATAAAATACTCATGTATTTCTTCTTGCTGATCTTCGTCTAATAAATCTTCAATTGCATAATCAATATTCAATTTAGTTCCTGAAAATACAATAGCTTCCATTTCTTTAATTAGCTCATTCATTTCTAAACCTTTCGATTTTGCAATATCCTCTAAAGGTAATTTACGATCGGTATTTTGAATAATATAAAGCTTTAAACCAGAGTTTACTCCTGTACTTTTTACCACTAAATCATCTGGTCTAGTAATATCATTATCAGTAACGTATTGTCCGATTAATTTGATAAAATCTTTACCGTATTTCTTAGCTTTACCTTCACCTACTCCATGAACTGTAGATAACTCCTCTAAAGTTATAGGGTATTTTAAAGCCATATCATTAATAGAAGGATCTTGGAAAACTGCAAAAGGAGGAACACCTAATTTCTTACCTACTTGCTTTCTTAAATCCTTAAGCATACTAATCAACTTATCATCTAACCCAACAGCACTTGATTTAGTATTCGTAATTATAGATCCATCATCAGTATCATTATAAACATGATCTTCTGTCATCATAAATGAAGATGGGGTTTCTAAATATACTTTTCCTGCTTTGGTTAACTTCACAACACCATATTGCTCTATTTCTTTTTTAATAAGATCAGCAACTAACATTTGTCGAATTAAAGCCATCCAATAATTACCATCTTTCTCTTTACCTATTCCAAAAAATGGTTGCTCTGTAGTTTTATGAGATTTTAATAAGGCATTTTCTTTTCCTATTATTGTATTCACAACTTCTTTAGCCTTATACATTTCATTAGTATCCTTTACTACTTTTAAAACAGTACAAACTTGTTCTTGGGCTTCATGTTTTTTCTTAGGATTTTTCATGTTATCATCCATATCAGCTCCTTCTCCATTTATTTCGTCAAACTCTTCACCGAAATAATGTAACAAGTATTTACGTCTATTCATTGAAGTTTCAGCATAACCTACAACTTCTTGTAATAAAGCATGTCCAACCTCTTGCTCTGCAACAGGTTTATTTGCCATAAACTTCTCTAATTTCTCTATATCTTTATAAGAATAGAATGTTAAGCAGTGACCTTCTCCTCCATCTCTTCCTGCTCTACCTGTTTCTTGGTAATAACTTTCTAAACTTTTAGGAATATCATGGTGAATTACAAAACGAACATCTGGCTTGTCAATTCCCATACCAAATGCAATTGTAGCAACAACTACATCACAATCTTCCATTAGGAACATATCTTGATGTTTTGCTCTGGTTTTTGCATCAAAACCTGCATGATATGGTAAAGCATTAATACCGTTTACTTGTAAAACTTGAGCAATTTCTTCTACCTTTTTTCTACTTAAACAATATACAATACCAGACTGTCCTTCTTTTTGTTTTACAAAACGAATGATATCCTTTTCAATATCTTTTGTTTTAGGACGAACTTCATAGAATAAATTAGCTCTGTTAAATGATGCTTTGTAAATATTAGCATCAGTCATTCCTAAAGTTTTTAAGATATCTTCTTGTACCTTTTCTGTAGCTGTTGCAGTTAAACCGATAACAGGAACGTTATCTATCTGTTTGATAATTGCTCTAAGGTTTCTGTATTCAGGTCTAAAATCATGACCCCATTCAGAAATACAGTGTGCTTCATCAATCGCTACAAAAGATATTTTCTGTGATTTTAGGAAATCTACATATTCCTCTTTAATCAAAGATTCAGGTGCAACGTACAACAATTTTGTAACGCCATCCATAATATCTTGTTTCACCTGATTTATCTCAGATTTATTCAACGAAGAGTTTAAAACATGAGCTATTCCGTGGGTTTCAGATATTCCTCGTATAGCATCAACTTGATTCTTCATTAAAGCAATTAGTGGTGAAACCACAATTGCTGTACCTTCTTTCATTAAGGCTGGTAGTTGATAACAAAGTGATTTTCCACCACCTGTTGGCATAATTACAAACGTATTTTGGTCGTTCAGTATGCTTTTAACTACATCTTCTTGAAGTCCTTTGAATTGATTAAAACCAAAAAACTTTTTTAAAGCATCGTATAAATTCATTCTCATAATGTTCCCAGAAAGCCAAAATTAAAAATTCAAACTAATACACAAAAATAATTACTTAAAGTTATCTAAAGTTTCTTTTAAAAGGAAAGTTTTTCTAGCTAAAATATTCCTATTTTTACACTTTAAATTAAACCTGTTTTACTTGAAAAATACAGACTTAATACTAAACAAGGCTAAAGAAACTATTGAACTTCAAAGCAATAGTATAGCTAATTTAACTAATTTTTTGGACAATTCCTTCGCTAATGCAGTTAACTTCATATTAAATTCTAAAGGAAGGGTAATTATTACTGGAATTGGTAAAAGTGCAAATATTGCAAATAAAATAGTTGCAACGCTAAATTCTACAGGAACTCCAGCAGTATTTATGCACGCTGCAGATGCAATTCACGGTGATTTAGGAAATATTCAAACGGAAGATGTTGTAATTTGTATTTCAAAAAGTGGTAATACTCCAGAAATAAAAGTTTTGGTTCCTTTAATAAGAAATTCGAACAATAAAATTATTGCCATAACGGGTAATGCGGATTCTTTTTTAGGTAAAAATGCTGATTATGTTTTAAATTCCTATGTAGAAAGAGAAGCTGATCCAAATAACTTAGCTCCAACAAATAGTACTACCGCACAACTTGTTTTAGGGGACGCATTAGCTGTTTGTTTGTTAGATTTAAGAGGCTTTAGTAATAAAGATTTCGCGAAATATCATCCGGGAGGAGCTTTGGGTAAGCGTTTATATTTAAGAGTATCTGATTTAGTTAATAATAATGAATTACCAAAAGTAATTCCTACAGATAAAGTTTCTAAAGTAATTGTTGAAATCTCTGAAAAAAGATTGGGAGTTACTGCTGTAATTAATACTGAAAATAAAATTGAAGGTATTATTACTGATGGAGATATTAGAAGAATGTTAAATAAAACTACTAAAATAGACGATTTAACTGCTGCTGATATTATGAGTAAACAACCTAAAACTATTCATATTGATGCTATGGCAATTGATGCCTTAGATACGTTGGAAAATAATAATATTACACAAATCTTAGTATGTGACAATGATAGCAACTATGTTGGTGTTGTTCATTTACATGATATTTTAAAAGAAGGTATATTTTAATGGCACAGGAAAAAGAAATGTCTTTCTTAGATCATCTAGAAGAGTTAAGATGGCATATTATAAGAAGTATTATTGCTATATTTTCTGTAGCAATTTTAGTTTTTACGTTTATCAAAGTAATTTTTGATGAAGTTTTACTAGCACACTTAAAACCTGACTTTATTACCTATCGTTTTTTCTGTAAAGCTTTTACTTTGATTGGAATTGATAGTAGTTTTTGTAATATAGATTTTTCTCAAGAATTACAAGTATTAAACCCTACTGAAGAATTAATGACTGCCATATGGTCTTCTTTAATCTTAGGTGTAATTCTAGCTTTCCCTTATATTTTATGGGAAATATGGAGATTTATAGCTCCTGGATTGTTAGAAAGTGAAAGAAAAAAATCGAAAGGATTTATCTTTTCTGCTTCTTCCCTATTCTTTTCAGGAATTCTTTTTAGTTATTATGTAATCTTACCGATGTCTGTATATTTCTTTTACAATTTTTCTATTGGAGATGCTATTGTAAAGAGCTTTAAACTTGGTGCATATATCAGTTTAATTACGAATACATTAATTGGAGTCGCGATATTTTTTGAGCTTCCAATTATTATTTATTTTCTATCTAAAATAGGCTTAGTTACTCCAGAATTTTTAAAAAAATATAGAAAACATGCATTAGTTGTTGTGCTAATATTATCAGCAATAATAACACCTCCAGATGTTGCGAGTCAGATTATTGTAGCTGTACCAATCATGTTTTTATATCAAGTCGGAATTTACATTTCAAAATATGTAATTAAAAAACAACAAAAAAATGTCGAAAAAAGTCCAAGAGTTCAATGAGTATCGCTCAAAAATGAACGAAAAGATACTATCAGGTGATAATAAAGTAATCAAAAGAATTTTTAATTTAGACACTAATGCTTATGCTGAAGGTCATTTATCAGTTAAAACCAAAGAGTTATTAGGATTAGTAGCTTCTGCAGTATTACGTTGTGATGATTGTATTGCATATCACTTAGAAACTGCATACAAAAATGGAGTTACCAAAGAAGAAATGATGGAAACTATGTCTATTGCTACTTTAGTTGGTGGAACAATTGTAATTCCTCATTTAAGAAGAGCTGTTGAATTTTGGGAAGCTCTTGAAGAGGAAACTCCAAATTAATTCAATTTAACAATCAATTAATACAATGTACTTTTATTAAATAGTAACATTGTACTTTTATTATATGATTTTAAGAGCAGATAACATACAGAAAATCTACGGTAGTCGTAAAGTAGTAAAAGGAATTTCTTTAGAAGTACAACAAGGAGAAATTATAGGTTTACTTGGTCCGAATGGTGCTGGTAAAACGACTTCCTTTTATATGATCGTTGGTATGATTAAACCTAATGGTGGAAATATTTACCTTGATGATGAAAGAATTACTGATGATGCAATGTATAAACGTGCTCAAAAAGGGATAGGATATTTAGCTCAGGAAGCTTCTGTTTTTAGAAAGTTATCTGTTGAAGACAATATCCTATCCGTTTTAGAATTTACAAATCGCACTAAAGAAGAACGTAAAAAAAGATTAGAAGAATTAATTGAGGAATTCAGCTTAGGACACGTTCGTAAAAATAGAGGTGACTTATTATCTGGTGGAGAAAGAAGACGTACCGAAATTGCTCGTTGTTTAGCTTCTGATCCGAAATTTATTTTATTAGACGAACCTTTTGCTGGTGTAGACCCTATTGCTGTAGAAGATATCCAAGGAATTGTTGCTAAACTTAAAAACAAAAACATCGGTATCTTAATTACAGACCACGATGTTCAGGCTACTTTAGCAATTACAGATCGTTCTTATTTAATGTATCAAGGTGGTATTTTAAAAGAAGGAATTCCTGAAGAATTGGCTGCTGATGAAATGGTTAGAAAAGTATACTTAGGTAAAGATTTTGAATTGAAGAAGAAGAAATTCTAAATGTTTCGTTCTAAACCTTATTATTTTTTTATACTTCTTGGTACAATATCTTTAATAATTTCTTTGATTTTTAATGGATACTTTGGTTTCAATAATGGTAGAAATCTAAAAGATTTAGTAATGGATATTAATATTCATGACACTTATTTTGTGATTACTTATAACCATATCTTTTTCTTTTTTTTTTACTATATATATTTAACTTTTTAATCTATAATCTGATTGATTTATTCAAAGGAAAACTATTTAAAAAGGGGTTAATTATAAAGATAGTATTAAGTACAACTCTATTAATATTTACATCTTATATATTATATCAAGATCATAATTATAATCTAACTAAAGAAGATCTTTGGAGTGGAAATTACAAAGATTATAACACTGCTTTAATCCTATCTTTTTCACTCTTCATAATACTATTAGTTGTAATTCCATTTATTAATATTATAGCTTCTTTAGTTTATAAATTTAAATCACGAACCAATAGTTAGTTCTCTGTGCTTTAATCGCCACTTTACCATACTATCAAAAACTTTGGTTATGGTTTTTCTTTATTCAATTAATTCATGCTCTATTAAAAACAGAGCAAAATTATATACAGTTCTTAATACTTTCTCAAAAAAACTTAGAAAAGTATTTATTTACTCTTAACAACAATGTTATTGAACACAGACAATAATATATAAATAATAATTATTAATGGAATTGCGATAAACTTCAAAAATATTAATAAAACAATTGACGTTAATAAGAATAAGTATTTTAAAAGATTATCTTTTAAGTTAGTTGACTTAAATTTCAATGAAAACAAGGGAAGTTCAGAAACCATTAAAACACTTAAAATTACAGTTACAGCAATTAAAAAGAATTGGTTATGAATAATATTTAAGATAAATTCTGATTTTGTGTATCCTGCAATCATTGGTAAAGAAACCACAAATAAATTCATTGCGGGAGTTGGTAAACCAATAAAACTATCTGTTTGTCTTGTGTCAATATTGAATTTAGCTAAACGATATCCCGCAAAAAGAGTAAGCAACAAACCTAGTAGTTCTATTGAAATTAAATTATCTAAACCTAATCCAATATCTAAAGCAGAATCCCAAGAAGAAAACCCAAATTCTCTGTAATAAGAACTATGAACCATAAACTGTAACATTACAATTCCTGGTACTACTCCACTTGTTACCATATCTGCCAAACTATCTAATTCTTTTCCTAATTCTCCTTGAACATGTAACAATCTAGCGGCAAAACCGTCTAAGAAATCGAGAACAATTCCAATTCCAACAAAAATTGCTGTTTCATAAAAAAATCCTCGAACGGCTAAAATTGCGGCAATAGTACCACAAAGTAAGTTTCCGAGTGTAATAATATTTGGAATGTGTTTTTTAATATTCATTTTTTTTTATGATTTTTACGAAAATATGAAATTGATTGTTTTTTTACTGTTTAATCTAAAAATAAATTGTTTTAAAGATGCCATTACTTAAAAATCAACTAACTACAAGTTTCCCTTTCAGAAACCCTCATGTAAACACGATTTACAAATTTTTTACTACAAAAGAAAAAGCTGATTATAAAAGAGTTAGAATTAATACTTGGGATAATGATTTTATAGATTTAGATTTTCTACCAAATAACTCATTCTCTCTAATAGTTTTAATTCATGGATTAGAAGGAAGTTCTCAATCAAGCTATATGGTATCAACAGCAAACTACCTGAATAATTTGGGTTACGATGTTGTATGTGTAAATTTGAGAAGTTGTAGTGGAGAAGACAATAATATTTTAAAAACATATCATGCTGGTAAAACAGATGATGTACATTTTATTTTAAAATATTTAGAAGAGTATTATGACTATCAAAATATTATTTTAGGTGGTTTTAGTCTTGGTGGTAACTTAACTTTAAAATACTTAGGTGAATATGAAGAGCAAATTCCTTCTATTGTAAAAGGCGGTATTGCTGTTTCTGTTCCTATCGATTTAACGAGTTCTCAGGCTGAATTAAGCAAACTAAAAAACAAACTATATATGCAAGAGTTTTTAAGAACTTTAAAAGCTAAAGTTAATTTAAAAGCTCAAAAATTTGAAGGGTATAATCCTGATAAAAAATTAATTGCAAAAGCTTCTTCTTTCAGAGATTTTGAAGAAATTTATACAGCTCCAGTTTTTGGTTTTGATAGTCCTGAGGATTATTGGGAAAAAGCAAGTAGTAAACCTTATTTAAAACTCATCAATCATAAAACCTTATTAATAAATGCTAAAGATGACTCTTTTTTATCTTTAGAATGTTATCCTTATGAAATTGCAGAAAAATCTTCTAATTTCTTTTTACTAACCCCTAAATATGGCGGCCATGTTGGTTTTGTTTCTTCTTTTAATGATCAATCCTATTGGATAGAAAAACAATTTGTTAATTTTATTCAAAATGAGTTAAATATCTATTCATAGTAAACAATAACTCTAAAAAACTACTGTTATTTACTAAGGAATTTGGATATTTGTTCTTATTAAATTAATCGTTTGAAAACAAAATTAGTTTACATTTTTCTTTTATTTTCTACATTGACTCAAGCACAGTTTAGAAATTTCTCTAATGAATTTTTAAATATTGGTGTAGATGCAGCTGCATTAGGAATGAGTAAAGCCGTTGTTGCAACTACAAATGATGTAAATGCTACCTATTGGAACCCTGCTGGTTTAGTAAATATCGAAGATTATCAAGGAACTTTAATGCATGCTTCTTATTTCGCTGGAATTGCAACATATAATTATGCAGGTTTTGCTATGCCTATCGATAAACAAAGTGCCGTAGGTTTATCTTTAATTCGATTTGGTGTTGATGACATTTTAAATACTACTGAATTAATTGATAGTGATGGAAATATCGATTTTAATAGGATCAGTCTCTTCTCTGCTGCTGATTATGCTTTTAATATCAGTTATGGTCGAAAAATGTTATTAGATGGTTTTTCTATTGGTGGAAATGCCAAAATTGTTAGAAGAATTATTGGTGATTTTGCTACTTCTTGGGGATTCGGGTTCGATTTAGGAATTCAATTTGAAAGAAACGGATGGAAATTTGGAGCTATGGCTCGAGATATTACAACAACATTTAATACTTGGTCTATAGATGAAGATGAATTTGAAAAAATTAGAAACGCAGTTCCAGGCCAAAATCAAGAATTACCAGAAACTACAGAAATCACTAAACCTAAACTTCAAGTTGGTGTAGCACGAGATTTTAAAATTGGTCGTTATTTTAATTTACTTGCAGAAGTTGATTTAAATATGAGATTTGCTGAAACTAACGATATTATTTCAACTTCTTTTTTAAGTATTGATCCTGCTTTTGGTTTTCAATTAGATTATGATCAATTGGTATATTTACGAATTGGTGCTGGTAATTTTCAGAATACTACAGAATTTAATGGTGAAGAATCTATCGCTGTACAACCAAATTTCGGATTAGGATTTAAATATAAAGGAATTCAAATCGATTATGCTTTAACTAATATTGGAAGTGTAGGAAATGCATTGTTTTCTAATATTTTTTCTATTAAATTGGACTACAGTTTTTACCGATAAATCATGATAAAAAAACTACTTGCCTTAAGTTTTTTACTTTCTATTTTTTATAGTTATTCTCAAACAGCTCAACTTTCTGCATATGCTGAAATTAGTATTATTACCTCTGGACCAGGTGATCATTTATATGAAAAATTTGGACATACAGCTGTAAGAGTTAAAGATCCTATGTTAAATATTGACCTACTGTATAACTATGGTATTTTCGATTTTAACGGACCTGATTTTTACATGAATTTTGTTAGAGGATTCATGAAGTATAAATTACAAAGATATCCTTTTCATTACTCTTTAAAATCTGCTAATGAAGATGAACGTTGGGTAAAACAACAAGTTTTAAACTTAACGCAAGAGCAAAAAAACGCGTATTTCAAGTTTCTAGAAATCAATGCACAACCAGAAAATGCTAGTTATTTTTATGATCCTTTTTTCGATAATTGTGCTACCAGACCAAAAGATATTCTGAAAGATATTTTAAAAGATAAGCTTTCATTTGATACTTCTATTTTAAAAGAACAAAAATCTCTTAGAGATTTAATGAATGAAAAAATAAATCCAAATACTTGGGGAAGTTTCGGTATAAACATAGCTCTAGGAAGCAGATTAGATCAAATTGCTACAATTGAAGAATACATGTATTTACCAGAGTATCTCTTTTCTATATTCGAAAAATCTAAATTTACAAAAAAAGGAGAAGTAACAAATTTAGTTAGAAGCACAAAAACACTTTTAGAATTCGAGACTAAAGCTTCAAGAGCAGACAGTTTTAGTCCTTTTTTAATTTTTTCGTTATTATTCTTTATCATTCTTTTTATGAGCTATAATGATATTAAAAAAGGTAAAAGATCTAAAATCTTAGATTTTTCGATTTTATTTATAACTGGATTAATAGGTGTTCTAATTATCTTTTTATGGTTCTTTACAAATCACTCGACAGCTCCAAATAACTTTAATTTTCTTTGGGCATTTGCCCCAAATTTAATCATGGCCTTTTTTGTAACTAAAGATGAAATTAAACCATGGATAAATAAGTATTTAACTATTTTATTAGTTTTCTTAGCTTTAATCCCTTTATTACATCTTTTTAGAATTCAAAAGTTTACTTATCCGCTATATCCACTAATTTTATTATTAGCCGTACGTTATATATTTTTAATAAAATTTCAAAAAATAGGGTTCAAGCAATAACTTAAACCCTATTTTTTGAAATTTTATTAACTACACCTAAAAATGTAATCTCAAAGATTACTTGATATTTATATATTATTTATAAAAAACTTTGTATTGCTAACTTATAACTATCCAAACCAAAACCTAAAATTACACCTTTAGCATTTTTTGCAATAAAACTTTTATGACGAAACTCTTCTCTTCCATGAGTGTTAGAGATATGCACTTCTACAACTGGTGTTTTAATAGCTTTAACAGCATCGGCTATAGCTATTGAAGTATGAGTATAAGCCGCAGCGTTTAAAATAATTCCATCATAGTCGAAACCTACTTCATGAAGTTTATTTATAATTTCTCCTTCAATATTTGACTGATAATAGGAAAGTTTTGTATTAGGGAAATTTTCTTTTAACTTTTCAAAATAAGATTCAAAAGAGCTATCTCCGTATATATTAGGCTCTCTTTTTCCTAATAAATTTAAATTAGGGCCGTTTATAATTAGAAAATTCATTTTTAAAGTTTAAAAAGAATATTGATTTGAACTTCCAAAAACATCAAAAACTAATCCTAAACCTGCATATCCATAAGTAGGAAGGTTCTTTTTAACCCCTGCATAAAATAAGTTTACTTTAACATTATTGGTTACTTTATAACCTAACATTGGCTTAAAAAACACTCCTCCATTATCTCCTTCTGGAGAAATACCAATTGCAAAACCAAAATCTGCACCTACATAAAATTTTTCTTCTAAAGCTTTAAATCTAACAGCTCCACCAATAGGCAAATACATTAAAGCATCTGGTTTCGATCCATTTACTTCATTCGTTAAAAAATAAATAAAATTCAATGATGGTCCGGCATTAAAGTTTTCAAAAATTTCAAATAAATAATTCGCATCTACACCAAAAGCAGCAGAAGAAATAGATTCTAAATTTCCAACTGTTATACCTCCATTTACTCCTAGGTTCAACTGTTCTCCTTGAGAAAAACTTTTAAGAGATAAAAAAACGATTAATACTAAGAATATTTTTTTCATAAGTGATGTATTTTATGCGAATATAAAATAAAAAAAGGAGCCAAAAGGCTCCTTTTAAATATCTTTATAAGATAATAGATTACCATGCGTAACCTAATGAAACACCTAATCTTGGTAAAAATCCATCAATACTAACTGAAGAATTTCCTTTTGGAGATGCTGAAACATACTGAGCTCCGAAATTTAAATCTAAAGCAAAACCAGAATCTCCTCCTCCAAATACCCATTGGTATCCAGCTAAAGCACCACCAGAAAATGCAGAGAAACCTACATCATCACCTCCATTGTTTTTAGCAGAAGCAGAAGAATAACTTACAAATGGAGCAGCATACCATCCTCTTGGTGCATTTTTATCAGAAGAGAAATAGAATTTATATTTACCTTCAGCTCCAATAGCACTTGTACTAATTTTCTCTGAACCAGAAGTTACATCCGCTCCAGCATAAGATAATCCAATTTCAAAAGAACTGTTATCAGATACAGCTCTTTCATAAGATAAATCAGCAACACCAAATGCTAGACCTAATGGATTAGCTTTAATAACGTTTTTTTGTGCATTAGCAGCAAATCCAAAAGCAACCACAGCAATTGTTAAAAATAATTTTTTCATAATTTAAAATTTTTGATATAATTATATGTTTGTAGAAGCAAAAGTATAATTATTTTCGAAATAAAAAAGGATTTTGATAAAAAGTATAGTTTAGTTTGGATTGGGATAAAAAAATAAAAGATTATAAAACTTTCTTAAAAATTGAGAGAGGCCTTTCAATAAATTCTATTGATAGTTATGTTAGAGACATTAAGAAACTACAAAATTTTTTAATTGAATTTAAAATTTTTAAATCACCTATTTTTATTCAAAAAATAGAAATTCAAAAATTCATTTATGAAATAGCAAAAATAATTAACCCTAAAACTCAAGCCAGAATTATATCAGGCCTAAGAAGCTTCTTCGACTATCTAATCTTTGAAGGATATAGAGAGGATAATCCATTAGATTTAATAGAATCACCTAAATTATCAAGAACATTACCCGATGTATTAACAAATGATGAAATCACCAAATTAATTTCGCATATCGATTTAAGTCATCCTCAAGGAGAGCGAAATAGAGCAATAATAGAAACTATATACGGTTGCGGACTACGTGTAAGTGAATTAGTTAACCTAAAATTATCCGATTTATTTTTTAACGAAGGTTTTATCCAAGTATTAGGTAAAGGAAATAAATATCGTTTTGTACCTATACATTCAACTACAATAAAATTTATCAAATTTTATATAGAACATACAAGGAATCATATTAATCCTGTAAAGGAAGATGAAGACACTCTTTTTTTAAATCGAAGAGGGAAAAGACTCACAAGACAAATGATTTTTATTGTTTTGAAAAATTTAGCAGCCAAAAGTAACTTAAATAAAAATATTGGTCCGCATACACTTCGTCATTCTTTTGCTACATATTTACTTAAAGAAGGTGTTGATTTAAGAGCTATACAACAGCTATTAGGTCACGAAAGCATCACTACAACAGAGATTTATGTGCATTTAGATAGAAGTCATTTACAAAAAGTAGTAGAAAAGTATCATCCTAGAAATGGAAAAGTATCATCATTGAATTAGATGAAATAAAAAAAGGCAAGCTACCTACATCACACTGCTACAACCTAATACCCTTGCTGCGTTCCCGCCCTGGGGGATTCAAAGGGAGCTAGTTGTGTAGAACTTGCCGGCTGCAAATTTACAACGTTTTTTTGAATTACAAACAAAAAAAAACACATCTTTTTTTGTAACATTTTTAAAACATTGAATACTAATAAAATGTTTTAAGTAATTTTATAAATTAATAACTAATCAAATCATTAACAAACATGGAAAATCAAGCAAGTAGTAAGAGTATAATTCTTAATTATGGTGGAATATTAGGTATAATTAGTGTATTTCAAGGATTAATAATGTATGCTACAGGTAATCATTTAAAACCACATTGGTCTTTATCTGTAATAGCAATAATACTTTTAATAGTGATTATTGTGCTTGGAATAAAAAAGTTTAAAACCATTAACAATGGCTTTATATCTTTTGGTCAAGCTATTAAAGTAGGAGTTGGAATTGCTATATTTTCTGCTCTAATAAGTGTTATTTATCAATATATTTTTGTGAGTTTTATTGAACCTACTTACATGGAGCAAATGGCTGAAATACAACTACAAACTTTGGTAGACAAAGGATATAGCGAAGAACAAATTGAAGCTAGTCAAGAAATGGCTAAAAAGTTTTCTTCCCCAGGAATAACAGCAGCTTTTAGTTTAATTGGCTCTGCTATTATTGGATTTATCATTTCTGCTATTGCTGGTGCTGTAATGCAAAAAAGAGAAGAAGACACATTTTAAGCCATAATAATATTGTAACTTTACCATCTAAAACTGGTAATAATATATTCATGGATATATCGGTAATAATACCACTTTTAAACGAAGAAGAATCTTTACAAGAACTATATGATTGGATTGCAAAAGTTATGCAATCCAATCACTTTTTATATGAAGTAATCTTTATAGACGATGGTAGTACAGATACTTCTTGGAAAGTAATTCAAGATTTAGTTGAAAAAAATCAAGAAGTTAAAGCAATACGTTTTCAACGTAATTATGGAAAATCTCAAGCTTTAGATGCAGGATTTGCTGAAGCTAAAGGAGATGTTGTAATTACTATGGATGCTGACTTACAAGATAATCCAGATGAAATTCCTGAGTTATATGATTTAATTATTAAAAAAGATTTTGATTTAATATCTGGATGGAAAAAGAAACGCTACGATAATATTTTAACAAAAAATATCCCTTCAAAATTATACAATTGGGCCGCTCGAAAAACTTCTGGCTTACAATTAAATGATTTTAATTGTGGTTTAAAAGCCTATAAAAAAGAAGTAGTAAAAGCTATTAAAGTTAGTGGCGAAATGCACCGTTACATTCCTATACTAGCAAAAAATGAAGGATATTCAAAAATTGGAGAAAAAGTAGTAAAACATCAAGCAAGAAAATATGGTGTTACAAAGTTTGGTGTAGATCGTTTTATTAATGGGCTTTTAGATTTGATTACCATTTCTTTTTTATCTAAATTTGGTAAAAGACCTATGCATTTTTTTGGTTTATGGGGTTCATTAATGTTTTTATTCGGGTTTACTACTGCTTTTTATATTGGTGTTATAAAACTTTATAGAGTTTATACAAAGGTAAAAACCATATTAGTCACTGATAATCCTTGGTTTTACATTGCCTTAACATCTATGATTTTAGGAACACTATTATTCTTATCTGGCTTTTTAGGCGAATTAATAATAAAAAGTAATCCGCTTCAAAAACATTATAAAATCAAAGAAAAAATAAATTTATAACACCTCTTTTAATAAACTATGAACGATATTTTAAGTAAAGCCAAACTTTGGTTAACTGATACTTTCGATGAAGAAACAAGAAATGAAATTTCTGAATTAATAAGTAATAATACAGAAGATCTTACAGATAGATTTTATAAGAACACAGAATTTGGTACCGGAGGAATGCGAGGTGTTATGGGGGCCGGTACGAATCGAATTAACAAATATACTTTAGGAAAAGCTACGCAAGGTTTAAGTAATTATTTAAACAAAGTATATACTAATGAAGAAATAAAGGTAGCAATTGCGTATGACTGTAGACATAATAGTAAAAAGTTTGCTCAGTTGGTTGCAGATGTACTTTCTGCGAACAATATTAGAACTTTTGTTTTTGAAGACTTACGCCCTACTCCTGAGTTATCTTTTGCAGTAAATCATTTAAATTGTCATGCTGGTATTGTATTAACCGCTTCACATAATCCACCTGAATATAATGGTTACAAAGTGTATTGGACTGATGGCGGACAAATAGTTCCTCCTCAAGACGTAGAAATTATATCTGGAGTAAATAATCTAGAATTTAGCGACATCAACTTCAATAAAAAAGAAGAGCTAATTTCTTTTATTGGTGAAGAAGTTGACGAAGCTTTTTGGAATGCTTCTTTAAAAAGTGGTACATTTAATATAAAAGGTAGAGAAGATTTAAAAATTGTTTTCACTTCTTTACACGGAACATCGATAAAATTAGTTCCTGAAGTATTAAAAAGAGCTGGATATACTCAAGTTCATGTTATAGAAGAACAAGCCGAACCTAATGGTGATTTCCCTACTGTTGAATCTCCTAATCCTGAGGAACCAGAAGCATTAGCCATGGCTATCGAATATGCTAATAAAACAAATGCAGATATTGTAATTGGTACAGATCCTGATTGTGATCGTTTAGGAATTGCTGTTCGTGATACTGATGGTAACATGAAACTATTAAATGGTAATCAAACCATGAGTGTTATGACAGACTTTTTAATAAACCAATGGAAAGAAAAAGGTTTATTAAATGGCAAGCAATTTATTGGTTCTACCATTGTATCTACCAATTTAGTTAATGTTATTGCTGAAAGTTATGGTGTAGAAACTAAAGTTGGTTTAACAGGATTTAAATGGATTGCTAAAATGATTAAAGATCATCCTGAATTAGACTTTATTGGTGGTGGTGAAGAAAGTTTCGGATTTATGGTTGGTGATTTTGTAAGAGATAAAGATGCTGTAACTTCTACCCTACTCGCTTGTGAAATTGCTGCTCAAGCAAAATCTGAGAATAGTTCTTTTTACTATGAATTACTAAAAATATATGTAAAACATGGTTTCTTTAAAGAAAAACTAGTTTCACTAGTAAAAAAAGGAATGCAAGGAGCTGAAGAGATCAAGCAAATGTTAATCGATTTGCGTAATAATCCACTTTCTGAAATAGACGGTGAAAAAGTAACATTTGTAAATGATTATAAGACTTCAATCCGAAAAAATATCATCACAGGAGAAGAAGCTACGATTGATATTCCAAAATCTAACGTATTAATTTACGAAACAGAAAATGGAACTAAAGTAGCTTGTAGACCTAGTGGTACAGAACCAAAAATTAAATTTTACATCGGCACAAAAGGTTCTTTAGATACAGTTGAAAATGCAGATGTAGTTGGAAAACAGTTGGATGAAAAACTCCAACGAATTATAAAACAGTTAGGAGTTTAATGAATTACTTTAAACGAATTTTATCTTTTGTAAAACCTTACAAAAAGCGTTTTATTTATGCTACTATGTTTAATATCCTTTACGCGATATTCAATATTTTGGCAGTCATGTCTTTTTTACCAGTACTATCTATTTTATTTAATCCTGATAAAAAAGTAGAAAAACCTGTTTATGATGG
This sequence comes from Tenacibaculum aquaeponti, assembly GCF_052084715.1. GTDB lineage: Bacteria > Bacteroidota > Bacteroidia > Flavobacteriales > Flavobacteriaceae > Polaribacter. The sequence goes on along the minus strand of NZ_CP197288.1, from coordinate 147,022 downwards.
AATTTCATCAACTTTTGGATACTTAAAAAATAGTTTTTATGTAGAGATTGCTAATTATATAAATGAAGAAGGAGCTGTTAATGCTTTACTTATTATATGTATCATTGTTTTGATTCTATTTTTTTTCAAGAATCTATTTTATTTTTTAGGCTCGTATCAAATGGCATATTTATCAAATGGTACAGTTAAGGATATGCGAGACAATTTATATAGAAAAATAATCTCTTTACCTATTGGATATTTTACTGAACAGCGAAAAGGAGATTTAATGTCTAGAATGACATCTGATATACAAATTGTTGAAGGGTCATTTATTTCATCTTTTGGAGGAATTGTTAGAGAACCTTTAACTATAATTATTGTTTTACTAATGATGTTTGCTATGAGTTACAAGCTAACATTATTTGTATTTATAACCTTACCTCTATCTGGTTTAATAATTTCTTGGTCTACTAAAAAACTAAAATCTAAAGCTCTACAATCCCAACAAGAAAGTGGTACTTACCTTTCTTTATTAGAAGAAACAATTGCTGGTTTAAAAGTTGTAAAAGGCTTTACTTCTGAAAATCGTTTTTTTAGAAAGTTTTCAAATTCAACAAAAAGACAAGAAAATTTAAATATACAGGTTACTCATCGTCAAAAATTAGCTTCACCGTTAAGTGAATTTTTAGGAGTATTAACAGTATTAGCAATTTTATTGTATGGAGGAAGTTTAGTGCTATCTAATAACACTAAAACTCTTAGTGACTTTGATCCTGAGTCATTTATCATGTATATTGGATTATTTTATTCAATATTACAGCCTACTAAAGCAATCGCGGGAATTTTTACTAATATTAGAAAAGGTGATGCATCTGCAAAACGTTTATATGATATTTTAGATGAAGCTAATCCTATTTTAAATATTGAAAACCCTATTGATAAAGAATCATTTACAACAGGAATAAGTTTTAAGAATATTTCTTTTAAATATGAAGATGATTATGTTTTAAAAGATTTCAGTTTAGAAATTCCAAAAGGAAAAATGGTTGCACTTGTTGGTCAATCTGGTAGTGGAAAATCTACAATTGCTAATCTTTTAATGCGTTTTTATGATGTAAATCAGGGCGAAGTATTAATTGACAATGATAACATCAAAAATGTTTCTAAAGAATCGTTACGTTCTTTAATAGGTATCGTTACTCAAGATGCTTTATTATTTAATGATTCTATAGAAAACAATTTAAAAGTTGGTAATCCGAATGCAACTGAAGAAGAAATTATTGCTGCTACAAAAGTTGCCAATGCTTTAGAATTTATTGAAAATTCTTCAAAAGGTTTTGAAACTAATATTGCAGACAGTGCTAGTAACTTCTCTGGCGGACAAAAACAACGTTTATCTATAGCTAGAGCTGTGCTAAAAAATCCACCAATTATGATTTTAGATGAGGCAACTTCTGCTTTAGATACAGAATCTGAAAAAATAGTTCAATCTGCATTGGAAAATATGATGCAAAATAGAACTTCTGTAGTAATTGCACATAGACTATCTACTATTCAAAAAGCAGATTTAATTGTTGTAATGCGAGAAGGTAGAATCGTTGAACAAGGTAAGCATGAAGACCTTTTAGCTGCTAAAGGTGAATATGCTAAACTTGTAGAATTACAATCATTTGATAGAATTTAAAAACTTCTTATAAATAGATAAATATTTTTCAAGATATAAATCAGAAGAAAAATGTTCGTTATAAAGAGATTCGATCTGTTTAGATTGGATCTCTTTTACTTTATGATAGTTTGCCACCCAACTATCAACTTCAAAATTACTTTGAACCATTTCAGGATAATACTTTTTTACAACTTTTACAGCTTCTCCCAAATCTGAACATAAAAACGGTAATCCTTGCGCCATATATTCTACTAGAGCTAATGGATCACCTTCAGAAGTAGAAGTTAATAAAGCCATTTCATATTGCTTTAATTCAGCTTGAACATTACTACAACCAGTAATAAAATGGACTCTATCCTTAAATTCAATTTTATTAATATGGTCAACCAACATTTCATAATAACCTTTTTCTCCTCCTTTTAAGCTTGGAGTATATATTGTTAAATCTTTATTTAGTGATTTTGCAATATCTATAGCTAACTTATGATTTTTTACCTTTTTAAGACTTCCAACTAAGACTAAACCTTTAGGTGTATGGTTTTCATAATTAGTTTTATAATTAAGCACAAAATTACCTACCAAAAAAACATGTTCTTTTTTAATTTTTACTTTATTAACAGCCCAATCTGTTAATAATTTAGAACATCCTATGTAAAAATGTGGTTTTAGTAGTGATTTATAAAAAAGAGGAACTCGTTTTTTTATTGCTATTTTACCATAATGATCATGAAAAATCACTGGTTTTTTGACGCTTTTAAATAGCATTGCTTTTTTAACAAAACGATAATTCTGACGCATATGTACATGTACAATATCTGCATCTTCTAGTTCTTCTACTAAATTTTTATAAGCTTGAATTTTGTTTTGATTTTCTTTCAAAAAAACAACATCAACCCCCTGATCTATAAACTCTAATAATTTTCCTTTATTTTTAAATAAAATAAGTTTTACATCATAGCCTTTTCTATGAAATAGATTAACTAAATTAAGACATACTCGTTCTGCCCCACCTAAACTTAATTGATCTATTACTTGTACTATTTTCATACTTAAAATTCAGTTTGTGCTACTAAACCTATCTCTTTTGCTTTCTTTATCATAAAGTTGTAAGAAGCTTCATATTCATTAGGTATTTCTCCTTCTAAAATAGCTTCCTTAATTGCTTCTTTAATTTGCCCTATTTCTCTACAAGGTTTTAAATTGAAAGTTTTCATAATTTCCTCACCTGTAATTGGAGGTTGAAAATTACGAACTCTATCTCGCTCTTCAACTTCCTTGATTTTAAGACGAACAATTTCAAAATTTTTATGATAACGTCTAAATTTCTTTGGGTTTTTCGTTGTAATATCCGCTTCACACAATATCATTAAACTATCGATATCGTCTCCTGCATCAAAAATTAATCTACGAACAGCAGAATCTGTTACTTCAGAAGCTAATACAATTGGACGAGAACTTAATAACACCATTTTCTGTACAAACTTCATCTTATTATTCAGCGGCATTTTTAAACGCTTAAATAATTTGTAAACCATTTTAGAACCAATAAATTCATGAGAATGAAATGTCCACCCATTTCTTTTATCAAACTTTTTTGTTGGAGCTTTTCCTATATCATGTAATAAAGCAGCCCAACGTAACCAAACATCGTTTGTATTTTCAGAAATATTATCAACTACTTCTAATGTATGGTAGAAATTATCTTTGTGAGTTTGCCCTTCAACTTCTTCTACTCCTTTTAAAGCGATTAATTCAGGTAAAATTTTATTTAATAAACCCGTTTTTTCTAAAAGTAAAAAACCTATCGAAGGCTTTGGAGAAGCCATTATTTTATTAATCTCATCTACAATTCTTTCTTTGGTAATGATTTTAATTCGTTCTACATTACTTTTAATTGCATCTAATGAAGTTTTTTCAATTGTAAAGTTTAATTGAGTTGCAAAACGAATGGCTCTCATCATACGCAAAGGATCATCTGAATATGTAATATCTGGATTTAATGGCGTTCTGATTGTTTTTCGATCTAAATCACCAATACCATCAAAAGGATCTAATAATTTCCCAAAAGATTTAGCATTTAAGCTTAACGCTAAAGCATTAATTGTAAAATCTCTTCTATCTTGATCATCTTGTAACGTACCCACAGACACTTCAGGGTTTCTACTATTTTCCGTATATGATTCTTTTCTCGCTCCAACAAACTCAACCTCAATATCATTAAAACGTAACATAGCTGTTCCGTAGGTTTTAAAAACCTGTACTTTAGGTTTGTTTGGCAATAAACTTGCTACTTTTTGAGCTAGTTCAATACCACTTCCTATAGTTACAACATCTATATCTTTGGCATTTCCGCGTTTTAAAATAAAATCACGAACAAAACCACCAATAACATAGCTATCTAAACCCAATTCATCGGTTGCTTTAGTTATGTATTCAAAAACTTTATGTGTTAGTGCTTCTTTAAAAAATTGATCCTGCATAAACTCTATTCTCGTATCACTATTACTTTTTCTCCTTCTAATTTGAGTATCGTTGATGATTTCTCAGATACTTTATTTTGATGCAAATTTACTATATAATCAACATCATCCAAAATAGACTGTTCTATTTCAGAAAAAGATTTAGGAGTTGGGTTTCCGCTAACATTTGCTGATGTAGACACAATTGGCTTTCCAAACGTCTTTATTAATTCTTCACAAAACTCATCTTTGGCTATGCGAATAGCAAGTGTGTTATCCTCTTTATTGATAATGTTAGCAGCAATACCCTTTGGATTTTGATAAATTATTGTTGTTGGTTTTTCTGTTTTTTTAAGTATTTCTTTAGCAACATCAGGAACTGAAACATATTGTTCTAGCATTTCAAAGGAACTGACCAAAACAATTAAACTTTTACTTTCTTCTCTGTTTTTAATCTTATAAATCTCTTGTACTGCTTCAGAATTTGTTGCATCACATCCTAATCCCCAAACTGTATCTGTGGGATATAATATTGTTTTTCCTTTATTTAATTCAGTTACAACTTCGCTTATCATCATAATTTCGTTTTAAAATATGAAGGTTTACTTCTAAAAATACTCCTTTCGTAAATTATATCTTACGATACAGAAATTATATTACTTTAAAACCGCTAATTTACATTATGTTTGTTATAGTAAAACTATATTGAATGCATAAACATAAAATTAGTGCTGCACTTATTACTTTTAATGAAGAGCAAAATATTGCTCGTACATTAGAAAAATTAGTCTGGTGCGATGAAATTGTGGTTATTGATTCTTTTAGTAGTGATGATACTGTAGAAATTTGTAAATCTTACGGAGCAAAAGTTTTTCAAAAAGAATTTAATGGATATGGTGAACAGAAAAGCTTTTTAGTGAGTAAATGTTCTTATGATTGGGTTTTATCTATTGATGCTGATGAAGTTTTAACTAATGAGTTGATAGATGAAATAAAGACTGAGTTCTGTAAGGAAAAAATTCCCTATAAAGCTTATTTTATAAACAGAAAACATGTTTATTTAGGAAAAATTTTTGAATATGGATATTTAAAAAACACTCCTATTCTAAGACTTTTTAATAAAAATAATGCTGGATTTTCTGATAAAAAAGTTCATGAAACTGTTGAATACAAAGGAGCAAAAGGAAGATTTAAAAACTTCTTCTACCATTACACTGCAAATTCTGTAGAACAAATTAATTTAAAGAAAAACAGATATGCATCATTAGTATCTGAAGAATATTTTAAACGAAAAAAACGAGTAAATATAATTTTACTTGTCTTTAAATATCCATTTACTTTTTTTAAGGAATATGTGATTCGAGGAAATATGTTTAATGGTTATGAAGGCTATGTTTGGAGTACTTATATAGCAGAATATAGTGTATTAAAATATTTAAAATTAATAGAAAGACGTAAGAAATTAAGAAAGTAAATATTCTTTTACTTTTTCTTGGATTAAAGCACTACTAAACTCTTCTTCTATTTTCTTTCTTCCTTTTTTTCCCATTACAGTCATCATAGCTTTGTTATTAATGAAAAATTCAATTTTATCACTGAATTTCAACACATCGTCAAAAGGAAGTAAAAAACCATTTTCTTTATCTTCTATAATTTGACCGTTACTACTTATATCAAATGCTATTGTTGGTTTTTCGCAAAGCATAGCTTCTGCAAGAACATAACCAAAACCTTCCCATCTAGATGGAAGTAAGAAAATATCAATACTATTCATAAAACTTTTTGGATTCTTAATAAACCCTAAAAGAATTATTTCATTTTCCAAATTACACTTTTTAATTTTCTCTTGTAAAACTTCTTCTAATTTACCAGTTCCACCAATTAGTATTTTAAAATTCAATGCCCTTTTTCTTAGCTCCAAAGCTAATTGAATTAAAAACTCTTGATTCTTTTGAAAAACCATTCTTCCTAAATTCCCTAAGACAATTTCATCATCGTTTTTTGTATACAAAACTTCGAAAGCTAAATCATCAAATTTAGATATGTTTATTCCATTCGGAATTACAGTAATTTTATTTTTAGGAAATAAATTTTCATTTTTTTCATTGATAGTATGTTTAGTAGCTTCAGAATTTGCTAAAACTTCATTTAAAACATTTTTAAAAAAATATCTATTTATGAATGTGTTTTTTATTGGAATGGCACTTCCTCTTCTATAAATTATTCGATTTACTTTAGCTTTTTTAGCTGCTAAACCTCCAAGTTTCATATCTTCGGAAGAATTCATAACAATCGTAGAAACGTTATGATTTATTAGAAAAGCAGCCACATTTGTAACCTTCTTTGAATTTAAATAACTAAAGTTTGAAACTTTAACTTCTTCATATGGAATACCAACCGTATTTACTTTTTTTTGAAGTTCGCTATTTGGAGAGACAATAACCAAAACCTTAATTCCTTTTAAGAATAGATAAGATGACATTTCGTAATGCCATTTTTCTCCACCTCCCCAAGTTTTTGTGGAATTAAAGAAGCATATTGTTTTGTTATTATCCATGTAAAACCGATTTGTATACTTTCATTAATTGATTTGCAATAGCTTTATCATTAAATTTTTGCACAAATACATATCCCTGCTCTGCAATTACTTTTTGTTTTGTTTTATCGTCTAGCAATGTAGTAATTTCTAAACTAAGTTGCTCGATATTATAAGGTTCTACATAAATTGAATTTGGCCCACCAGCTTCTGGAAAAACTCCTCCATTTGTTGTAATTACTGGAGTTTTGGAATATAAAGCTTCTATAATAGGTATTCCGAAACCCTCGAAAATACTTGGATAAAGAAAAACTTTTGCTGCTTGATATAATGTTGCCAATTCTTTTAAATCTACACCTCCTAAAAAAATGACTTTATTATGTAAATTATTAGTATTAATATATTCTTGAACCTCATCATAGTATTTTGTTTTCCTACCAGCTACAACAAGTGTAATATCAATATCTTTAATTGCTTTTACAATACTTAATAAGTTTTTTCTTTCCTCTATCGTACCAACATTTAATATAAATTGATCTGGTAAATTGAACTTTTTCTTTACTATGGTTTTTTGTTCTTCTGTAACTTTTTCTTTGAAAATAGCATGACAGCCTTGATAAACAACATCTATTTTAGAAGGATCTACTTTTAAAAACTCTATAATATCCTGTTTGGTTTGTTCACTTATTGCTATAATCCTGTCTGAATTATGTGCTGCATATTTAAACTTATTAAAGTGTATTTTTCTATCGAAAAAAGAATATAATTTTGGGTAACGAACAAATATTAAATCATGTATTGTAACAATAGATTTTGTTCCTGTTTTATGTAGATTCCTAGGAATTTCTCCTGATAAACCATGATATACTTGAATTCTATCTTTTTTTATTTGATTGTTTATTGGACCTTGCCTCCAAATCGAGGAAAACTTCTTCCAAAATTTCGTTTCTGGAAGTATTTCTGTGAGTTTACTCATATCTAACCGATCTACTTTTTTCGGCTTGGTATTATACAAGTAATAATCTTCATCAGGAAAATATTCTGATAAAATTCGAATTAGATCTCTACTATAATTACCTAATCCAGTAGTATTATGAAATGCTCTTTTGGCATCAAAACCTATTCTCATACTATAGCTTTTCTAAACCATTTAAACAGATATAAAGATCTTTATTCATTTTATCTCTCAATAAAACTCTGTTTATTTCTACTCCTTCCTGAGAATATCCTCTTTCGTGATGTAAATGATAAACTATAGCTTTATTTTTCATGGATTTACTTCCAATTCCTATTCGTTTTAATCTCCATTCAATATCTGTATCTTCACCAACTGCAGCACGAACGTAATCTTCATCAAATCCATTAATTTCGATCAAATGCTTTTTCTGAATTCCCCAATTGCAACCTAATAAACCTTTGTCTTTCATTGTTACAATTAAACTTTTATTTTTCAAGTAAATACCTTCTTTCTTTTTATCGGAATCAGAAAGTAAAATAGATATCGTATTTAGAGGTTTAATTGTTTTATTTGAAGTGACTTTATTTGTTATTTTTTCTCCTAACATTACTCTTCTTCCTTTTAACATTACTCCTTCTTCAACATTATTTATATACGTTTTTACAAAATGTTTATGAGGAATACAATCACCATCAATAAAAACTAGAGTTTCTCCATTAGAAGCTCTGATAGATTTATTTAACATCATCGTTTTTCTAAACCCATCATCTTTTTCTTGATTTACATGTAAAATTTGAAAATTATATTGATTTCTAAAAGATTTCAAAAAATCTATAGTTTCCTGATTGTTATCATCTTCAGAAACAATTGCTTCAAATTCTTTTGAGCTTTGATGATTTAATGCTTCTAGAATTAACTTTAAATTATCTAGTGCTTTGTAATATGAAATTATGATTGATATTTTAATCACTATGGATGTTTTTTTATTCCTAAAAATCGTTTGATTTTATACTTAATTAATTTTGTTAAATAGTTTTTTCTTGCTGATGCTAAAAAATAAAAATATGAATTTCCTCTTCTTATATCTCCATCAATTATTTTATGAATAAAGTTATTTTTCCAAGCAACATAATTAAAACTTAATTGATCTCTTTTACTTTGAGTTGAAACTATCTTCCACCAATCTTCCATTACTTTAATTACTTCGACATCATTGTGTTTTCTAATTAAAACACCTCCTTTAATTAATCCGTTTTCTTTTGGATAATTATCTAACTCAAATCCAGCTATCTGATCAGACATAACTTTGGGGTTATCTTTTGCTTGTCCTGTCTGTTTCATTAATTCTAAAATAGCTTCATATTCTTTGTATATACAATCTCTTGAATCATCAGATTGAGCATGGTCAAAGGTAGCCATTTTAAAACCGTTGAGAGATTTTAAAAGTTCATAAATATCTCCTACAATTAAAAAATTGCTATCTATATAAATACTAATTTCATAATTGCTGAAATACAAATGTGGTAATAATTTAGGATGCCTATTTCTTAAAACATTATTATCTCCTTCAAACTTTGCTTCTATTGGTTTCCATGGAGCAACAACCTTTTTTATATCATCTGTGAAACAAAAAAAATCTACTCCTTTTATTTTTTTTTGTGGAATGAAACCATAGTTTTCTCCGAAAGCTGCTGTATATATAACTATTTTATTCATGCATAAAAAAAGACCAAATATAAAACTATATTTGATCTTAAGAATTAAAGTTATTTGTTTAAAATATTAAACAGCTACATCATACTCTCTTAATGCATCGTTTAATGATGTTTTCTTATTTGTACTTTCTTTACGTTTACCTATAATTAATGCACAAGGTACATTGTATTCTCCAGCAGCAAATTTCTTAGTATAACTTCCTGGAATAACTACAGAACGAGCAGGAACTCTTCCTTTCATTTCAACAGGCTCATCTCCTGTTACATCAATAATTTTTGTTGAAGCTGTTAATACTACATTAGCACCTAAAACCGCTTCTCTTTCCACTCTTACACCTTCTACAACAATACAACGAGAACCTATAAATGCATTATCTTCTATAATTACTGGAGCAGCTTGTAATGGTTCTAATACACCACCGATTCCTACTCCACCAGATAAATGAACATTTTTTCCAATTTGTGCACAAGATCCTACAGTTGCCCAAGTATCTACCATAGTTCCTTCATCTACATAAGCTCCGATATTTACATAACTTGGCATTAAAATAGTACCAGAAGAAATATAAGCTCCATGACGTGCTACAGCATTTGGTACTACACGAATTCCTTTCTCTTGATAGTTTCTCTTTAATGGAATTTTATCGTGATATTCAAAAATACCAGCTTCTAAAGTTTCCATTTTTTGAATTGGGAAATATAATACTACAGCCTTTTTTACCCACTCATTTACTTGCCAACCATCATCAGTAGGCTCAGCTACACGAAGCTCTCCTGCATCTAATAAATCAACAACTTTTCTTATTGCTGTTACAGTTTCCTCATTTTTCAATAATTCCCTGTTATCCCATGCGTTTTCTATAATAGAACGAATTTCAGTCATCTTGGTTAAATATTTTTTACAAATATAAGTCTCCCTAGAAAGAATTGGTAGTAAAACACATTTTTTAAACAGAAAATAATTCCTTGTTTAAAATGACTATTTTTGCTCAAAATAAAAAGTAAAACTTGGCAAGAATATTAGCAATAGATTACGGATTAAAGCGAACTGGAATAGCTGTTACTGATGAATTACAGATTATTGCCTCTGGGTTAACAACTGTAGAAACAGATACTTTAATTGAGTTTCTTAAAGATTATATTAATAAAGAAACTGTTGAACGTTTTATTATTGGAAAACCCAAACAAATGGATAATTCTGATAGTGAAAGTGAACAATTAATTAGTTCATTTATAGAAAAACTTAAAAAAGAAATTCCGTCTATTCCTTTTGAAAGAGTTGATGAACGCTTCACTTCTAAAATGGCTTTTCAAACAATGATTGATAGTGGTTTAAAAAAGAAACAACGAAGAAATAAAGCTCTAGTAGATGAAATTAGCGCTACAATTATTCTACAATCATATTTATACAACAAATAATTTTAAGTAAACAAGCTTATTTGTACTTTTGCTTGCATTAAAAAATTTACCATAGTATATGATACTACCAATAGTTGCTTACGGAGACCCAGTGCTTAGAAAAGTTGGGAAAGAAATTGATAAAGATTATCCTAATCTTTCTGAGCTAATTAGCAATATGAAAGAAACTATGTACAATGCTTCTGGAGTTGGTTTAGCTGCTCCACAAATCGGAAAAGATATACGTTTATTTCTTATCGACGCTTCTCCTTTTGCTGAAGATGATGGTTTACCTGAAGAAGAGAAAAAAGTTTTAGAATCATTTAATAAAGTATTTATTAATGCTAAAATTATTAAAGAAGAAGGAGAAGAATGGATTTTTAATGAAGGATGTTTAAGCATTCCTGATGTTAGAGAAGATGTTTGGAGAAAGCCTGTAATCACTGTTGAATATCAAGATGAAAATTTTGAAAAGCATACAGAAACTTATTCAGGATTAGCTGCACGTGTTTTTCAACATGAGTATGATCACATTGAAGGTGTTTTATTTACTGATAAATTATCTTCACTAAAGAAAAGATTAATTAAGAAAAAATTAGAAAATATTTCAAAAGGGAAAGTAAATTCTGGTTATAGAATGCGTTTTCTTAACTTAAAAAAATAATTTTATTATATGGAATTTAGTAAAATAATAGCTGTATCAGGAAAGCCTGGTTTATATGAAATTTTATCGCAAACTAAAGCGGGAGTAATTGTAAAATCATTACTAGATGGTAAAAGGATGCCTATTACTGCAACTCACAATGTTAGTTTGTTAGAAAATATCGCAATCTTTACATACGAAGAGGATATTCCATTAGCTGAAGTTTTTAAAAACATTGCTAATAAAGAAGATAATAAAGAAGCCATTTCGCACAAAGAAAGTGCTAATAAATTAACTTCTTATTTTTCTGAAGTTTTACCAGGTTACGATGAGGAAAGAGTATATACTTCTAACATTAAGAAAGTATTACAATGGTATAACATTTTAGTAAAAGCAGAATTTGATTTTACTTCTTTAAACGAAGAAGTTGTAAATTCAGAGGAAGAAGAATAAAATATGAATACTCGTAAACAACAATTAGAAGCTTTTAATCGTCTTTTAGACATCATGGATGATCTTCGTGAAAAATGTCCGTGGGATAAAAAACAAACATTAGAAAGTTTACGACATTTAACAATTGAAGAAGTTTACGAATTAGGTGATGCTATTTTAGATAATGATTTAGTAGAACTTAAAAAAGAATTAGGCGATGTGCTTTTGCACATCGTTTTTTATGCAAAAATCGGAAGTGAAAAAAAAGCTTTTGATATTGCGGATATTGCCAATGCAATATCAGATAAACTTATAGATCGTCACCCACACATTTATGGCGATGTTTCTGTTGAAAACGAAGAACAAGTTAAACAAAATTGGGAAAAACTTAAACTTAAAGAGGGAAAGAAATCTGTTTTAGAAGGAGTTCCTAAAAGTTTACCTGCTTTGGTAAAAGCTAATCGTATTCAAGATAAAGTAGCTGGAGTTGGTTTCGACTGGGAAGAACCGCATCAAGTTTGGGAAAAAGTTCAAGAAGAATTGAATGAACTCAATGAAGAAATTGAAAATGGAAATCAAGAAAACATAGAAAAAGAATTTGGAGATGTTTTATTTTCTATGATCAATTATGCGCGATTTATAAAGGTTAATCCAGAAAATGCTTTAGAAAAGACAAATAAAAAGTTTATCAATCGATTCCAATACCTAGAAGAACAAGCTAAATTAGCTGGTAAAGATTTATCTAATATGTCTTTAACTGAAATGGATATTTTTTGGAATGAAGCTAAGAAATTATATAAATAACAATTAATGAATGTACTTTTTGTAGTTGGTGGTGGTAATTTGAATGCACAAATTGCTCAAATAGCTTTGTATTTAGGCTTAAAAGAACAAGGAGTAAATATATATTTAATTGGTAATTTATCTGATGAAGTAATCAATTATCTTAAAGAAAAAAAATTAGATCATTCAGATTATCAATATTTACATCCAAAAGAGAAAATTGATAAAGAATATCAAAAAAATTTCACTGAGCTTTTAACTTCTAAAAAGATAAATGTTGTACATTTTATCAGTGGTAAAGCTAGTCGTAGCGGATTAGGCGTTTTAAAAAAGTACCCTAACATAAAAGCTGTTATTTATTACGGATCTGCAAGTTTACATTGGCATGATCCTAGCGCTTATTTAACTTACTTACATCCAAGAATTGATGCAATTATTGGAAATAGTAATTTCGTTTACAACCATGTAAAAAAACAATTATTTGGTAAACGTAAACAAAAAGCTGTACGCATATTTAAAGGTTATAGTACAGATTGGTTTGATAATGCTACTCCATTTGATTATACTTCTATAGGAATTCCTAAAGATGCTATAATTGTTTGTTCTATAGGTAATCACAGAAAAGTAAAAGGAACAAAATATTTTTTACAAGCATCTAATTATTTAACTTCTGAAAAAGAAATTCATTTTATATTAATTGGTGATAAAACTGATGCTCCTCACCTGTCTAAATTAAAAGAGGAAAGTAAAATAAAAAATCGTATTCATGTTTTAGGAAAGCGTGATGACGTTCCGTCATTATTAGCGGGTTGTGATATGTATGTACAATCTTCTTTAAGTGAAGGATTTGGTAGAGCAATAAGCGAGGCAATGAGTATTGGAAAACCAATTATAATGACAAATGCTGGAGGTTGCACCGAATTAATTGATGAAAATTCTGGAATTGTTGTGCCTTTAAAAAATTATAAAGGTATTGGTAAAGCTATTTCTGATTTAGCTAACAACAATGAAAAAAGAATTCAAATGGGTAAAAATGCTAAAGCTAGAATTCAAAATGTATATAGTATAGAACGAACAGTTCGAGAAACTTTAGCCCTTTATAAAAAATTATTAAATGAGTAATATATTAATTGTAACTGGAGGTAGTAAAGGAATTGGTAAAGCTCTTGTTGAAAAATATCTACAAGAAAATTATATAGTTTTTTCATTATCACGGTCAATTATAGACATTCAAAATGTTACTCAAATTTCTGTTGACTTATTAAATATTAAAGAAGCTAAGAATGCTTTTGAAATGCTTTTAGATGAAGTTAAAAAAACAGCAATTACTTCGATAACTTTAGTAAATAATGCAGGTAGACTTGGTGAAATAGCGAATTTAGAAGCTATTAATTATCAAGATATTCATCAATCTATATTTTTAAACACAACAATACCTCTTATTTTTTCTAGCTTGTTTATTAATAAATTGTCTGAACTTAATTGTAAGAAACAGATTATTAATATTTCTTCAGGCGCAGCACAAAAACCTTATGAAGGCTGGAGTGTTTATTGCAGTTCTAAAGCTGCACTGGATATGATAACCGCTACGATATCTAAAGAGCAAGAAAATGTAGAAAATGGTGTAAAAGCCTTTGGAATCCGTCCCGGTGTAGTCGACACAAATATGCAATCTCAAATTAGAACTACAGAAGTTTCTAACTTTAAAAACGTACAACGTTTTATAGATTTAAAAAATAATAACGAACTTTATTCTCCTCAATTTGTAGCTGAACGCATTTATAACTTAGATAGTAGCAATAAGCTCACAAATGGACAAACAATTGACTTAAGAGAAGTCTAAAATTAATTGACTTATGGCTTTAACAGAATCTAATGAATTTCAAATTGGTGCTTTCGCTCCAGATTTTAATTTAATAAACACAATAGATCATACAACAATTCAATTATCTGAAAATAAAGGAGAAAATGGAACTGCTATATTTTTCATTTGCAACCACTGTCCTTTTGTAATTCACATCAATGAAGAATTAGTTAGAATTGCTAATGATTATAAAACTAAAGGGATTAATTGTATTGCTATTAGTAGTAATGATGTTGTAAATTATCCTCAGGATGGTCCGGTTTTAATGAAAGAAAATGCAGAAAAACTTCAATACCCTTTTCCTTATTTATATGACGAAACACAAGATGTTGCTAAAGCCTATAATGCTGCTTGTACTCCTGATTTATATCTTTTTGATGGTGATTTAAAATGTGTATATCATGGACAATTAGATAATTCAAGACCTGGTAATAATATTCCTGTTTCTGGTAAAGATTTCAGAAACGCTATTGATGCTTTAATAGAACACAATACCATTCTTGAAAATCAAAAACCAAGTATTGGTTGTAATATTAAATGGAAGTAAGTTTTTTACTTATTTTTTATTAACTTTCATTGTCTAAAAAACCAACTATGATAATGAAAAATATATGCTATGCTTTCTGCATGTTATTTGTTGTTTATTCTGGAATTTCACAACAAAATGACATCAACAAAAACAACAGTACTTCACAAAAGAGACTTATAGTAAAATTTAAAAATTCAGGAGTTAAAAGTAAAAGTCAAGTTTTCTCTAAACTTAACAAAACACTTAACGTTACTAGAATTGAATCAATACATAACCTAAATGAAACCTTTTTATTAAAATTAAATAGTAATAAAAATTACAATAAAATAATTTCAGAATATCAAAATACAGGACTCTTCGAATATGTAGAAATAGACCCGATAGGAGAAGGACATGGCAAAGCTATTTTAGCTCCTAACGAACCTTTATTTAATCGTCAATGGAGCTTAGTTAATGATGGAAGCTTTTCTTTATCTCCATCTATTCCTGATGCTGATATTGATATGGATTTAGCTTGGGAAATTACCACAGGAGATTCAAACATTATTGTAGCTATATTAGATAGTGGCATAAAAACAGATCATCCAGAATTTTTAAATAGATTTTGGATTAACGAAGACGAGATTCCTGGAGATTTTATCGATAATGACAATAATGGCTATGTTGATGATCATAAAATTGGTTGGGATTTTGTAGAAAACAATAATAGTCCAAACGACCATCATGGACACGGAACTAACGTTGCTGGTATTGCTGTTGCAACGGGAAATAATAATATTGGGTATGCAGGTGTAAATTGGAATTGTAAAATTATGGCTTGTCGTGTTTTAGATAGAGAAAACTTAGGCTTTTATTCTAATTGGGCTAAAGCTATAATTTATTCAGTAAATAATGGTGCACATGTCATTAATTTATCTGCAGGAGGCATTGAACCTTCTAATGTTTTAAAAGAAGCTATAGATTATGCTTATAGTAAAAATGTTCCTGTTATAGTTTCTGCAGGAAATAAAAATACTTCTGTTGAATATCCAGCTAGATACGAAAAAGCTATAGCCGTAGGAGCAACAAATTCTAGTGATAGAATTGCTCGTCCATTTTCATGGAGCAGTACTAGTGGAAGTAATTACGGTCCTCAAATCGATTTTGTAGCTCCAGGTAATTATATTTATGGTTTAAATAATGCTTCAGATACTAACTACAATTATTATTGGAGTGGTACTTCTCAGGCAGCTCCACATGTAGCTGGTTTAATATCACTTATGTTATCTCTAAATAAAGATTTAACTATAGATGAGATAAATACAGTTTTAAGAAATACTTCTGAAGATAAAGTTGGAGGAAATTCAGATTTACCTGGTAAAGATGATTTCTTTGGTTATGGTAGAATTAATGCATACGAAGCATTAAAAAGTAACATGGTATTAAGTACAGAAGGTATGAATGAAATTATTAAAAATGACTTTGTAATATATCCTAATCCCTATAAAAGTGGTGATGATTTATTTATTAATAATAAACTAAATAACAAGTTCAATGCTAAAGTTTATAATACGCTCGGACAAATGGTTTTTGAAATAAACACTAATAAAGCAACTGAACCTTACAAAATATCAGGTTTAGAAAGTGGAACATATTTTGTAAAAATATCCAATATAGAAAACCACTCAAAAATCATCATCAATAAAAAACTCATAATCAAGTAGAAAGGCTATAAATTAATATTAGCACTCTTAAAAATTTAAATTTCTTTAACTTATTAACTTTACTTTTATGAAATACTCTTAAGTTTCGTTGAAAAGAAAAAATCTGTAGATGAACGAAGGGAGAAAAAGCTATCTTTTTCTTTAAATTGAATACATAACTTTTTAATCCCCAATCTTATGCGTAAATATTTACTATTACTTACTACACTTTTTATTTTTCAATTTTCATCTGATGCGCAACTTAAAGCATCAAAACTAATAGACAATGCGTTAATCAAAGCTAAAGAAGAAAATAAATATGTATTTGTAAATTATAGAGTAGAATCTTGTGAGTTAAGTAAAAAACTTAAACATCAAATGACAAACGAAACTTGTAAACCTTTGTACAATACTAGTTATATTGTTGTAGATATTGTGTTACCAGAAGAAAAAGCTAAGACTTATTTTGGTTCAAGAAACGACATTACTACAACTAATTCAAAAGTAAAAGGCTTTCCGTTTTGGTACATATTAGATAATAATGGAAACTTTATTGAAATGTCTTATGATGCAAATGGTAATAATATCGGATATCCAACTACGAATAAAAAAGTAGATGAGTTTATTAAAATAGTAGGTAAAACTTCTAAACTCACAAAAAGTAAACTTAATATTCTAGCTAATACTTTACATGAACAAAATAACGAGCAGTTACTTTCAGGAAAGTAAATTCTGTACTTTTTAAAATAAAAAAACTCCCTAATAATTAGGGAGTTTTTTTCATTTTAGTTTATTTTTTTTGCGTTTTTAACTTTCTGCTTTGTCAACGCTATATCAATTACTTCACTCATTTCTGTCACATAATGAAACTTTAGCCCTTTCAAATAACTCTGATTAATCTCATTAACATCTTTTTTATTATCCGCACAAAGAATGATCTCTTTAATATTAGCTCTTTTAGCAGCTAATATTTTCTCTTTAATTCCTCCAACAGGGAGTACTTTACCTCTCAAAGTAATTTCACCAGTCATAGCTACTTTATTTTTTACTTTTCGTTGTGTAAATACAGAAACTAAAGAAGTTAACATGGTAATACCTGCACTTGGTCCATCTTTAGGAGTTGCTCCTTCAGGAACATGAATATGCACATCATATTTATCTAAAACTTCAGGTTTAATTCCAAAATCTTCAGCATTAGACTTAATATATTTCATTGCTATTGTAGAAGATTCTTTCATTACTGTTCCTAAATTTCCAGTAATTGATAAAGCTCCTTTACCTTTAGATAAAATAGATTCAATAAATAAAATATCTCCTCCAACGCTAGTCCAGGCTAATCCAGTTACAACACCAGCTGTGTCATTATTTTCATATTTATCTCTTTCTAATCGAGCCGGACCTAAAATAGTTTCAATATCTTCAGAAGTTAAAGCAATATTATACTCTTCTTCCATAGCAATAGATTTAGCTGCATAACGTACAACTTTTGCTACTTGTTTTTCTAAACCACGAACACCAGATTCTCTTGTATAACCTTCAACAATTTTTTCAATTTGAGCTTTTCCTAGTTTTAAATGTTCATCATTTAATCCATGTTCTTTTAATTGCTTAGGCAGCAAGTATTTTTTGGCGATTTCTATCTTTTCTTCAATTGTATAACCAGTAACATTAATAATTTCCATACGATCTCTTAAAGCCCATGGAATTTGATTAATATTATTTGCAGTCGCTATAAAAAGTACTTTCGATAAATCGTAACCTACTTCTAAATAATTATCATAGAACTCTGTGTTTTGTTCAGGATCTAAAACTTCTAACATTGCAGAAGAAGGATCACCTTGATGACTCTGACCTAATTTATCAATTTCATCTAATACAAATACAGGATTAGAAGTCCCAGCCTTTTTTAAGTTTTGAATTAAACGTCCTGGCATCGCTCCAATATAAGTTTTACGATGTCCTCTTATTTCGGCTTCATCACGTAAACCTCCTAAAGACATACGAATATATTTACGTCCTAAAGCTTCGGCAACTGATTTACCTAAAGACGTTTTACCAACACCTGGAGGTCCGTATAAACAAATAATTGGAGATTTCATATCTCCTCTTAACTTTAAAACTGCTAGATGCTCAATAATACGCTCTTTAACCTTTTCTAGTCCGAAATGATCACGATCTAAAATCTTTTGCGCTTTTTTAAGATCAAATTTATCCTCTGAATATATTCCCCAAGGTAACTCTAATAATAACTCTAAATAGTTACGCTGAACACCATATTCTGCCATTTGAGGGTTCATTCTACGAAGTCTGTTTAATTCTTTATCGAACGTCTCCCCTACTTCTTTAGACCACTTTTTATCCTTCGCCTTGGCTTTCATTTCCTCTAACTCTTGGTCATGAGAAACGCCACCTAATTCTTCTTGAATTGTTTTTAACTGCTGATGTAAGTAATACTCACGCTGTTGTTTATCTAAATCAGATCTTGTTTTAGATTGAATATCGTTACGCAATTGTAACTTTTGCAATTCTTTATCTAAATTCTTTAGAGTTAAAAGTGCTCTTTCTTTTAAATTATCCTTCTCTAAAAGAACTTGTTTCTGTCCAACACTTAAATCCATATTTGATGAAATAAAATTCACTAAAAATGAATTCGATTGAATATTTTTAATTGCAAAAGAAGCCTCAGAAGGTAACATCGGATTTTCTTTAATTACTTCTAAAGACAATTCTTTAATAGAATCGATAATAGCATCAAATTCTTTTTTATCATCGATATCTCTTTCTTCAATTGCTTCTGTAACCTTAGCTTTCATATAAGGTTCTTGCTGAATCATTTCAGTAATTTCAAATCGCTTTTTACCTTGTATAATAACTGTTGTGTTACCATCAGGCATTTTTAATACTCTTAAAATTTGAGCGACGACACCTGTGTGGTAAATATCTTCATAAGTAGGATCTTCAACTTCACTATTACGTTGTGCAACAACTCCTAAAGTTTTATCTCCTTTATTAGCATCTTTTATTAACTGAATTGATTTATCTCTTCCGGCAGTAATAGGAATTACAACTCCAGGAAATAAAACAGTATTTCTTAAAGGTAAAATAGGTAACTCGTTTGGAATTTCCTCATTATTAATTATTTCTTCATCTTCTGGAGTTAATAAAGGAATTAACTCTGAATCTTCATTCAACATATCTTGCAAAGACAAATTGTCTAAATGTATTATTTTTGATTTACTCATAGTATGAATATCTGTCAATATGACATTGATTGCGTTATTTTTTTATCTACTGAGCTAGAAGAAAAACATCAACAAGCTATTTATCAGTAACATAAATTAAAAATATTAAATATTTTCAATTATAGATGTCAATAGTTATGCCATTTAAATATTAATTTAACGTAACAAAAAAATAAAATGATCGTCATATTTGTTGAGGTGATTAAACAATAAAAAATGAAAACCAAACTTTTAATATTAACTACTTTATTACTTTTAAGTTGTGCATCTAAAACAAACAATGATCAGTTTATTTCTAAAACTAAAGGAAGATACTTTTTTAATGCAGATGAAATAATAGAAGTATACTTTAAAAATAAAGAATTATTCTTAAAATGGAGAAACTCAGACTTAAAACCTTTAAAAATAAATGATAGTACTTTTTATGCAAGAGAACTAAATGAAAAATTAATTTTTGATACAACAGAGTCTAAAATTATTTTAGCTAAAAAAAGAGAACATAAAGGTGAAGAATTAATATTCACTAAATTGAAAGAAGGAGAGAAAACACCTACTGAATACTTAAAGGAAAATAATTTTGAAATGGCTTTAAAAGGTTTTCTTTTAATTAAAGAAAAAGACAGTTTAAATCCAGTTATTAGACAGAGAACTATAAATCAAAAAGGATATGCTTTTCTTAAAAATGATGAAATAGAAAAAGCAATTTCTACATTTAAAATTAATATTGAACTATATCCTAAAAGTTCTACATGTTATTATAGTTTAGGAGATGCGTTTCTTGAAAAACAAGATACAGCTAAAGCAATTACATATTATAATAAAGCTTTAAGTATAAATCCTGAAAATAGAAGAGCAAAAAAAAGTTTAAAAAGACTTAAAAAAGAATAGTTTTGGAAACATTAAGATACCCTATTGGAAAACCTAATTTACCTAAAAAAATTACTCAAGCAGAAATTGATAATTGGATTACGACACTAGCTGCTTTTCCAGAAAAACTGGAACACTTAGTTATGCCTTTAACTGCAGAACAACTAGATACTCCTTACAGAAAAAATGGTTGGACTATACGACAAGTTATACATCATTGTGCTGATAGTCATCATAATTCATATACTCGATTTAAGTGGACTTTAACCGAAAACACTCCAGTAATTAAAGCTTATTATGAAGATCGCTGGGCTAATCTAGATGACACAAAACATGGACCAATAGAGTTATCAATTAATAGTTTAAAAGCTTTATATGCCAAATGGGTTTATTTTTTAAAAACATTATCTAACGATGATTTAGATCAATATTTTATTCATCCTGAAGGAAATGAAAAAGTCTCTTTGAGAGAAAATATTGGTATTTATGCTTGTCATTGTGATCATCATTATGCTCATATAGAACAGCTTTTGATTAGAAAAAGATGGAAATGATAAATTATCTAACAGTATCACATTCAAAATTTTCAATATTATAACCTTTAAATTTAACCGTATAGCCCTCTTTATTGTTAAGAAAATATTGAGTTTTCTTTATTCTATCAAATATAACTTGTTTTGTTTTTTCACTTATCAAACCTGATACAAATGGAGTAACAATAGTATCCTTTTTTATATCTAAAATGATTTTGAATAAATCACTTTCAACAATCGATTCATACCCATATTCATCAGGAACTACAGATAATTCATTACAATTATAATAGTCTTGATAAATTTTTTTTAAAGTAAGATCTCCAACTTCTTTTATTGTATCTTTTGTAACCTTATAGATTTTGTTTAATTTCATTTTAAATCTATAACCCGTTATTTTTAATTCTACATCACCTCTTATAGTTAAAGAATTTAAAAAGTTAACCTTATCTATATCATATGTAACATTTAACGAATCGTTTTTATTATCAAATCCTTTTAAATAAAGTTGCCCATAATTAATTTCTGGAAATTTCAAATACTGTATACTCGTGCCATTTATTTTTGAATAAAGTTCAGGATTTCTTTTTTTTATAAACCCCTTGAATTCTTTTAAGTTTTCAGGAGGTCTTACATTTGTTATATCATATATTCTAAGATATTTTTTTAATGAAGATTCATTTATTATCTTATATTCTTTCTTGACTTTAGAAAAACTATAAAAATTATAAAGCAGTAAAATTACAAGTAGTAAAATTGAAAAGAGTAAAAATTTAACTGTTTTTTTTCTTAGTAATTTATTCATTCTCATAAAAACTTTTTTCTTTACAAGATAACTTTTAAGTTTTAAGGAATCAAAATAAAAATGGCAATACCAACAAATACAACTATTTGAAGCCATTTTAAAAATACCCCAACTTTATCATTCTTTTTAATTAAATCTGAAATAGCTCCGGCTAAAATGGCTATGGTAGAAAAAATGATAAAAGAAACTAAAATAAAAATCCCTCCTAGAACATAAAACTGATACACTGTAGAAATTGTTTCTGAAAATAAAAATTGAGGGAAAAATGCTAGAAAAAAGATAGTCACTTTAGGATTTAAAACATTCATCCAAAATCCTGTCTTAAATAACGATAAAGTCGATTTCTTTTCAATATTTTCTGTAGAAAAAGTAATACTTGCATCACTTTTAAACACTTTATAAGCTAAAAATAAAAGATACAAAGCTCCAAATAACTTTATTATAAAAAATAAATTATCGTTAGCTTTAATTACCTCTGAAACTCCGAACGCGACTAAAGTTGTGTGAATAATACAACCTGTCATTAAACCTAAAACGGTAGCAAGTCCGTACTTTTTTCCATTAACTATACTTTGTGTTAAAACAAAAATATTATCTGGCCCTGGTGATATAGCTAAAGCCATTGTAGATAAAGCAAAAGAGATTAAAATTTCTATCATAAGTTTACAATTTCAAAACAAATATACACAGTAAAATCACCTTTATAAAAATTACTAATAAAACGTTAATTAACAGTGGTTAACAATAGTTAACTATACAAGAAATGCAATTACTATAGGTTTGTATCATAATTAATTTTAAAATAAAAGAATATGAAAAATTTAATCATTTTAATCGCCTTATTGTCTAGCACTTTAACTTTTGCTAATGACATTACTATTCCTTCTAAAGAATTAAAAAAAGAATTAAGAACTGAAATCGTTAAACTATTAAATAACGAAAAACCTGATATTAATCTAGATTTTACAGTTAAAGTAGATTTTATGATTAATGAAAAAAATGAAATTGTAATTATAGATATTAATACAAGTGATACGGTAATAGAATCATTCGTTAAGAGGAAATTAAATTACAAAGCGATACAAGCTTCAACTATCAGCAAAGGAAAAATTTATCAATTGCCTATTAAATTTGTTAAGCAATAATTGTTAATCAAAAAACTCATAACCGAATTGGTTATGAGTTTTATTAAGTTTTAATATTTTTTCAAAATTGCTTTATTAATTCGTTTTATAAGCGATGGCCCTTCGTAAATAAAACCTGTATAAATTTGAACTAAATCTGCTCCGGCTTCAATTTTTTCTAAGGCATCTTTTTCAGAATGAATTCCTCCTACTCCTACAATTGGGAATGCTTTATTTGAGTTATCAGCTAAATATTTAATTACACGAGTACTTTTAGATTTAATCGGCTGTCCACTCAAACCTCCATTACCTATAGCTTTTAATCGTTCTTCTGATGCTTTCAAACCTGTTCTATCTACAGAAGTATTAGAAGCTATAACTCCGTCTATTTTTGTTTCAGCAACCAAATCGATGATTTCATCTAACTGATTGTTATTTAAATCTGGTGCTATTTTTAATAAAATTGGCTTCTGTTTTTCTTTAGAACTATTAATTTTTTGAACTTCTGTAATTAATTCTTTTAAATATGCTGCATCTTCTAATTTTGCATGACTCGATACATTCGGACAACTTACATTCAATACAAAATAATCTACATAAGGATGTAATTCTTCAAAACAAACTGTGTAATCATCTGTATAATTTTCTGGTTTTGTTGCTGTATTCTTTCCTATATTTCCACCAATAATTACTTTTCCTTTATTCTTTTTTAACTGTGATATAGCAGCAGATAATCCTTCATTATTAAACCCCATTCGGTTAATAATACCTTTATCATCTTTTAAGCGAAATAATCTTTGCTTTGGATTACCAACCTGACCTTTTGGAGTAACTGTACCTATTTCGATAAAACCAAAACCGAAATTAGCAAGCTCGTTATACAATACTGCATTTTTATCGAAACCAGCAGCTAAGCCTACTGGATTTTTGAATGTTAATCCGAATAAGTTTCTTTCTAATCGTTTATCATTTATTTGGTAAAGTCCTCTAAAAATAGATGAAACAAAAGGAACTTTAGATATTCCTTTTACCAAAGAAAAAGTGAAATGATGAATCTTTTCTGGATCGAAAAGAAAGAAAATAGGGCGAATTATTGATTTATACATATTATTGATTTGACCAGTTTTTATATTCTTTGCTTTTTGTAAAATCTATAAAATTTTCTTTAACTAACTCTTTTAAACTCTCTTTATCTAGCTCAAATCTTTCTATAAACAAATTTAAAATATTTATAGCTTTTTCATTTTCCTTATTCTCTATATAAGTTGTAAGTAAGCTATCTAATCCATCAAAGAAATTTGGATAAAGAGTTATTAAGTTCTCAAATTTCTCTATCGCTTTTTTATAATCCTTTTTCAAAAAATAAACATTACCTCTAAAATAATCTAGAAAGTCGTCATTCCCTATTGCTTTATCTAATTTGTCAAGAACATCAATTGCTTTATCATATTCTTCTTTTAAGATATAACCATCCATTGAAATTAAATATAAACTAGCATCATTAGGGTATTCCTTTTCATAATCATTTATATATTTAATGTATAGTTCATTATCAAAATTACTTGCAGCCATTAAGGCATAAATCATAAAAATCTTTCTTTTTTTAGAATTCTCAGTTAAAGACTCGTATAAATCAATAACCTCTTTATGTTGGTTTTGATCTTTATAAGCTTTAAATTTTACTATTTTTTCAAAATCAGCAACTTCTTTTCTATTTAAAATCCTTTTCAAAAAACTTCTATTGTTTACAGCTCTCTCGTAAAGAAACTTTATTGTTTCAGATAAATATTCTCCAGAAATATAGATATATGTGTCAGATATTTTTGGCTTCCCTTTTACATATTCTATTAAATGTTTATGATAGTTTAAACCATCTTCTCCATAAAGCCTAAATAATAAAAAGTAATTATCGTTTTCTTTGTATGATCTTATAAAGGTATACTCTGAACCTAATTCTATTTGCTTTAAAAGTTCTTTACCGAAGCTAAAAGATTTAGAAAAACCCTGATAAAATGACAAATTAAACTTTAATAATTCTTTATCCTCTGTTTTTATAAAAAATCTATTAGCTAATAATTTACTATCATAAACTTTATCAAAATATGTATGATCTTGATTAAATAAAGTACTATCTATTGCATATCCTAAATCATCTAACTCTACTAGCTTTTTATCATTGTCCCCTTGTGAATAGATTTGAAAAAAAACTAAGCTGAATATTAAAAAAAATCCTTTTCTCATAACATTTTAAATATTTAAAAAAAGCTCCCTAAGGGAGCTTAAAAATTTATTATCTTAATTCTGCACCAACATTCTTTTCGAATGTTTGCTGTAATTTTTGCATTATTTTGTCGATTTGCTTGTCGTTTAATGTTTTATCATCTTGTAAAATAAAACTAACAGCGTACGATTTTTTTCCTTCAGGTAAATTTTCTCCTTCGTAAACATCGAATAAGTCCACTTCTTTTAAAAGCTTTCTTTCAGATTGAAAAGCCAAATTGTAAATTTCTTTAAATTCAACTTTGCTATCTAATAATAAAGCTAAATCTCTTTTTACTGCAGGGAATTTAGGTAAATCGGTAACCTTTATTTTCCTCTTACCAACTAATCCTAAAATAACATCCCATTTAAAATCTGCAAAAAGAACTTCTTGTTTAATTGAGAACTCTTTTAATATAGAACGTTTAACAACTCCAAACTCTACTAATTTTGTTTTACCTAAACTTAATGTTAATCCTTCAGAAAAAACAGATGATTTTACTGGTGAATTCTTTAAATTTGATAAACCTAATCGATCAAAAATACTAGTAATTACTCCTTTTATGTAAAAGAAACTAGATGTTTCTGAAGCAATTTTCCAGTTATCTTTTAGTTTATTTCCTGTAACAAATAATGTTAAGTGTTTATCTTCTTGGTAACCTGACTCATATTTGTGATAGGTTTTTCCTAACTCAAATAATTTTAATGCATTATTCTTACGATTAATGTTATAAGAAATACTTTCTAACCCACTAAATAATAATGATTGACGTAAAACTTTTAAATCATTACTCAATGGATTTAACATTTCTACATTAAAGCTCTCATTTAAATCTTCAGATAAGCTAATATAATCAGCCTTAGTTAATGAGTTTGCCATAGTTTCATTGAAGCCTAAAGCAACTAAATGATCTGAAACTATGTTTTCAACTTTAACTTGAATATCATTATCAAAAGATATCGAAGTATTTAATTTATGAGAAAACTCAATATTATTATATCCGTAAACTCTTAAAATTTCTTCAATGATATCTGCCTCTCTTTGAACATCAACTCTATAAGAAGGAATAACTAAACCTAAACCAGCTTCTGTAATGCTATTAATTTTAATTTCTAGTGAAGCTAAAATATTTTTAATAGTTTCTTTAGGTATTTCTTGTCCTATTAATTTATAAACATTCTCGAATGATAAAAAAACTTCAAAATCATTTACTTTTTCAGGATAGAAATCCATAATATCTGAAGACATTTTTCCTCCAGCATATTCTTCAATTAATAAAGCTGCTCTCTTTAGAGCATATTTTGTTTGATTAATATCAATTCCTCTTTCAAACCTGAAAGAAGCATCTGTATTTAATCCATGTCTTTTAGCTGTTTTACGAACTGAAACAGGATTAAAGTATGCGCTTTCTAAGAAAATTGTAGTTGTGTTTTCTGTAACTCCAGATTTCACACCTCCAAATACTCCTGCTATACATAACGGATTAGATTCAGCATCACATATCATAATATCTTCAGCTGATAACTCTCTTTCAACTTCATCTAAAGTGGTAAACTTAGTACCTTCTTCTAAAGTTTTTACAACAACTTTATTTCCTTTAATTTTAGAAGCATCAAAAGCGTGTAAAGGCTGACCTAATTCATGTAAAACATAATTTGTAATATCTACAATATTACTTTTAGGAGCAATTCCTATTGCTTTCAATCTATTTTTTATCCATTCTGGTGAATCTTTTACTTCAACATCAGTAATGGTTATTCCACAATATCTTGGCGTTAATTCTTTATTTTCAACTTCAACATCAATCTTTAATCTTCTTTCATCAACATGAAAATCTGAAACTGAAGGTGAAATTAATTCTAATTTCACATCGTTTTGTAACAAACCAGCTCTTAAATCTCTTGCCACTCCATAATGACTCATTGCATCAGCTCTGTTAGGAGTTAGTCCAATTTCAAAAACATGGTCAGTTTCTATTTTAAATACATCGGCACAAGGAGTTCCTGGAACTAGAGATTCATCTAGTATCATAATTCCATCATGCCCCGATCCTAAACCTAATTCATCTTCGGCACAGATCATACCATGACTCTCTTCACCTCTGATTTTTCCTTTCTTAATTTTAAAACCTTCTCCTTTTTCGTCGTATAACATTGTTCCAATAGTCGCTACAGGAACTTTTTGTCCTGCATCAACATTAGGTGCTCCGCAAACTATTTGTACTGGTTCTACTTCTCCTAAATTAACAGTAGTAACTTTAAGTTTATCTGCATTAGGATGTTTTTTACATGTTAGAACTTCACCAACAACAACACCTTTTAAACTTCCTTTAATACTTTCTTTAAGTTCAATTCCCTCAACTTCCAGTCCTAAATCCGTCAATAATTCCCCTATCTTTTCTGGATTCCAGTCAAATTGTAAAAATTGTTGTAGCCAGTTATATGATATTTTCATTTTTTAGTCTAGTATTTAGCCTGCAAATTTACATTTTTTCTGAAGATTATTTAGGAATAATATACCATTTTCCACAGTGTTAATAACTTCTTAAAAATTAACACTTTATTAATGTTTTGTTAACATTACGATATGTTCTTTGCTTCGATTTAAACCCAACAAACTATTTCATGAAAAAAATAATACCTGTTATAATGCTGATAACTTCGTTATCTGTATTTGGACAAATACCATCGTACTATAACGATGTTAACTTAACCCTTAATGGTTCAAACTTAAAAGATGAACTATCTACAAAAATCATTAGTACTCATAATATATTTTTAAGCTATACACCAGGGGTTTGGAATACTTTAAAACTAACAGATATAGATCCAACAGATCCTTCTAAAGTTTTATTAATTTACGGATGGAATGATACTGATTCAGAAATTAATAATGATAGAACTAGAGGAAAAGATCAAAATGGAGGAAATTCTGGTGATTGGAATAGAGAACATGTTTACCCTAAATCTTTAGGAAATCCTAATTTAGGAACTACTGGTGCTGGTGCAGATGCACACAGCTTAAGACCTTGTGATGGCTCTAGAAATTCTTCAAGAAGCAACCGTAAATTCGCTGCTGGTAATGGAACTGCTTCATACATTACCCCTGAAGGTAATTGGTACCCTGGAGATGAATGGAAAGGTGATGTAGCTAGAATGATGATGTACATGTATTTACGTTATGGAAATCAAACATTACCAACCAATGTAGGTGTGGGTAATATTGTTGCTACAGATCCTAATATGATTGATCTATTTTTACAATGGAACACTGAAGATCCTGTATCAGATTTTGAAAAACAAAGAAACCCAATTTTAGAACAAGAACAAGGAAATAGAAATCCTTTTATAGATAATCCTGCTTTTGCAACACAAATTTGGGGAGGACCACAAGCTGAGGATTTATTTGGTAGTACTGGTGGAAGTGATACACAATCACCTTCTACTCCTTCTAATTTGATTTCTTCTAACATAACACAAAGTACTGTAGATTTAGCTTGGACTGCTTCTACAGATAATATTGCTGTATCTGGTTATAGAATTTATAGAAATGGTGCTCAAATTGCTACCTCTTCGAATCCAAATTATACCGCTACTGCTTTAAGTTCAGGTACTACTTATTCTTTTTATGTTAGTGCGTATGATGCCGCAGGAAATATTTCTGGGAACAGTAACACTGTTACAATAACAACACAAAATAGTGGTAATAATGGAGGTGGAAATGCTTCTGATTTATTAATTTCTGAATATATTGAAGGTTCTTCATATAACAAAGCTATAGAAATTGCAAACTTTACTGGATCGGCTATTGATTTATCCTCTTATTCTTTAAGAAAAGTTACTAATGGTTCTGGAAGTTTCTCTAGCGTATTAAACTTGAGCGGACAGTTAGCAAATGGTCAAGTATATGTTATAGGAAATAACAATGCTTCTACTGCAATTACAAATGTTGCGAACATCACTGAAAATAGTGTTACAACATTCAATGGAAATGATGCTATTGGATTGTTTAAAAATGAAGTTTTAATTGACTTAATAGGAAATCAAAATAGCAGTGCGACATTTGCACAGGACGTTACTTTAAGAAGAAAATCCACTATAACTGCTCCAAATAACAACTATACTGCATCTGAATGGGATTCTTTTAGTACAGATACTTTCTCTGGTTTAGGTACACATACCATGGACACTAATTCTGCAGACACAACGGCTCCTACTACTCCGTCTGGTTTAATTGCATCAAATATTACTCAAACTTCAACTAATTTAGCTTGGACAGCTTCTACAGATAATATAGCTGTAACAGGATATGATGTTTACAGAGGAACTACAAAACTATCAACAGTTACTACAACAAATTATACTGTAACTGGTTTAATAGCTGAAACTAATTATTCTTTTTCAGTAAGAGCTATTGATGCCGCTGGAAATACCTCAAATTCAAGTAATATTGTTAATGTAACTACTTTACCTGTTCCAGACACAACAGCACCAACTACACCTTCTGGACTAGTTGCATCAAATACTTCACAAACTTCAACTGATTTAGCATGGACAGCTTCTACAGATAATATAGCTGTAACAGGATATGATGTATATCAGGGGAATACAAAAATAACTACAGTTACCAATACTAATTATACAGTTAATAATTTGACTGCAAATACTAATTACAATTTCTCAGTAAAGGCTGTAGATGAAGCGGGAAACATTTCAAATTCTAGTAATGTTGTTAGTATAACTACTTTATCTGAACCTTCAACAAATGGAACTTTAATTATTTCTGAATATATAGAAGGTTCTTCTAATAACAAAGCTATAGAAATAGCAAATGTATCTGGAACTACTGTAAACTTAGCTGAATATTCTTTAAGAAAAGCTACAAACGGTTCTGGAAGTTTTTCTAGCATACTAAATTTAAGCGGGCAATTAGCTAATGGAGATGTTTATGTAATTGCTAATTCTAACGCTAATTCTACTATTTTAAATGTTGCTGACATTACAGAAGCTAGTATTACTACTTTTAATGGAAATGATGCTATTGGGTTATTTAAAAACGAGGTTTTATTAGACTTAATAGGAAATCCAAATAGCAGTGCAAATTTTGCTCAAGATGTTACCCTACAAAGAACTTCAAACATAACTAGTCCTAACACTACATATACAATTTCTGAGTGGGATGTACTTGCTGTAGATACGTTTGACGGCTTAGGCAATCTTAATAATGGAGGAACAAATCCTACAGGACCTGTAGTAATCTCTGAATCTTATTTTGAATCAGGTTTAGATAACTGGTCTGATGGTGGTAGTGATGTTGCGAGATACTCAGGAGCAAGATCTTACGAAGGATCTTATTCTATACGCTTAAGAGATAATTCAGGTACTGCTTCCGCAATGACATCTGAAGTTTATGATTTAACTACATATAACACTGTAGAAGTTGATTTCTATTTTTATTCATATAGTATGGAAAATGGTGAAGATTTTTGGTTAAGATATTACGATGGAAGTTCTTGGCAAACAGTTGAAGTTTGGGCAAGAGGAACTGATTTCGATAACAATACTTTTTATAATGCTAAAGTAGTGTTAAGCAATTCTAATTATAATTTCACATCAAATGCTCAATTCCGATTCCAAGCAGACGCGTCTACAAATAGTGATCATATATATATAGATCAAGTAACTATTAAAGGTACTTCTGGAGTTTTAGCTAAATCAATTAACGTTGCTTCTAGCAACTCTTCTTTAACTGAATTAGGCTATTTAAACACCAATGAATTTGATGTTTTTGAAGGTGATTTTAAAATGTACCCTAACCCTGTTACTGGAAACACATTAAATTTAAGGTTACAAGATTCAGAGGTAGAAAATATAACTTATCGAATAATTTCTTTACTAGGTCAAGAAATTTCAAAAGGTTATTTAAATAGTAATCAAATTCAAGTTAACGAATTAAAAACTGGTGTTTACATTCTTGAAATTAATGACGGAGAAGAAATTATGACTCAAAAATTTATAAAGAAATAAATCAATAGATTTTTATTAGAATTAAAGTTATAAAATCTCAGAATAAACCATGGTTTATTCTGAGATTTTCTTCATTAACTTGGGTTTAATTTTCAATACCCCCATCAAAAAAAGTTTTAAAACATAAATAACCAACACAACAACACATTAAAAAAATTCAAAATTTTATCATAATACATTTCACTTTGCTTTATCTTAAATCTATTGATTATCGTTACAACAAATACTTCAATCACCTATCAAAGTAATGTATCAATAATTGGTTAGGATAAATTCAATTTTTAAGAACTCATTTTAGAGTTTTTAAAGATTAATTTTACTTCCAGTGTATTATCTAAATGGTTCCATAATCATTTTAGAATAAGCATCTGTAACTAAAGATAAGCACATCAATTTTATCGATTTCCTACTAGATAAGTAACATCTTCAAAGCTGTTTAAATCATTCGAAGATTAACTGTTCAATGAGATTCCTATGCTTTCTATATCAATGATACGAGTTAGTAGTAAAATGATTACTTGATCGTGGAATTCTCTTCTCACTCTGCTAAATAAACTACTAGAAATTTCAAACTTAAACTATAGTCCTTCTGAGTATACTTTACATAACTCTTGTTCATTACACTTAAAATTTAGTGTAACGATATTTCAGGACGAGACATTAATTTAAAACAAAAAAACTCAGATGAAATCATCCAAGTTTTTTTGTTTGTTTAAGTAATTTATTTATTATCAAAATAAAGAAGTGATAACCTCATCAATTGTTATCCCTTCAGCTTCAGCCTTATAATTCTTAACCACTCTGTGAGATAAAATTGGAACTGCAACCTTTTGAACATCTTCAATATCTGGAGAATACTTACCATTTACAGCAGCATTAGCTTTAGCTGCTAAAATTAAGTTTTGCGAAGCTCGAGGTCCTGCTCCCCAATCGATATATTTTTTAACAAATTCTGTAGCTTTATCAGATTTTGGTCTAGTTTTTCCAACCAAACTAACTGCATATTCTACTACATTGTCTGCTACAGGTATTTTACGAATTAGTTTTTGTATTTCTACAATCTCTTGGGCATTAAATAAAGCATTAACTTTTTGCTCTTTGGTAGTTGTTGTGTTTTTAACAACTTCCACTTCTTCATCAAACGATGGATAATCTAAGTTTATAGAAAACATAAAACGATCTAATTGAGCTTCTGGTAATGGATAGGTTCCTTCTTGCTCAATAGGATTCTGTGTAGCTAATACAAAAAAAGGCAAATCTAATTTATAATGATGTCCTGCAATTGTAACAGAGCGCTCCTGCATCGCTTCTAACAAAGCTGCTTGAGTTTTTGGAGGTGTTCTATTAATCTCATCTGCAAGAATAATATTAGAAAAAATAGGACCTTTTATAAACTTAAATTTTCTAGACTCATCTAAAATCTCACTACCTAAAATATCGGAAGGCATTAAATCAGGTGTAAACTGTATTCTATTAAAATTTAAACCTAATGCATCTGATATTGTATTAACTAATAAAGTTTTTGCTAAACCCGGTACACCTATTAAAAGTGAATGACCTCCACAAAAAATAGATAATAAAGAAAAATTAACCGCCTCTTTTTGACCAATAATTACTTTACCTATTTCCTGCTGTAACTGTTGATATTTAGTTACTAAATTATTAACTGCCGTAACGTCTGACATTATTGATTTTCTTTTTTCCAGTTAGATTTAAAAGTACATTTCTTGTAATCACTTCCTATCTTAACATAAGTTTCTAATATTTTGTCTTTTGACCATTTAGCAATTGTTTCTTCTTTTTTCTTTACTAGAGCTAGTTTCTGAACTTTTACATAATCATTAACTAAATCTGCTTTATGAGTATTCGTTCTATTTCTCATGTAAAGCAATTTATACATCTTCTCTCCTGCTCTAGTTTCATCGTAGAAAACTTCTGAAAACTCTCCTTTTTTTAATTCGTTAATTCTTCCATACAAAGCTGGATCCATTCTAGTTAAATCAAAAGTAGATTCTCCTGTATATGGATTTAAAATTAGTCCTCCACTATTTTTTGTTTCATCATCTTGTGAATGATCATTTACAGCTTTATCAAAAGTTAACTCACCAGCAATAATATCTTTTCTAATTTGCTCTAATTTCTCTTTAGCGTCATTAAGTTTACTCTCTTCAATTTCAGGTTTCATAACAATATGAGAAACTTCTCTACCGTTACCTTTAATTTTATGTAATAAAATGAT
Source organism: Tenacibaculum aquaeponti (assembly GCF_052084715.1). Taxonomy (GTDB): domain Bacteria; phylum Bacteroidota; class Bacteroidia; order Flavobacteriales; family Flavobacteriaceae; genus Polaribacter. The sequence goes on along the minus strand of NZ_CP197288.1, from coordinate 113,279 downwards.
ATGATAACCAAAAATTGTTTTAAAAGGTTCAGATATTTGTCCTTCATCTAAAGAAAAAGCAACTTCTTTAAACTCTTTTATGAACTGTGTATCTTTAGTAATAGTTCCCAAATTACCTCCATTTCTAGCTACAGAAGGATCATTTGAATTTACGATTGCTTTTAACCTGAAACTCGCATCATTCTCTTCTACATCTTTCTTAATCTCGTTAAGTTTCGCTATAATCCTTTCATTTTCCTCTTTAGTTGGTTCAGCTTTTAAAACAATTTGTGCTAACTCAACTTCTGCTGGAAATTCAGGTAATTCATTTTTCTCTTTTAAGCCATTAAAATATAAACGAACTTCTTCTGGAGTTAAATCTACATCACCCGTAATTTTTTGTTGTTCCTTTTCTATTAAGATTTCTTCTTTTTGAACACGTTCTAGTTCTTTAATTAAATCTTCTTTATCATTAAATCCATAAACTTCAATAGCCTTCTTTTCTCCGCCATGCTGTCTTATGAAGAAATCAATAGTTCTCTTTACTCTATCATCAATTTCAGCTTTTGATGCAGTAACACTATCTACAACAGCATGATGTGCAAGTAATTTACGATCCATCAATTGCTCTAACATTTGACAATCGGTAATTTTTATTTTCCCTTCACTTTGCGTTTCAATTTCTTTTTTAAATTTTTCAATATCAGAATCTAAAACAACATTTTTACCAACAACAACAGCTACACCATCAATCTTATTTTTTTGAGCTCCAACAAAAACTGGTGCCAATCCTAAGATAATTAAAATACTAATACTCTTTAAATTCATTGTTTTTAATTGCATCATTAATCAACGTTTTTTCTATCTCTCTTACTAATTCTATCTTACGTTTATGTAAAATAAGTTGTTTTATATTATTTCTAATGTAGCTTAAAGGAGCTATTTCATTTCTCTTTAACACATTATTCACAGCGACCAAATATACTCCTAAACTATCTTCTTTCTGAATGAATTTGGATTTTTTTAACAGTTTTTCTTTTGATTCATATCTAAATGGTGGAATTTTTAACAAAACATCATCATAGCTTACCCAAGATGAATCTCTCAACATATAATCTTTAAAATTTATTGTCAGATTTTCTAAGTCCTCTAAATCTTCTATAGTAGTAGATTGAAACTTTTTTACAGCTTCTTGTTTATCTAAAAAATCTTTACCAAAATAAATATATTTAAGTTGTAATAATTCTTCGTTTAACCTAAAATTATCTTTATTATTTGTATAATATTTTTGTATAGATTCTTCTGAAATTAAAGTATCTAATTGCTGATTAATTAAAGATTCTTTATATCCATTAATGTACAAGCTTTCTTTATAATTTTTAACCAGCTCGTTTATTTGTTTATTATTTACGTCCGAAATATTCTCTTCTGCCTTTTTTAATAATAATTGTTGTTTAGCCCAAGTGTTAATGTAACTTTTAATTAATACTAAACTATCATTTTTAGAAGTTCCTTTTGGCACAACATTAACTACATCTGAAAGATATAGATTCACCTCTCCAACAGACGCAACTATAGGTTCATTTATAGCACCTGTATCTTTGGTAGATATAAAGTCTTTAATTTTATCGCATGAAAGAAGCGTTAAAAAACAAAATGTAAAAATGATTTTTCTCACTAACTTATATTATTGCTTGTAGGCTTTTTTTACTCGTTTTAAAACTCTTTTATTAATTTTTACTTTATTGGATGCTTTTAAATTATTAATCCAAATATCCTCTAAATGATTTTGATAATCACTTATTACTTCTCCTTTAACCTTCTCTATATCTTCACTTTTATAATTTGCTTTATTTTCATTAAAAAAAGTTAATAAACCTTTATCTTCCTTTTGAGATTTATTCCAAACTTTTAATTGCATTAAATCAAACAATAACAAACCATCTTTGTATTCTTGAAGCGTGTTTTTATATTCAGGAAATATATTTTCTAAATTATTCTTATAATAATTTAAAATTTCTCTATCTTTAAATTTAGACCATAAATTGTCTACAGAAAGATATTTCTTATTTTTTGCAAAATCTAAAAAATCATTTAATTTGATTTTTTTATTTTGAATAGTATATACAACTGAAATAGAATCTTCTTTTGTTAATTTTTCTTCTTTTATTAATTTCTCTATTAACAAACTTTTTTCAGATGGTTTATAATCTTTATTTAACTTTTTAATTAAACGTTGAGTTGATAAATTACCTCTGTTACTTGTTCTTATTTTTCGTTTTAAATCCTCTTCAATTTCTTCAAAAGACTGAACAGGATATTTTTTAAGCAACTTTACAATATGCCATCCAAAACGGGTTTGAAAAGGTTTACTTATTTCATTCTCCTTATTTAATTCCATTACGGCATTTTCAAAAGGTAAAACCATTCTACCAGAACCAAATCTTGGTAACTTGCCTCCATAGTTTGCAGAACCTTTATCTTCAGAATACTTCTTCGCTAAATTTTCAAAATTAGCTCCTTCTAGTATTTGCTGATAAATAGAATCAACTTTAGCTTTTCCTTTAGCTTCTATATCACGTATTAAAATATGTGCCGCTTCAACCTCTCCTCTTGATTTTCTTTTATCAGTAACTTTTAAAATATGGTATCCAAATCTTGTCCCAAAAGGTTTAGAAATTTCACCTACTTTTGTTTTATAGGCTGCATCTTCAAACTGATATACCATTCTAAAAGCAGAAAAATAACCTAAATCTCCTCCATTAATTTTTGCTGATGGATCACTAGAAACTTCTTTTGCTACTTTTTCAAAAGCTTCTCCATTTACAATCCTTTTTCTAATTTCTTCTAGTTTTTTCTTTAAAGAAATAGAATCTTTTTTACTACTTTTTTTAGGGTAAGCTAATAATATATGGCTAACTCTTACTTCTTCAATAGTTCTTTCATAAGCTTCTTTTACCATTTTTTTCTTGAATTCATCATCATGAAGATAAGGCGTCATTAATTGATTTTTATATGAATTCAATTCATTTTTATAAGTCTTAGAAGTATCTAATTTTAACTTATAAGCATCAATTAATTTCAGCTTATAGTTAATAAAAAGATCTAAATTCTTATCTACATCTTTTTCTTCTTCTTTTATTTGATCTAAATTCTTCTCATAAACTCTTTTAAACTCAGAAACATAGACTGGTTTATCATTTATAGTTAAAAGAACTTCATCTTTTTGTGCAAAAAGAAAACAAGAAATAAAAAGTGAAATTATAGTAATAAGAGTCGTTTTCATAAGGTTTTATAATGATATAATGCCTTCTATTTTTTCGGCTTGTTGATAATAAGAGATTACTTCATCTGCGTTAGAAACGTTCAAGTGAATAGATACACTCGTATACTTTCCAGATCTAGATTTCCTAGTATTAATTACAGCGCCCCCTTTGTTAAAAATATCTTGAACTTGTTCCACCTTATCATCTTCACTAGGAACTATAAATTTATATAAATATTTAGTAGGAAATTTAGTCGTTTCGTTTAATTTTTCTTTCAAATTTGCATAAAATGCTTCTCTATCAGACATAGTTTAATTACATAAATTAATTTAAGCTTGTGTTCAAGCTACACCTTCATTATAAAAATTGAACACAAAATTACACTATTTATTATATTTAACTTACGAATCTAGTATTTTTGCGTCATGCAACAAAAAATTGTTTTTATTGGCGGACCAGGCACAGGAAAATCTTCAGTTTTAAGATACTTAAAAAGAAGAGGTTACAAATGTATGCCTGAAGTTTCTAGAGAAGTAACTAGAGAAGCACAAGAACAAGGTATCGATCAACTTTTTCTTACAGATCCTCTTTTATTTAGTTATAAATTACTTGAAGGTAGAGAAAAACAATACATAAATGCAGATAAATCTAGCAAAGAAATTGTTTTTTTTGATAGAGGAATTCCTAGTGTTCATGCTTATTTACAATATTTTAATACTGAAGTACCCGAAGTTTTTTTAGAAAAAAGCAAAAAATACAGATACACCAAAATATTTCAATTCTTACCTTGGAAAGATATTTACAAATCTGACAATGAACGTTACGAGACTTTTGAACAAGCTGAAAAAATTAGTAAGTTTTTAAATAAAGCGTATTCGGATTTAGGTTATGAAATTATTAATGTTCCTTTTGATAGTGTTAGAAACAGATGCTTCTTTATCTTGAATAATATTTAAATCGTGAATAGCCCAGTAGATATATTAAAAAGATATTGGGGTTTTGATACATTTAGAACACAACAATTAGAAATAATTGAATCTGTTTTAAATGATAAAGATACAATAGCTTTACTTCCAACTGGTGGAGGAAAATCAATATGTTATCAAATTCCTGCGCTTATAAAAGAAGGAATTTGTGTTGTAGTTTCTCCTCTTATTGCGTTAATTAACGATCAAATTAATAGTTTAGATGCAAAAGGGATTAAAGCTTTTCATATTCCTGCTGGAAGTTCTCAAGATGAAGTCGTTCGTATTTTTGATAATCTTAAATTTGGAAATTATAAATTTTTATACTTATCTCCAGAACGAATTCAATCTAAATTCATTCAAGAAAAAATAAAACAATTACCAATTTCTTTTTTCGCTATTGATGAAGCTCACTGTATTTCTGAATGGGGACATGATTTTAGACCATCGTACGCAGAATTATCTATTTTAAAAGAACTAAAAAACGATACGCCGATTATAGCTTTAACTGCTACAGCTACCAAAAAAGTTTTAGTAGATATAGATAGTACGTTACAGTTAAAAGAACCTATTCTTTTTAAAAAGTCATTTTATAAACCAAACTTAAGCTATCGTATTTTAAAGAGTGAAGATAAATTATACAGACTCAAAGAAATATTTACCAAAATAAAATCTCCTGCAATAGTTTATGTGAGTTCTAGAAAAAAAACTGTAGAAATTTCAAACTTTTTAAATGCAAATGGTTTTAAATCTGCTTCATATCATGCTGGTTTATCAGCTATAGAAAAAGAAGTAGCTTATAAAGGTTGGATGACTAACAGAACTCCTATTATGGTAGCCACAAATGCCTTTGGTATGGGAATAGATCGTCCGGATGTTAAAGTTGTTATACATTATAATATTCCTAGTTCTATAGAAAACTATGTACAAGAAGCCGGTAGAGCTGGAAGGAATAGTGACAATTCGTATGCTATAACATTAACGAATGAAAGTGATATAAAACTTACTTTAAATCTTTTTGAAAGTTCTCAACCTACTCTAAAAGAAATAAAATTTACTCACGCTAAATTATATCAGTACTATCAAATCGCAAAAGGAGAATTGGTAGAAACAGGCTTCGATTTTAATATTTTAGAATTCTGTAATGTATATAACTTACCTACCAGAAAAGTATTTAACATCCTTCAAATATTGAATAACTTTGGGATTATTGAGTTAAATCATTTTAGTCAGAAGAAATCTACATTACAATTTTTAATTCATCATAATCAATTAAATTCTTATAAGTCTGCTAATGGTAAGAAAATTAAGTTTATTGATACACTTTTACGAATGTATGGTGGATTATTTGAACAAGAAGTACAAATAAATGAATTCACTATTGGAAAACTTGTAGGAATTACTTCTACGAGAGTTATTGATATTCTCAATGAATTACATATAGATCAAATTATTAATTATAAAAAATCTTCAAAAAACAGTACTTTATATTTTTTACATCCAAGAGAAGATGATTTAACAATAAATAGGTCATCCAAGAAAATTACCCAGCTATTAAGTTATAAGCATGAAAAAATTAAAAACCTAATTCAATTTATTGAAAATGATACTGTTTGTAGAAGTGTTCAACTCCTCTCCTATTTTGGAGAAGAAAATCCTAAAGTATGTAACACATGCGATGTTTGTTTAAGAAAAGAAAAAATTATTGATGTCTCATCTCAAATATTAAATCTTATTAAAGAACGAACAGAAATATCTTCAAGAGAAATCTGTCAAATATTAAATTATAAAGAAAGAGACATTTTAATACATTTGCGAAAATTACTTGCGGAAGAAAAAATTAAAGTAACAAATTATAACACGTATTTACTTGTATAAATGAAAGATTTAAGAATTGTTTTTATGGGAACTCCAGATTTTGCAGTTACCATTTTAAAAAAACTTGTAGAGCAAAACTACACTATTATTGGAGTAATTACAGCTCCTGATAAACCTGCTGGTAGAGGAAGAAAACTTAACGAGTCTGCAGTAAAAAAATATGCAGTTTCTCAAAACCTTAAAGTTTTACAACCAAAAAACTTAAAAGCTGATTCATTTGTTCAAGAATTAAGTGATTTAAATGCCGATTTACAAATTGTAGTCGCGTTTAGAATGTTACCCACTGTGGTTTGGAAAATGCCAAAATATGGTACATTTAATTTACATGCATCTTTACTACCTGAATACAGAGGTGCAGCTCCAATTAATTGGGCTATAATAAATGGTGAAACCAAAACAGGTGTGACTACTTTCTTTATTGATGATAAAATTGATACAGGAGAAATTATTTTACAAAAAGAAATTGATATTACTCCCAATGAAATCGTTGGTGAACTACATGACAAATTAATGTATTTAGGCGCCGATTTAGTTGTAGAAACTGTCGACTTAATTGCTTCGGAAAATGTAACAACAACAAAACAGCCTGAACTAGAAGAAAAAGCTGCACCTAAATTATTTCCTCACAATTGTAAAATAGATTGGTCTAAATCTTTAAACGAAATCTATAATCATATTCGTGGATTAAATCCATACCCTGCAGCTTGGACTACAATAATAAATGGTGAAGATGAGATTTCCGCAAAAATTTATGGAGTTTCAAAGCAAAAAGAGAATCATAATATTGAAATAGGCACAATATTAACAACCAAGAAAGAAATAAAAGTAGCGGTTAAAGATGGCTTCTTAATTATTAATGAAATAAAAATTTCTGGTAAGAAAAAACTAGATGCTGCTAGTTTATTAAATGGATTTACATTTATTGATAAAGCTAAGGCGCTGTAACCCTTTATTCATAAGGGATACAGCGTATTTTAACTTTTTTTCCTTATGGTTATTAACAAATCAAGGGTTTTTATTAACAAAATCTTGGTTTTTTAGAGCTGTAACTTGCACAATACCCCATTAAATCTATATTTGTTAAGCGTTAAAGCAAAAAATTTATTAATTAATTTTAAAATCTACAAATTATGAACAAGTCTGAGTTAATCGACGCAATGGCTGCTGATGCAGGAATTTCTAAAGCTGCTGCTAAAGCTGCATTAGATTCTTTAACTAACAATGTAACTAGCGCTTTAAAGAAAGGTGATAAAGTAGCTTTAGTTGGTTGGGGAACTTGGTCAGTTTCTCAAAGAGCTGCAAGAAGCGGAAGAAACCCTCAAACTGGAAAAGAAATTCAAATCGCTGCTAAGAATGTTGTAAAATTTAAAGCAGGTGCTGGTTTAAGTGATTCTGTAAACTAATAATCAAGCACTAAACAAGTATACAGGCGTCCAATTTTATATTGGACGTTTTTTTTGTAACATATTAAAAGAGTTATTGTCTTTAGAATAAATAAGTAAACTATTTAAATCATGAGAACAATTACAACATTACTACTACTTTTTACAAGTTCTTTATTAATCGCACAAAAAACTGTAAATGCAACAGAAATTTTAAAGACTATAGAAAAAGAAGAAAATATAACTATTTCTAACGCTACCATAGTAGGGGTTTTAGATTTAACCTATATGAATAAAGCTTTACCAAATCTACCCAAAAGAAAGAGATGGTGGAATAATGGTGGTTCAAATACTATTGAAAAACAAATTGTAAGTAAAATTTCATTTATTAATTGTGTTTTTGAGGATGATGTTTTGGCATACATACCTCATGAAGATAGCGGATATACGTTTGTTGCTAATTTTGAAGATGATGTAACATTTAGAAATTGTACCTTCGAAGGAAAATCGATGTTCAAATACTCTGACTTCGAATACAATACAGATTTCAGTGGCTCTAAATTTTTAGAAGATACTACTTTCAAATATGCCTCTTTTGATAAAGATATTAGCTTTAAAAACACAAACTTTGATGAACCAGCTACTTTTAAATATGCAAAATTTAGAAAATTTGTAAGTTTTGCTAATTCAATTTTTCAAGAAACAACAACATTTAAGTATACAGAATTTAACGGAGGGGTTTCTTTTAATAATGTAAAATTCGAAGAAGATTTAAATATCAAGTACATGGAAGTATCTGGAGAGTTTGATATAAAAAATATGATTGTGAATTACGATATTGATTCTAAATACACTAAAATAAATGGCAGAAGTTTTAACAGCTATTTATTCAAGAAATAAATAAGTAAACCATTTTACCTAAAACAAAGAAGTTTAGCTCTCGCTAAACTTCTTTGTTTTTTTACTTCCTTCATAAAGCTCATACTTTACAAATCGACAATCTAAATCACCGTTTTTAATAGGTAATCTTTTAGATGTTCTTAACCCTACAAACTTTAAAGCATTAAAATCAGAAGTAATTAACCAAGCAGTAGAATTAGGATATCCATGTTTTAAAGTATCACCAATGCTTCTGTAAAATTCTTCAATATTAATATTTAAACGCTCACCATAAGGTGGATTAAACAATATTGTAGTTTTACCAAATACTTCTTTTTTAGAATTAAAGAAGTTCACATGATGAACTCCCACAAACTCTTCTAAATTAGCATTAATTATATTTTGCTTTGCTTTCTTTACAGCAGAAGGAGCTTTATCAAACCCCATAATTTTAAAATGTGCATTACGAATTTTCTTCAATAAAGAATCTTGAATTATAAAGTATAAATCCTCATCGTAATCCTTCCAATTTTCAAAAGCAAAATGTTTTCTATTGATATTTGCAGGAATATTATTTGCAATCATGGCTGCTTCTATCAATAAAGTTCCAGAACCACACATCGGATCTATAAAGTTTTCTTCTCCTTTATATCCAGAAAGCAAAATTAATCCAGCTGCTAAAACCTCATTAATTGGCGCTATATTAGTTGCACTTCTGTATCCTCTTTTATGTAACGATTCACCTGAACTATCTAAAGAAATTGTTAACCATTCTTTATGAATATGAATATGAATCTTTACATCTGGGTATTTTAAATCTACATTCGGTCTTTTTTGATACTTATGCATAAAATAATCTGCAATAGCATCTTTAGATTTTAATGATATATAATGAGAATTAGATGTAAAATTTCTAGAATAAACAACAGCATCTATAGCAAAAGTACCATCTACATCTAGTAAACGTTCCCATTTAACACGTTGAATTGCTTCATATAAATCTTCTTCATCAAAAACTTTACTACGTTTAATAGGTTTTAAAATTCTAATTGCTGTTCTTAATGCAATATTTGCTTTATATAAAAAACCTTTATCTCCTCTAAAATGTACACTTCTAATTGCTTCTTTTACCTCTCTAGCACCTAGTTTTCTTAGCTCATCGGCCAAAACACCTTCTAGCCCAGAAATGGTTGTCGCAACCATTTTAAAATCTTTATCCATCTACGCTGTCTTAGATTGCAAAAATACATTTTAATTATTGTGTTTTTAGATAATAATTCAGGAAAGAAAAATGTAAGTTTTCATTACTTTTGCGTCCATATTATTTATGAAGACAAAAGATTGGTTCAGTTCATGGTTTGACACACCATATTATCATACATTATACAAGCACAGAAATGATGAAGATGCGCAAGTATTTATGAAAAATATTACAGCGCATTTACAGTTACCTGCTTCTGCTCATATAGCAGACTTACCTTGTGGAAAAGGAAGGCACTCAATTTTTTTAAATTCTTTAGGATATAAAGTAACCGGAGGTGATTTAAGTAAAAACAGCATTGATTACGCAAAAAAATTTGAAAATGACACTTTAAGCTTTGAAGTTTGGGATATGCGTAAAATGCTTGAAAATAAATACGATGCTATTTTTAATCTATTTACAAGTTTTGGTTATTTTGATGATGATAAAGAAGATCTTCAGGTTTTAAAAGCAATGAAATCTGGATTAAAAAAAGATGGAGTTTTAGTTTTGGACTTTTTAAATGTTATTAGAACAGAACAATTACTTGTAAAACAAGAAATAAAAACTATTGACAATATCGAATTTCATATAAAACGTGAAATTAAAGACGGATTTATCTTTAAGCATATTAATTTTAAAGCTGATAGCAAAAAACATTCATATACAGAAAAAGTTAAATTCTTAAGTTTTGATAAAATGAAAAGGTACTTTGATACTGTGGGATTAGAAATTATTGATACTTTTGGCGATTACAATTTAAACCCTTTTGAGGAACAAAATTCTAATCGATTAATTTTAGTAGCTAAATGAGTTATTTACTCTTAATTGGAGCTGTTTTATTTGGAGGTATATTTGTACTTTATAAAAAACCTAACAAACTATACACTAGATTATTACTAGCTTTCAGTGGTTCATATTTATTATCTGTAACCATTTTACATTTACTTCCTGAGGTATACACGAATACTCAAGACGAGCACCGATTACACACTTTCGGTATTTTAATTTTAATAGGAATCCTAATCCAGTCTATTTTAGAATCTTTCTCTAAAGGAGCAGAACATGGACATGTGCATTTACACTCTAACTCTAACACTTTTCCATGGTTACTTTTTATCAGTTTATCATTACATGCTTTTTCAGAAGGCTTACCTATTCATAATTCAAATGATAATTTACTATGGGCTATAGTTGTTCATAAAATACCTATTGCCATAATTTTAACTACTTTCTTTTTACATTCTAAGTTTTCAAAATTAAAAACTTTCTTCTTCCTTTTCTTATTTAGCCTCATGAGTCCTATTGGTTATTATTTAGGAGAAACCATAAACTGGATACAACATTATCATCAAGAAATTACCTCGTTAATTATAGGTGTATTTTTACATATTTCTACAATTATTTTATTTGAAAGCTCTGAAAATCACAAATTCAATCTTCAAAAATTCACAGCTATTTTATTAGGTATTATACTGACTATTTTTACTTTACACTAGTTTTTTTTAATATTTTAGTTGGATAAAAATTAAAATATGAAAAAAACACTACTCCTAACTCTATTTTTATTTGCATTAGTTTTTACTAGTTATATTGATATTTCAGATGAGAATATAGAAGTGAACAATCTCAATCTCCCCTTTGATCCAATGGTTCCTGAATCTAAAGATGGAAGTATAAATATTGACCACTAAACGTAATTTTACTTAAAAATAAGTAAAAAAATATACCTATTTATAGGTATATAATAGGTATTTAAAAGAAACTAATTTTGAAAAATCAACGAATCAAACAATGAAGTTAGAATGTCTAGTTCTATTATTAAATTAACATATTTAACATTTGTATTATTTTATTTTCATACTTTTTCTCAAGAAAAATATACAATAAAAGATCTTCAGAAAAATTTTTCTTATGAAGAATTAAAGAAGATTTTATACCATCGAAAAGATTCTATAATACCATTAAATGATTCTTTAAAATCTTTAATCATAAAAGATAAATACTCTGAAATTGCTAATTTAATATCATTTGACAAAATTAAACAAGCTATATCTATTTACGATTACGATAATAGATTAGACATAGAAGATGTTATTTACTCTAAGGTAAAACAAAATGCGCAAGGTGTTGGAATTTTAGTAAACTATGAAGATTTTAATGATAATTATGAAGGCTTCTTAAAATTTAAAAAAGAAAATGATTCTTTATTAAAAACTGCTCCGTTTATATTTAAAATGAATAAAAAATATATTTTAAATACTAAAACATTACAGAGGAGATATTATAATCTTTGTAATTCTATTAGATTTATAAAACAACCTTCTCTTACAAACTCCTGTACTTCTTTTGCTATTTCTGATAAATATATTTTAACAGCGGCTCATTGTGTTAAAGATAAAAACCTGAGTAAAATGCGAATAGCTTTTAACTACATTAAAACAGGAGATAACTACGGAAAGACTATTAATAAAAATGATATTTATCGTATAAAATTAATTCATATAGGAAAACTAGGAGAAGATTATGCTGTTTTAAAAATTAAAGGTCTTTGGAAAAAGTTACCGCAAAAACGTCATTTAAAATTCAATCTTGAATATGATTATAACACAGATGAAAACCTATATTTACTTGGACATCCATTAGGATTACCTATGAAATTTAGTGATGATGCTAAACTAAAAAATAAAATTGGAAATTATTTCATTGCCAAAATTGATGCTCACAGTGGAAATTCTGGATCACCAGTTTTTAATCAAAAAAATGAAGTTATAGGCATATTATCTGGAGGAAGCTCTGTAATTTTTAGAATAAGCGAAAGAAGAAATTGTAAAACATGGGGAATATGTAATTATAGTTTATGTGAAGGCGAAAAAATTTTTAAAATAGGACGATTAAGGGAATTATTAACTAAATTAAACATAAAACAATGAGAAATCTTTATAAACATTTATTAAAAATCTTTTTCTACTCAACAACTATTATTATATTAATGAACTGCTCATGTTTAAAATGTGAAAATACAGAAGGCAGAATGGATAAAGATGGTTCAAATGATTTTAGCTTAAAGTTTAATACAAATAAGAAAGATCAATATCAAATGATTCATGTTGATTTAACACATGACTTTGTCTTATTAGCTAAACCAGATTCAAATATTAATGATAAATCTAAAATTAGATTATTAGCTCGTTTAGCAGAAATTAAAAATTGCGAAAAATATTCTTTAGTTAGCGCAGAATATTTAAGAGCCTGTCCAAATGAAGATCAAGTAATTACACATCACATAAAATTTAGATTAAAAGAAATAAAGAAAGGTAAAGATAAAAGAGTAACCGAACTACCTATTAAAAAAGTTTTTGATTTTAAGAAAAATGAAAATTTAGACATACATATTTTCTATAACAACGAAGCAGATTCAATAAAAACAGGAATGCCAGATAAAAATTGCAAAATTTATAAACCAGTAATTGATGAGAGAATATGTAAATCTGTAATGATAACAAATAATTAATTGAAAAAAATCATATTCATAATACTCATCAAAAGTTGCTTTGTTTACACTCAAAGTTTTAATAAACTTTTAGATAAACTAAACAATAATGATATTGTTTTTATAAAAGATAGTTCATCACACTTCTCCGATGAACTATCTTCTATTGAGTTTAATTATATCGATTTTCAGAAGAAACTTAAATCTAAAGGAAAAATAGATACCTTATTCTTAAAAAAAACTAATAATAAAGAAGGAGAATTAGTACTAAAAAATATAATTTTAGGTGATTTTTATTTAAATTCAATAATATCTCAAGACAGTCTTTCTTTTGATAAGTATAATTTAGCTTTAAATAAAGCAATTACTCTTAATAATTCAGTACTAATTTCTGAAAGTGTAAAAAAAATATTATTTCAACTTTTTAAAAATAGAAAAAACTTAAATCTGCTTCCTAAATATTTAAAGATCTACAGAAAAAACTTATTAAATGTAAATGATAGTGCTACCTATAATTATTTTAAAATTATACATGAATTTAATAAAGATAGCATACAAAAAAGTTTAACTAATTTTAAAATAAATATAAAAACAGCTTTAAAAACTAAAAACAAAATTTTAATCTGTAAGTATTATCAATTTATTGGAATATTATATTTCAGATTATTAAATAAAAAAAAGGAGTTAGAAAATTATCAAACAGCTTTAAAATATATTGAAAATGAAAATTCATATATCTTCAACATTGAAAAATTTGGTTTATACGTTAATATAGCTTCTTCTTTATATGATCAAAAAAAGATTAAACAGGCTTTAATATTTTATGATAAAGCAAGTAAAATTAAAATTCCTTCTTACAGGTTAATTGAAAAAGTCAAATTCAATGATCTGCTGGCTAAAAATTACTTTAAAATTAAAGATTATAAAAGTGCCTTTACCTATTTAAAAAAAGCAAACTCTCACAAAGAAAAACTAAATGAATATAAAAAAGACATTGATTTAAATGATATTGACGTCAAATACAAAACTTTAGAAAAAGAAAAAGAGTTAATTAAGGCCAAACAAAAAAGTCTAATCAGTGAACAAAAGAGAAAAGAAACTTTGGGTTTATTTTACGGGTCATTAATCTTTCTTTTGTTAGGCGGAATTATAGCATATTTAAACCTAAAAAACTCTAGAAAAAAACGCTTATTGGCAGAACAACAAAAAGAATTAGAAAAACAGAAAAACCTCACACTACTTAAAGAACAAGAAATTAACACCATCAATGCAATGGTTACTGGACAAGAAAAAGAACGCGTTCGTATAGCTGAAGATTTACACGACAATATTGGTAGTGTTCTGGCTACTTTAAAACTTCATTTTGAAAACTTAAAACTAAATAGAGAAAAAAAACATTTCAATCAAGATGAATTGTATGAAAAAACTGAAAAATTAATTGATGAAACTTATCTAAAAGTCAGAAGTATAGCTCATGCTAAAAATGCAGGCGTAATTGCTAATCAAGGTTTATTAGTAGCTATAAAAATTATGGCTGAAAAAATTTCTGCTGCAAATCAATTAAAAATTGAAATTATAGATTTTGGCTTAGAGCAACGATTAAATACAAATACAGAACTTACTTTATTTAGAATTATACAAGAACTTACAACAAACATTATTAAACATGCAGAGGCTAGTGAAGCAACCATAAATATTTCTCAGTTTAATGATGCTTTAAATATCATAATTGAAGATAATGGAAAAGGATTTGATCCTAAAAAAATTAAAGCTAAAACAGGAATGGGATTACATTCTATTCAAAAAAGAATAGAACATTTAGAAGGAACTTTTCAAATAGATTCTTCTTCAAAAAGCGGTACTTCAATTATAATGAATATCCCTGTTTAAATACCTAGCAGTAAGTAATTCAATACTATTACGGTTTATTATATTTGAGTAAAACAAATCTGAAAAACATGACAACAATCGTTATTGCAGAAGATCATCAAATGTTGATTGATGGAGTGAAGTCTTTTTTTGAATATGATGAAGAAGTCAAAATAATTGGCAGTGTAAACAATGGTGAAGAACTTATTAGACTTGTAGAATTAAAACAACCGAAGTTAGTTATTACTGATATTAGAATGCCTAAAATGGATGGTATTGCTGCTACAAAAATTATAAAATCTAGATTTAAACATATTAAAGTTTTGGCTTTAACTATGTTTGATCAACCTGATGCTATAAAACAAATGTTAGATGCCGGTGCTTCAGGATATTTATTAAAAAACTCTGGAATAAAAATGTTATCAAAAGCTATTAAAGTTATAGCTGAAGGCAATACTTTTTTTGATCCTAACGTAGCTTTTAATTTTATGAATGATTACATCGATAAAAATGTAACTATTGGTAAATCAGATAAAATTGTTTTATCTAATAGAGAAAAAGAAATTTTACAACATATTGCTAATGGTAAAACATCTAAGCAAATTGCTGAAGATCTTTTTATCGCTAAAACAACTGTTGATACACACAGAAAAAACATGATTCGAAAATTAAATTTAAATAGCGGAAATGAATTGGTAAAGTATGCTATCGATAAGAAATATCAATTTTAACTACTCTTCTACTTCTAACTTTTTTAAATTTTTTTTACGCTTAAATTTCATAACTTAGTCTGATCAATCAAGTATCTTACTATGTTAAAACGTCTGTGTTTTTTTTTAACACTAACATTTTTTGTTTATGCCTGTACTCCTAAAAAAAATAAATCAGAAGTACTAAACGAAATTAAACATCTTCATAAAAAGGCTTTTAAAAACAGAGATTCTACTTTAATAAAGTTAAATAAAGTTAGCAGTTTAATTAAGCTTTATCCCTTTATTAGTGATTCTGTTCAAGCTAAGAATAATTACATGCTGGCTAATTATTATCGATTCAAAAAATCTCATGACTCCGCTGCCATATATTTTCACAAAGCCAAAGATTTTGTAAAAGATAGTATTAAAAACAGACTTGAATTAAAATATTTTTTTAATTGTTGGAAGTTTCATAATGAACAAGGAAACTATGGAGATTGTTTTACTGTAATAAATGATTATAAAAAATTAGTACGAAATGAAGATTCATATTACCAGTACATGCTTGAAAACACTTACAAAAGTAATGGTAATATTAAACAAGCTCTAAAACATAATAAACTTCAAATAAAGGCAAAATTACAAGAAGAAAATAACAGAAATGATATTAGCGAAGATTTTATCATTCAAGCTCAATATGAGTTCAAATTAAACAATAAAAATAGAGCTTTTTTTTTACTAGATAGTATTTCTAAACTTGAAAACAAACTGAATACGAACACTAAACATAATTTATTTAGAGAACTTGGTATTCATAAATTTTACGAGAAAGATTACGCTAATTCAGTAAAATATTATTTAAAAGCTTTGTATTTTTTATCAAAAAGCACAAATAATATAAATTCAAAAAATGAAATTGCAGGATTACATAAAAATATTTCAGAAAGTTATATTCATTTAAAAAAACTTCAAAAGGCTAAAAAACATCTAGATTCGGCTAAAAACTTAATAGATAACAACATAAAATCTACAACTATTCGTAGCATTTTACAAACACAACTTCACCTTTCATTTTTAACAGATAAAAATATCGATCAAGTAAACATAAACTTAGATAGCTTATACAGCTATCAAAAAAATAAGTATAATAAAAAAATTGAAAATGAACTTATTGAACTAAAAAAAGCGTCTGAAAGAGAAAAGAAAATTATTGCAGAAAAAAAAGAACTAGAAATAAAAAATTTAAAAAGATTATATGGTTTAATGGTACTTGTGGTAATTTTTATTACTTCTGGATATTTATTTTACAAGCAACGTAAATACAAATTTGAAAAGCAAAATTTACAAATGCAACAACGCCTATTGAGATTACAAATGAATCCACATTTTACATTCAATACATTATACGCTATTCAAAACAAAATAGAAGAAACGCCTAAATTAGCAACCAAATATCTTTTAAAATTTTCTCGTTTACTAAGATTAATTCTTGAAAATTCAACACAAAACTATATTCAGTTAAATGAAGAAATAGAAGCTTTACAAAAATTTATAGAATTACAACAATTGCGTTTTCCTGAAACCTTTAATTTTCAACTTAATTTAATAAATTTAGAACAAGATGATTTAATCTTCATTCCACCAATGTTAATTCAACCTTTTATTGAAAACAGTATAGATCATGGTTTATCAGATATAAATTATCTGGGAAGAGTTACATTACATTTAGCTCGTAAAAATGAAACTTTGTTATGTACAATTGAAGATAACGGAAATGGATTATCTGACTATAAAAAAAACTCAAAAATATCTTCAACAAAACTTATAGATAGTTATTTAAAGAAGGTTATAAAAAAAGGAGTTACAATCAAAAATAAATCAAAAGAATCAGGTGTTCTAGTAACATTTGAAATACCATACAAACTCTCAGATAATGATTAAAGCAATAATAATTGATGATGAAGAACATGTAAGAGTCGATATTAACAAAAAGATACAACAAAACTTCTATAATAAAATTAACGTTACAGGCGAAGCATCTAATGTTGATGATGCAGTTTTAATTATAGAAAAAGAAAAACCAGATTTACTATTTCTTGATGTTAATTTAGGACAACAAACTGCTTTTAATATTTTAAATCAATTAGCCTACAAAGATTTTGAAATCATTTTTATTACGGGTTATGATAAACATGCCATTAAAGCTATAAAAGTTGGAGCCTTAGATTATATATTAAAACCTATAGATGATGAAGAATTTGTAAAAGCAGTAGAACGAGCAATACTACAAAACACCAGAACAAATGAATTAGAGAAATCTATTGAAGTTACTAATGATTTTTTTAATGAAATTAGCACAAATAAACGTATAGTTTTAAAAACTGCCGATACAGTATTTGCCATTCATGAAGATGATATATTATATTGTAAATCTGATGGTAATTACACTACTTTTTACACAGCAATTACAGATAAAATTGTAATTACAAAATCTGCTAAAAAAGTAGAAGAATTGTTATCTGAACAAAAATTTATTCGTTGCCATCAATCTTATTTGGTAAATAAAAAACATGTAATTAAATATAATAAAAAAGGGTTTTTAGTACTTAAAAACGAAATAAAAATCCCAGTTTCATCCAGAAGAAAAGATTATACACTTGACAAAATATTTTAATCACATTTGAAAAACACAACAACAAATTTGAAAATTATAAATACCTATTTAAAATTGATATTTTAATCAAAATCTGTAATTCGTAATTTGTCAGATCATTCAAATATAAAAATCTAGTAAAATGAAAATAACAAAATTACTTTTTGTTTGTATTATATTTATTACTATCGCTTGTAATAATGACGCTAATGATTTAGAAATTTTCACTAATGAACAACAAAAATATGAATTACACGGAAAACTTATTAATTCTTTTCAAATAGATACTATAAGTATTTTTCAAAAGAAACTACAATGGATTTCTTACATAAGTGCACAAGTTATAATGAAAGAATCTTCGAACAGGATAGAATTATTTAATCACTTACAAGGACGAGAAACAATTACTTTAAATGAATTAATTGGAGAAGATTCTAATTTAAATTTTAAAACTGAATTCTTAAATATTCTTAGAGAACATATCGACTTATCTCCTCCCGATAGAGACCCAATACACGGAACACAATCACCTCCAAAACCATTAATCACTTGTGAAGATGACTTAGGAGATTGCTTGTTTCCTGGAACTGTAAACCTAACAGAAATTGCTGTACAATTCTTTTTACAATCTGTTTTAGAACAAAACTGTATAGAATTATATTTTCCTGAAGGATTATCTCCTTTAATAAATATTAATTTACCTTATTCAATTACATCTACAGCACATCCATTAAATCATAATAGTTTTAATTTTGGATATCATCATTCATCAACAGTTTCTAGTCGAAGCGATGATAATGGTGTAACAGAAACTTATATGATAAATACTAGTTATTTAGATATACTAAATGATAATGTCATAGTAGCAAGGCCCTATATAAATGAAACAAACTGTATTTATCCAGAATATTTACTAATTAATTTTCATATATTTTTACAATAGTAAATAACCTACAAAGTATAAATTTATTAAAAAGAGAACTCGAAAATTGAATTCTCTTTTTTAATAAGAACGTTTTTGAAAAAAAATAATACACTTTTGAATTTCATATTGCTTGTTGAACTTATTAATTGAATTTTTACTTCATAATAATTAAAAATCAACACTTATGAGAAAAACAATTTTAAATCTAGGGAAAACGTTGAACAAAAAACAGCAAAAAGAAATAACAGGTGGGATTATTTCAGCAATTCTTCCAAATGGTTGCGGAAATAGTACATGTGGTACTGGTTGTCCTTCTAACCAAGAATGTGTGCAAATTTTCTGTGGACCTAATGGACCATTTGATCATGTTTCTTCTGAGTTTCAATGTATAGATATAATTAACCACAAGTAAACAAAAAACAATCTTTATGAAAAATTCAATATTAAATTTAGGTAAAGCATTAAATAGAAAAGAACAACAACAAATTAGTGGGGGTTTTGGAAGAGGAACTTGTCCTCAATATTCTGCTCAACAATGTACATCTTGTGGTGGTTTTTCTCTTTCTAATGGATGTTGCTTAGGAACAGCAGAAACACATTGCTGTTTAACTGGCACTTGTGAATAAAAAAACTTAATGAAAAGAAAATTTTATTTGAAGATATACTCCTCTAATATGGAGTATATCTTTTTTTTATAAAAAGGATAAATATTTAAATAAATATTAACTAATTGATTATTAATAATTGAATTTAAAAGTTTAGCTTTAAAATATTCTTATCGCGAAGAAATAGACATGAAACTGTGAATGTCTTTAAAATAATCACAGAATATTAATTTTCTAAAAAGTCTTAAATATGAAAAAAGTATTCGAAATCGGGAAAAAACTAAGTAAACAAAAACAATTAGAAATTTTAGGTGGATTTGATCCTGTACCTATTGCTTCTACTTGTGATTATCATTCTCTTAGAGCTTGTCAAAATTCTTGTACAAATCCATTTACAGAATGTGGTCCTTGTTTAGACAACAATCCTACACCAGGAACATATGAATGTAGATTTGTAGGTTTTTAAAATCAAAATAACAAACGGTGAGCTTTTTCACCGTTTAATTTTTAATCTTCTCTATTAACTAAATCAATAGAAAATGCAGGTAAACAAACAGCTAAATATTCACATTCTTCTTTAAAAGGATTTGAATACTGTACTCTAACGTTTTTTTCTATTTTGATAGATTGTCCTGCTTCTAATATTATAGTTTCTCCATCAATAATAAATTGTTTCTTTCCTTTAATTATATAAGTAAATTCATCAAATTCTGGAGTTTGAAAAGGTTCAGCCCATCCTGCAGGAGCAATCATATGTGCAATACTTACTTTCGAGTTTCCATCGGTAGCATTACCAAAATGTTCTTCAATTAATTTTCCATCTGTTGTTGGAACTACAAAAGGAGATTTTTGAATTGTATACTTTTTTGCCATTTCAATAATTTAGTTTTAACAAATTTAAAAAACGGAACATAGTTTGCGCTATATATATGACATAAATTAATTATAACTAAACAACTGAAATAAGATGTAGTTTTGCTACATTTGTCGCGTTTTATTACTCAGTTTTTTGAGTAAATGACAAGTTGACATTTAACGTATATCGATGGAAGAAAAAAAATTTGATTTCAACTCATTCATAGGAATGTTATTATTAGGTGGAATTTTATTATGGTATTTAAATTCTAATAAGCCTGAAGTTGATGCTGAAAAACTAAACACTACAACAACAGAACAAGTTACTACAAATACTGTTTTAGACACAACAAAGACTAAAAACATTGTAGTAAATGATTCTTTACAACAAATTGCTTTTAAAAATCAATTAGGAGCATTCGCTCATAGTGCCATTAATGGAAAAGATGGTGAAACAGTAATTGAAAATGAATTAGTTCAATTAACTATAAATAATAAAGGAGGACAAATTACTAAGGCTTTAATTAAGAATTATAAGACTTACGATTCTTTACCTCTACATATTATTAATAATAAAAATGCAAATTTTAATATCAATTTTGGTACAACAGATAATCGTACTTTAAACACTCAAGATTTATTATTTGCTCCAGAAAAAACGAAAAATGGAGAAAACACTGTGCTTTCTATGAAACTTAAAGTTTCTGAAGGTCAGTATTTAGAATATCGTTACGAAATTAAACCAAACGACTACAGAATTGGTTTTGCTGTTCGTTCACAAGGTTTAAGTAACGTAATTAATAGTTCTCAGAATATTAACTTAGATTGGAAATTAAAATCTTTGCGTAAGGAAAAAAGTATGCGTACAGAAAATATGTATACATACTATTACTTTAAAGAAGATAGTGACGTAGATTATTTACAAATGAAAGATGATGAAGTTGTAAATAATGTAGAATGGGTTGCCTATAAACAACATTTCTTCTCTACTGCTTTATTAACAGACACTCCTTTTAATGATGCTAAATTAAAATCTGTTGACTATTTAGGTGAAGATCAAGATAGTATTTACACTAAAACATTTAGCTTAAACACACCTTTAGCTTTAAAAAATGGTGAATTAAATTATAATATGGAATGGTATTACGGACCAACAGATTATAATTTATTAAGCACATATAAGGGAACAGATTTAAATGAAATTTCAGATTTAGGTTGGGGAATTTTTGGATTCTTAAACAGAACTATTTTCTATCCTGTATTCAATGTATTAAAAGGATTCTTAGGAAACTATGGGCTTATCATTATTTTAATGACTATCGTTGTTAGAATTATCTTATCACCTGTATTATATAAATCGTATTTATCTAGTGCTAAAATGAAAGTGATTCGTCCAGAAATGGAAGAAATCAATAAAAAGTATCCTGGTACAGAAAACGCAATGAAACGTCAGCAAGAAATTATGGCTGTACAACGTAAAGCCGGGGTAAGTATGATGTCTGGTTGTATTCCTGCATTGTTACAAATGCCAGTATTTTTTGCTTTATTTAAGTTTTTCCCTACTAATATAGATTTCCGTCAGAAAGCTTTCTTATGGGCTAAAGATTTGTCTTCATATGACATTATAGCTAAACTTCCTTTCAAGATTCCTTTTTATGGAGATCATATTAGTTTATTTCCAATTTTAGCTTCTGTTGCAATTTTCTTTTACATGAAAATGAACCAAAGTCAACAATCTGCAATGCAAGCTCCACCACAAGAAGGAATGCCAGATATGAGTAAAATGATGAAATATATGATCTACTTCTCTCCTATTATGATGTTATTTTTCTTTAACAATTATGCTAGTGGATTAAGTTTATATTATTTCGTTTCAAACTTATTAACTATTGCAATAATGTTTGTTATTAAAAATTATGTAATCGACGAAAAAAAGATTCATGCTCAAATAGAAGAAAACAAAAAGAAACCTGTTAAAAAGAGTAAATTTAGAGAGCGTTTAGATACTGCAATGAAACAAGCTCAAGAACAACAAGAAGCACAACGCAGAGCTCAAAAGAAAAAATAATACAGTTAGTTTATTTATATAGAAAAAGCCACATCAATGATGTGGCTTTTTTATAGAATAAATAGTTTATATTAACTATTACTTTTTTGAAATTTAAGTTTTTCAGATCTTCCCTTTTTGAATATTTTATTACTTGCATGTTTCCCTTTACGCAAAGCTTTTTGCTCTTCAAATGGTAAATGAATAATTTCTTGACATTCTGGAGAACAGGTATTTTCCATTTTCTCAGCACATTCATCACATTGAATAAATAATAAATGACAACCTTCATTAGCACAATTTGTATGTGCATCACAAGCTTTACCACACTGATGACAATTAGAAATTACATCATCCGATATACGTTCTGCCCTTCTATGATCAAAAACAAAATTCTTTCCTAAAAACATATTCTCTAAACCTTTTGCTTTTACTTGTCTTGTATATTCAATAATTCCTCCTTCTAACTGGAAAACATTTTTAAATCCTTTGTGTTTGTAATATGCAGAAGCTTTTTCACAACGAATTCCACCTGTACAATACATTAAAAGATTCTTATCTTCTTTATGCTCTTTTAAATCCTCCTCAATAATATCTAAAGAATCTCTAAATGTATCTACATCTGGCGTAACAGCACCTTTAAAATGACCTATTTCACTTTCATAATGATTACGCATATCTACGCAAACAGTATTTGGATCTTCTAACATTTTATTAAACTCTTCAGCAGATAAATGCACTCCTTTATTAGTTACATCAAACGTATCATCATTTAAACCATCTGCTACAATCTTCTTTCTAACTTTTACTTTAAGTTTTAAGAAAGATTTATTGTCTTGCTCAACAGCAACATTTAATCTAATATCCTTTAAAAAAGAAATACTATCTAATTGCTCTTTTAATGCTAGAAAATTCTCAGCTGGTACAGAAATTTGAGCATTAATTCCTTCATATGAAACATAGGTTCTACCTAGAACATCTAAAGCATTCCATTCTATAAATAATTTATCTCTAAAAATCTGTGGGTTTTCTATCTTGAAATACTGATAGAAAGAAATAGTAAGACGGTCTTTGCCCGCTTCGTCAATTAATTTAGCGCGTTCTTCTGCGCTTAACTTGTTGTACAGTTGCATGCTATACCTTTTTAAGTTAAACAATATTTTAAGCTGCAAATGTACAGAATTTTAGTTTTTATTTCCAATAGATCATTTTGTTTAAAATTAAACAAAATGTAAATATTTTACACTTTTAATATTGTATTTAAAGAAAAAAATACTGAAATTTGTAGTAATAAATTTAAAATCAAAGTATAAAAAATATATTTCATCATGAGAGTAGCTGTAGTTGGTGCAACAGGAATGGTAGGTAATGTAATGTTACAAATTTTAAAAGAAAGAAACTTTAATATTAGCGAGTTATATTTAGTTGCTTCAGAACGTTCTGTAGGTAAGGAAATGACCTTCAAAGGAAATACATATAATGTAATCGGGTTACAAGATGCAGTGAACTTAAAACCAGATATCGCTTTATTTTCTGCTGGTGGAAGTACTTCTTTAGAATGGGCTCCTAAATTTGCTGAAGTAGGTACAACAGTAATTGATAATTCTTCTGCTTGGAGAATGGATCCTACTAAAAAGTTAGTAGTACCAGAAATTAACGCAAGCGAACTAACTGAAAGTGATAAAATTATTGCTAACCCAAACTGTTCTACTATTCAAATGGTAATGGCTTTAGCTCCTTTACATGCAGAATATAATATAAAAAGATTGGTAATTTCTACATATCAATCTATTACAGGAACTGGTGTAAAAGCTGTGCAACAATTAGAAAACGAAGTTAATGGTGTTGAAGGAGAAAATGCCTACCCACACCCTATCCATAAAAATGCATTACCACATTGTGATGTTTTTGAAGAAGCTGGTTATACTAAAGAAGAATTGAAGTTAACTAGAGAAACACATAAAATATTAAACGATGCTAGTATAGGAA
Organism: Tenacibaculum aquaeponti; assembly: GCF_052084715.1. Classification (GTDB taxonomy): domain Bacteria; phylum Bacteroidota; class Bacteroidia; order Flavobacteriales; family Flavobacteriaceae; genus Polaribacter. The sequence goes on along the minus strand of NZ_CP197288.1, from coordinate 88,562 downwards.
TTACAGCTACAGCTGTAAGAATTCCTGTAGTTGGGGGACATTCAGAGTCTGTGAATATTGAGTTTGAAAATGATTTTGAATTAAATGAAGTTAGACAAATTTTATCAGAAACTCCAGGAGTAATTGTTCAAGATGATATTGAAAATAATGATTATCCTATGCCATTAAACGCTCATGGTAAAGATGAAGTATTTGTTGGTAGAATTCGTAGAGATTTATCACAAGCAAATACATTAAACTTATGGATAGTTTCAGATAATCTAAGAAAAGGTGCAGCAACAAATGCTGTTCAAATTGCTGAGTATTTGGTAGAAAAAAATTTAATTAAAAGTGCTTTAACAGTATAACTTTTATTAGTTATAAATTTTATTAAAATCCTACTATCACTAGTAGGATTTTTTATTTTTGAACTATGAACAGAACTACAGAAGTTATTAATAACACCATAAATCATGTTAAATCAGTATTACAAGATGCTGAAGGCGGACATGATTTTTTTCATATTGAACGTGTTTATAAAAATGCTATGAAAATAGCTAAACAAGAACAACAAGGAGATATTTTAATTATAGCGTTAGGTGCTTTATTACATGATATAGCAGATAGTAAGTTTCATAATGGAGATGAAACAATCGGACCTAAAAAAGCTAGAACATTTTTAGAAACACAAGAAGTTGAAGAAAATACCATAATACACGTCATAAAAATTATTGAAAATATCTCTTTTAAAGGTGGGAACTTTACACAAGAGTTTAAGTCAATAGAATTAGATATTGTACAAGATGCCGACCGTTTAGATGCAATTGGAGCTATAGGAATTGCAAGATGTTTTAATTATGGTGGATTTAAAAATAGAGTCTTATATGATCCTAAAATTAAACCTAACTTAAATATGTCTAAAGAAGAATATAAGAAGTCTACTGCCCCAACAATTAATCATTTCTATGAAAAACTGTTATTATTAAAAGATAAAATGAATACATCGGCTGGTAAAAAGATGGCAGAGCAAAGACATTCTTATATGGAAAACTTCTTACAACAATTTTATAATGAATGGAATGCTGAAATTTAAATGCAAGTATTATAAAAATAAAAAACGCTCAATCAATGATTGAGCGTTTTTTATATCGAAAATCTAAGTTTCTTAAGCTTCAAATGGAAGTATAGAAACATAAGATCTGTTATCTCTCTTCTTTTGGAATTGTACAACCCCATCAACTTTAGCATGTAAAGTATGATCTTTCCCCATGTAAACATTCTCACCTGGGTAATGTTGAGTTCCTCTTTGACGAACAATAATGTTACCTGCAATAGCAGCTTGTCCTCCAAAAATCTTTACTCCTAAACGTTTCGATTCCGATTCACGACCGTTCTTCGAACTACCGACACCTTTCTTATGAGCCATCTTTCTAAGTTTTTAAAATTAATTACTTACTTAAAGCTTCAATTAATTCAGCTTTCTTTAAAGAAGTATAACCAGTGATACCTCTTTCTTTAGCAAGAGCTTTTAACTCTGCAACAGTCATAGAACCAAGTTCTTTAGTTTCTGTATTTGCTTCTTTAGCTTCCTCTTTTTTAGGAGCAGCTTTTACGCCTGAAGCAGCAATACTTTCGATTTGGATTTCACTTAAGTATTGACGGTGACCATTTTTCTTTTTGTAACCTTTTCTTCTTTTCTTCTTGAAAACGATTACTTTGTCTCCTTTTAAGTGTCCTAAAATCTTTGCAGTTACACCTGCACCTTCTATAGCTGGGGCGCCAATAGTTACACTACCATTGTCATCAATTAACATTACCTTATCAAAAGTTACTTTAGATCCTTCTGCTTCTGGTAAACGGTGAACGTAAACTTTTTGGTCTTTTGCTACTTTAAACTGCTGCCCTGCTATCTCTACGATTGCGTACATACTAATTTGTTTTGCGTTTATTTTTAATTACTTAACACATTTCTTTATGAAATGCGGCTGCAAATATACATTTTTTATTCTGTATAACAAGATCTTAAACCAATAAAATTAATAAGTCATTAATAGTACTTATCTTTACAAAACTAAAATAAATTTAAAATTACAAAAATGGTGTAACAATTTGATTCAAATCGCGTCAAACTCCCAAATCACTGAAAAAACAAATTTTAACTAATGAAAAAAACAATATTAACTCTAGCTACTGTGGCTGCCTTTTTCACTGCTAAAGCACAAAAAGTAGAATTTGAAGAGTACAATTTAGATAATGGTATGCATGTAATTTTGCATCAAGATAAATCTGCTCCAGTTGTTGTAACTTCGGTTATGTATCATGTTGGTGCTAAAGATGAACAAGCAGATAGAACCGGAATGGCTCACTTTTTTGAACATCTTTTATTTGAAGGAACAAAAAATATAAAAAAAGGAGATTGGTCTAAAATTGTTTCTTCTAATGGCGGGCGTAATAATGCTAATACAACGGATGATAGAACTTATTACTATGAAGTATTCCCTTCAAACAATTTGGAATTAGGTCTTTGGATGGAATCTGAACGCTTACTACATCCAATTATTAAACAAAATGGTGTAGATACTCAAAATGAAGTTGTTAAAGAAGAGAAAAGATTGCGTGTAGACAATCAACCATATTCTAGAATATTGGAAAATGTAAAAAAACACATGTTTAAAAAGCATCCTTATAAAGGAACCACTATTGGAAAAATGGAACATTTAGACGCTGCTACATTAGATGAGTTTTTAGCATTTAATAAAAAGTTTTACGTTCCAAATAATGCTACTTTAGTAGTTGCTGGTGATATAAATGTAAAAGAAACTAAAAAATTAATTAAAGAGTACTTTGGTAGAATTCCACGAGGTAAAGAAATAACAAAAAACTTTCCTAAAGAAGATCCTATTACTCAACAAATCAGTGCTAAAGCTTATGATCCTAATATCCAAATTCCTGCTGTAATCGCTGCATATAGAACTCCTTCTATGAAAACTAGAGATTCTAGAGTTTTAGATATGATTTCTTCTTATTTAAGTACAGGAAAAAGTTCAGTTTTATATAAAAAATTAGTAGATAGAAAGAAAATGGCATTAGCTGTTCAAGCTGTAAACTTGAGTCAAGAAGATTATGGAACTTACGCCTTATTTGGAATACCATTAGGAAAAAATAAATTAAATGATTTAATAAAAGAAATCGATGAAGAAATTATCAAACTTCAAAACGAATTAATTTCTGAAAAAGATTTCCAAAAATTACAAAATCAATTCGAAAATAGATTTGTAAGTTCAAACTCAAGCGTTGAAGGTATTGCTAGTTCATTAGCCACTTACAACATGTTATATGGAGATACTAATTTAATTAATACTGAAATTGATATTTTCAGATCTATTACCAGAGAAGATATTAGAAATGTAGCTAAAAAGTATTTAAATCCTAATCAAAGATTAGTAATGGAATATTTACCAGAGCAAAAGAAATAATTTCAATATCAAAAAAGAACGAAACAACATCATGAAAACAAAAATATTATCATTCGTAGCTATTATAGCAATGATTTTTGCTACAAATGCTCAAAGAGATTTAAATATACAACCAAAACCAGGACCAGCACCCAAAGTAAAATTAGGTAAACCAGAAAAATTTAAACTTTCTAATGGCTTACAAGTCATAATGGTTGAAAATCATAAATTACCAAGAGTTTCTGCAAGTTTATCTATTGATAATAAACCTTATTTCGAAGGAGATAAAGTTGGGGTATCTAGTCTTTTAGGAGGATTACTTGGAAATGGAACAAAAAATATTTCTAAAGATGATTTTAATGAAAGAGTAGATTATTTAGGAGCTAATGTTGGTTTTTCAAGTAGTGGCGCTTTTGCATCTTCATTAAAGAAATATTTTCCAGAAATTTTAGGATTAATGGCTGATGGAGTAAAAAATCCTATTTTCTCAAAAGATGAATTTGATAAAGAAGTCGAAAGAACTCTTGAGAGCTTAAAAAACAATGAAAAAAACGTTACTGCTATTGCAAGACGCGTTGAAAATTATTTAACTTATGGTAAAAATCATCCTTTTGGTGAATACTCTACTCCTGAATCTATTAAAAACATTAGTTTAGATGATGTTAAAAATAATTATAACACATATTACAGACCTAATAATGCTTATTTAGTTATTGTTGGAGATATTAATCCTAAAGAAACTAAAAAACTAATTAAAAAATTATTTAGTGATTGGAAAAAAGGATCTATTCCTGCTTACACAATTCCAAAAACCACCAACCCTACTACTACAGAAATTAACTTCATTAACATGCCAAATGCAGTTCAATCTGAAATTGCTGTAATAAATAATGTTGATTTAACTTTAGGCGATAAAGATTATTATGCAGGTTTATTAGCTAACAATATTTTAGGAGGTGGTGGTACTGCTCGTTTATTTATGAATTTACGTGAAGACAAAGGATATACTTATGGTTCTTACTCTCGTTTAAGTCAAAGTAGATATGCAGGTACATTTAGAGCTACTGCTAGTGTTCGTAATATGGTAACAGATAGCGCTGTAGTTGAATTGCAAAAAGAAATCAACAAAATTCGTTATCAAAAAGTTTCAGAAGAAGAATTAAAAAACGCAAAAGCTAAATATGTTGGAAGTTTTGTGTTAGATGTTCAAAAACCAAGAACGGTAGCTAATTATGCTTTAAATATTGCACGCTATAATTTACCTGAAGATTTTTATGAAAAATACCTAGAAAACATAAATTCGGTAACTTTAGATGATGTTCAAAATGCTGCTATAAAATACTTCAAAGGAGATAAAGCTAGAATCTTTATTACTGGTAAAGGAATTGATGTTTTGAAAAATCTTGAACAAACTTCTGATTATGCTATAAAATATTTTGACAAAAAAGGTAATCCTACTTCAAAACCAGAAATGAGCTTACCTATACCAGAAGGAATGACTGCTTCTTTAGTAATTAACAATTATTTTAAAGCTGTTGGGGGTAAAGATAAAATAGATAATGTAAAATCTGTTATGACAGTTGCTAATGGAAAAATTCAAGGAATTGACGTTGTATTAACTACAAAAAATGCTGCACCAAATAAAACAGTTACAGTTTTAACTGGAATGGGACAAACTTTTATGAAAAATGTTTTTGACGGTGAAAAAGGGTATGCAGAACAACAAGGTCGTAAATTTGAGTTTAATGATAAACAATTAGAGGAAGCTAAAGCTAACAAAACTCCATTTGAAGATGAAATTTATAAGTCTGGTAAATTAGATCGTATAGAATCTATCGATGGAAATAATGCTTACGTTATTAAATATAATAACACTGAAGTTTTCTACGATATTAAAACTGGTTACAAAGTAAAAACTGTGAAAACTGTAAAAACTCCAAGAGGAGATCAACAAGTTCCAATTACTTATTCAAATTATAAAGAAGTTAACGGAATTAAATTCCCTCATAAAATTATTCAAAAAATGGGGCCAATGGAATTAAATTTCGACGTAAAAGAGATTAAATTAAATGAAGGTGTATCTGATGCAGATTTTAAATAAAATCTAACTTACCAAAAGTTTAAAAGAGCTAGAAAACTAGCTCTTTTTTTTATTTACTAAATACACTCCAAATAAAATGATAACACCAGCTAATAATTGTATAAAACTCAATTTTTCTCCATCTACAATCCCCCATAAAACAGCAACAATAGGAATTAAATATGTTACCGAAGTAGAAAATACCGGCGATGATATATGTATTAATTTATTAAACATTACTTTAGCAATTCCAGTGCCTATTATAGCTAAAATCGATATATAAAATAATCCTTCTCCTACTTCTTCTGTTAATTCTAATGTAGTAAAGAAACCCGTAAAAAATAAAACGATTAAAGCAGGAATAACAATTAAAATAAAGTTCCCTGTAGTTATTGCCAATGGCTCTAATTCTTGTAAGTATTTTTTAATAATATTTACATTACAAGCATATCCAATGGAAGATAAAATAGGTAACAATGCAAACCAATAATTCTGATTTGGATTTAAGTCAGCACCTTTCAAAATAAGTATACAAGTTCCGATTAAACCAATTAAAATTCCAATTAGTTGGTTAGATTTAAAAGTTATTCCAAAAAATAAAGAACCAATTAATAAAGTATTAAATGGTGTTAATGAATTTAAAATTGAAGCAATTGAACTATCTATTCCAGAAATTGCATAGGCATACATAAATGATGGAAAAAAAGTTGCTAATAATGCACTTAAGAAAACATATTTCCATTGCTCTTTTTTAATTTTTCTTAAACTCTTATAACCTATTAAAAGTAAAAAAATAGTAGCTATAATTATTCTTAAAGCCCCAACTTGAATTGGTGTTAATCCTATCAAAGCTTTTTTCATTAGGATAAAAGAACTTCCCCACACTAAAGCTAGAAAAATCAGATAAAACCATTTTTGTTGAAATTTACTCATTTGTCTAATTTGAAATTACAAAAATCGCTTATTTTAAACATTTAAGAATCTTTTTTAATAAATTTGTATTATAATTAAATAGATGTTTAATATGAAATTTTTAAAAACAATATTCTCTTTATTTCTTATAGTTACTGTTGCTATTAGTTGTAAATCAGAACCAAAAAAAGAAGTAAAAAAAGAAGAAGTTAATTCAGCAACTTTAGCAAAAGCAGAAACATTATCTTTAAATATTTCTGGTATGACATGTGAAATGGGGTGTGCAAAAACCATTGAATCTAAATTAGTAAAAAAAGAAGGAGTTTATGAGGCAAAAGTAGTTTTTAATGATAGTATTGCAACAATAAAGTATAATGGAGATAAGTTAAACAAAACTGATTTAATGGCATTTATTGAATCTGTTGGAGATGGAGAATCATATAAAGTTTCAGAAACTTCAAAAATGAACTGTGAAAAAGATTGCAAAAATGAGTGTTGTAAAACTAATAAAACACAAAAAAAGACTTGTGAAGAAAATTGCAAAAAAGAATGTTGTAAAACCGAAAAAGCTTAATTACACATAAATTTAAAAACACAAAAAAACTCCTGAAAGTTAAATAACTTTAGGAGTTTTTTCTTTAACAGAGTTTTAACAAAGAGTATTTAAACCATTATAGAACTTCGTTGTCTAAATAGAATTATCTATTAACCGATATAAATGAAAAAAATCACACTACTTTTTTTACTGATAGGAATATCAGTTTTTGCTCAAAAACCACAAAAAATTAATATTAGTGGTAAAATTATTGAAGCAAGCTCTAAGCAACCCCTAGAATACGCAACATTAATATTAACTAGTTTAAAAACAAAAAGAGTTACTGGTGGAGTAACAGATATTAATGGTAAATTCTCAATAGATGTTCCTAAAGGAGCTTACAGTATGAAAGTTGAATTTATTGGATTCAAAACTAAACAGCTTTCTCAAAAAACACTTACTGAAAACACAAATTTAGGTACTATAACTCTAAAAGAAGATGCTGAAACTTTAGATGAAGTAGAGATCATTGCCGAAAAATCTACAGTTGAAATTCGTTTAGATAAAAAAATCTATAATGTAGGTAAAGACATGACCATTAAAGGTGGAAATGCTTCTGATGTGTTAGATAATGTTCCGTCAGTAAATGTTGATGCTGAAGGTGCTGTAAGCTTACGAGGAAATGAAAACGTTAGAATTTTAATTGATGGTAAACCTTCTGCCCTAGTTGGATTGAATGGAACAGATGCTTTAAGAAATTTACCTGCAGATGCCATAGAAAAAGTAGAAGTAATAACATCGCCTTCTGCTCGTTACGATGCTGAAGGTACAGCTGGAATTTTAAATATCATTCTTAGAAAAGGAAAAGTAACTGGATTCAATGGATCTTTAAATTTATCTGCTGGTAATCCTGATTTATTTCAACTATCAGGAAATTTAAACTACAGAACTAAAAAGTTTAACATTTTTACAAACTTAGGATATTCTTTCAGAAATGGTCCTGGAAATTCTTTTAGTGATTTTACCAATCTTGAAAATGGAGTTATTACAGATTTTAGAACTGAAGACAGAACATTCCAAAGGAAAAATAATAATTACAACGGATCTATTGGTTTGGAATATTATTTAAATAAAAATAGTTCTATAACAGGTACATTCTTCTACAGAAAAAATAACGGAGATGATATAGCAACCAATATAACTAACTTTTTAGATGTAAATAGAGTTAGTACTGATGAAATTACTAGAATTGAAAATGAAAAAGAAGATGGAATTAATAAACAGTTTTCTTTAAATTACTCAAACAATCTTGATGATAAAGGTCAAAAGTTAACTATTGATTTTCAACACAGTGACAACAATGAAGATGAATTTTCTAGTATAACAGACAATAATACTTTGTCGGAATTAAATAGTCAATTCACTAATTCTACTAACACTTTATTTCAAGCAGATTATGTATTACCTATTGGAGAAAAACATCAGTTAGAATTAGGTCATAAATCAGAATTTCAAAACTTAAACTCAGACTTTAGAGTTAGAGATGCTAATGGTCTTCCTTTAGATCCTGATCCTTCTAATAACATTAATTTCAAGCAAAATATTTATGCGCATTATGCGCAATTTGGAAGTAAATTCGACAAATTCTCTTATTTATTAGGTTTAAGAGTTGAAACAACTGAAATCGATTTATTTTTAATTAATACTAGTGAAAAATCTGAAAAAAACTTTACACAAATATTCCCTACTGTTAATTTAGGATATGAATTAAATGAAACAGATAATCTTACTTTAGGATATAGTCGACGTTTGCGTAGACCTCGTTTTTGGTTTTTAAATCCGTTTGAAACTAGAAGCTCTGCTACAGCTGTATTTAAAGGAAATCCGGATTTAACTCCAACATTTACGAATTCTTATGATTTAGGATATACAACTCGTTTAGGAAAGCTAACTTTAAATTCTTCTGTTTACTATCAACGTTCAACAGATTTAATTCAGCGAGTTTCTATTATTGAAGAAAGAGAAATTAATGGGCAACCAACAAATGTTTTTGTTCGTCAGCCATTTAACTTAAATAATGAAGATCGATATGGATTTGAATTAACAACTAATTACAATCCTTTTAAATGGATGCGTTTATCTAGTACATTCAATTATTTTAAATTCAAAACAAATGAATTCTCTTTTACATCTACAGCAACAGATGGAACAGAAGTAACAACACTTTTACCTGAAGTTAATAATAATAGTTGGTTTGTACGTTTTAACTCTAGAATTACATTGCCTGCAAAAATTCAATGGCAAACTAGAGTTCGTTATCGTGGACCACAAGCCAATGCTCAAGGAAACCGTGATGGTGTATTTGTAGCCAATTTAGCTTTCAGTAAAGATTTATTTAAAGAAAAAGCTACTTTAGTTTTAAATGTTAACGACTTACTTAACGACCGTGTTCGTAGAAGTCAAACCTTTAATCCAAACCAAGAAAATCCTTCTACAATAGCAGATCAAGAATTTCAATGGAGAGAACGTCAAATTACATTAAGTTTTACATACAGATTTAATCAAAAGAAAAAAAGAGAACGACCACAGAGAGAATATGAAGGTGGTGGCGAAGCATTTTAAATTAACATAATATAGATTTAAAAATAGCATGCTTAAAATTTAAATATGCTATTTTTAAATCAACTCATAAAATATTTTAAAAAAGTTAAATTTATCTTTTCGAAAAATATTAAATAATAAAAAAGGTCTACATAATTGTAGACCTTTTTAAATTTTATTTTTTATAGCTTACTTTCCTTCAGCAGCCTTTTTAGCTTCTCTTTTTAACTTTAAATTTTCCCAAATAGTTCCACCAATCCAGTAAGGAACTACAAACGTTAGTAAGAAAATTAACAACCAAAAACCAGTTGTAAAAATAAACATGAATAATACTAATCCTGAAAATTGTGAAAAATCTAACATCTGTTCTTATTGTAAATTATCTAAATGCAAAAATAACACTTATTTTTATTATTCAAATATGATTTTTAAAAATATTTCATTATAGTTTTTAATCTTAATTTTCTTATAGTTTTATTAACTTTGAAATCTCTTAAATACTAAATAAATAACAATGGAATATAGAATTGAAAAGGACACCATGGGTGAGGTTAAAGTACCTGCAAATAAATATTGGGGAGCTCAAACTGAACGTTCTAGAAACAATTTTAAAATTGGTCCTGCTGCAACTATGCCTTTAGAAGTAGTTTATGGATTTGCTTACTTAAAAAAAGCTGCTGCTTATACAAACTGTGAATTAGGTGTTTTAGCTGAAGAAAAGCGAGATTTAATTGCACAAGTTTGTGATGAGATTTTAGCTGGTAAGCATGATGATCAATTTCCATTGGTAATTTGGCAAACAGGTTCTGGTACACAAAGTAACATGAATGTAAATGAAGTAGTTGCAAATAGAGCTCATGAAATAGCTGGTAAAAAAATTGGTGAAGGGGAAAAAACTATTCAACCTAACGATGATGTAAATAAATCTCAATCTTCAAACGATACATTTCCTACAGGAATGCATATTGCAGCTTATAAAAAGATTGTAGAAGTTACTATTCCTGGAGTTGAGCAATTACGTGATACATTACAAGCGAAATCTGAAGCTTTTGCTAATGTTGTAAAAATTGGACGTACACATTTAATGGATGCTACTCCCCTAACTTTAGGTCAGGAATTTTCTGGATATGTAGCCCAATTAAACTTTGGTTTAAAAGCTTTAAAAAACTCATTAACTCATTTAAGCCAATTAGCTTTAGGAGGAACAGCTGTTGGTACAGGTTTAAATACTCCTGCTGGTTATGATATTTTAGTTGCAAAGTATATTGCAGATTTTACAGGTTTGCCTTTTGTTACTGCTGAAAATAAATTTGAAGCTTTAGCTGCTCATGATGCTTTAGTTGAAACTCATGGAGCGTTAAAGCAATTAGCGGTTTCATTAAATAAAATTGCAAATGATATTCGTTTAATGGCTTCTGGTCCTCGTTCAGGTATTGGAGAATTAATTATTCCTGCAAATGAGCCAGGTTCTTCTATTATGCCTGGAAAAGTAAATCCTACTCAAGCAGAAGCAATCACCATGGTTTGTGCACAAGTAATGGGGAACGATGTTGCTGTTACAGTTGGTGGAACACAAGGACATTACGAATTAAACGTGTTTAAGCCAATGATGGCGGCTAACGTATTACAATCTGCTCAATTAATCGGAGATGCTTGTGTCTCTTTTGATGTAAATTGTGCTGCTGGAATTGAACCTAACCATGGAAGAATTACTGAATTAGTAAACAACTCTTTAATGTTAGTTACAGCTTTGAATACTAAAATTGGATATTATAAAGCTGCTGAAATAGCAAATACTGCTCACGCTAACGGAACTACTTTAAAAGAAGAGGCAATTAACTTAGGTTATGTTACTGCAGAAGAATACGACGAATGGGTAAAACCAGAAGATATGACTGGAAGTTTAAAATAAATAAAACTTCAAATTTTATAAATAATTAAGAACCACAACAAAATGTTGTGGTTTTTATTTTACCTTTTTTAATTACTGATTGCAAGACATTTAAAAACAAAATGTGTTTTCATTTTACAAATTTTAAAATAGTTGGCACGTTGTTTGAAAAAAGCTTAGTAATTACTTAAAACAGAACTTATGAAATTAAGAACACTACTATTTTTAGCACTGAGCATTTCTTTTTCTTCATTTGCACAAAAGAAAACGGAATATGCTACTTTCAAAAAAGAATTAAAACAACAGAAATATACACCAGAAGTAATTTTAGATAAAGCGTTAAATTATTCTTCTAGTCATGATATTTATGTTTCAGAACTTGTTGATGCTTGTCGTTTTTTCTCTAGTGATAGAAAAAAGTACAGAATCTGTGTTAATGCATATCCAAGAATAATTGACAAAAGAAACTTCTTTCAAGTTTATGATCTTTTCAGAAATTTTTCTTTAGCAATGCAGTTGTATCATAACACACAAGCAAATCAAAATGAAATTTCTCAGATAGATTACCCGAATGCTGAGTATTACAGAGGTCCAACAACTAATAACTGTAATCAACCAATGCCTGAATATCAATTTAGAAACATTTACAGTCAAATTGGAAATAGAAGAAATAATGGAAATCGTTATTTAAAAGATATTATTTCTAACAATTGTTTAAGTACAAGACAAATCATGAAGCTAACTGAAAAGTTACAAAGCAATAGAAATCGTTATGATTTATTAAAATTCGCTTTTCAATTTTCTTACGATCTTGAAAACTTTTATTACACAGAGCAGTTAATTAGTGATAATTATTTAAAGCAACAGCTAAATAGATTTATAGATAGAGAAATAAGTCAATTAAATAATCATGTTGGATTTGATGATTGCAGACCTTTATCTCAAAGTGAATACGATTACGTTTTAAAATCAATCAAAGATGAAAGATTTACAAAAGAGCGTTTGAAACTAGCAAAGAAACACATAGAGCGCAATTGTTTTTCTATTGACAGAATTAGACTTATTGTAAAAGAATTTAATTTCGATCAAGATAAATTAGCCCTTTTAAAACTTAGTTATCAATATTGCTCAAACAAAGAGCAATTCTTTAAATTAAAAGAAACTTTAAGTTTCTCTAGATATAAAAGAGAATTCGATCAGTTTTTACTAGATCATTAGTATATAAAAGATAAAGCCACAATAAAAATGTTGTGGCTTTATCTTTTATAATTATCATTTTACTTCTGATAATAAATAGTACTTCATTTTTTGGACTTCTTCATAAACATGCTCAGACAAAGTTCTGCAATTATTTATTAAATATGAGTTATATAAATAAATTTCATTTCCTACTATAATTTTTTTAAAGGATGTGTGATTATCATATGCAATAACACCTTTATCAATACCATTAATTATATATAAAGATCTACCCCCACAACATTCATTGAATGGAATATAATAGATTAACAGATCTTCTTCCTCTTTAAATTCATCATATATTTCTTTAATCAAAACAGAACTAAAAAAATGATCTTCTAATTCATAATAAGAATCTTCTATTAACGTCTTATCAATACTTAAATCAATTAAAATCTTTACAAATTTTTCTGAATAAAAAGCTTCTACTCTATAATTGGAGTCATTTAAATTAAAAATATCTGAAAAATAAAACCCTTTATAACCTACAATAGTTAATACTTCTTTTAATTCTTCAGAAAAATATATATTGAATTTATCTTCTATTCTACCTAATTCTAATAAAACTGAATAAGGATAATAACCACTCTCAGACAAAATATACTGTAAAAATTCATTCGATTCAATCAGTTTTTTTCTTTTTTCTTTTTTAATTCCTGAAGCTATTATTTTAATATCACTTATTATTTTTAGTATTTTTTCCATTCAATTTTTAAGCAAAAGTAACAATTAAACAGTTAATTTTTGTTTTACTTTCAACATCATAAGAAGATCATTTATAACTAAAAAGAACACGTTAAAGGATTATTCCTGAGTTAGTTCGTCTTTTAAATTTTACTTTTAGAACTAACTAATCTCGTAATAAATTAAAACCAACGAATAATGGAAAAACCTCAAAACGAAAAATCATCGTCATGTTGGAACTGTGACGGAGACATCGAAATTGTGACAAAACGTCTTGAAGAGATGTTTGTAGAAATGGGACAAAAAACAAGAATTGAAAGAGGACAAAAACCTGCTGAAAGAGCTGTATTCAGAAAACAACACGGAATAGCTTACGGTAACTTTGTTATTAATAAAGATATTGAAGATCGTTTTAAATTAGGTTTATTTGCTGGAGATTCTTATGAATGTGCTGTTCGTTTTTCTAGTGATACAGAACCAACTTCTCCTGATTTACATTCTACTCTTGGAATTGGACTTAAACTTTTTGGTGTAAATGGAGAAAATATTTTAGATAGTGGTACAAATGCCGATTTCATCATGCAAAATATCGATCGTTTTTTTGCTCGAGATGCGCAACAGATGTGTAGTTTCACCACTGCTGGTGTTATCGACAGAGATTACGATTCTTACATAGCGAAACATCCTGAATTAGCAGCTATCTTAAAAGCTATGACTAAAGAAGAAGCTAGTGTTTTAAGTGCTAGTTATTGGGCTATTTTACCTTTCAAATTAGGAGAAAATCAAATTGTAAAATACCGTTTAGTTCCAGAAAATACTTACAAAGGAACTCCTTTTAATGAAAATGACTATTTAAAGATTAATCTTGAAAAACGTTTATTACAAGGTGATGCTACTTTCAGATTTGAAATCCAATTACGAACAAATCCTGAAACCATGCCTATTGACGATGCTCAAGTTGTATGGAGTACAGAAGAGAGCCCGTATATCTGTATCGCAAAATTACATTTACCTCAACAAAACGTAGCTGCAATCGGTCAAGCTGAATTTGGAAGTAACTTAGCTTTTAATATTTGGAGAACACTACCAGAACACGAACCATTAGGTTCAATTGCTCAAGTTAGAAAAGTTGTGTACGCTGCCAGTGCTGAGACCAGACACCAAGCTAACGGAGAATTATTAGAAGAACCTAAAAAGAGAAATCCGCATTTCGAAGGAAACATCGATGAAAATGATGATTGTATTGTTACTGCAGGAATTTTTCCTCCAATAGGAATTATGCGTGTTGGTAACAGTCAGAATGAATATTTTTTAGGTCCATTAACTGACGAACCAATTGCCCAAGAAGATCCGTATGCTTATAGAGACGAAATCGGAGCTTTAAAAAGACAAGCTGCACAGTTTAGAATATATGGATTTAATGCAGCAGGAAAAGCTGTAAAAGAATTAACTGCTGAAAATGCAAACATCACTTGGCATTGTCACTTAGCAAATCAAAAAGCTTCTTGGTATCAATTTCAATTAGCTCTAGATATTCCTGAAGCTGCAGACGCTCCACCTTCATTTTTAAGAAATATTAATGTTTCGAATCGCGAATCATTATTAATCGATGGTAGTGCTCAATCTATTTCTGGTGTAGGCATTGAAGACGGACCAACTTTTGAAGGTAAATTTTTAGATAAAAAAGTGTATTTGGGCGAAATGCGTACTGATGAAAAAGGAAGACTAATTATGTTAGGCGGACATGGAAAATCAGAAAATATAGATGGTGATATTGCCATTACTTTCGCCAATAATGAGGGTTGGTATGATGATACTTCAGACGGACCAGTAACTGCTGAAGTTGAATACAACGGAACAAAATTAAAAGTAGATCCAGCTTGGGTTGTATGTGCTCCACCAGATTATGCACCAATGCAAAAATCTGTAAGAACAATGTGGGATTTAATGCGAAGTGTTGCTGTAAAATCTGGAATGTTAACTAGGCCTCAACGCCCGTCATTCACAAAAGATATTTTACCAATTTTTCAACGTATGACAGATTTACAATGGGTAAATGCTGGATTCGCTGGAGCTTTTGGTTGGGGAGGTCAGTTCAATTATACTTCAAAAGAATGGATAAAAAAATTAGGAAATCCTTCTCCTGCCTTTCTTGAAATGAGAAGAACAATCTCTAATAATTTCAGAAGAATTGATGTAAAAGGTGCTGAAGCTCCACAATTATGGCCTTGGTTATATGGAGATGCTATTAGTATTCCTTCCACAGGATCAGTTCGTCAACACGCAACTTTATCAGAATTACAATTAGAATTTTTAGATCAATGGGTTACTGGAGATTTTGATGCTGATTATATGGATACAGAAGGTTGTCCATTTCATGCTGAACCTAAGAAAATTGATGATTTACCAGTAGACGAACAACCAGATATGCTAACAAAAGCTGCAATGGATTTCTGTTTAGCTGATGCTTTCCATCCAGGTTGTGAAATGACATGGCCAATGCGTTCTTCTGGAATGTATATGAGCGCTTTTAGAGTTAAGCATGCAAAAGCAACTCCTCCTGTGAATAATATTTACTACGGACCAACAATGAATAGCGATACATTAACTTTAGCTAAAGGACCTATTTTAGGTGGGCAAGTAGCTGGTGGAATTACACGTTGGATGGCTATTCCTTGGCAAACAGATACGGCAAGTTGTAGAGATGGTTATACAACTACATACGATCCTTATTTACCTACTTTTTGGCCAGCGAGAGTTCCTAATAATATTTTGAATGAAAAACGTTATGATCAAACTTTAGATTCGAATTTAGCAGAAGAAACAAGAATGGAAGCTTTTGCTGATAGAGCAGATTGGTTGAGTGATCTTCCTTTAGATGGTGCTTCACCAAACTACACGAACCAAATTAACAGTATGGTAAAGTATTTTGATAAATTAGCTGTGGTTCAAAAACGACCTGGAGTATTAAACGATCCTAATTTCCCTAAAGAAATGCAAGTTGGTATCACTCCTACTCCAGCGCAAGAAGCAGATTTATTAAAAGCAACATTAGAAGATTTAGCTGGAATTTTAGATGTAGGAACTTTAAATGATGAGACTAAAGAAATTTTAACTACTGCAGTAGATAAATTATCAGATAAGAATTTATTAAACGAAGAATTATTATTAGAAAGTGCTCAAAATGAATTATTAACTTTAGTTGAAGATGAAATCACAAAAGATTTTGCACCAACAGCAAATGTTATTAATACAGTGAGTTTAATAGCTTCCAAACTGCACAATATCAGTAAAACAAAATCTCATCAATCGGCACCAGAGAAAAAGATTGAAGTTGGTATTCCAGAGAAAATGACACGATTCTCAAGGTTTATTCCGAAGTAAAGAGAAAGGTACATGATACCAAATCATAATACAGAAATATTAATTTTAGGTGGCGGCATTGCTGGGTGTATTGCCGCCATTTCTCTAGCAGATACTTACAAAGTAACTCTAGTAGATAAATTAATTCAGCCTACAGAAAAAGCTGGTGAATCTTTAGCACCAGCTACGCATCGAATTTTAAATGCACTCGGACTTTCACTTAGCGATAGTGAGTATAAAAATATTTTTATCAATAATTTCGGAATGCAATCGTACTGGGGAAGTGATCGAGTACAAATAATAGATCATTTAAGAAATCCTGATGGAACATCAAAAAGTGTCGATCGTAAAAAGTTGGCTTTTTATTTAAGAGAAAAAGCTATTGAAAAAGGCGTAGATTGTTTCTGGGGATTACGCTTTTTTAATAGTTCTTATCAAGATAACACATGGAATATAACTTGTAAGTCTGATGATATAAAAAATCGTACTACGAAAGTCTTCTCTACAAAGTTTGTTATTGATGCTACAGGAAGAGGAGCACATTTTGCAAAAACTCAAAATATCAAAAGAACAAAATACGATTCGTTAATTTCTTGTTGGCTAACAGTGCCTAACACCACACAAAATACGATGAGTACTATTTTACCAGATGAGTTTGGTTGGTGGTACAGTGCGGTAATTCCTAATAATAAAAGAATTTTATCATATCAAACTGACGCAGATATTATAGATAAAAGTGTTTTTAAAAGTTTCAATTCGTTTTCAAAACTTATTCATCAAAATAAAATTATAAATCAATTTATCGAAGATCAAACTGATACTATTGAATTTCATGGTGTTGTAAGTGCTAATTCTACTAAATTAAATCAAGTTGTTGGTCAACAATGGTTAGCTTTAGGAGATGCTGCAATTAGTTTTGATCCTTTATCTTCTCAAGGAATGTTTAATGCTATGGCAACTGCTATGCAAGTTAGTGATTTACTTAAAAAAGTAAATATTTCATCAAACCTAAATGAAGAAAAAACAGCTTATTTATCAAATAATTACACCTCACAAATAGATTCAATCTGGAATCAATATCTGAAGCATAAAGACTTATTTTACAGTGCAGAAACTCGTTGGAAAACAGCAACTTTTTGGAAAAGAAGACAAGAAACTGTATTCGTATCATAAAATCTACTATTTTTGCTGCCCTTTTTTTATCTTTAAATAAAAATTATGAATACACACGAAACTTATATGAGTGAAGCTGTAAAAGCTGCTTTAAGAGGAATGCAAAACAATGAAGGAGGTCCGTTTGGATGTATTATTGTAAAAGATGGTGAAATTGTTGGACGCGGTAATAATAAAGTTACATCAACAAATGATCCAACAGCACATGCTGAAGTTACAGCAATTAGAGATGCATGTAAAAACTTAGGAACTTTTCAATTAGATGGCTGTATTGTTTACACTTCTTGCGAGCCTTGTCCGATGTGTTTAGGAGCAATTTATTGGGCGCGTCCGGATAAAGTATTTTATGGTAGTAATCAAGTTGATGCTGCCAATATAGGTTTTGATGATGAGTTCATTTATAAAGAAATTCCGTTACCCTACGAGAAAAGAAGTATTCCTTTTGAACAAGTAGGTAGAGATATTGCCTTAGAACCTTTTCAAAAGTGGACAGAAAAAGACGATAAAATTGAATATTAATTTTGAAAATCCTTATCTTGTAGATAAGGATTTTTTTATCTCAAAAAAGATGATTACACTAGAAAACGACCAACTACAAATACAAATAAAAACTGCTGGTGCAGAGCTTACTAAAATCTATTCAAAACAAACTCAATTAGATTATTTATGGAATGGTGATGAGAAATTTTGGAAACGCCACGCTCCTATTTTATTTCCTATTGTTGGTAAACTAAAAGAACATACATATTTCGTAGATCATCAGAAATATCATTTACCTCAACATGGTTTTGCTAGAGATAATGAATTTAGTGTGATGTCTAACAATGGTAATAAAATCACATTTGAACTAAATTATTCTGACAAAACATTAGAAATTTACCCTTATAAATTTAAGCTACACGTTTCTTACACTCTAATAGAAAACTCGATCAAAACTGAGTATCACGTAAAAAATGAGGACGATAAAGCAATTTATTTCTCAATTGGTGCACATCCAGCTTTTTCTTGTCCAATTACTTCTGAAACATATTTTTCTGATTATTACATTGAATTTGAAACTAATGAAACTCCTCTACAATATTCTTTAAATAAAACTAACGGATTGCGTACTATAAATCCGACTGAACAATCGATTGATAAGATCTTTAAATTAAATTATGAATTATTTAAAGATGATGCTCTAATTTATAAAAACATTTCCTCTAAAAAGATTGCTCTAAAATCTAACAAACATGAACACGGACTTAATTTTTTAAGTTCAGACTGGGAATATTTTGCTTTTTGGACCAAAAAAGATGCTCCTTTCATTTGTTTTGAACCATGGATGGGAGCTGCTGATCTTGAAACTACCAACCAAGATTTCACTCAAAAAGATAGTATTATCAAATTAGACGTAGATAAGGAGTTTGAAAAAGAATATACCATTGAAATTTACTAAAACACTCTTTTTTAAAGGAATTAAACTCACCATGAACTCTATTATACTTTTTTTCGGAAAGTTATTTTTTTAAACCACTCAGATATATTATCCGTATAGTGTCTGTATTTTATTTCTATATTGAATTCTTTAAAAATATTTTTTAATTCTTTTATTTGATTTTTGTCAAGTTCAATTACTAACTCAGATTCCTGGATTTTCAAATAAAAAAATTTCCTATATTCCTTACCAAATATTACTTGATTAATTGAATTTAATTCTATTACTTTTTTTGAATCTTTAAATTCAAGTATTAATTCCTTATTTGTAGTAGACACTTCTCCTATTCTTAAAAACAACCAACTATTCATAAACCACAAAATCATTCCTGAAAACACAAAGAACTTTGAAAATGAACTTATGTAGAAATCATATTTCCCAATAGTATTTGCTGCTTCAAACATTGTTAATACTATCAATAAAATGCCATAAAGCAGCAAACATTCTTTCCAAATTCTAAAAAACCTATGATTATAAACATAGTTTGTATCAATTAAATCTGCTTTCATAAATCCTTAAATTACAACAAATAACGTTCTTTAATCACTTGCAAATGATGTTTCTGGTGACCAGCCATAACCATTCCTAAAGCACGAACAGATATTTTATTTCCTGAACCTGAACCTATTTTCAGTAAATCTTCTTGTCTAAAGCTTTTAAATAACTGAATCGTTCCTTTTCTAAGTAAATTCATTTCATCTAGTAAATCTTTATAATCTCTATCCTGAGCTATAGAATTAATAACGAACAAATCTTGATCGAAACCAGGTAAATCGGTTTTGTCATTTCTTGCAAAACATAAAGCTCGATAACAAAAAATACGTTCTGTATCTATTAAATGCTGAATTAATTCCTTAATTGTCCATTTACCATCAGCATAAGCATAATTCTCTTTATTTGATGGTATAGTTCTTAAAGTAGTTTCAAAATCTTCTTGAACTGTCTTTAAATTTTCGATTATAGATTTTTCAGTTTCTAAGTTTGTAATAAACGAAGTATAATACGGGTTGTATTCTGTAGTTGGTATCATAAAATTTTTAATCTATGTCTATTAAACCAAAGATTAATTTATAAGCCTTTATAGTTTAATATCTTATAAAATTTAATGCTAAAAATACCATTTCCTAATTTAAAAATAAAAGAATATACCCTGACAAAGCCAAAAATAAACACAATGGCGAAAAGTATTTAGTATCGTTTACAGCAAATTTGGTTTGTTTAATTTTCTTAAAAAAACCTACATATTTAAAATCTCCTACAGCTCTCAATAAAAAAATAGAAGAAAATATTAGTAAACCATTCATCTTAATCCACTGAGGTAGAAAGTAAAAATCATAAATTTTAGCTACTTGTATATAACTACTAAAAATTAGTAATACAAAAAACGCAACTAATAACGTTAAAATTGGCGGAGCTTTTAAAACTTTTGCTTCTTTTGCATTTGTTGGAATAACACGATCGAGACCGAAAGTGCCTCCAAAAGCCCAATAGAAATGAAATAAAGAAATAATAAGTAATATAATACTACATATAATTGCAAGAAAAAATGTCATATTGATTCGTCTTTTTATGTATGTTTGTTATTACCCAAAGTTAAAGATCCCTTATGACAACCTTATTGATAAATATCAAGGAATTAATACAAGTTAGAGAAAAAAGCGTTAAAAAGGTTTCAGGAAATGAAATGAAAGAACTACCAACCTTAAAAAATGCTTTTTTAGCTATTGAAAATGAGAAAATAATAGATTTTGGTTTAATGAAGGATATACCTTCTTATTCTGCTGCTATTTTAATAGACTGCAAAGGAAAAATGGTATTTCCCACGTGGTGTGATAGTCATACACATATCGTTTACGCTGGAACAAGAGAACAAGAGTTTGTTGACCGAATTAACGGTTTAACCTATGAAGAAATCGCTAAAAAAGGTGGTGGTATATTAAATTCTGCTAAAAGATTACGTGAAAGTTCTGAAGAAGAGTTATATGAATTAACTAAAGTTAGACTCGATGAAGTTATGCGTTTAGGTACTGGAGCCATAGAAATAAAATCTGGTTATGGCTTAACAACAGATGCTGAACTTAAAATGCTTAGAGTGATCAAACGACTTAGAGATGAATTCGATTTACCAATTAAAGCTACATTTTTAGGCGCGCATGCTTTTCCTCAAGAATTTAAAGAAAACCAAGAAGCTTATATCGATGTAATCATTAATGAAATGCTACCTAAAGTTGCATCTGAAAATTTAGCAGAATTTGTAGATGTTTTTTGCGAAACAGGTTATTTTACTGTAAAACAAACTGAAAGAATTATTCAAGCAGCTAAAAAAGTAGGATTACAACCTAAAGTTCATGTAAATCAATTTACAACTATAGGTGGTGTAGAAAAATGTGTTACTAACAATGCACTTTCTGTAGATCATTTAGAAGTTTTAAACGATGACGATATAAAAGCTTTACAAGGATCTGAGACAATGCCTGTAGCGCTTCCTTCGTGTTCTTATTTCTTAAGTATTCCTTACACACCTGCTCGACAAATTATTGATAATAATTTACCTTTAGCATTAGCTTCTGATTATAATCCGGGTTCTACTCCTTCTGGAAACATGAATTTTGTTGTAGCCACTGCTTGTATAAAAATGAAAATGACTCCAGAAGAAGCTATTAATGCTGCAACAATAAATGGTGCATATGCAATGAACTTATCTGATGAAGTTGGATCGATTACTAAAGGTAAAAAGGCTAACTTTTTTATAACTAAAGAAATCTCATCATATAATTTCTTACCTTATAATTTCGGATCTAGCGTAATTGAGTCTGTATATATAAACGGAAAACTTGTATAGCATGTTGCAAACATTTTCTAGCAATACCATTTTAGAATTTGTATCACTTAGAGATGGAGAATCTAAACTTGGTGAACATATTCAAACGATACATAACAATAAAAATGTAGTAGAAGAATTAAAAGCATCTTCTGCTACATTTATTATTTTAGGTGTTCCTGAAGATATTGGTGTACAAATGAATTATGGAAATGCTGGGGCTCACACAGCTTTCATTCCTGCACTTCAGGCATTATTAAACACACAACAAAATCAGTTTATTAATGGTAATGATATATTGATTCTTGGTTATTTAGATTTTTTAGATGAAGTAATTGATTTTAATCCCGAAGATCGTAATAAAGGAAATGAACTATTAAAAAAGTTAGACACTGAATTATCTAAATGGATTTCTATTATTGTTCAAGCTAACAAAATTCCAATTGTAATTGGTGGAGGACACAATAATTCTTACGGAAACATTAAAGGTTTTTCAGAAGCTTTAAATCAATCCGTAAATGTTATTAATCTTGATGCTCATACCGATCTTAGAAAACTGGAAGAACGTCATAGTGGAAATGGTTTTTCTTACGCTTTACAACATGGGTTTTTAGATAAATATTTCATGTTTGGTTTGCATGGAAATTATACACCTCAATACATATTCGATCTTATTCACAACAACATCAATCTTGAATATAATATGTTTGAAGAAATCGCTGTTTACAAAAGCACAACGTTTGAAAGCGAATTACAGCGAGCTATAAATTTTATTGCTGAGAAACCTTTCGGAATTGAAATTGATCTCGATTGTATTCAATCTTTTCCTAGTAGTGCGATGACTCCAAGTGGATTTACTCCTGAAGAAGCAAGACGTGTTGTTTATTTCTTTGGTAAGCATAAATCAGCAAACTATTTACATATTTGTGAAGGTGCTCCTTCATTATCCAATGAAAAATTAGCTACAAAACAAGTAGGAAAATATATCAGTTATTTAATTACTGATTTTATTAAGTCGAAAACCAATTGAAAAAAACTTCAGCTATATTATTAATAATTGTTTTAGCTCAGTTTTTCTGTACTTCTTTGTGGTTTGCTGGTAATGGAGTTTTAAATGATTTAATCACTGTTTTTAATTTAGAAAATGGATCATTAGCTAGTCTTACATCATCAGTACAATTCGGGTTCATTATTGGAACTTTATCCTTTGCATTATTAAATATTGCTGATCGATTTTCTCCTTCAAAAGTATTTTTCGTTAGTGGATTATTAGGAGCTGTTTTTAACTTAGGAATAATTTATCCTGATAATAACATAAATAGCTTAATAATCTTTCGTTTCTTAACCGGATTTTTCTTAGCTGGTATTTATCCTGTTGGAATGAAAATTGCCGCAGATCATTTTGATAAAAACTTAGGGAAATCTTTAGGTTATTTAGTTGGCGCACTTGTTTTAGGTACAGCTTTTCCTCACTTTTTGTCCTTTTTTACAACAGCATTACCTTGGAAAGTTGTTATTTGTAGTACTTCAGGTTTAGCTTTATTAGGGAGTTTGCTAATTTTAATATGCATTCCTGATGGTCCTTTCAGAAAAAAAAGCAGTTCTTTAAAACTGAATGCTATTTTTCAAGTTTTTAAAAAGAAAAAATTTCGATCTGCTGCATTAGGATATTTCGGTCATATGTGGGAGTTGTATACTTTTTGGGCTTTTGTTCCTATTATTCTAGGTATTTATTTAGATAGAAATCCAACCGTAAAATTTAATATTTCTCTACTATCTTTTAGTATTATAGCAATTGGTAGTTTAGGGTGTATTTTAGGTGGCTATTTATCATTAAAATGGGAAACTAAGAAGATTGCCATGATCGCATTAGCAATATCTGGATTATGTTGTCTTACTTCTTCTCTATTCTTTTCTTCTCCGTTATTTATATTTATTCTTTTTGTTTTACTCTGGGGTTTTACAGTGATTATGGATTCTCCTCTTTTTTCAACTTTAGTAGCTAAAAATGCTCCTATAGAAATTAAGGGAACTGCCCTTACTATTGTAAACTGTTTAGGATATAGTTTAACAATTATAAGTATTCAAACAATAAACTATTTACGAGAGTTTATTCCTAAAGAATATTTATTTGTTGTGTTAGCTATAGGTCCAATATTAGGTCTTTTGGCATTAAAACAGAACAGTAAAACTATAACTCATTAGTTTTTTTTAATCAATCCAATTTTTAAAGTCTTTCACACGCTCTCTACTCACAATAATTTCTTGATCAGTAAAAGAATGTAAAACTAACTTTAATCGTGAATTTGTATACGATATGATGTCTTTTATGGCGTTAATATGAACTATAAACGTTCTATTTACTCTAAAGAATTGTTCTGGATCTAAATGATCGTACCAATGCTCTAAAGAATGATCTATCAAGTAATTTCTATTCTCGTTCGTATGTATATAAGTAGCTTTATTTTCTGAATACAAACACTCGATATTGTCTGTATGTATAATCTTTATATGCTGACCAATTTTTATCGTAAAACGCTTCTTATATTTTCTATCTATCGGATTAATTAACAACTTTCTAATTTCGTTAATATCAACCTGAATGTTATTGCTTTTTGGTTGTTGTTCTTTGTATTTATCTACAGCAACTTTCAATTCATCATCATCTATTGGTTTTAATAGATAATCAATAGAATTTAATTTAAAGGCTTTAAGCGCATATTCATCATAAGCTGTAGTAAAAATGATTGCAGATTTTACTGGTATTTCTTCAAAAATTTCAAAAGACAAACCATCTGAAAGTTGAATATCCAAGAAAATTAAATCAGGATGTTCATTCGTTTGAAACCAATTTAACGCTTCTTCCACAGAATGCAACATTGTATTTACTTCTATATTCAATTCAGCTAACATTCTATTTAAACGTCTTGCTGCTGGTTTTTCATCTTCAATTATTAAAACATTCATATTGTTAATACCAATTAGTCTATATATTTATTTGCTTGTTTTTTATCTTTTTCTATTAACTCTTTAATTTTTTGTTTTTCCCAATTCTTTCCTAAAAGTATTGATATCGCGTAAATATCTATGGCTTGAAAAATTATAATAATTCCCCAAACAGCCCATAAAGGATACACTTTATAGTTTTCAAAATTATACCAAAGGTTACTAATTTTAAAGCCACCGAATATATGAAAGTTTATTTCTGATATCTTAGATGATAAGGCAAAAATTATATTAATGACCAAATAAACTGTTAAGTGATCGTAAAACGATTTTATTTTCGCTGCTTCTTTCTTAGCTTGTAAATATTTATTCTTCTTTACATCTAACACCATAACCTTTTCTGATTTTTTAATTAATTTCTTAACATTTTTCTTTTTTTATCTTCTTCTTCGCGCATTAACTCTTCAATTTTTCTTTTCTCCCAATCTTTTCCGAAGAAATAATCTGTTCCAAATAGTCGAATAGCTTGAAACACGATAGCAATTCCCCAGAAAATCCAAACAGCAAAAGTTCCAAAGTCGAAAAAAGCTTCTTCAAAAGATTCTCCATTTAATAGATTTCTTCTGATTTTCATAGTTGATATAACTATATTTATAATTATATAAACTGCTAGTTGCTTGTAAAAATTTTTGATTTCATCTACTCGCTTTTTAGCCCTTATATATTCATTTTCTTGATTGTAATCTGTTATAAACATCTTTTTATTTATTTAACATTTTTTGACTTCTATTTTTATCTTTCTCCATAAACTCTTTTATCTTTCGATCTTCCCAATCTTTAGATAACAAGTTACCAAACCCAAAAACTCCTAACCAATGAAAGAAAACACCAATTCCCCAAAACAACCAGGTAGAGTATACTCCGAAATTACTAATTGCATCTTCAAAAGAATCTCCATCATCATTCATTAAACCTACTATTATAATAGAACTTAAAAATAAATTAACAACTATATAGACTGTAAAATGAGAATAAAATCCTTTTATGTCTTTTACTTTCTTTTTAGCTTTTAAATAGCGCTGTTCTTCTAAAAAATCTTGCTTCATCATTAATACTTTTTATTCATAATCTCTTTAATTTTACGCTCTTCCCATTCTTTACTGAAAAGATTATCACTAAAAGCTAAAAAGGCGTGAATTCCTATAGCAACTCCCCAACCTAACACAGAAAACCAAAACCAATGAAACTGAGGAGAAAAAGTTAAATTAGTGTATACAATAATTGGTGTGTTTAATAGATACAATGCTAAATGCACATAAAAACCTTTAATTTCTTTTACTTTTTTCTTTGCTTTTAAATAGCGTTGTTCTTCTATGTAATTATTTTCCATTTCTGTTGTATTCTTTTATGTATTCGTTAATCTTACGTTCTTCCCAATCTTTTCCCTTTATAAATTTAAAGCCATCAAATACTTGAAATCCATGAGAAAATAATCCTATTCCCCAACCAAATACTGAAAACCAAAACCAGTGAAATTGTGGCGAAAATTTTAAGTTGATGAAAATTAGGATCGGAATAACAATTATGTAAATTACTAGATGACTATAAAACTCTTTAATCTCTTTTACTTTTTTAAGAGCTCTCATGTATCTGATTTCTTCTTCTTTAGGAAACTCCATAAAAATTAAAATTTATCTTTATCCATTAATTCTCTAATCTTACGTTCTTCCCAATCTTTACCTAAAAAAACATTATAGTTATACACTTCTAAACCATGGAATAATACTCCTATACCCCAACCAATAATTGGAAAGTAAAACCAATGGAATTGTGGAGAAAATCGTAGATTAATGAAAATGAAAAACGGAATAAAAATTAAGTACGACGCTAAATTTCTATAAAACTCTTTTATTTTTTCTACACGTTCAACCGCTTTTATATAACTACTATTTTCGAAATTATCTGATATTTTCATAATGTTTTTTGTTTTAGATAACAGTGGCAAACTCACTGTAAATGTTTTGTTGTTATTCTCAATATGAACTCTTTCATTAGAAATAAGTCCGTATCGATCAGCTATATTTTGAAGCCCCACTTTTGTACTCTTCTTTCCTATGGCTTCTTTAGGATTCACATTATTCTCTATTTTTAAATATCCATTCTCTTCATAAATTGAAATTCGTAACGGTTTAGAACTAGAAACCACATTGTGTTTTACAGCGTTTTCTAGTAATAATTGTAATGATAATGGCACTATTTTTAAATCACTATTTGTTACTGAAGTTGGAACATCAAATTCTAAAGCATCTTCAAAACGCATTTGTAATAATTCCATATAGGTTTTTGCGAATTTTAATTCTTCTGTTAATGGAATTAACTCTTTATTTCTTTGTTCTAAAACATATCGATATACTTTAGATAATTTTGTAGTAAATTTTTCAGCTTGATTTGGATTTTCACCAATTAAAGAAGTCAATACATTTAAACTATTGAATAAAAAATGAGGATCTATTTGGCTTTTTAATGTTTCAAACTTCGCTGATTCAGTTTTTGCTACAATTTGTTGATGAGTAGTTTCTTTATTCATGGTTTTCTTCCATTCTATCATAAATCCTTTTGCATGTAAAAATGCAGCCACACCTAATGATAAAACAATAGCGAATAGATGGATAAAGAACAACCTTTCAGAAAACAAAACTTTAAAATCATTATTAAATACAAGAACATATTGTATATAATGAATTATAAAAACGCCTACAGATGTATATAATATGGTTCCTATAATTCCTGCCCAAACTCTCTGGTTCGTTTCTTTAACCCAATCCCATTTAGTATTTAAAAACTCATTAATAAAACCATTACCTAACCCGAGAATAAAAGAATATAATGCAGAAAACAAAAAAGTAACACTTGCTCCTTTTAAGGTAAATTGTCTGTTTATTAACGTGAATAAAACACCAAATAAAACAGTCATTTTTACGCAAACAATAATATCTTTTTTAAATTCAGATTTTAAGTAACTTAATATACTACTCATTTTAAAACTTTATTTGTTATAATCTAATATCTAAAGATACATCTTTGTTAGTAATAGTAAACTTTGCATCATCATATCTTGGAGGCCCAAAATTCATTACATTATTAGAAGCACCATAATCTTCCATCGGCATACCACTTGGTTGAAAGTCCATTTTTCCATTATTGTTCTTATCGTGAAAACAAGTAACTGCATATTCTCCTGCTGGAACATTTTCAAAAATAACAACTGATTTACCATTTTCTATTTTTGCTTCTTTAGCTTGAATTGGTTTTCCTATTAAAAAGTTTTCTTTATCAGAAAGAGCAAACTTCATTGTTCCTTCATTTGATGTAACATTAACTACTGTAACTGTAATTTTCTGATTTCCTTCTTGAGCAAATAAATTATTAAAAGTTAATAGTGCTAATAAAATAATACTTAAAGATTTCATTTTTTTTTTAGTTTTAAAGATTAATTACACTTCAAAAATGCAATGACATTGTTTATTTTAAAACTTATTATTACCGAACTGTAAATTTTACATGATGAATTGTAAATTTTTAAAAAATAAGTTTGGAGTATTGATTTTTTTTATACATTAGCGGCATGCATACAAGCAATAAGACAAATCAAATTTCATTACGCCGACGACGCCCCATGCGACGTAGCTAGTTCATTCTTGCCTAAGAATCAATAGAAATTTGAATTCATCTTATTAACATCATCATGCAATTTTACATTATTTTTTTATCGTTACCATTCATAATTATCACAACTGATAATAGGATTTCTGTACGACGATTTTTCCCTCGCCCGTAAGGGCTTATATGACTAATAGAACTTAGGTGAGTCCGGTTCTTCTTCAGAAAAAAAGAGACAACAAACAATTTTAAATTTAAGGTAATGGAAATCATTATTGCCGATATATCACATAAAATTTACGCAGAAGAAATTTGTACTACCATAGAAAATGCAGCTAAAATTAGAGGTACAGGTATTGCAAAGAGAAAACCAGAATATATTATTTCTAAAATGGAAAAAGGTAACGCAGTTATCGCTCTAGATGGAAATACATTTGCCGGTTTTTGCTATATAGAATCTTGGGGACATGGAAAATTCGTTGCCAATTCTGGATTAATCGTTCATCCTAACTTTAGAGGTTTAGGCTTATCAAAAAAAATCAAACAAAAGATTTTTGATCATTCAAGAACTAAGTTTCCCAATGCTAAAATATTCAGTATTACTACTGGATTAGCCGTTATGAAACTTAATAGCAACTTAGGTTATAAACCCGTTACATTTTCTGAATTAACAACAGATCAAACGTTTTGGGATGGATGTAAAACCTGTGTCAATTATGATGTTTTAACGAGAACAGAACAAAAAATGTGTTTATGTACGGGAATGTTATATGATCCAGCTACCGAAAACAACAATCAACCTAAGAAATTTAAAGAAAAAACATTCACTAGGTTGAAAAGTATCAAACAACATTTATTCTTAAAAAAAGAGAAAAAATGAAAAAATTAGTTTTAGCATATAGCGGAGGTTTAGACACTTCTTATTGTGCAGTACACTTAACAAAGGATGAAAATTTTGAAGTTCATGCTGTTAGTGTAAATACAGGTGGATTTACCAATGAAGAAATACATGATATTGAAAGTAAAGCACATCAATTAGGTGTAAAAACGTATAAAAATATAAATGCAGTTCATAATTACTACGAGAAAGTAATTAAATACTTAATTTACGGAAATGTATTAAAAAACAATACCTATCCATTATCAGTAAGTGCAGAAAGAATTGTACAAGCCATCGAGATTATTAATTATGCAAAATCCATTGGAGCAGAATATATTGCACACGGTAGTACAGGAGCTGGAAATGATCAAGTTCGTTTCGATTTAATCTTTAACACATTAGCTCCTAATATTAAAATTATTACTCCGATTAGGGATCAAAAGTTAAGTAGACAAGAAGAAATTGCTTATTTACAAAGTCACGGTGTAGATTTATCTTGGAGTAAAGCTAAATATTCTGTGAACAAAGGTTTATGGGGAACTAGTATTGGTGGTGATGAAACATTAACCTCTCACCTAGCCTTACCTGAAGAAGCATATCCTTCTCAGCTACAAGAAACAAAAGCTACTGATATTAAAATTTCCTTTGTAAAAGGAGAACCTGTAGCAATTAACGACAAAAAAGATACTTCTGGAGTTATCATTGAAAAACTAAACAATATCGCTTCTAAATATGCTATTGGTAGAGATATTCATGTTGGTGACACTATTCTTGGTATTAAAGGAAGAGTTGGTTTTGAAGCTGCTGCTGCTATATTAATTATTAAAGCACATCACTTATTAGAAAAACATACACTAACCAAATGGCAATTACAACATAAAGATTATGTAGCTAATTGGTATGGAAATCACTTACATGAAGGTTTATATCTCGATCCTGTAATGAGAGATTTAGAAGCCATGCTAAGTAGCAGTCAACAACAAGTAACTGGCGATGTGTATATAACTTTAAAGCCTTATCATTTTACTTTAAACGGAATTTCTTCGGATAACGATTTGTTACAATCGAAATTTGGTAGCTATGGTGAAATGAATAACGCTTGGACTGCAGAAGATGCTAAAGGCTTTATTAATATCTACGGAAATCAAACTAAAATTTATCAAAATACCAACAGTCATGATTAAAGCTGGAATTATAGGTGGAGCTGGTTATACAGCAGGTGAATTAATTAGATTGTTAATTCATCATAAAGAAGTAACAATTGATTTTGTGTATAGCACTTCAAACGCTGGTAATCCAATTAGTGCGATTCATCAAGATTTAGTTGGATCTATAGATCAAAAATTTACAGACACAATTAATACTAATGTTGATGTTTTGTTTTTGTGCTTAGGACACGGGAATTCTGGTAAATTTCTTGCGAAATATCAATTTTCAGATACTACAAAAATTATTGATTTAAGTAATGAATTCAGACTTGTAAACAATAAAGTATTTCAAGGAAATGAATACATATATGGTTTACCTGAAATCAATAAAGAGGAAATAATTAATGCGAATTATATTGCAAATCCAGGTTGTTTTGCAACTGCAATTCAATTAGCAATTGCTCCTTTAGCATCAGAAAAACTAATCACAAATGACATTCATGTAAATGCTATAACTGGCGCAACTGGTGCAGGAACTAGCTTATCGAAAACTACACATTTTACCTGGAGAGATAATAACTTCTCCTATTACAAGCCTTTTACGCATCAACATTTAGGAGAGATTTATCAAACCATAGAAAAATTTCAATCAGAGAGTAAACACCAAGTTTTATTCTTACCAAATAGAGGAAATTTTTCTAGAGGAATATTCGCTACTTTATATACTGAGTTTTCAGGTTCAGAAGAAGAAGCTATTAAAATTTATAAAGAATTTTATAAAGACGCTGCTTTCACTTTTGTGGCTGACCAAACTTTACATCTGAAGCAAGTAGTGAACACTAATAAATGTTTAGTTCATGTACATAAACATGAAAATCAATTATTAATTACAAGTTGTATTGATAATTTATTAAAAGGAGCTTCTGGACAAGCAGTACAAAACATGAATTTAATGTTCGGTTTTGAAGAGACAGAAGGATTACAATTAAAAGCTAATTATTTCTAAATATTAAACTGATGAAAATAGCAATCATAGGAACAGGAAACTTAGGAAAATCAATAGCTAAAGGATTGATAAAAGGTCAGAACTTTAATTCACTGTACTTAACTAAAAGAAACGTAAGCGAATTAAACGATTTACCAAAACAAGAGAACATTATTATTACCAGTAATAATAGAGAAGCAATTCAAAATTCTGATGTTTTAATTTTTGCAGTTCAACCAAAGCAATTGGAAGAAATTTTGTTTCAATCAAAAAAATATATCAATAAAGAGCAACTTGTAATCTCCACAATCACTGGTTTTTCCATAGAAAAAATTGAAAATATATTAGGGCAAGATTTTTCAATCATAAGAGCAATGCCCAATACAGCTATTGCCGTAGAAAAATCAATGACCTGCATTTCTTCCAATACTAATGATACTAATAAAATTACTATTGTTGAATCTATTTTTAATCAACTTGGAAATACCATGATTATTCCTGAAAACTTAATGCAAGCTGCAACAGTAGTTTGTGCAAGTGGAATTGCTTTTTGGATGCGTTTAATCCGCGCTACAACACAAGCTGCTATTCAATTAGGTTTTGATGCTAAAGAAGCTCAAGAATTAGCCATGTTCACAAGTGAAGGAGCTGCTAATTTATTAATTCAATCTGGAAATCATCCAGAACAAGAGATCGATAAAGTAACTACACCGAAAGGATGTACAATTGAAGGTTTAAATGAAATGGAACACAAGGGTTTAAGTTCTTCATTAATTCAAGGAATGGTTGCTTCTTTCAATAAAATTAACACTATTAAAAAAGAACAAATATGAGTTTATTTAACGTTTATCCATTATTCGATATCACTCCTGTAAAGGCTAAAGATGTATATGTGTATGATGAAAATGGCACACAATATTTAGACTTATACGGGGGACATGCTGTGATTTCCATTGGTCATTCTCACCCTACTTATGTAGAAAAATTACAACAACAACTAGCAAATATTGGATTTTATAGTAATTCTATTCAAAATCCCTTACAACAACAACTGGCAGAAAAATTAACTTCCGTATCTAGATGTAAACTTTACGAATTATTTCTATGTAATTCTGGAGCAGAAGCAAATGAAAATGCAATAAAATTAGCTTCTTTTCATACACAAAAACATAAAGTAGTGGCTTTTAAAAATGCATTTCACGGTAGAACTTCGGCAGCTGTAGCTGCAACAGATAATCCGAAAATTGTTGCACCAATTAACGCTCAACAAACTGTTGATTTTGTTGAGTTTGGAGACATTGAAACTTTAACTAAGATTTTAGCTAAAGGAGATGTTTGCGCAGTAATCACAGAGATTATTCAAGGAGTTGGCGGTTTAGATGAAGCTTCTACAGAGTTTTACAAAACTGTAGAACAACTTTGTAAACAATTCGGAACCTTACTGATTGCTGATGAAGTTCAATCTGGTTTTGGAAGAACTGGTGATTTCTTTGCTTTTCAAAAACATGGAATAGAACCAGATATTATTTCAATGGCAAAAGGAATGGGAAATGGTTTTCCTGTTGGAGGAATTTTAATTCATCCGAAAATTAAAGCATCATTTGGTTTATTAGGTACCACTTTTGGCGGAAATCATTTGGCCTGTACTGCTGCATTAGCAGTTATAGAAACGATTCAACAAGAAAAATTATTAGATAATGTTGAAGAAATTTCGACTTATTTTATCGATAAAGTATCACAAATTTCAGAAATAAAAACAATTAAAGGACGGGGTTTAATGCTTGGTTTAGAATTTGACTTCCCAATTGCAGAATTACGTAAAGAATTGATTTATAATCATCAAATATTTACAGGAAGTTCTAAAAATCCGAACTTACTTCGTATTCTTCCTTCTTTAACAGTTAAGAAAGAACATGTAGATGTGTTTATCAATGCATTAACAAAAGCATTAGAGTTACAAAAAGTATAAAAATTAATTATCCGTCATGCTGTATTTTTTTTAGTATTTCATTAAATAAAGTTTAAAAAAAATTGAAATCCTGATATAAATTCAGAATGATCTTATACAAAACTCAATCCCATGAAAAAATATACTGAAATCAATGATATTAAAAATATACCCCAAACAATAACAGAAGCAATAGCATTAAAAAAAGCTCCATTTGAGCATAAAAACTTAGGTAAAAATAAAACCTTAGTGATGTTGTTTTTTAATGCTAGTTTAAGAACTAGATTAAGCACCGAAAAAGCTGCTAAAAACCTAGGAATGGATGTTATTTGTTTACAAATTAGTGACTCTTGGAATTTAGAATTTGAAGACGGAACTGTGATGAATTTATCAACATCTGAACATATTAAAGAAGCTGCAAAAGTAATTGCGCAATATGCAGATATAATTGCGGTAAGAGCATTTCCAACACTAAAAGATAAAGAATTGGATTATGCAGAAGTTATTATGAATAGTTTCTCAAAATACGCAGATGTTCCTGTAGTGAATTTAGAAAGTTCTACAGCTCATCCGTTACAAGCATTAGCAGATGCAATTACTATAAATGAATTTAATTCAGATGCAATGCCAAATGTTGTTTTGTCTTGGGCACCACATCCTAAAGCCTTACCGCAGTCTGTTGCAAATTCTTTTGTAAACATGATGCAAAAATTGCCGGTAAATCTAACAATTACACATCCAAAAGGTTATGAATTAAGTACTGAAATCACAAAAGATACTCAGGTAAATTATAATCAAGAAGAGGCTTTAAAAAATGCGGATTTTGTTTATGTGAAAAACTGGAGTTCATATGCGGATTACGGACAAATATTGAGCCAAGATAGCGATTGGATGATCACGCAACATAAGCTTAATAATGCTAAATTTATGCATTGCTTGCCTGTAAGAAGAAATGTAGTTGTTGAAGATGCAGTTTTAGATTCGGATAATTCTTTAGTAATAAATCAGGCAAACAATAGAACATATGCAGCTCAGGTTGTTTTAAAAAACATCCTCGAAAACTTATAATATGCAAGAATTAAAGATTATAAAAATTGGTGGAAACGTAATCAACAATGAAAAGTTATTAAATGATTTTCTTGATGATTTTGCAAAACTTGAATCACCAAAAATTTTAGTGCATGGTGGCGGAAGAGCTGCTTCAGAATTATCAGTAAAAATGGGAATTAGGCCTAATATGGTTAATGGACGTAGAATTACTGATGCTAATACTTTAGAGATTATAACTATGGTTTATGGTGGAAAAATCAACAAAAATATTGTTGCGCAATTACAAGCTAGAAAATGTAATAGTATTGGTTTTTCTGGTGCTGACGGCAATACAATTGTTTCTGTAAAAAGACCTATAACTACTATAGATTATGGTTTTGTTGGAGATGTTATTCAGATAAATACTGACACTTTACGGATTTTACTAGAACACAAAATTAGTCCTATTTTCTGTGCCATTACACACAATGAAAAAGGACAATTACTAAACACAAATGCTGATACTATTGCTGCCGAACTAGCAATAGCATTATCTAAATCATACAAAGTTGCGCTTTATTACTGTTTTGAAAAAAATGGTGTATTAACAGATATTAATGATGATGATTCCGTAGTTGAAAGGATTGATGAAAAAATATTTGAAGATTTAAAGCGTGAAGAAATAATTAATGAAGGTATGCTTCCTAAAATACATAACTGTTTACAAGCAATTAAAAGAGGCGTGAATAGTGTTCATATAGGAAATAACGCAATGCCTTTTAACACGAATGTAAAATGTACAACGTTTCAACAATAATGACACAAAAAGAACTTACCTATAGCGCTATCGATCTCTTAAAAAAACTTATAGAGATTCCATCGTTTTCTTCAGAAGAAGATAAAACTGCCGAGGTTTTAGCCTATTGGTGTACGATTCATAGTATTGATTATAAGAGAACAAATAACAATGTTTGGGCTGTAAACAAATATTTTGATGAAAGTAAACCAACTATTTTATTAAACTCTCATCACGATACTGTTTATCCAAATAACGGATACACAAAAGATCCACACAAAGCCATTGTAGAAGATGGAAAACTATATGGTTTAGGAAGTAACGATGCCGGAGGATGTTTGGTTTCTTTATTAGCAACATTTACTCATTTTTATCATCAAGAAAATTTAAACTATAATTTAGTTTTTGTTGGTTCTGCTGAAGAAGAAAGTAGTGGTCCGAACGGATTAAATAGCATGTTATCTATAATTCCTAAAATTGACGTAGCCATTGTTGGAGAACCAACGTTAATGCAATTAGCTATTGCGGAAAAGGGATTGATTGTTTTTGATGCTAAAGTAAACGGAACACCAAGTCACGCCGCACATCCTAATGAGGATAATCCAATTTACAATACAATAGAGGTTCTAGAATGGTTTAAAAACTACACATTTGATAAAACTTCAGAAGTTTTAGGTAATGTAAAAATGACAGTCACACAAATTAATGCAGGGAAACAACATAATGCTGTTCCATCTGCAGTAGATTTAGTTGTAGATGTCCGTGTGAACGATAAATATACCAACCAAGAGATTGCTGATTTATTACAAAAAGAAGCTCCTTGTGAAATTGTGCCGAGAAGTTTACGATTAAATTCATCATCAATAGATAAAAATCATGAATTAATTCAAGCTGGTATAGCTTTAGGCAGAGAAACTTATGGTTCTCCTACCCTATCAGATCAATCAGTTTTAAGTTGTCAGTCTGTAAAATTAGGTCCTGGTGATAGTAGACGTTCTCATACCGCAGATGAATTCATCTACATTGATGAAATTAAAGAAGGAATAGATATTTATATTAAAATACTTACTACAATTCTCACTGATCATTGATCAATTAACTAGTAAGTGATAACCGAAAACTGACAATTGAAAACATGAAACTTTGGAAAAAAGAATTTTCTCTAGATAAAGTCATTGAAGATTTTACAGTTGGGAATGACAGAGAAATTGATTTACATATTGCAAAATACGATGTGATTGCTTCAAAAGCACACGCAAAAATGTTGGCTTCAGTAAAGATTATATCTGAAAAAGAAGCAAACCTATTGATTCAAGCTCTAAACTCTTTACTTAAAGAAATAGAAAATGAGTCATTTATTATAGAGAATGATTTTGAAGATATACATTCAAAAATCGAATATGAGTTAACTAAAAAACTTGGTGAAATTGGCAAAAAAATTCACACAGCAAGGTCAAGAAACGATCAGGTTTTGGTTGCATTACAACTGTACTACAAATATGAGATACAATTCATTTTAGAAAAAGTAAGTGAATTATTCAATACTTTAATTTCGTTAGCTGAAAAGCATCAAGAAAAATTATTGCCTGGATACACACATTTACAAGTAGCAATGCCTTCATCTTTTGGTTTATGGTTTTCTGCATATGCAGAGACACTATTAGATGATATTGAATTATTAAAAGCTACTTTAAAAATTGTAGATCAAAATCCACTAGGCTCAGCAGCTGGTTATGGAAGTTCTTTTCCAATAGATAGAGATTTTACTACTAAAGAATTAAAGTTTTCTACTTTAAAATTTAATGTAGTAGCTGCTCAGATGTCTAGAGGAAAAAATGAAAGAATTCTATCAAGCTCTTTGGGTAATTTAGCAAATACTTTAAGTAAATTTTCTATGGATATTTGCTTGTATATGAGTCAAAATTTTGGTTTTATTTCTTTTCCTGATGAATTAACAACAGGAAGTAGCATTATGCCACACAAGAAAAATCCAGATGTTTTTGAATTAATTAGAGGTAAATGTAACCAAATTCAAGCATTACAAACTGAAATGTTGTTGTTAACAAATAATCTACCTAGTGGTTATCATAGAGATTATCAATTGTCAAAAGAAAACAGTATTAAAGCAATAGAAAACACAAAACTAATTTTAGACATCTTTAATTACAGTATCCAACAAATCATTGTTAAAAATGTTGATATTAATGATGAAAAATACAAATACCTCTTTACTGTAGACAACATTAATAATCTGGTAACTAATGGAATGCCTTTTAGAGAAGCATATTCAAAAATTAGTGGTGAAATTGAAGATAAAATATACGTTTCAGACACCTCAAAAAAACATACGCATATTGGAAGTATAAATAACTTATCATTAAATAAAATCAAACAAAAAAAACTTAATATTTATAAACTGTAGATCGATTAAATTTCTATTTTTACCAGAAATTGTCTAACCTAAAAAAACTAATTGTTATGAAGAAAAAAATACTTTCTTTATCTACATTTTTATTCTTATTTTTTTATTTACAAGTTAATGCAACTGTATATTATGTTAACTTAAATGCAACAGGAAACAATGACGGTTCCAGTTGGCAAAATGCTTTTAATTCTTTAGACACGGCATTAAGCTCGAGTACTTCTGGTGATGAAATTTGGGTTGCTAAAGGTACATATAAACCTTCTTTTGATGGATTTAATATTCCTAGTGGTGTAAAAATTTATGGAGGCTTTATTGGTAACGAAAGTAATCTTAATGAACGAGATTATTCTACTAATACTGTAACATTGGATGGAAACATAGGAGATTTATCTAAATCAACCGATAACGCAAATCATGTTGTATTTATGAGAAACGTTAGTGCCTCTACTAGATTAGATGGTTTTAAAATTATTAATGGTAGAGCTAATAATTTTTCAAATGACTCTAAAGGAGGTGGTTTATATAACTTAAATGGAGCACCTACCATTGCTAACTGTCAATTTTATGATAACTTTTCTGATGATTTTGGAGGAGGAATTTGCTCAGAAAGCGGAAATATAAAAATTGATAATTGTGATATTTCTAATAACACTGTAGAAGGTATTGGTGCTGGTGTATATTTAAGTCAGAATGGTACAGCTATTATAACAAATTCTAAAATTAATTCTAACACATCAATTTATAATAGTGGTGGTGGAATTGCTTCAGGAAATGGTTTTGATTCTTTAATTATAGATAGAACTGAAATATCTGGTAATACTGTTCAAGATTTTGGTGGAGCAATAACCATAGGAGATGATACAAGTTTAAAAATATATAACTCTTTATTCTTAGGAAATGTCGCCCGTTTAAGGATTATAAATATGCATACAACTTTTAACCTTCAATCTCATAAAGTTGTAAATTGTACTTTTTCAGGTAATAAAAGTACTGAAAGAGTTAGTAAATCTTCAACAATCGTTTTTAATGATAATACAGAAATTGCGAATTCTATTTTTTGGGATAATGAAGCTCCTGATGGGAATATTTATAGATTTAATACATTAATTGATCCATTAGTATCTAATTGTATTATTGAAAACGGACATGAATCTGGTAATAATAATATTACAAATTCTCCAGAATTTAACAATCCATCATCTAAAGATTTTGCTCCTTTTACAAACGAAAATTTAGATTATAGCTTAAAACCAAATTCTCTAGGCATTAATGCTGGTAATAATAACTTTTTATCAAATGCGTTTAATAAAGATTTTACAGGGGCACCACGACAATATGGTTCTAAACCTGTAGATATTGGAGCTTTTGAATTACAAAACGACTCTACTCTTAGTATTAAAGAAGATGATTTCTTTAAAACTAGAACTTTTTATAATAAAGAAAGCGAGAGCATTGAAATTATTAACTATAATCTTTATAATTTAAATTATATTATTTATGACATTAAAGGTCGTTCAGTTAAAAAAGGGAATACAACAAAAGATATTTCAACGATTAACTTAAGTAAACTAAGTAACGGTGTTTTTATAGTAAAAATAACAAATGAAAAGTCACTTAAAACAATGACTAAAAAGTTTGTAAAAATCTAACATTACAACATCTTTATAAAAATAGATTTAATGGTAACTTAAAAATGGATTAGCTACTAAAATTTAGTTAAAATTCTTTTTAAACTAATCTGTGAATAATTTAAAATGTACTTTGTGATAAATTTTTTTTTTATGAAAACTATTATCACTGGGTACATTTTTTTTCTTT
The DNA here is from genome assembly GCF_052084715.1 of Tenacibaculum aquaeponti. Taxonomy (GTDB): domain Bacteria; phylum Bacteroidota; class Bacteroidia; order Flavobacteriales; family Flavobacteriaceae; genus Polaribacter. Next base: position 48,717 of record NZ_CP197288.1, on the reverse strand, counting down.
CTTTTATTACTTATAGTCAAACTAAAAAAGTTGTCCCGTTAGATAAAAATTTTAAACAGTTTATAAGTTGTAGAGATTTCACTTTATCTTCAAATGGAAAGGAAGCCTATTTTACAATTCAAAATTTAAATGAAAATAAGGGAACTATTGTAAAATCTGAAAGAATAAATAACACTTGGACTAACTTTACAATAGTATCGTTTTCTGGTAAGTTTAGAGATATTGAACCTTTTTTAAGTCCAAATAATTTAAGGTTATACTTTTCATCAAATAGACCTAAAAACAATTCTACAAAAGAAGCAGATTATGACATTTGGTATGTAGAAAGAAAAACTATAAACTCTAATTGGTCTGAACCAATAAACTTAGGAGCTCCTATAAATACTAAACATAACGAATTTTATCCTTCTCTAAGTAAAAATTATAATATTTATTATACTTCAGATAAAAATGTAACAACTAGTAAAGATGACATTTTATTTGCTAAATGGAATGGTTCTAGTTACGATCAACCAATAGTTTTAAATGAAAATATTAATAGCAAAGGTTATGAATTTAATTCATATATCTCTCCTAATGAAGATTTTCTTATATATTCAATTTACAAGGCTAAAGATGGTTTAGGAAGCGGTGATTTATACATTAGTTTTAAGAATAAATCAGGAATTTTTCAGAAAAGAAAAAACCTAGGTTCAATGATAAATTCTAATAAAATGGATTATTGCCCTTTTTACAACAAAAAGACTAACACTTTATATTTTACAAGTAAAAGAGACGAAACAAAATCTAAAAAATCAAGTGATTTTTCTGAATTTAATTCAATTGCAAATAGTTATATGAACGGACAAAGTAGAATATATAAAGTGAAAGTTGATTTAGAAAAGATTCTAAAGTAATTTTTTAAGCTACAAAATATGAATTTAAATAAGCCTTATTATAACTCTTAATATCATTATCAAAACAAAGAGATATCAATTATTGATCATTAATAGTAAATTTATATCAACCTATTTTAGGAAGATTCATATTTCTTTTTAAATTTCTCTATGAGAAATACATTTCCAAATAACATGGTAAATGCATAACCTATATCTTCTACAGGTATTGTTACTAAACGAATTCCTAAGTTTTCCGTATTATTATACCATACTACTGGTTCTTCAATACCTGTTCCTGTTAATACTCCATTAACGATAAAAAAAGGAATTAAAATGATTAAAAAAGCAATATAAAAACGTCTTAAATATTCAATTCCAAAGAAAAAACCAATAAGTAACATCCCGATTAAAAAAGAATAATTTACAGTTGTATAAGCTTTCCCAAAATTTAAAATTAAAATAGGGGTTACAATAGCTATTGTAGCTAACGTAATTAATTTAGTATTCTTTTCAGAAATTAATAAGTTGGGTTTAAAGTATTCTAAAGAATAATGGATAAAAATACTTGCATAAGGAATACAAAAGAAAAATAACCATTCCTCTATCGGCATACCTAAAAGTAAAAACGATAAATGGTAATCTGGGTTAAATCCCCATACTCCATTTTTGGTAAAAATAGCATCCCAAATTAAAAAAACAGTTGATACTATAGTTAAAGATAGTAGAACAGCTTTCCAATGTTTGATAAAACGCATATTCTTTTCAAAAGAATATAATAACGGAATACTTAAAGAACCAAGATTTAAAAGTAAATAAAGATATTCCACTATTTTAAATATTCTTTAAAATATTTAAAGGGAACAAATAACATTCCGAAACATTCTCCTTCGTGTTTCCCTAATTTTTTATGATGAATTTTATGAGCTTTTCTTAAACCTCTAAAGTACCAATTGTCAGTTTTATCAAACCACTTAAATCGACGATGAATTAAAACATCATGTATTAAAAAATAAGCTAATCCATATAACAAAATACCTAAACCTATAAAAAACAAGAAATTAAGTTCTGGTCTAATACCAAAGAAAAAAAGCATCATACTTGGTATTGCAAAGACTACAAAAAAAGCATCATTTTTTTCAAAAACATGTGGATAACCAGGTTGATGATGATCTTCATGTAAATACCAACCAAAACCATGCATTACATATTTATGAGTGCACCATGTAATTCCTTCCATTAAAATAAATGTTCCTAGTGTAACTAAAGTAAATGTCATTAAATTAAGTTTAATTTATATTTCACATAACTTCTAGCCAACAAATTTATCTTCATTGGGTTAGAAATCCTAATTCTAGTATCCATAATTTTAGCTGATGGAGTTGCCTTTAATTTATTTAATAATTTTCTATAATAACGATATGCCATATATACTCCAAACTTAGCATCTACAGGTAGCTGTAAAATTCCATTAGAAAAAGCATAATCGAAATCTTCTTCAATTTCTGCTATTATTTCTTCTTTAGATTTATTATCTAATTCTTTCAAATTTACATTTGGAAAATACGAACGGTTTAGTAATTCTACATCATCTTTTAAATCACGTAAAAAATTTACTTTTTGAAAAGCAGAACCTAAACGCATTGCAGGGGCTTTTAAAGCTTCATATTTACTATTATCTCCTTTTACAAAAACCTTCAAGCACATTAATCCAACAACATCTGCAGATCCGTAAATGTATTCGTTATACTCTTCTTGAGTATTATATTCAGTTTTATGAAGATCTGCACGCATACTCTTTAAAAAAGCTTGTACCATATCATCTGTAATGTCGAATTTATTTACAGTATGCACAAATGAATTTAAAATAGGATTTAAACTTATTCCAGAATGTTTTGATAAATAATAATCCTTTTCGAAACGGTCAAGTAAATCTTCTTTGTCATAATCATGAAAAGTGTCTACGATTTCATCTGCGAAGCGCACAAAACCATAAATATTATAGATGTGAGATCTAATTGATTTCGATAACATTTTTGTGGCTAATGAAAAAGATGTACTGTAACTGTTGGTAACAATTTTGCTACACTTATAAGAAACGTCGTCAAATAAATTTTTCATGATAGGTGGTTTTTTAAAATTAAATCTGAAGCTATTTTACCCGAAATTAAAGACGGTGGTACACCAGGACCAGGTACTGTTAACTGTCCTGTAAAGTATAAGTTTTTAACCTTCTTACTTTTTATATTAGGTCTTAAAAATGCTGTTTGTGTTAAAATGTTTGCTAATCCATAAGCATTTCCTTTATATGAATTATAATCTTCTATAAAGTCATTAACACAATAGCTCTCTTTAAAGATAATATTTTGTTTAACATCTTGATTAGTTAAACGTTCTAATCTTTCTATAATTATGTTAAAATACTTTTCTCTTATCTCTTTAGTATCTTCTATACCAGGTGCTAATGGAATTAAAAAAGTACCTGCTTCTTTACCTTCAGGAGCAAAAGAACTATCGGTAATACTAGGAAAACTGGCATAAAACAAAGGATTCTCTGGCCATCTTGGTGTATCGTAAATATCTTTTGCATGCACATCAAAATTTGTATCAAAAAATAAAGTATGATGTTCTACATTTTTAAGTTTTTCACTAAAACCCACATAAAATAATAAAGATGAAGGCGCAAAAACTCTATTATCCCAGTATTTCTCAGAATATTGTCTCAAATTAGTACCTAATAAAGTTTCAGTATGATGATAATCTGCACCACTTAAAAGTAAATCAGTTACTATTTCTTCATTGTTGACAGTGATACTTTTGACTTCATTTTTTTCATTTACATTAATGCTTTGAACTGCTGAGTTATTTTTGAACTCAACTCCAAGCTGTTTTGCTAAAGTTACCATACCTTCAATAACTTTATACATACCTCCTTTAGGGTGCCAAGTTCCTAAACCAAAATCTGCATAATTCATAAAATTATAAAATGCAGGAGTGTTACTAGGTTTAGCTCCTAAAAACAAAACTGGAAACTCTAGTATTTGTATTAATTTTTGGCTTTTTATTTTTTTACGAACTTGTTTTTTAATAGTTGAAAAAAACTGTCCTACTCTAATTGCTGTTTTAGGAGTTATTAATTCTAACGGAGAAATTCCTGGCCTGTAAACGATATCTTTTACAGCTATCTCATAATTATCTTTAGCTGCTTTGATAAATTTTCTTAAATGTTTTGAACTACCTTTCTCTTCTTTTTCAAATATTTCACATATTTCTTCAAAGCTTCCCGGAATGGTTATGGAATCGTTTTCTCCAAAATAAACTTGATATGCAGGATCTAACTTTTCAAGAGTATAATAATCAGATGGTTTTTTACCAAAATCTGCAAAAAACTTTTCAAAAACATCTGGCATCCAATACCAAGTAGGACCTATGTCAAATGTAAATCCTTCATTTAAATACTGCCTAGCTCTTCCTCCTAGTGTATTATTTTTTTCATAGATAGTAACCTTATATCCAGCTTTAGCCATGTAACAAGCAGATGATAAAGAAGAAAATCCAGAACCTATTATTGAAATTGATTTTTTCAAAGTAAAATATTTATGATACTCTAAAGGTAACAAAAATATTTTTTGTTTAATGGTTTTAATTAAAAATTAAACAAAAAATTATAGGTTCTCTACCATTTCTATTACTGAAGAATAGATTTCAATATTAGAAGTAAAAACTTTACCTGAAGCTAACATTGCTTTTTTTCCAACTGCAACTAACTTATGCTCTGTACTTTTCAATATCGAATCTATTTCTGAAAAATATTCAAAAACCCTGTCATCGCTTGGCTGAACAGTCATTGAAGTAATAAAACACACTTTTAATTCTCCTTCGAAAAAATAATTAAGATTATTTAAAGGTAAACTTTGTCCTAAGTAAATAGTTTGACAACCTCTTAAAACCAATTCAAAATTCAAATACATTAAACCTATTTCATGAATTTCTCCATCAGGTAAGAAAAGCACATAAGTATAATCTTTATTTGTGGCAGAATACTCTAGTTTTTCTGTATTTAATTGAATTTTTTGTATTATTAAGTTAGAAATAAAATGTTCATGTGCTGGCATTAAGGTTTTTGTTTGCCATAACAAACCAATATGATTTAAAAAAGGAATGAAAACCTCTTTAAAAATTTGTCTGAATGTTTTCTTATGTAACAATTTTTCATATGTACTATTAAATAATACTTTATCAAACTGAAACATAGACATTTTGAAAGCATTTATAGCTTCATCATTTGCAGCAAATTTAAATGCCAACTCCCTAGTATTAATTAAAATTTGCTCATCAGACATTTGAGCAATTTTAGATATTTTATAATTATGTTTATTTAATAAAGCTACATTAAGTAATTTCAATAAACTATCTGAAGAGTAATATCTAATATTAGTATCTGTTCTATTCGGCTCTAATAAATTATAACGCTTTTCCCATATACGAATAGTATGTGCTTTGACTCCTGAGATGTTTTCTAAGTCTTTAATAGTAAATACTGTCTTAATATTGTTCAACGTTAATTGCTTTTTATTAAACAAATATAATAAATATAAAATTGATTTATAAAATTTTCTTAAAAAATACTGTAACATTTTATATATTTCGACTACTAACAATGTAACTAACCAATCAATATTGTGTCAAAAAGTCTAGAAGACAAATTTTTAGATGATTTCGAATCTAATCAAAATATAGTTCATAAAATTTGTAGAATTTACACTACAAATCAAAGTGATCACAATGATTTGTTTCAGGAAATAACTATTCAAGTATGGAAAAACTATGTCAAATTTAGAGGTGATGCTAAATTTAGTACATGGCTATATAGAGTATCACTTAATACAGCTATTTCTTTATTTCGAAAATCATCTAGAAAAGTTAAAACTCAAGATATCTCAGATATTGCTTTTAAGATAAAGGCTATAGAATATGACGATACCCAAGAAGTGCAGCTAAAAGCATTATATGGAGCTATTCAACATTTAAATGATATAGACAAAGCTTTAGTTTTTCTTTATTTAGAAGATAAATCGTATAAAGAGATTTCCGATACTCTTGGTATTAGCGAAGTTAATGCAAGAGTAAAAATGAATAGAGCAAAAGATAAATTAAAAAAAATACTAAACCCATAAAAAATTATATGGACGTATTAGAAAAATATAAAGAAGCTTGGGATAATCAACCTGAGAACTCAAATAAAGTATCTAAAAGTGAGATTTATAAAATGATGAAATCTAAATCTTCATCAATAGTTAAATGGATTTTTATAATAGGATTATTTGAATTTATACTTATTGGATCTTCATTTTTCTTTTTTGATATAGAGAAAAGTATAAAAGCTTATGAAAGCATTGGACTTAATAAGTATTTCATGCATTTTAATACTATAGTTGGTTTAAGTATAATTTTATATTTCCTTTATAAATTCTATGTTAATTTTAGATCAATTTCTACTACAGAGAATACTAAGAGTTTAATGAATCAAATTCTTAACACGAGAAAAACGGTTAGAAATTACGTGTTAATAAACCTATCATATTTGACTATTTTCTATCTTATAGCATTGGTTTTAATGATTAAAAAACAGTTTGCAGATCTATCGACAATTCAAACTATAGGGGTTGCTATAGCTTCTTTAATTGCTTTAGCTATTATGTTAGCTGTAATATGGCTTATTTACCAATTACTTTATGGAATTTTACTAAACAAACTGAACAAAAATTATAAAGATTTAGCTAAATTAGAAGAGTAAAAATTTTACTCATGAAAAAAACACTTTTTTTCTGTGCTCTTCTAATTAGTACAATTTCATTTTCTCAAGAAGATTCTAAAACGAATTTTTGGGATAATGTTCAATTTGGAGGTGCTTTTGGTTTAGGTTTTGGAAATAACTCTACAACAATAGCCATTGCTCCTAATGCTATTTATAATTTTAATTCAAATTTTGCTTTAGGTTTAGGCTTAGGATATCAGTATGCTAAACAAGGTGATTTCAAAAATAATGTATACAGTACTAGTATATTAAGTTTTCACAACCCAATAGAAGAAGTTCAAATTTCTGCTGAATTTGAACAATTATTTGTTAATAGAACTTTCGAAGGAAGCAAGGAAAGTTTTAGTTATCCTGCACTCTATTTAGGAGCAGGATATCGAATTGGAAGAAATATTTCTATCGGTTTTCGTTACGATATTTTATTTGATGAAAGCAAAAGCATTTATGCCTCTGCTTTTTCACCAGTATTTAGAGTTTTCTTCTAAGTTAAAATTTCAACATTTGATAATTCTGTAATGCTTGTAATAAAACCTTATGCATTTTATCAGTATAATCTAAATGCGTAACAATTCTTATTTTTCCTTCTCCCATTGAAATTAATAAAATTCCTTTCTCTTCCATATCTTTAATAAAATCATTGGCATTAATATTGTCGTTAACATAAAAGATCACAATATTAGTTTCGATTGGCTCTACTTTTTTCACATAAGATAATTGAGCTAAGGTCTCTCCTATTTCTTTAGCTTTTTGATGATCTTCTTGTAAACGTGCTACATGATGATCTAAAGCATAAATTCCTGCTGCAGCTAAATATCCTACTTGTCGCATAGCTCCACCAAATAATTTTCTAATGCGCAAAGCTTTTTCCATATGCTCTTTAGAACCAACTAAAACAGAACCAATTGGCGCACCTAAACCTTTAGATAAACATATAGAAATTGTATCAAATAATTTTCCGTATTGTTTAGGTGTTTCATTCTTTTCTACAAGAGCATTGAATAATCTTGCTCCATCTAAATGATAACTTAAATTAAATTGATCTGAAACTTTTTTAATGTTTTTTAATTCTTCAAAATCCCAACAAGCTCCTCCGCCTTTATTCGTAGTATTTTCAATACAAACTAATCGAGAATATGGAACATGAATATCAGATCTTCCTTCAGCAATATATTGTAATTGATCGGCTGTAAACATTCCTCGATCTCCATCAATTAATTTACAAGAAACTCCAGCATTAAAAGCTGCCCCTCCACCTTCATAATTGTATACATGAGCCCATTTGTCACAGAACAATTTATCTCCTGGTTGTGTATGTAGCTTTATTGCTGTTTGATTAGCCATTGTTCCTGAAGGAAAAAATAAAGCATCTTCCATTCCAAACATATCTGCTACTTTCTCTTGTAATAGGTTAACAGTTGGGTCTCCTTTAAATACATCATCACCTACATTAGCACTCATCATTGCTTTTAACATTCCTTCTGTAGGTTTAGTAACAGTATCACTTATTAAGTTTACTTGCATGCTGTAATATTTCTTTTTGTGTTGTTGTTTTATTTTATTTCATTCCTATTGGAGACCCATCAGGAATTTTTAAAGTTTTGGGTTTCTTATTGTATTTAGAAGGATTGCTTTTAAAATCCTTAATCAACAATAAAAACTCTTGGTCAATTGCCTTATCACTATTCTTCAAATCCATTACAATACTATTTATTTTTTCGTTAACAATAGCTTTTCCTTCAAAATAAATAGCATTGTTGTACAAATAAAATAGATTTGATAAAATTTCTTTTTTAACTACGTTATGTAATCCATTATAATAAGAGTCTTTATATTCTTTTTTGAAAGATTTTTTGATTACTGTTGTTAACATTTCATCTAATCCAAGCTGAGAATTATCAATATTATAATGTTGTAATAAACGATTTACTCGTTCTGGATGAAATAAATAATCTAGTGTAAACGCAACATTGGTTTGAACAGCTCCATAAGGATCGAAAGCTACGCCCGATTTACTTTTAAAACTTTCTCTAGTTCTACTATAACCATAAGCTCTAGGTGGAAAAAGTGCTAATAATCGTTTCGGAACTGCAATTTCATTTACAGCTATAGTTCTTAGTAATTGTTGCAAAGCTTCACGTTCTACATTTCCTTCTATTCGTTTTACAACAATATCTTTTTGACCTTTTACAGCATAAGTATAATCAAGTCCACCAATTAATTTTGAAGCTGCATCAGTTTGATATCTATGTAAGAAATACAAAGGAACAAATACATCTTCCAAAACCGAATAAGGTTGGTTACTTTTTATATTATCAATTGAAAAATTCTTTATAGCCTCGTTTCTAATTTCTAATATATTTTTTAATTCTTCAGAAGCACTTTTTCCGTTATCCCACAAATGTGCATATGCATGTGCACTTCCTTTTGGTCTTGCATCTGCGTCAGAAATAAATCGTAATCCTTTTTGCGAAGCTTCATCTAAGATTTTAACTAAACCTTCTTTTTCATTACTTGGAAAATCTTGATAAGCATAAGCAACTGTTATTTTATCCCAAGCTCCAATTTTATTATCGTAAGCATTAGAAAAGTCAATTTTACCATTTTTAAGTGTAAGTTTTGGATGCGGATAATCCATAACTGAAGACCTCTCATTTGTACTTGCAGCAAAATTATGCGCAAAACCTAATGTATGTCCGATTTCATGAGCTGATAATTGACGAATTCTGGCTAAAGCCATTTCTAAAGCAAATTTATCTTCATTTTTACCATTTGCATAAGGAGCTTGTAAAGCTTGAGCTATTAAAAAATCTTGACGAATTCTTAAAGATCCTAAACTTACGTGACCTTTTAAAATTTCGCCGGTTCTAGGATCTGAAATATTTCCTCCATAACTCCAACCCCTTGTAGAACGATGCACCCATTGAATTACATTATAACGAACATCTAACGGATCGGCATCTTTTGGTAACATTTTCAATTGAAAAGCATCTTTATAACCAATTGCCTCAAATGCTTGATTCCACCATCTTCCTCCTTCTAATAATGCTGAACGTACAGGTTCTGGTGTTCCTCTATCTAAATAATAAATAATAGGTTCAACAGCCTCACTAACTTTAGCGTTTGGATTTTTCTTCTCTAGTCTGTGTCTATAAATAAATCTTTTTCTAATGGATTGATCTACTGGAGTTGCATAATCTAAATATGTCATTTGCCAAGAACCACAACGAGGATCGTAAACTCTAGGTTTGTATTTATTATCTGGTAATTCTACGAAAGAATGATGCTGATGAACAGTTACTAAAGAAGCATTTGGAGTTACACTTCGAATATTATATCCTTTAGGTTTTCCTGAAAAAGTAAGCATTAAATCAAACTCCACATTTTTAGGAAAAGCTTTTGTTCTTTCTAAATAAAACGCACTTTTACTCTTATCTAATCTATAACTTCCCTGATTATTAGAAGCTAGCCTATCTGCTACTCCATGAGCATCACGCATTAAAAAATCGGTTGCATTAATTAAGAACTTACTATTTTTTTCTTCAGTAATTAAAAATCCATGTAATATCGATTTTGCAAACGCTTCTTTTACGGATTGTTTCTCCTCTATATTTTCTGTAACAGCTCTATAATTTTGATTGGGTTGAATTAATAATAGCTTATTACCTGCTTTAACAAACTTAACTACTACCCCACTTCCTAACTGACCTCTATCTAAACCAATATCATTAGAACCAACACCTTCTGACAATGCATTCACATACAATAACTCTGTGTTTAGTTTTGAAATCTCAAGGTAAATTTCATCAGTTTTTTCATTATAATAAAAAGGAATAAATCCTTCGTATTTCTTTACATTTTTCTTTCCATCAAAAAATTGTGAAAAAGTAGAAATAGCAAAAAAATAACAGATAAAAAATATTGTTTTTTTCATGTAGTAATTAGGTTTAGATTTAAAAGGCTGTTAAAAATACTAAATCTTTTTTTTACCTTATTTTTGCCATTATGATTACACACGACCAGTTAAAAAACATAAGTGAACGCGTAGAAAAACTTAAAGGTTATTTAGATATAGAACAGAAATTAATTGAAATTTCTAACGAAGAAGAAAAAACAGCCGATCCTAATTTTTGGAATAATCCTAAGGAAGCTGAAACTTTAATGAAATCATTACGTTTAAAAAAGAAATGGGTTAATGATTATAATGAAATCGTTGCTTTAAATGAAGATTTAAATGTTCTCTATGATTTTTACAAAGAAGGTGATGTTGAGGAGAATGAAATTACGGAACAATTTGAAAAGACAAATACATTCTTAGAAGATATTGAATTCAAAAATATGCTTTCCGAAGAAGGTGACAGTCTAAGCGCTGTTATACAAATTACAGCTGGAGCTGGAGGAACTGAAAGTTGTGATTGGACAGAAATGTTAACTCGAATGTATACGATGTGGGCAGAAAAACAAGGTTTTAAATTAAAAACTTTAAATTATCAAAGCGGAGATACAGCTGGAATTAAAACAGTTACTATTGAAATTGATGGAGATTATGCCTTCGGATGGTTAAAAGGTGAAAACGGTGTACATCGTTTAGTGAGAATTTCTCCGTTTGATAGTAATGCAAAACGCCATACTTCTTTCTCATCTGTTTATGTATATCCGGTTGCTGATGATTCTATAGAAATAGATATTAATCCTGCTGATATCGAAATTACAACAGCTCGTTCTAGTGGTGCTGGAGGACAAAATGTAAATAAAGTAGAAACAAAAGTTCAATTACATCATAAACCTACAGGAATTCAAATACAATGTTCTAATTCTAGATCTCAACACGACAATAGAGCTACTGCATTACAAATGTTAAAGTCTCAATTATATGAAATTGAACTACAAAAAAGACAAGCAGCTCGAGCTGATATTGAAGCTAATAAACTAAAAAATGAATGGGGAAGCCAAATTCGTAATTATGTAATGCATCCTTATAAATTAGTTAAAGATGTTAGAACTGCTCATGAAACTGGAAATGTAGATGCTGTAATGGATGGAAACATTAACCCATTCTTAAAATCTTATCTAATGATGATGGGACAGAAAGAGAACTAAAAATCTGAAGTCCCTAAATTTTCTTTTTATAATTCACTTTAATAATTAATTTATAAAAATATGATCAAAATATATCACAACCCTAGATGTTCAAAATCTAGACAAGGATTAGCTATCCTTGAAGAAAGTAAAAAAGAGTTTTCTATAGTTAAATATTTAAATGACACTTTAAACGAAACAGAACTAACTGAAATTATTACACTTTTAAATATTTCTCCAATTGATTTAGTTCGAAAGAATGAAAGTATTTGGAAAGAAAACTACAAAGGGAAAGAATTATCTGATAATGATATCGTTAAAGCTATGGTGGAAAATCCAAAATTAATAGAAAGACCAATAGTTATTCACAATAAAAAAGCTGTTATTGGTAGACCTCCACAAAAAATTTTAGAAATTCTGTAACAGATTCTTAAATATTAACACTTATTAACAGAGAAAGTTCAAAATTAAATTGCTTTCAGCGTATATTCGCGTCAATTATTAATACTTCAATTTACTATGAAAAAAGCTGTAAAACTATTTACACTAGCACTATTTGTGTCCCAAATAGTAGTAGCACAGTCTACAAAAATCCCAAATGACCCTTCTGTTAAAACAGGTAAATTATCTAATGGTTTAACTTATTTTGTAAAACAAAATGCAAAACCTGCAAACAAAGTAGAACTTCGTTTAGCAATTAAAGCTGGTTCAGTTTTAGAAGATGAAGACCAATTAGGTTTAGCTCACTTTATGGAGCACATGAACTTTAATGGAACTAAAGATTTTAAAAGAAACGAATTAGTTGATTACTTACAATCTATAGGTGTTAAATTTGGAGCACACTTAAACGCATATACAGGTTTTGATCAAACTGTATATATTTTACCTATCCCAAGTGATGATCCAGCAAAACTTGATAAAGGTTTTCAAATTATAGAAAACTGGGCTCATGGAGCATTATTAGAAGGTAAAGATATTGATGAAGAACGTGGTGTTGTTCTTGAAGAATATCGTTCTCGTAGAGATGCAAACTCTAGAATGTTAGAAAACTACATCGATAAAATTGCATATGGATCAAAATACGCAAAAAGATTACCTATCGGTACAAAAGAAAACATCGAAAACTTTAAACATGAGAGTATCCGTCGTTTCTTTAAAGATTGGTACAGACCAGACCTAATGGCTGTTATCGCTGTTGGAGATGCAGATGTTGCTGTTTTAGAGCAAAAAGTAAAAGATTATTTTTCAAAGATTCCAGCGTCTAAAAATCCAAGAAAAAAAGAACACTACACTTTAAAGAATCACAAAGAGACATTTATTGCTATTGAAGCAGATAAGGAAGCTCCTTTCTCTAGTGTAGAGATTATGTACAAAGATCGTGAAGATAGAAAACCAGTTACTACTATAGACGGTTACAGAAAATCTTTAATCAACAACTTATTCGATCAAATGATTAACAATAGATTTGACGAATTAAGAAATAGTGAAAACCCTCCATTTACCTATGGATTTAGTTACTATGGTGGAACATTAGCTAAAGACAGAGGAGCATTCCAATCTCAGGCTGGAACAAGTGCTGATGGTCAATTAAAAGGATTAACTGCTTTATTAACTGAAAACGAAAGAGTAAAACGTTTTGGTTTCCAAAAGGGAGAATTTGAAAGAGCTAAAAAGAATATTATTTCTCGTATCGAAAAATCTTTTAAAGATAGAAACAAAAGAGAATCTAACCGTATTGTAGGATCACTAGTTAGTGGTTTTTTAGGTGATAGACCTGTGGCTAGCGTTGAGTGGAGTTATAAAAACACACTTAAAATGTTACCTTCAATTCAATTATCTGAAGTAAATGATTTAATTAAAAATTACTTACATGACGACAACAGAGTAGTTGTTATCACTGGTTCAAAAAAGACTGTTACAGAAGCACAAGTGTTAAAAGCTTTAAACGATGTAAAAACAAAAGAGTTAAAGCCTTATGAAGATAAAGCTGTAGCTTCTTCTTTAATTACTAAAGCTCCTACTGCAGGAACAGTAACTAAAACTACTTCTAACGATAAGTTAGGTACAAAAACATTAGTTTTAAGTAATGGTGCTAAAATTACGTTTAAAAAGACTGACTTTAAAAACGATGAAGTTTTATTTACGGCATATAGCTATGGAGGAACTTCTTTATATTCAGACGAAGAACTTAAAGCTACTTCTTTTGCAAATGGAGGTTTAACTGAAGCTGGAATTAATGGTTTCAACTTAAACGATATGAGTAAAATGATGTCTGGTAAAATTGCACGAGTTCGACCATATATTGGTAGTATTAGTGAAGGTTTTTCTGGAAGTGCATCTCCTAAATATTTAGAAGAACTTTTCCAACAAGTTCACTTATATTTTACTGCTTTAAATAAAGATGAAAAGGCATTTAAATCTTTTGTAAACAAGCAAAAAAGTTTCTTAGGGAATGTTTTAGCCAGCCCTAGATTTTTCTTCCAAAAAGAAATGGGTGATTTCATGAACGAAGGAAACTCTCGTTACAGTGGATTCCCTTCTCCTGAAAAATATGAAGCAGCTGATTATAATTTGGCTTATAAAAAGTATCAAGAGCGTTTTGCTGATGCTAGCGATTTTAATTTCTATTTCGTTGGAAATATTGATGAAAAGAAACTTACTGAATTAGCTACTAAATATATTGCTAGCTTACCTAGTACAAATTCTAAAGAGTCTTATAAAGTACATAGTTTCCGACCAAAAACTGGATCTCATACTAAAATCGTTGCTAAAGGAAAAGATCCTAAAAGTACTGTAAGTATTAGATACCAAGGAGAAGCTGATTACAATGATAAAGATGCTTTAATTTTTGATTTTATAGGAGAAGTTGTTGGTATTAAGCTTACGGAAAAATTACGTGAAAAAGAAAGTGGAGTATACTCTGCTGGAGCTCGTAGCGGAATGAGTAAATTACCATATGGAAGTTATAGTTTCTCTATAGGATTCCCTTGTGCTCCTGAAAATGTAGATAAATTAAAAGATATTTCTATTGCAGAAGTAGAGTCTTTAATTAAAAATGGTCCTTCTGAAGAAGATTTAGAAAAAGCTAAAAAAGCTATGATTAACGATCATAAGGAAGATATTAAAAAGAATAGATTTTGGTTAAATACAATACAAGGAATTGATTTTTCAAATGACAATCCTGATGATGTATTCACTTTTGAAGAAAGAGTAAATGCTATTACTACAAAAGATATTCAAAGATTAGCTAAGAAATATCTTTCTAATGGACCAATTTTAGGTATTTTAAATCCCGAAAAATAAGATTTACATATTATCATATATTATAAAAGCTCGCCAATGGCGAGCTTTTGATTTTCTATATTAATATTTATTTTAAATATTATGAATTAACTTTTCACTAATGCTTTTGTTCTTCCAAAATAACAGATATACGCATAACAAACTAATGTTAATATAAATGCTGTTTTAAAGCCAAAACTATCTATTAAACCTCCAAATATAAAAGGTACAATTGCTCCACCAACAATTGCCATACAAAGTAATCCTGAAGCTTGTGCTTTTAAATCTCCTAATCCTTCTAAACTTAAAGTAAAAATAGTTGGAAACATAATAGAGTTAAATAATCCTACCGCTAAAATAGACCACATAGAAATCAACCCTGTTGTAGAAATAGAAACAAAAATCATTGTAACTGCCAAAATTGCAAAAATTGCCAAAACCTTACCTGGGGAGATAATTTTTGTTAAATATGCTCCAACAAAACGTCCAATCATAGCGCCTCCCCAATAGAAAATCACAAAAATTCCTAATAACGATTTTGGATCTGAATTTGAAAATGTTTTATTAAAAACACTAGCTATAGTATTTGCTATATTCATCATAGTTTCATTCTGAGAAATGATAGTTGCTAAGTTCATGTCTTGGAAATAATTCACTAAAAAACTACCAATAGAAACTTCAGCTCCGACGTAAACAAAAATCCCTAATGCTCCTAATAACATTACTTTATTTTTTAATAATGAAAGATAACCTCCTTTCGGACTTTCTTCCATTACTTTTGGTAATTTAATAAACGAAAACACCAATGCTAAAATTGCTATAAACCCTGCAATAAAAAGAAATGGAGTTTGCACGGTAGCAGCTTCTGCTGCATAATATTCAGATTTTGCAACTTCTGATAATTGTTCTATTTCTTCTGATGTTTTTACTGTATCACTTAATAAGAATAATGCTCCTACAATTGGCGCTATAGTAGTTCCTAAAGAATTAAATGCTTGTGATAAGTTTAATCTACTTGATGCTCCATTTTCATTTCCTAATAAAGCTACATAAGGATTTGCTGCAACTTGTAATACCGTAATTCCTCCAGCTAAAGTAAAATATCCTATTAAAAATACGGAGAAGCTTCTATAAGAAGAAGCTGGGTAAAATAATAAACAACCTAGAGCCATAATAGTTAAACCTAATACAATTCCCTTTTTATATCCAATTTTACTTAACAATTTCCCTGCTGGAACAGAAATAACAAAGAAAGCTGTAAAAAAAGCAAATTGAACTAATACTGTTTTCGCATAAGACATTTCGAAAACATCCTTCAAACGAGGAACTAACGAATCTACTAATACGGTAATAAATCCCCATAAAAAAAATAAAGTCGTTAAAAATATAAAAGCTGTTTTGTAAGATTTATTGGTTGTTGTCATAAGTTATTATTTATCTTTTAAGTAAAAATCTGATTTAATATTGTTATATCCATTAGTATCAAACATACTAAAACTAAACCACTCATGAATAGCATAGCTTCCTATTTCTCCTTTTTTATTCATAGCAATATAACAAACTTGAAAGTCTTTAAAATTACTATTAGGCTTTGTAACTATTCTTTTAATAGCTTCTTCACATGCTTGTTGTGGTGACATTCCTTGTCGCATTAATTCTACAATTAAAAAACTCCCTACTGTTTTTAAAACTTCTTCTCCTAAACCTGTAGCTACAGCCCCACCAACTTCATTGTCAATAAATAATCCCGATCCAATAATTGGTGAATCTCCTACTCTACCTCTTAGTTTATATGCTAAACCACTTGTTGTACATGCTCCTGAAAGATTTCCTTCAGCATCCATCGCTAACATTCCTATAGTATCATGATTTTCAATATTGATTATCGGTTTGTATTCTGATTTCACTTTCCATTCTTCCCAAGCTTTTTTAGAAGCTTCAGTTAAAAGATCTTCTTTTTGAAATCCTTTTGAAACCGCAAATTGCTCAGCTCCTTTCCCCGATAATAATACGTGAGGTGTATCTTCCATAACCTTTCTTGCTACAGAAATTACATGTTTAATATTTTCTACACCAACTACAGCTCCGTAATCACCTTTTTCATTCATAATACAAGCATCTAAAGTCACAAAACCATCTCGGTCTGGTAATCCTCCAATTCCTACAGTTTGATTCTTAGGATTTGCTTCTTCTACTCTACATCCTTGTTCAACTGCATCTAAAGCTGTTCCTCCGTTTTGTAAAACTTTAGCAGCAGCATTTACTGCTTCTGGTGTATTCCAAGTTGCAATTACTAAAGGTTTATTTACGGTGGTAACTGTTTGAACTTTTACTGATTCTTCTGTTTTTTTTTCTGTTTTACAACCTGTCATTAAGACAGTAGCTAACAAACCTACACTAAATAACGTTTCTTTATTTATCATTTTTCTTCCTTTAGTTCTATTATTTTATCATTATTTCGTCAATAAATATCCAAGACTTGCCATTATGTTTGTATCCTAAATGCCATTCTGGTAAATCACCTAATTTTTTAGCTACAACTTTTACATATCTAACATTACTTCCTTTCAGGTGCATTGTTACTTCTTTAATACTCGTATTTTCTTTAGGTTTTGCTGAATCAATTTTTAAGTCAGCTACTTGCTTATACGATTTTCCATCAACAGAAGTATAATACACAACCGATGTTGGTAAGAATATCCAACTACGTTGATCTTCTAAATAATTTGTACTAATACTTTCAACCCATTTTTCTTTTCCTAAATCAACAGTTGCAATTATATCTACATTAGAATATCCTTGCCAAGTTCCAGTTCTAAAATCTCTTGCTCCTTTTATTCCATCGATTAGTGCATTATCACCTCCAGCATTATATTGATTTGCATATGCTGTTTCTAATGAAATTTTAATATTCGGATCAATTTTCACAAAATTAGTTTCAATAATAGCACTTTTGGTTTCCCCTATTTTTGCATAAGCTGATAACTTTGTTTTTTCTGAAAGTTGAATCGGTTGTTCATATTTTTTAAATTCTCCATCATTTAATTTGAAATACACTTCAGCATTTGTGTCAGCATTTGCTAGTACAACTTGAGTATTTCCTTTAAAAGCAACTTCTCCTTTTTCTATAAATGGAGCAGGAACGATCAAATGATCTTCTATACTACTCTTTGGTAAAGCATTTTCTTGAGTTCCCCAATTACTTGGTGAATTTGTCATTTCAAATTCTAAAGAACCTCCGTTTACAATTTCCTCATGTCTAATAAAAGTTCGATCTAAAGTTTTACCATTTAATCTCGCGTTTTTAATATATTTATTTTCATCGCTGATTCCTTCAGCAACTACTGTAAATGTTTTACCATTTTCTAAATAAATTGTAGCTTTTTTAAGTAATGGTGTACCAATAATATATTTGTTAGAACCTGGCGTAACAGGATAAAATCCTAACGAATTAAAAATGTACCAAGCACTCATTTGTCCGCAATCTTCATTTCCAGAAATACCATCTGGAGCATTGGTATATTGTTCTGTAAGAATTTGATATATCTTCTCCTGTGTTTTGCCTGGTTTTCCTACATAATTATATAAATACGCCATATGATGACTTGGCTCGTTTCCATGTGCATACTGACCAATTAATCCTGTAATATCTTTCTGGTGACGACCTGAAGTATTTGATTCAGCAGCAAAAAGTGTATCTAAATTCTTTTCTAAAACAGAAGCTCCACCTAATAACTTAATATACCCTGAAATATCTTGTGGAACATAATTACTGTATTGCCAAGCATTCGCTTCTGTATAATTAAAGTTTACTTCATACGGATCGAAAGGTGCAAACCAAGTATTTCTGAATCGACCTCTCATAAATTGTGTTTTCGGATCGAAGACATTTTTGTAATACTGTGCGCGTTGAATGTATTCTTTATAATCTTCTTCTTTTCCCATTTGTTTAGCCATCTGAGCGATTGTCCAATCGTCGTAAGCATATTCTAATGTTTTAGATACTGATTCACTTTCTTCTTCAACAGGAATATATCCTAAAGATTTATAAGATTTTAATCCTAATTTATCTCTTGTCGCAGAATGTTTCATTGCTTGTAAAGCTTTTTCAACATCGTAATCTTTAATTCCCTTTAAATATGCATCTGCAATTACTGGAACGGCATGATAACCAATCATACAACCCGTATAATTTGCGGATAAATCCCAAATTGGCATAATACCACCTTCGTCATACTTTGCTAAAAATGTATTAATGAAATCGTTCGTTCTATCTTGCTCAATAATCGTGTATAGTGGATGAGTTGCACGATAAGTATCCCAAAGAGAAAAAACTGTATAATAATCGAAATCTTTAGTTTCATGAATTTTTAAATCCATTCCTCTATAACGACCGTCAACATCTTGATATAAATTCGGAGCAATCATTGTGTGATACATCGATGTATAGAAATTGACTTTATAATCTTCATTATCACTTTCAACAACTATTTTTCTTAATTGCTTTTCCCAAGTTTCTTGAGCTTCTTTTTTAACTGATGAAAAAGTTTTATCTCCTATTTCTTGCTCTAGATTCTTTTTCGCTCCTTCTATATCCACAGCAGAAATTCCTATTTTAACATAAACAGGTTCATTATTTGGATTAATGAATTTAAATGAAGAGATTCCTTTAGTAGCTTTAATATCCTCTACAGTTGATACTTCACTATTTATTTTAACAGGACTTAATGCATGTGAAAATTCTATGTAATAAAAAAGTTTTTGATTTGTAGCCCAAGCTTTTGAAAATCGGTATCCTTTAATAATCTTATTATTCTCTATCTCAAAATTTATGACTCCTTCTAATAACTCATCTCTATGCTCAATATCTATTGTGACAAATTGATTTTCAGTCGAAGGAAACTGATACTTATGCATTCCACTACGTTTAGAAACAGTAAGTTCAACATTAATATCGGTGTCATCTAAATGTACTTTGTAAAATCCTGGTTCTGCTTTTTCTTTATCATGTGAAAATTTAGAACGGTAACCTTCTTTACCATCTGCTCCATTATTGAAAATTACTTTATTGGTTGGCATCAATAAAATATCTCCATAATCAGAAACACCTGTTCCACTTAAATGTGTGTGTGAAAACCCGTAAATATATTCATCTGAATAATGATAACCAGAACAACCATCCCAACCATCTAAACGTGTATCTGGACTTAATTGCATCATTCCGAAAGGCATTGTTGCTCCTGGATATGTATGTCCATGACCACCAGTTCCTATAAAGGGATTAACATAAGTTAATAACGATTTTGTATCTTGTGCAAGCGAAATTTCTCGCTTTTTACAACTAACAATTAAAAAAATAATTAGTATGAATAGCTGTTTACTAAAATTCATTTGGTTTGTTGTTTTTTAAAAATCCTAAGATAATAAAATGAAGTCGTATCTCTTTTTAGTAATTCTATGTTTTTGTTTTTTAACCTGTACAAAACAAAACTCAAAAAATGCTCCTATTTCTCCAAATATTATACCTGTGCCTTTAGAACAAGAAATAAAAGAAGGTATTTTTAATCTTACAAAAGATACATTTGTTACTGGTGAATCAGAATTTAAAAATGTTATTAAATATTTGAGATCTTATCTTGACGATCAATTACAATTACACAGTAATAGTCCTTCTGCTGAAAATGAAATAAACTTTGTTACTGATACTAATATAACAGATGAAGAGGGTTATTCTCTTGAGATAAATGAAAACTCAATAATTATTGGGTCTAAGACAAGTAAAGGTGCTTTTTATGCTGTTCAAACTTTATTACAATTAATACCTGTGGTGAACAATGGAGAAGAAATTCCTATTCATTGTATAAAAATAAAAGATAAACCTAGATTTAAATATCGAGGAATGCATTTAGATGTAGGTAGGCATTTCTTTTCTGTAGATTTTATAAAAAAATATATTGATGTTATAGCCTCATTAAAATACAATACATTCCATTGGCATTTAACAGAAGATCAAGGTTGGAGAATTGAAATTAAAAAATATCCTAAACTTCAAGAAATTGCTGCTTATAGAGATGAAACTTTAATAGGACACTATAATAGCCAACCACAACAATTCGACGGAAAAAAATATGGAGGATATTATACGCAAAAAGAAGTAAAAGACATTGTAACCTATGCTAGCGAACGTTTTGTTACTATTATTCCAGAAATTGAAATGCCTGGGCACTCTCAAGCTGCTATTGCTGCATATCCAGAACTAGGTTGTTCTGACACACCTATAAAAGTAGCTACAACTTGGGGAGTTTTTGATGAAGTATATTGCCCTACAGAAACTACATTTAAATTTTTAGAAGATGTTATAGATGAAATTGTTGAACTGTTTCCTGGAAAATATATTCATATTGGTGGAGATGAAGCTCCAAAAACAAAATGGAAAACATCTTCTTTTTGTCAGCAATTAATCAAAGAAAAAAACTTGAAAGATGAACATGGCTTACAGAGTTATTTTATTACTCGTATGGAAAAATACATTAATAGTAAAGGGAAACAAATTATTGGCTGGGATGAAATCTTAGAAGGTGTTTTAGCCCCAAATGCAACTGTGATGTCTTGGAGAGGAATTAAAGGTGCAGTTAAAGCAGCTAAAGAAAAACATCATGTAATACTTACACCTACCTCTCATTGTTATTTTGACTATTATCAATCAGAAGATGAAAATGAACCTTTGGCTATCGGAGGATATTTACCATTAGAAAAAGTATATCATTTTAATCCTATTCCTGAAGATTTGACTAAAGAAGAGGAAAAATACGTTTTAGGAGCTCAAGGAAATGTATGGACAGAATATATGAAAACCCCTGAAAAAGTGGAGTATATGGTTTTTCCTAGAGCAATTGCTTTATCAGAAGTACTTTGGTCTAGTGAAAATCAAAAAAAATATGCTAATTTTATAGCGAGATTAACACATTTTCAACAAAGATTTAACGCAAAAGATATTAATTACGCAAATAATTTACATATAATTAAAGGTGATTTATTAGAAAAAAAAGGAAAACTTATGTATCAACTTTCTACTTCTAATAATGAAAAAATTATTTATACTATAGATGGAACTGAACCTACTTCTAATTTATCGACAGTATATGTAAATCCAATCATAATTAATAAAACTACTAACCTCAAAGCATTAGTTTTTGATAATCATGGTAAAAAAATAAGTTCACTTTTTTCTACTAAAATTAATTTACACAAAGCTATTGGAAAAAAAATAACATTAAGTACAGATCCGCATCCGTCTTATAATGCTGGAGGAGCTAAAGCTTTAATTAATGGTATTTCTGGCAGTAGTAAAAGATATGGTGACAAAGAATGGTTAGGTTTTTTTGGAAAAGATGTTAATATTTCAATAGATTTTGATACTCTAACTCCTATTAACTCAATAAAAATTCGTTTTCATAATGGAAACGGACAATGGATTTATGCTCCTAAAAAAATAAAATTTGATTTCGTTAGTACTGAGAATATAAAACAACAACAAGATTTTACCCCCATAAAAAATCGAGATTCTTTATTGTGTAATGTACATGTGAAATTTAAAAATGTAAAAGCTTCAAAAGTTTTTATTGACATCCCAAATTATGGAATTATTCCTGAAGGTAAACAAGGGGCTGGATATAATGCTTGGACTTTTATTGACGAAATAATTATCAACTAATGAAACTAGAAATTTGTGCTAATTCATATCAATCTGCTATTCATGCTCAAGAAGCTGGTGCTCATAGAATTGAATTGTGTTCTGAATTACAATTAGGAGGTATTACTCCATCTTATGGCTTATTAAAACTTATAGCTAACAATATAAATATTCCATCTTTCGTTTTAATACGACCTAGAAGTGGAGATTTTAATTTCTCCCCTGTGGAATATAAAATAATGAAGGAAAATATTTTATTGTGCAAAGAATTAGGTTTTTCTGGAATTGTCTCTGGTGTATTACATAGTGATAATACTATAAATATGGAGCGTACAAAAGCGTTAATAGAATTAAGTAAACCACTTCCTTTTACTTTTCATAGAGCTTTTGATATCACTCCTGATCCTTATGAAGCAATAGAACAACTTATTGATTTAGGTGTAGATCGTGTCTTAACATCTGGACAAAAAAATACTGCAGAGGAAGGTTTAGCTCTAATTAAAGATTTACATGAAAAATATGGGGATAAAATTACCATTTTAGCTGGTAGCGGAATTACCCCTAATAATGTTGAATTGTTTAAAAAAATAGGTTTAGAAGAAATTCATACTTCTGCTTCTAAAAAAATAAAATCTAAAAATAAAAATGCCAATTGTTTTGGAAATACTGATCAAACCATTTCGAATGATCAAATCATTAAAGATTTAATGAATAGAATTTTTAATTAAGCCCTTACAAATCGTTTTCACCTAACTCAATACATTTATAATTATTATTAAGATATTGTGGTACTAAATGCTTAATTTCAAATACTACTTTATTTAATTTTTCATCATAAAGCATTTCTAAAAAAGGTCTCATTATCTTTTTCTCTCTATCATACTTAAATGATAGCTCACATATTTGCATGCTGTCTAAAAGTAAAATTCTACTTTTATTTATTTTATTTATGATTTCAGGTGTAATAAGATTGTTTTTTAAGAGAATTATAGTATCATTTTTAATTGATTTTGTTCTATCTTTCCCTACTCCATCTTTATAATATTTAAAATGAAAATCGTTAGTTAATAACTCATATAGAGAATCATTATTGATTACATTTATTAATCCCACTTTAACTTTATCGTCAATTCTTGAATTACAGGAAAATAAAAGGAAAATAAAAGGAAAATTACTATTATTAGATACTTTTTAAACAAACTTAAAATAATAGTTTTAATTTAAATCACACCTTTAAAATAATCTATAACCTTAAGTAATCCTTCATCTAATGGAACTTTTGGTTCCCAATTATTCAATGTTTTCTTGGCTAAAGAAATATCAGGCTTACGCTGCATTGGGTCGTCTTCAGGCAATGGCTTAAAAATTAATTGAGATGTTGAATTTGTAATATCTATGATTTTTTTAGCTAAATCCAAAATAGAAAACTCTCCTGGATTACCGATGTTTATTGGACCAGTTACAGAATCATCAGTATTCATCATACGAATCATTCCCTCTACTAAATCATCTACATACTGGAAACTTCTAGTCTGACTTCCATCTCCATAAATAGTAATATCTTTTCCTTTTAAAGCTTGTACAATAAAATTAGAAATTACCCTACCATCATTCGTATTCATTCTAGTTCCATAAGTATTAAAAATTCGAATAATTTTAATTCGAACATTATTTTGCTTATGGTAATTCACAAATAAAGATTCTGCGCATCTTTTTCCTTCATCGTAACAAGATCTTAAACCAATAGGATTTACATTTCCCCAATACGACTCTGGTTGTGGATGAATTTTAGGATCTCCATAAACTTCACTCGTTGAAGCTTGTAAAATTTTTGCATCAATTCTCTTTGCTAATCCTAACATATTTGTTGCACCAACAACAGATGTTTTAATCGTTTTAATAGGATCATGTTGATAATGAATTGGTGAAGCTGGACATGCTAAATTATACACTTCATCTACTTCTGCATAATAAGGTTCAGTAATATCGTGACGAACTACTTCGAAATAAGGATTATTTAAAAGATGAATTATATTTTTTTTACTACCAGTAAAATAATTATCTAAACTAATTACTTCATTACCTTCATTCAATAATCGCTCGCATAAATGTGAGCCAATAAAACCTGCTCCTCCTGTAACTAATATTCTTTTCACCTACTTAAAAAATAATTTTGGAAATTGTGTTTCCGGATTTCTGTTTAATAAGCGAATGTAAAAAGTAGATTTCAAAAAAGCCAATCCGTAACCAAAAAATTGAATAAATACTGCATAAATAGATAAAAATCCAACTTTAATACTTTTGTTTAGAATTGTAGAGTGTACAAATAAAAGTAATAAATAACTTACTAAAGGAATTAAAGCAATAGAGTTTACAAATATTCCTCCTATTAAAGATAAAACTGTAAAAAGAACAAATAAGGTTGGAAACCAAAATGTTATTTTAGCTGTAACTGGATGCCACTTGGTTAAAATTGGTCGTACTAAGCCAAATTTTTTGACTTGTGTATGAAATTTCTTCCAAGAAATTCTTCTTTTATGATATACATATGCATCTGGTAAAAAACCTGTAGTAAATCCTTTATTTACTATTCTTTGAGATAAATCAGGATCTTCTCCCGGATGAATTTTAGAGAAGCCTTTTGTTACTTCAAAAGCTTCTTTAGAAATCCCCATATTAAAACTTCTTGGTTCAAACTTTTGAACTTTAACTTTACCACCTCGTATTCCTCCTGTAGTAAAGAAAGATGTCATTACATAATTTATTGCTTTTTGAAGATCTGTAAAACTTTCATGTGCAGCATCTGCTCCACCAAAGCAATCTAAATAATTTTCTGATAGAAATTTATCAATAGTAGATAAATAATGACTTGGCAATATTACATCAGAATCTAATATAATGAAATAATTTCCCCAAGCTCTTTTCATACCATAGTTTCTTGAATCACCTGGACCACTATTTGGTTTAAAAAAATAACTGATATTTAATAAAGAAGTATATTTATTAACAATGGTTTCAGAAGATTCTGTTGAACCATCTTCTACAATTACTACTTCATACTTCTTTTTGAAATCTTGTTGAATTAAGCTTTCTAAAAGTTCTTCTATTTCATCAGGACGATTGTAAACAGGTATTACAAGTGATATCTTTATTTCACTCATGCTAAAACCGATTTCTTAATTTTTTCTTCAATCCCATTCCATAAATTAATACGCATTTGCATTGATTTTCTGGCATATTCTAAAACATCATTCCATTTTTGCTCATCATTCCCACATAACTCACTAATCATTTGTAACGATAATGGTCCATGTTCATCTCCGTCTAATTCAATATGTCTTTCAAGATAATATTTAAGCTTTGTAAACTTTTTATTCTCATTTAACTCTGCTTTATTTATAATTTCTAAAAACATATCTGGAATAATATCCTCTCTACCAAACGTAAAACATGCAGCAATAATATGTGGTTGATTAATTTTTATTACATTAAAAGTAAAAGCAACAAAATTTCGGGTTGTTTCATTTATTTTAACACACTTTAATGCATTTGTTATAGAATTGACATCTGTTATTTTCTCAATAAATATGTCTATTTCAGAAGTATTTGCTTTTACTTCATTCATAGCATCTAAATACATTTCAAAATGACTCTTAGGTTCACCTAACTCATTAATATCTGTTTCTTCTCCATGCACAATTTCATTTATAAATCTTGCCGTAACCGAATTTTCTACAGGTAACCAAGGAACATTTGTATTTGTTAAATGGTATTGTAATGCTTTTAGTAACGACATAAAATCCCAAACAGCAAATACATGCTCTTCCATAAAAACTTTAATATCTTTTATGTTTTTTAATGTAGCATATAGAGGGTGAGTTTGTAATTCTTTTCTTAAATCCTGTAATTGGTTCTCTATAAATTCTATGCGCATTTTGTTGGTAATTATTACAAAAAATGCAAATCTAACGATTTGCATTTTTTGTATATAGATTATTTTCTTTATTCTTCAGTAAAACGCTCCATAACAGCATCACTAACACCTACATTAGAGAATCCTCCATCATGAAATAAGTTTTGCATAGTTACTTTTTTTGTTAAATCAGAGAATAATGAGATCGTATAATCAGCACATTCTAAAGCAGTAGCATTTCCTAATGGAGACATTTTTTCAGCATAACTGATAAATCCATCAAACCCTTTAACTCCTTGTCCAGCTGTAGTTGGTGTTGGAGATTGAGAAATCGTATTTACACGAACATTTTGATCTCTTCCGAAGAAATATCCAAAGCTTCTAGCAATTGACTCTAAGAAAGCTTTATTATCTGCCATATCATTATAATCAGGAAAAACTCTTTGTGCAGCCATGTAAGTTAAAGCTACAATACTTCCCCATTCATTCATTGCTTCTTTATTGTATAAAACGTTCATTGTTTTATGAAAAGAAACCGCAGAAACGTCCCAACCTTTAGTTGTAAAATCGTATTTAGGATCTGTATAAGCACGACCTTTACGAACGTTAACAGACATTCCTATAGAGTGTAAAACAAAATCTAATTTTCCTCCTAAAATTTCCATAGACTTTTCAACTAAATTCGTTAAATCTTCCATAGAAGTTGCATCTGCAGGAATAATTTCAGAACCAGTTTTTTCTGCTAATTCTTTTAATTGTCCCATACGCAATGCAATAGGTGCATTAGTTAAAACAAATTCTGCTCCTTCTTCGTGAGCTCTCTCAGCTACTTTCCATGCTATAGAGTTTTGGTCTAACGCCCCAAAAATAATTCCTTTCTTACCTTTTAATAAGTTATACATAATTTAGTGTTTATTATCTTATTGGTTAATTAATTTCAATCTTTGTATTAGACTCATTTTTTTTCTTACTCTGTTAATTGAAGCATAAATAGAGTCTAATGTTTTATTATTTAGTGTTTCTTTAATTGCTAACTTATAGTACTTATGGGCATTCATGATCTCTCCTTTTAACTCATAAGCTTGTGCCATTTTGTTAAAAATTGTAGACTTATCTGGTGTTGATAATTGTCTTACTTTGTTGCCAAATGTAATCATTTCATCATTAAGATTCATATCGATTAATAGATATGAATAATTACTATATGCTGCATGATAATCTGGTGCAAATTTAATAGCTAACTCTAAGTGTTTTTTAGCCTTAGGATAATTATTAAATTTTAAATTATACAACCAACCCAAATGATTGTGTGCCCTACCATAATCTGGAAATTCTGCCAAAAGATCAATAAGCATTTCTTTTGCTTCTATAATTCTATTCTCATCAATTAATTGATCTGCTTCAAAGAATAAATTTTCTGCTCTATTATCACTCATAACTTCTTAATTTAATAATTCTTTAGCATGAATTAAAGCGCTATCAGAGATATCTTTACCGCTTAACATTTCTGCTATTTCTACAATTCGTTCTTCTTTGGTTAATTGCTTTAAATTAGAAGATGTTACTCCATCTACTTCTTCTTTATATACTTTAAAATGTGACACTCCTTTAGAGGCAATTTGAGGTAAATGGGTAATAGCAATTACTTGCATAAAATTCCCCATTTTTTGCATAATATCTGCTATTTTATTTGAAACTTCACCAGATACTCCTGTATCAATTTCATCAAAAATAATAGTTGGTAATTTCGTGTTTTGAGATAAAATCTTTTTTACAGACAACATTATTCGAGATAGTTCTCCTCCTGAAGCAACCTTTTTAAGCTCTCCATAATTACCTCCTTTATTTGCAGAAAATAAAAACTGTAATTCATCCTTACCATTAGACAAGTATTTTTCTGTAGGTTGTACAGCTATAGAAAAAGTTGCATTTGGCATCCCTAATTCAGAAAGTAAAAATTCTAGTTCTTTTTTTAATTTAGGAATCGATTTTTCTCTAGCTTCAGTTATTAACTCAGCAACACTATCTAACTTAATAGCTACTTCTTCAATCTCTTTTTGTTTACTGGTTATAATTTCTGAAGCATTTTCAACTGAACTTACTTTAACTGCTAAACTTTCAAAAATGGCCAATAACTCATCAATAGTTGCTACTTGATGTTTCTTTTGTAAACTATACAGTAATTGAAGCCTATCGTTTATAGTTTCTAATTCATCAGGATTAAATTCGACTGTTTCATTAGAATTTTCTAGTTCAATAACAACATCATCTACTTCAATTTTCACACTAACAATTCTTTGATAAAGTTCTTCATACTCTTTAGAAAAACCACTTATTTTTTGTAAATTATTCTCTAAAGAACTTAATAAATTTTGAACTCCAAATTCCTCACCTGTAGTGATTTGAATTGCTTCAGATAGATTTAACTTAATATCCTCTATATTATTTAAAACATCTAGTTTCTTTTCTAACTCTTCTTGTTCATCAAGTTTAAAATCAGCTTCTTCTAATTCTTTATATAAATGTAAATTATATTCGTATTGTTGCTGTTCTTGTTCTTGGTTTTCTTTAAGTTTTTTAAGTTCAGAAATTAATATATTATATTGTTTTAAACCTCGTTTGTATGAAGCTATTTTTTTATCATTCTTTGCTAAGGCATCTAAAATAGAAAACTGAAAATCTACATCAGACAATTGTAAGGTTTGATGTTGAGAATGAATATCTATTAACTTAGATTTTAATTGACTTAAATTACTAAGATTAACTGGAGTGTCATTTACAAATGCTCTTGATTTCCCCGAAGGAAGAATTTCTCTTCTAATGATTGTATTTTCTTCATAATCTAAATCATTTTTTGAGAAAAAGCGTTCTAATTTATATGCTGCTAAATTAAATTCAGCTTCAATAATACACTTAGTATCGCCTTTTTTTAATGAAGATAAGTCTGCCCTGTTTCCTAAAACTAAACCTAAAGCTCCTAAGAGAATAGATTTACCAGAACCAGTTTCTCCTGTTATAATAGAAAGACCTTCAGTAAAATCAATAGATAACTTATCTATTAACGCATAATTTTGTATGAATAATTTTGCTAACAAATTCCAACATTTAGAGCCTATAAAAATACGGAATTTAAGTAAAAGAGGAGTCGGAAATTTCTTAGTATAATCTTAAAAGAATTCTAAGATTTAATTTCTTTCCACTGACTGCTTAAAGTTGGTGATATTCGTTGTAAAGTTTCTTTAATTTTATTCTCCATACCTATCGTTTTTCCTTGAGAAAAAGTTTCTCTTATCTCATTCGATTTAGCATCAAGAAAAACTCTGATCATGTAATTACCAACAGTAATATTGAATAATTTATCTAATTGAAGAATACTATTTGCAATATTTTGTTTTGCTTCTCTCTCTTTATCTGCAAATAAATCGAAACCTTTTCTGTGATATTCATAATAAATAGAACGTAAAGTTCCGAACTTAGATGACAACAAACTATCTATTAAAGCAAAACGGTTTTGTTCTCCTATTTTATTTTCCCAACCAGATTCACCTCCTTGTTGAGCCTGAAGCATTACATTTTCAGCTTGTTTAAAATAATTTTCTCCTCCTCTTAAAGCAAACGTATCAGCATCTACACCCAATATAACATAAACATAAAATACAATTGTAGAAACTAAATTAGAATCAAAAGAATTCGGGTTGAATAACAATTGTTCAAACTCATTATATTGAAAGTTTAAATTCGTATCATTAATATTTAACAAAGGAGTTTCGTAAGAAGAATTATAAACAGGCCTTGAAGATTGAACTTGTAATGTAGCGGTAAAATTATTTGAATTTTGCTCATTAATTATAATCGTAAATGCGCAATTGATTCTTTCTTGAGAAGAAAACTTCTTATTCGTCCATTTTGTTTGATTAATAAATTCCGTTAGTGATTGCTCTAAGGTACTAAATACTTGTTTGTTTGTACTTTGAACTCTATCTGCATTAACAACAACTACAGCATTTAGTTCTTCTTGAGCTATTATTGTTAATGAAGACAATAATGCTACTAATAAAAAAACAAGTCTTTTTTTGGCAATCATAATACTAGGTAAATATTAAATTAATATCGTTTGAAATAACAAAAAACTTTAATTACTTAGCTTTTCAACGATTTCATTTATGATATCTTTGGCTACTTCTTTTTTAGATTTTAAAGGAAATGTTTTCTCGTTAAAATCTGTATCAATAATAGTGATTTTATTTGTATCTCCTGCAAATCCAGCTCCTTTATCCCTTAAAGAATTTAAAATAATTAAATCTAAATTCTTCTTTTGTATCTTCTTCTGTGCATTTGACACTTCATCATTAGTTTCTAAAGCAAAACCAACTAATAGTTGATCTTTCTTTATTTCACCTAAAGATTTTAATATATCTTTTGTAGGTTCTAACTCAATTACTAACGAAGCATCTTTCTTTTTTATTTTTTGAGAAGCTACATTTTTTGGTCGATAATCTGCAACTGCTGCAGAAAGAATAGCTATATCAACATCATTGAAGTATGTATGACAGGCATCATACATGTCTTGAGCTGATGTTACATTTATTCTATGTACTAGAGAATGTTTTATTGTTTGATGAGATGGTCCAGAAACTAGAAATACTTCTGCTCCTAAATTTGCAGCAGCATTAGCAATAGCAAATCCCATTTTACCAGAAGAATGATTTCCTATAAAACGTACAGGATCTATTGCTTCATAGGTTGGTCCGGCTGTTAACAATAGCTTTTTCCCTTTTAAAGGCAACTTTGCTAATATATCATTCTCTATAAAACTAACTATATCTTCTGGCTCTGCCATTCTTCCTTCTCCAACTAAACCACTAGCTAATTCCCCTGAAGTTGCTGGAATCATTATATTTCCAAAACTCTGTAAATTCTCTAAACTAGATTTTGTTGAAGGATGTTTATACATATCTAAATCCATTGCAGGTGCAAAATACACTGGACATTTTGCTGACAAATATGTTGCTAACAATAAATTATCACAACTTCCATTTGTCATTTTAGATAATGTATTGGCTGTAGCAGGCGCTATAACCATAATATCTGCCCATAACCCTAAATCGACATGATTATTCCATAATTCATTCTCATCTTCTTTGTCATAAAAGGTAGAATGAACAGGATTTTTAGATAAGGTAGATAAAGTTAAAGGTGTTATAAAATCTTTAGACGCAGGAGTCATAATTACTTTGACTTCTGCGCCTGATTTTATAAATAAACGAACTAAACTAGCCGTTTTGTATGCTGCTATACCAGCGGTAATACCAAGTAATACCTTTTTGCCGTTAAGTATAGACATTAATTATTTCTTTTTATCAATAGTAGAACGGTGATAAATTTTGTCGTTTAACCACTCCTCAACAGCAATAGCCGTTGGTTTTGGTAATCTTTCGTAAAATTTAGAAACTTCGATTTGCTCTTTGTTTTCGAAAACTTCTTCTAAGCTATCGTTATAAGTTGCAAACTCATCTAACTTATCAACTAACTCTTTCTTTAAATCAGAATTAATTTGAGTTGCTCTTTTAGCTATGATAGAAATAGCCTCATAAATGTTATCAGTAGATGCTTCAATAGCTTCTCTATCATAAGTCACTGTACTAACTGGGGCTTTAGTTTCTTTGTAATTCATATTTAACTTTTAACTAATTGTTTTTGTATGTCTTGTTCTATCTCTTTTAAAGTAGCGTACATTTCTTCAGATTCCTTCTCATATTTTGTCTTAGGAAAATTACGTTTTAATTTTTCGTACGCTTTAATAGCAACTTTAGTACGTTCAGATTTTTTTCTTAACCTACTTTTTACTGCTAAATCATGTGCTGCTTTTAATCTGTAAAATAATGCCTCCTCTTTATACGATGTTCCTAAAAAATCTGATAATAAATTATCAAAAGCAACAATTGCAGCTTTGTAATTTCTCGGATCGGTCTCTGCAGTATTATAATAGTTTTTAGCTATTTCAAAAGCTTTACTTTCTAACATGTAACGTAACTCTTGATAATATTTGTTTGCCTCAGTTAATCTAGGAGAATCTGAATATTTATCAATAAAAGACTGAAAAGCATCTATAGCTTTATTTATATTCGTTGGATCTTTAGTATATGTTGGTGCTGCTTTATAATAACTTAAAGCCGAAAGAAAATCTGCTTCTTCTCTCTTAGAACTTTTAGGGTAATTATCTGAAAAACGTCCAAAATAATACCCTGCCATTCCATAATTCTTTTCATTAAAATTAGAATTAGCTACCATATATTGTATACGCTCCATTTGAGGTTTACCTCTATATGAAGGAGTTATTTTTTCAAATAAACGTAAAGCCTTATTATATTTTTCGGCTTCATACATCTTAATCGCCATCTTATATTGCTCTTCTGTAGTACCACGATTTAAAGCTCTATGATATTCTCCACATGAAGTTAACATTAAAAATGTAAATACTGCGTAAACTATTCTCTTCATTTTTTGCATTTTGCAAAATTACTAATTAATTATGTATTATTAAAATTGAATTTTTATTGAAATTCTCAAGCAATAACGGATAAAGTAATTGAAAAAGCTACTAAACGTATGTTAAATTTATTTTGTTATTATTTATTATGTTTTTATTCTCTACAAGAACTTGGATATTTCGCCTTGCTTTTACAAGGTCTATACCAACGTACAGGTTCTCTTGCTAATTCTGATATTATTGGATTAATAACCTCTGCTCCTCCTTTAAATGGTTTATAAACACCTACAACTCTTGGTGAAATTACAATATCACCTTTATTTTCTCCGCTTTCATCATCCTTTGGATCAGATGTATATAATTGAGCTTTTATAGTTCCTATGGAAAGAATTGCATTTTGAATTGTTGTTTCATTAATTTCGCTTGGCAACGGCAATGCTGAAGAAACACTTTTACCAGTTATACCTAATGTTTGTACACTTAAACTCCCTTTTAGCTTTCCTGCTTTTGCTTCACTTCCAATTACTCCTAATCCAGATAAATTAACATCTGCATCTAAAACTGTAACTCTAGCTACAACTCTTAATCCTACTCCTATATAAACAGGAACTACTTTTTCTTGCCAATCTTTTTTATCGTCAGGTAAAGAAGCTACAACTTGCTTCTTCTTTGTTTCATAATTATGAACTGTATTATTTTCTAAAGAATTTCCTTTTAAATAATCATATCTTACACTTGGTTTTAACTCATAATCTATCTTTTTTTCATTTTTCCCTTTTGAATTTGTCTTGTAATATTCTTTCTCTCTATAAAAAAAAGGAATTTGAGTTACATCAACATTTACATAATCTAATGTAACTTCATAAGTTTCATTTTTAGCTGTAGCTTTTACTACACTTCCATAAGTAATGGAGCCATCTACATTCAATTTTGCAATTGATAATCGAACTGTTTGATCAGGAAATGAGTTTAATAATGATTTATAAGGAATATCTTGACCAGGTTGGCAAGGTTCACAACTATTACCCATTACTGTTGATACAGGAAAAGGATCTATTGGCACATATGAATATGAAGAATTCTCTTCTCCTAAAGTTTCTGCTTGTGGTAATTTTCCCGCTCCACAACTACTTAAAAATAAGCTTAACAGAAAACAAAAAAATATTTTGATAAGTTTCATATTTGTATAGTTTAATCATTATTAAACTTAGCAAATATTGACAGGTAGAAAATAAAATAAACCACAAAACCATATGCTTAAGGTATAAGCGTATGGTTTTGTGGTTTATTTTATTAGAGTTTTATAAACTATCTATAAAATCTGAAATTTGAGTTTGTAATTCTTCCGAAGCTTTAACTAAAGGTAAGCGAACTTCATCTAAACAAATTCCTTTTTTCTGTAATAGAGATTTAATTCCTGCAGGATTTCCTTCAGCAAATATTAAATCTATACTATCCATTACTTTGTAATGTAAGTCATATGCTTCTTTAGTTTTTCCTTCTAATCCTAATTGAATCATAGAAGAAAACTCTTTTGGTAATCCTTCACCTATTACACTAATAACACCTGCTCCTCCAGCTAAAGTCATAGGTAAAGCAATCATATCATCTCCAGAAATCACTAAAAAGTCTTCGGGAGCATGTTGTATAATTTGCATAGCTTGAACCATATCTCCTTTTGCTTCTTTTACAGCAATTATATTATTGAAATCATTTGCTAAACGCACTACAACTTCTGGTGACATATTAGAAGAAGTTCTACCAGGAACGTTGTATAATATGATAGGTTTTTCTGTAGCTTCTGCAACTGCTTTAAAATGTAAGTATATACCTTCTTGAGTTGGTTTATTGTAATAAGGAGAAACTGATAAAATCCCATCAAAATGAGTTAAATCAGTATTTTTAATTTCTTCAACTACTGCTGCTGTATTATTTCCTCCTATGCCAATAACTAATGGTAACCTTCCATTATTTACATCAATAATCTTAGATTTAACTGCTTCTTTTTCTTCCTGTGTTAAAGTAGCTGGTTCTCCTGTGGTTCCTAAAACAACTAAATAGTTTACACCATTGTCTATTTGATAATTTATCAATCTTTCTAAACCATCAAAATCAATACTTTTATCTTCATTAAAAGGAGTTACTAACGCTACTCCTGTACCTATAAACTGTTGCATGTTAAGTGTTCAAATTTTTAGGTAAAATTAATGCTTTATTTAATTAAAACAGGGGTTTTGACAAGAATACACAAATTTTTATTTGATGTTTAATTTTTTTTACATTCTTAAAAATACAAGTTAAGTATAACTTCAATAAAAAAAACTTTTTTTGAAAAGATAATAAACTTTAACCGTCTATATAAAAAACAAAATTCATTTACCATGAAAAAACATTTACCATTAATGCTTAAAATTATTTCTGGAATAATTATGCTACAAACTTTATTTTTCAAATTTACTGCAAATGAAGCTAGTGTTGATTTATTTACTAAAGTAGCTGGTGAAAATGAAGCTTTAATGCGAATCGGAACTGGAATTATCGAATTAATTGCTACAATTTTACTTTTTCTTCCGAAAAGAACTTGGTTAGGCGCATTAATAACTATTGGAATAATGTCTGGAGCTATTTTTTCTCATATCACTAAAATAGGCATTATTCATAATAATGATGGCGGAGCATTGTTTATAATGGCTATTATTACCCTTATAAGTGGAGGAATATTATTATTACTTCATAAAAAAGAAATTCCTTTTTTAAATCTTTAAGTTGCTTTTTGCAATCATTCCCTTACAAATATAAAATTGAGCCACAATATAAGTTATCATGATCACACTTGAGAATATAGGTTGCTCACTGTAAAACTTGTTTAGTGCTATAACACTATCTGATAAAATAAAAATTAGAGCTCCAATTAATAACCATAAATTTTCTGTTGTTTTATTATGAATATAATTTAACAATGCTGTTGTCCCAAACATGGATATTACTAATCCATATACAATTACAGGGAGAAGTAACTCTTTAAGGTTATCTTTAATTAAAAAAACAATTACGGAGAAATACATTAAAAACGCTAGAAATGAAAGAATTTTTGTACTGATTTCAATTTTATTGAAATACCCTGAAACAATTTTAATGTAAATTACATGTGTTATCAAAAAGGACACCAATCCTAAAACAAAAAAATCTTCTGGAAACAACAATAACACATCTCCCCAAAATGAGAAAAAAAGAGCTGAAACAAACCAAAAACTTGGCTTTGAAACATTAACTAAATACAAAAGAACTAACGTAACAGCAATTAGTGGTTTAAAAATAAGTTCTAACACCCTGTAATTATATATTGTTGCTAAAACCTCAACACAAGAAACCAACAAAAATAACACAGAAAAAATAACTTTTTTATTCATAATATTTCTTTAAACATATTTTAAGGTAAACCCTCTAAAAAACAAATAGTTTGATGTAAAATAAATAATGTATGCTACAAATGTGTAATACATATTATAATTATTAAACATAACAATTGTTAATATTGAATCGGACACAATTCTTGCTGCAATGGCTAAAAACAATATGTAATTAGCCTGTATCATCATTTTTAAATAATTTGTAAATAATAATGATGTAACTAAAGAAAGAGAAACACCATATATAAATATAGAATTATAAGCAGTTCCTTTATTATCTATTGAAAAAAAGAAAACAATTAGAAATAAGATTAAAAATATCACAAAATACTTAATAATTTCTTTTCTTAATTTTTTCTTGAAAAAACTCCAACTCAAATAAGATAAAATAATAAAACTTAAACTATGAAAATATAAACCTAAACCGAATTTAGCGAAATTAACAATAATCACATCACCTAAAATAATACTTAAAAAAAAAGCAAAAATTCGTTTATCAAACTTTTTCAGCAATTGCAAAGATGAAAGTGCTAGCATTAAAGTAGGTAACAGTTTCAGACTGTATTTATATTCATGATACACTAGAATATATAAAGACAATACACCTAATAAGGCATAAATAATTAAAAATGGAATTTTAAAACTTTTTTTTATACTCAATAGTTATTTAATTTATCATTTTTAAAAAATCTTCTTCAGAAATAATAGGAATACTTAAAGACTCAGCTTTTGCTAACTTACTAGGTCCCATATTATCTCCTGCTACAATATAGTTTGTTTTTTTAGATATTGAACTACTAACCTTACCTCCATTATCCTCTATTGCTTTTTTAAGTTCATTTCTACTCATTTGATGAAAAACTCCAGAAACCACAAAAATTTTACTCTCTAATCTATTAGTCTGATTCGCTAGAGCTTCTTGAGAAACCTCTAATTGAACACCATGGATTTTTAATCTATTTATAATTTCGATATTATTTTCATCGGATAAGAAACCTATAACACTTTCCGCAATCCTATCTCCTATTTCATCTACAGCAACTAAATCCTCAAAAGTAGCTGAAGACAAACTATCAATAGATTTAAAATGTTTTGCTAACTTTTTTGCTACTGTTTCTCCTACAAATCGAATTCCTAAAGCAAATAACACTTTTTCAAAAGGTATTTCTTTTGATTTTTTTATTCCTTCTACCATATTCATAGCAGATTTTTCTGCCATTCTTTCTAAAGGAATAATTTGCTCAACAGTTAATTCATAAAGATCTGCATAATTTTTAATTAATCCTTCTTTATGTAACAAATCAACGGTTTCTGATCCTAAACCATCTATATCCATCGCTTTTCTACTGATATAATGTTGGATTTTTCCTGTAATTTGAGGTGCACATCCAAATTCATTTGGACAATAATGTTTTGCATCTCCTTCAGTTCTTACTAATGGAGTATGACAAACCGGGCAATGTTCCTTATATTTTGTTGGTAAAGAATTTTCGGCTCTTTTTGACAAATCTACTCCCATTATTTTAGGAATAATCTCACCTCCTTTTTCAACAAAAACTGTATCTCCTATACGAACATCTAACTTTTCTATCTGATCTGCGTTATGTAAAGAAGCCCTTTTAACAATTGTTCCTGCTAAATGAACAGGCTCTAAATTTGCTACTGGTGTAATTGCTCCAGTACGGCCAACTTGATAAGTAATTTCATTTAGAACTGTAGTAACTTGCTCTGCTTTAAACTTATAAGCTATTGCCCATCTTGGGGATTTAGATGTATATCCTAATTCTTCTTGTTGGATTAAAGAATTTACTTTTATCACCACGCCATCAGTCTCGTAAGGTAAATTATGGCGTTCAACATCCCAATGATTTACAAACTCTAAAACTTCATCTATAGATTTTGCCAATGTAATAGTATCAGGAATTTTAAATCCACAATCACGAGCTGCATTTAAACTTTCATAATGAGTTTTATATTTTCTTTCATTAGTAACCACCTGATATAAAAGGCAATCTAAAGGTCTTTTAGCTACCTCTCTACTATCTTGAAGTTTCAAACTTCCACTTGCCGTATTTCTTGGATTTCTATAAGGATCTTCACCATTAGCAATACGCTCTTCGTTCATTTTATTAAAACCATCCAAAGGCAAAATAATTTCACCTCTCATTTCAAAATTAGAAACAAAATCATTTGACAGTGTTAATGGAATAGATTTAATAGTACGAATATTTGTTGTTACTTCGTCTCCTTGAAAACCATCACCTCTTGTTACTGCACTAGCAAACACACCATTTTCATAAGTTAAATTGATAGATGCTCCATCGTATTTTAACTCACATGTATACTCTATATTTTCAGTTCCTAAATTCTTTTGAATGCGCTTTTCCCAATCTAATAAATCTTCTTTAGAATATGAGTTATCTAAAGAATACATTCTATTTTTATGAGTAATTGTCTGAAAATTTTTTGTAATTTCTCCTCCTACCCGTTGCGTTGGAGAATTTAAATCAAAAAACTCTGGATTCTCTTCTTCTAGTTTTTCTAACTCTTTTAATTTAATATCAAACTCATAATCAGAGATTGTTGCATTATCTAAAACATAATAATTATAATTATGTTGATTTAGTTCTTTTCGAAGCGATTCAATTTTATCTTTTGTTGTCATTTATCTTCTTACTTTTCCCGTTAAAAAACTAGGGCCTTTAGGTAAAGGATTTCCCGATGTACGACGGAAAGTTACTATTTGTCCGCAATGCCAAATTGCATCTGCTATAGGTCCATTTAACTGATTCCAAAAAGGATACTCTACCACATTATTATTTCTTCTAGGAATTTTCATTATATATTTTGACAGATCATTTGAAGATTTTAAAATTTCACTAGCTTTTTTAAAATTTTCTAATGTTAATTTTCTCATTTCTGAAAATGTTAATGTTCCTTCTTCTGGAAAACTCATTTCTACTTCTTCAACAGCACTTAATGTCATTATTGATAATACTAAAATATGATCTACAGTATCAAATAAGTTTCTTGCTTCATCACTAGGTTTAAATTTTAAATCTTTTTCAGTTAAACCTTCAGTTGCCCAATAATAACGAAAACCTAAACCATCTATCATTCTACTTGCAACAGAACCTGCTGTATAGGAATCAGAAGCTTTTGGAATTTCATAATATGGTAAATTTTGTGCTTGTGTTTGAGTTGACATCATAAAAAAAATAAGTCCTAAAGTAAATAGTTTCATTTTAACAAAAGAATAATAAAGAGATGCAATTTACTATTTTTAATTAAAAAAGTTCGAAGCAAATGCTCCGAACTTTTTAACATATATCAGATGAAATTTACTACTAATAGTATGTAAATCTACGAACTTTAGCAATATGTTTCGCTAAACGCATAACTTGATGAGAATACCCATATTCGTTATCGTACCATACATAAATTACAATTGTATCTCCATCAACAATTGTTGCTTTACTATCAAAAATTGATGGTGCAGTTGTTCCTACAATATCAGAAGAAACTAATTCGTTACTTAAAGAATATTTAATTTGCTCCACTAAATCTCCTTCTAAAGCATACTGTTTCATGATCGCATTAATAGCATCTACAGTTGTTTCTGAATTTAATTGTAGATTTAAAATAGCTAAAGATCCATTTGGAACTGGAACTCTAATAGCATTAGATGTTAATTTTCCTTCTAAAGCTGGTAATGCTTTTGAAACAGCTTTTCCTGCTCCTGTTTCTGTAATTACCATATTTAAAGCTGCTGCTCTACCTCTTCTATATTTTTTATGCATATTATCTACTAAATTTTGATCATTAGTATATGCATGAATTGTTTCTAGATGGCCTTTTTTAATTCCGTAGTTATCTTCTAAAACTTTTAAAACAGGAGTAATAGCATTAGTTGTACAAGATGCAGCAGAGAAAATATCGATGTTATCAGGATTATTTTCTAAATGATTTACCCCGTGTACAATATTTGGAATTCCTTTACCTGGCGCAGTTAATAAAACTTTTTCTGCTCCTTTAGCTTGTAAATGTCTACTTAAAGCTTCTTTATCTCTAAATGCTCCAGTATTATCAATAATTAAAGCATCGTTAATTCCGTAAGCTGTATAGTCAATATCCTCTGGTGCAGCAGCTGAAATCATTTGAACTGAAGTCCCATTAATAATTAACGCATTATTTTCTGCATCTACACTTACAGTTCCTAAGAAATCACCATGAACAGAATCAATACTCAACAATGAAGCTCTTTTCTCTAAAACACTTTCATCAATCTTTCCACGAGTAACAATAGCTCTTAATCTTAATTGAGAACCTTTACCCATTTTACTACTTAACTCTCTAGCTAATAAACGACCGATACGACCAAAACCATAAAGAACAACATCTTTTGGTTGAATATCATTTGCAGCTTTAGCATCT
Source organism: Tenacibaculum aquaeponti (assembly GCF_052084715.1). GTDB lineage: Bacteria > Bacteroidota > Bacteroidia > Flavobacteriales > Flavobacteriaceae > Polaribacter. The sequence goes on along the minus strand of NZ_CP197288.1, from coordinate 7,726 downwards.
TTCAATTGTTTTTTTACAAAATCAACTTTTTCTAAGTTTGTATCATCTATCAAATGATACTCATAAGCTAATTTTCCAATATCTAATTTTGAAGCTGGTAATTCTGTAGATTGAATTGCTTTAGCAATATCTAACGCATCCTGAATAGAAATTGGTTTTGCTACAAATTCTTTTGCATAATCAATTAAATTTAATACTTCACTAGCTCTTTTATCTACTAATGGATTTCTAAATAATACTAATTCAATTGATTTATCGTACCATAAATCATTTACAATATTGATAAATTCAGTTGTAGCTCTTCTAATTTGAACTTGACTAGCAACTTCTTCTTCGTAATTTGTTATTATTGACATAGTTGTGTGAACTAATTTTTAAAAAATTTGCTGCAAAAGTAGTTATTTCAAACGATTTCGTAACTTTTTTAAATAAAAAAAACTCGATATTTTTCATATCGAGTTTTTATCTTTATAATCACTAGAACCCATATCGTTCAACTTGACCTGTCGGGCTTATCATTTCTAATATAAATCTTTTTCTTGTTCTTGGTGAATAGGTATCTAAAATGTTTTTCGCTTCAGAAGCGCTATGAATTTCTTTATTATTAATTTTTGTTATTACATATCCCTTCCCTACCTTAAACTGCTTAAATGCAGGATGACTAGTTCTCAAAATTTTAACCCCGTATGATATATCTCTTTTCTCTTTTTCTTCTTCTGTCAAATCTTTCAATTCAATTCCAAAACTCTCAGAAATAAAAGAATCTCTTTTTGATAATTTCACAGTCTTAGTTAATTCTGTTCCATTTCTATCTACTGTAAGATTTACCAATTCACCAGGTCTTTTAGCTGTTAATTGACCTTTTAAATCCGAAAACTTAGCTATCTTCACATTATTTACCTTAGTAATCACATCTCCCTCTCTTAAACCTGCTTTTAAAGCTTCACTCCCTTCGTCTATATTACCAATCTTTACACCTTCTATTTGATTATAAGAAGCATCTATATTAATACCTATAATCGCTTCTTGAACATTCCCATACTCAAGTAAATCATCTACAATTTTCTTTGTAATATTCGAAGGCACGGCAAAAGAATATCCAATAAATGAACCTGTTCTAGAAGTAATCGCTGTATTAATTCCAATTAATTCTCCTCTTGTATTCACTAAAGCCCCTCCACTATTTCCAGGATTAACTGCCGCATCTGTTTGTATAAATGATTCGATATTAGTGTTTCCTTCTAAATCGCGCCCTTTTGCACTAACAATTCCAGCTGTTACTGTAGAATTTAAATTATATGGATTTCCAACTGCTAAAACCCACTCTCCAATTTTGGCATTATCAGAATTACCAAAAGTGATAAATGGCAACTCCATGTCAGTTTCTATCTTTAATAAAGCGATATCGTTTTTAGGATCAGCTCCAATTAAATTGGCTTTTAATTTTTTTCTATTATTAAGTGTGATTTCAATATCTGTGGCTCCATCAATAACATGATTATTTGTTACGATATATCCATCAGAAGAAATAATCACACCACTTCCTGTTCCTACTTGTTCTCGTTTACTTCTTCCATTGCCACGACCAAAAAACTCTTCAAAAGGATTATACACTTCTTTTACTGCTGTGTTTTTAACATGTACTACTGTATTCACCGTTTTTTCAGCAGCATCTGTAAAATCTGTAGGTACAGAAGATGTATTTAAAACTGCTGGCGTATAGCTTGCCTTAACAGTTTGTAACTGTGGCTCTACTGATTTTTCAATAACCACCTGAGGTTGTTCAACAAATAATTTATAACCTCCTAAAGCAGTTGCACCTCCTAAAAATGCAACGCCTATTATTCCAAAAATTCTCTTCATATTGTTCTAAAATTTTTTGTTACTCAAATATACAATTTTAACATTTTAAGCTTATCTGTTTAACTTCATTTTAACGCACTTTAACCAGTGTTTAACATCTCTTTTTTCCTAAGTAAATACATATATTTGTAATTTCATATGGAAATTACTTTTTATAAATACCAAGGAACAGGAAACGACTTTGTTATGATCGATAATAGAGCAAAAACCTTTCCAAAAGATAACGCCAAGCTTATTTCACAACTATGTCATAGGAACTTTGGTGTTGGTGCAGATGGATTAATCTTATTAGAGAATGATGATAATACCGATTTCAGAATGGTTTATTATAATGCTGATGGAAATGAAAGTACAATGTGCGGAAATGGTGGTAGATGTATTGTCGCTTTTGCCAATAAGCTTGGTGTTATTAATAATAAAGCTACATTTATAGCTATAGATGGCTTACATATTGCTGAAATCAATAATGAGATTGTGAAATTACAAATGATCGATGTTGATACTGTAACGATTCATGAAAATTATGCTTTTGCTAATACCGGTTCTCCTCATCATGTAGAGCTAGTTGAAAATATTGAAGATTATGATGTTTTTTCAAATGGAAGAAAACTAAGGAATTCTATTTATGGAAAAGAAGGAAGTAATATCAATTTTGTAGAACAAACAAATACAAATTCTTTCCGTGTTAGGACATATGAAAGAGGTGTTGAAAACGAAACTTTAGCTTGTGGAACCGGTGTAACTGCTGTTGCTTTAGCCATGCATAAATTAAATAAAACGGAAAATAACACTGTAGACTTACAAGTAGAAGGCGGAAATTTAGCAGTTACCTTTGAATACACCGACAATAGTTATAAGAACATTCATTTAATAGGGCCTGCTACTTTTGTTTTTAAAGGAAGTATTAAAATTAATGAAGACTTTAGAAAGTGATCATATTGTCTTAAGAGCAATTGAACCTGAAGATTTAGATTTTCTATTTACTATTGAAAATGATGAGTCCTTTTGGGAAGTAAGTCATACCCAAACTCCATTTTCACGTTTTTTACTAAAACAATATATTGAAAATTGTCATTTAGATTTATATGAAGCTAAACAACTTCGTTTAGTTATTATTGAAAAGGGTTCGAATAAAAGAGTTGGGTTAATCGACTTATTTGATTTTAACCCACAACACCGAAGAGCTGGAGTTGGAATAATTATTCATAAAGACTTTCAAAATCTAGGATACGCTTCTGAGGCTTTAAAAATTTTAATTAACTATAGTTTTTTAACCTTACATTTACATCAATTGTACGCCAACATTACAGAAGATAATCATAATAGTTTATCACTATTTAAAAAGCATCGTTTTAAAAACGTTGGGATTAAAAAAGATTGGATATTAGTTAATGGAAAATATAAAAACGAAATTTTATTTCAATTAATTCATGAAGAATAAAATCATATACATAACTCTTGGTTTATTTATAATATTAGGAATTGTAGGATTTACTTATTACCAAAAAATTTTCGCTCCTGCTGTTACTAAAAGTGGAGATATTTTTATTCCTTCTAAAACTACAATGACAGAACTTAAAGAGTTACTTAGTGATTTTATAAATGATACAGATGATTTTAATTGGGTTGCAGAAAAGAAAAAATTCACGAAACCTAAAGGTGGTAAATATTCTTTAAAAGAACGAATGAGTTTAAATGATCTTGTTAACTTACTTCGCTCAGGAAATCAAACACCAGTAAAAGTTTCATTCAACAATCAAGATACTTTAGAAAAATTAGCTGGTAGAATTGCGCAACAACTAGAAACAGACAGCATTACTCTTTTAAACTCTTTTAGAGATAGTGATTTCTTAAAAAAACAAAATTTTACTGAAGCTTCTGCTCTTGCCATGTATATTCCTAATCAATATGAATTCTATTGGAATACTTCCGCGGATAAGTTTAGAAACAAAATGCTTTCCTATTATAATAAGTTTTGGAATACCTCAAGGTTAGCAAAAGCAAAAAAACAAGGTTTAACAAAAGATCAGGTAATTACTTTAGCATCTATTGTTCAAAAAGAAACTGCAAAAATTTCTGAGCGATCAAAAGTAGCTGGATTATATTTAAATCGTTACAAAAATAAATGGCCTTTAGAAGCTGACCCTACTATCATATATGCTTTAAAACAAAAACATGGTCAAGATTTTGTAGTTAAGAGAGTCCTTTTTAAAGATTTAGAAACAAAATCACCATATAATACTTATAAAAACGTTGGGCTTCCTCCTACTTTAATAGCTATGCCCGATATATCTTCTATAGAAGCAGTTTTAAATCCAGCACAACACGACTACTTTTTTATGTGTGCTAGTGTAGATAACATAGGCTTCCATGAGTTTGCAAAAACATTATCGCAACACAATAGAAACGCCAAAAAATATCAGTTTTGGATTAATAATCAAGGAATTAAGCGATAATTTAACAAAAATTTATTTCAACTTAATTAACTCATTTTAAAAGAATTTAACACTGAATTTATACCCTTATTTATATATTCATTAAAATAAAAACGAATTTTTACGAATAATTAAAAATCATGAAATCTACAAAATCCTAAGATTTGTTTTAATCCTTTTTTTTGTCATATATTTGCGCCCGCCAAATAGAAAGTATATTAATTATCAGAAAATTAGGGATATTATTAGTTAGTATTACGCTTATAAGTTTTACTACAAAAAAAATAGAAAAGAAATACGAAAAAGGTGTAACAACACCAGTAAACTACGAAGTTACTAAAGACATTCTTAAACTAGAAAAAAACTTTGTTGGATTTAAAGAAGCTTTGGCTTTTAAAGAATCTCAAGGTAGATATTATGTGGTTAACACTCATGGTTTTTTAGGTAAATATCAGTTTGGTAAAAGTACTTTAAAGAGATTTAAAATTTACGACACAAAAAAATTCCTGAAAAACCCTGAACTACAAGAGAGGGCTTTCACTGCTCTTTGTAGGGTGAATAAATGGATTTTAAGAAGGGATATTTCCCGTTTTGTTGGTAAAAGAATAAATGGAATACTTATCACTGAGTCTGGGATAATAGCTTCTGCTCATTTAGCTGGACCTGGCAATGTAAAGAAATTCTTACGTTCTTATGGAAATTACCAATTTAAAGATGCTTACGGAACATCTATCAAAAGTTATATGAAAAAATTTGCTGGATATGATTTATCACATATCAAGGCAGATAAAAAAGCAACTGTATAAGAAACTCTATTCTTTAAAACTTTTTAATTTGATTACGCTTGAATAATAAAGATAGCAGGTCTTTTGTGTAAATCAACGTTTTCAGTTTTCCATTTTTGAATTGGAAAAGTTTTAATGTATTCTGTAGGTAAAGAAATATCACAAGCTACACACAATTGAGTATTCGATTGTAATGTAGCTTTTAAATCATCAAGCATTTTATTATTTCTATAAGGAGTTTCAATAAATAACTGTGATTGTTCTTTATCTCTTGATAATTTTTCTAACTCTTTAATTTTTCTTTTTCTATCGGACTTATCAATTGGTAAATATCCATTGAAAGCGAAATTCTGTCCATTTAAACCAGAAGACATTATTGCCATTAAAATAGAAGAAGGTCCAACTAACGGAATTACTTGTATTCCTTTTTCATGTGCTTGCTTAATTACAGTAGCGCCAGGATCAGCAACACCAGGAACACCCGCTTCAGAAAGTATTCCTACAGAGATACCTTCATCACAAACATCTAAATAGTTTCTGGTTTCTAGTTCGTGTGAATATTTATCAATCATCATAAAGTTTAAAGATGATTGTGGTTTATTTGGTGTTATTTTTTTAATATATCTTCTTGCTGTTTTTTCATTTTCAACAATGAAATAATCTAAACGTTCAATAACTTTTTTTACAGAAATAGGCATAACCTCTAAAGGCTCTGTATCTCCAAGTGTAGTAGGAATTAAATATAACTTACCAATCATAATTATTGAATTTTAGATGCGATTACTTCACATGCTTCATCAAGCATATTATATACATTAACAAATCCTTGATCTCCTCCATAGTAAGGATCTGGAACATTTAAATTTTCTTCCGGTGAAGATTCATTTAATATCATTCTCACTTTATTAACATCTTCTTCATTTCTTGAAAGCTGAATAATATTATGATAATTACTAGAATCCATAGCATAAATCATATCAAAGTTATCAAAATCATTTGCAGTAAACTTTCTTGATCTTTGATCTGTAATATCTAAACCATTTAATCTTGCTATTTCTATAGATCTTCTATCTGGCAATTCTCCACTATGGTGACCAGAGGTTCCAGCAGAATCAACAAAATGCTCAGCATCTAATTTGGATTTTAAAATCCCCTCTGCTAATGGTGAACGGCAAATATTACCCAAACAAACCATTAGTATTTTCATTATAAATTAAATTAGAATGTTAATTTCTTTGTTAAATCTTCAACGTACTTTCTAAATTGTTTATCAGTTTCTGTTAAGTTATCTACAGTTTTACAAGCATGAAGTACTGTAGCATGATCGCGTTGTCCTATTTGACTTCCAATACTGGCTAAAGAAGATTTTGTCATACGTTTAGCAAAATACATCGCTAATTGTCTAGCCTGTACAACATGTCTTTTCCTTGTTTTAGACTGTAAAGTAGCTACATCCATATCAAAATATTTTGAAACTACTTTTTGAATATAATCTATAGACACCTCTTTCTTGGTATTCTTAACAAATTTATCAACAATTTGTCTTGCTAAATCTAAGGTAAACTCTCTTCTATTGAATGAAGCTTGAGCAATCATAGAAATAATTACCCCTTCAAGTTCTCTAACATTTGTTTTTACATTTTTAGCTATGTATTCAACTATATCTTCAGGCATCTCGACACCATCTCTAAATAGTTTCTTCTGTAAGATAGAAATACGAGTTTCATAATCAGGACTTTGAAGTTCAGCTGAAAGTCCCCATTTAAAACGAGACAATAATCTCTGTTCAATATCTTGCATATCTACAGGTGCTTTATCTGAAGTAAGAATCACCTGTTTTCCATTTTGATGTAAATGGTTAAAAATATGAAAAAACACATCTTGAGTTCCAGCTTTACCAGATAAAAACTGAACATCATCAATAATTAAAACATCTATCATTTGATAGAAATGAATAAAATCATTTCTAGTGTTAGATTTTACAGAATCTATAAATTGCTGAGTAAATTTCTCAGAAGAAATGTATAAAACTGTTTTATCTGGATATTTATCTTTAATATCAACACCTATGGCATGAGCTAAATGTGTTTTTCCTAACCCTACTCCTCCATATATCAATAAAGGATTAAAAGATGTTCCGCCTGGTTTATTAGCTACAGCCATACCAGCAGATCTAGCTAATCTATTTGAATCTCCTTCCACAAAATTATCAAAATTGTAATTTGGATTCAATTGAGACTCTATCTTAACCTTCTGTAAACCAGGTATAACAAAAGGGTTTTTCAATTCTCTTTTATTTTCTAAAGGAACTGTTACTTTTTGTGGTTTAAGAGGGTTTCTATTTGCACTAGGAATTTTAACAATTTGAGGATTATTACTACTATAAGTATTCTCCATACGAACATCATAAATTAATTTCGCATTATCACCTAGTTCACGAACTAACGCTACTCGTAATAATTTAATATAATGCTCTTCCAACCATTCATAAAAGAATTTACTTGGTACCTGAATTGTTAATGCCTCTCCAGATAATTTAACTGGTTTTATAGGCTCAAACCATGTTTTATAGGCTTGAAGCTTTATATTGTCTTTTATAAAAGACAGGCAATTTAACCATACTAATTCAGCAGTTTTATTCAT